>NZ_BONQ01000177.1 GCF_016862795.1 Dactylosporangium siamense | reverse complement strand
TCCACGGGCACGACGGTAGCCGCCGCGCCCGGGTCACGGGTCGCGGCGGCCTCCGCCGGGTCGAGCCGCACCGTCTAGGCCAGCACGTCCGCCAGCGCGAGATGCTCCATGCCGTGCGCGTCGGCGACCGGCCCGTACGTCACGTGCCCGTCGTGCGTGTTGAGCCCCAGCGCGAGGGCCGGGTCGCGGCGCAGCGCCTCACGCCAGCCCCGGTTCGCCAGCTCCACCACGTAGGGCAGGGTGACGTTGGTCAGCGCGTACGTGCTGGTGTGCGGGACCGCGCCGGGCATGTTCGCGACGCAGTAGAAGATCGAGTCGTGCACCTTGTACGTCGGCTCGGCGTGCGTGGTCGGGCGGGAGTCCTCGAAGCAGCCGCCCTGGTCGATCGAGATGTCGACGAGGACGCTGCCGGGCTTCATCCGCTTCACCAGGTCGTTGGTGATGAGCTTCGGGGCCTTCGCGCCCGGCACGAGCACCGCGCCGATGACGAGGTCGGCGTCGAGGACGGCGCGTTCGATCTCGTAGCTGTTGGAGGCGACCGTCTGCAGGTGCCCCTGGTAGATCGCGTCGGCGCCGCGCAACCGGGAGATGTTCTTGTCCAGCAGCAGCACCTCCGCCTGCATGCCCAGCGCGATCGCGGCCGCGTTGAGGCCGGAGACGCCGGCGCCGATGACGACGACCTTCGCGGCGTAGACACCGGACACGCCGCCGAGCAGGACGCCGCGGCCACCGCCGGCACGCATCAGGTGGTACGCGCCGACCTGCGGTGCGAGCCGCCCGGCGACCTCCGACATCGGGGCGAGCAGCGGCAGCGACCGGTCGGTGAGCTCGACGGTCTCGTAGGCGATGCCGGTGACCTTGCGGTCGACCAGGGCGTCGGTGCACGCCTTCGACGCGGCCAGGTGCAGGTAGGTGAAGAGGACCTGCCCCTCGCGCATGCGGTGGTACTCCTCGGCGATCGGCTCCTTGACCTTCAGGACCAGGTCGCCGGCGGCCCAGGTGTCGTCGGCGGTCGGCAGGATCTGCGCGCCGGCCTCGCGGAACTCCTGGTCGGTGATCGACGAGCCGTCGCCGGCGCCGGCCTCGATGAAGACCTCGTGCCCGTTCGCGGTGAGCTCGTGGACTCCGGCGGGGGTGATCGCCACCCGGTACTCGTGGTTCTTGACCTCGCGCGGAACTGCGACCTTCACGTCTCGTGACCCCTCTCCACCAGCGACGACGGTGACGCTGCGTGTACCAGCGGCAGTCTATGGCGCCGGGACGGCCCGCGAAGGCAGCACAGTGTGAACTCCTCCGGGGGCGGATTGACACAGTGTTGCCTGCTGGTGGTCAGGACTCGCCCGAACGGCTGATCTATGCTGTGCGGCCATGACCGTCTACGGCGGGCCCCGCCCGACACCGCCGCCACCGCCGCGCATCAAGCAGGACCCGCTGCTCTTCGGCGCGTTCGGCTTCCTCGTCGTCGCGGTCGTGGCAGGACTGGTCTTCGCGTTCCAGGGCGGCGGCAGCGGCGACGGCGGTCCGAGCGCCGCCGAGCAGCAGACCGGCGCCCCCGCCGAGCAGGCCCCGTCGCAGGCCGCGTCCAGCGCCGCTCCCCCGCCCGCGCCGTCCAGCGCCGCGCCGTCACCGCCCCCACCGCAGGGTGTGATCGCGGCGAAGCCGACGCTGCTGCGGGCCTCGCACTCCGGGCTGTGCATGCAGGCGCCCGACGGCAACGGCGCCGCCGCCGTCCAGATGCCCTGCGACAACAACCCGACCCAGGTGTGGATGCCGCAGCTGGTGGGCGGCACCCAGGACGTGTACGCGTTCGTCAACACCAAGGACAACCGCTGCCTGGACGTCAACGGCGGGTCGAAGGACAACGGCGCCCAGATCGTGCAGTGGGACTGCCACGGCGGCCCCAACCAGCAGTGGCGCCTGCAGCGCGACGGCGACGGCTTCCGGTTCGTCAGCCTCAACAGCGGCCGCTGCATCGGCGTCGACTCCGCCAGCCCCGCCCCGGGTGCGGTGCTGCGGCAGTGGGACTGCGACAACTCCCCGAACCAGCGCTGGCAACTGCCGTAGCGGCGACCGCAACCAGCTCCGGCGTAGCGCTTGTCGAGTCGTGACGTCCGGCCCGGTTCAGCGCGTTCTTCCAAACCGTACCCTGAAGCACCTAATCGCCGAACGGTCCCGTCACCAATCGTAACCGCGCCTGCGCCGGGCCCTTACAGCGCGGCGATGTCGCGGGACTCCAGGACGTGCTTGGTGCCGCCGGTGCGGGCGACGTGCAGCATGGCGCGGCCGATCTGCTGGGTCGTGGTGGCGATGCCGGGCGCGAAGCGGACCAGGCCCGCGGTCAGCGGGCGCAGCACGGTGTACATCGCGCGGTACAGCCGGACCTTCGACACGGCGCCGTGCATCGGCTGGATGAAGCCGGGCCGGAACATGTAGGCCCGCAGGTCCATGGCGAGCAGCGTGTCCTCGACCGAGCCCTTCACCTGCGCCCACTTGGCCTTGCGGCTGGTTCCGGTGCCGGCGCCGGACACGTAGACGAACGTGGAGCCCGGTGACACGGCCCGCGCGGCGGCCAGGGTGTAGTCGACGGTGATCCGCCGGTACACCTCCTCGGACATGCCGACGGAGCTGACGCCGAGGCAGAAGAAGCAGGCGTCGTAGCCGGTCAGGTCGACGCCGGTGAAGTCGGTGAAGTCGCCGTGGACGGTCTCGCGGAGCTTCGGGTGCCGCTGGCCGGTCAGTGAACGGCCGACGACGAGCACCTCGGTGACGTCGTCGGCGAGCAGGCACTCCCGCAGGACACCCTTGCCGACCATGCCGGTGGCGCCGAAGACGATGACTCGCATGCCCATCATCATGCCCGCAGCACGGACAGGGTGGCGCCCTGGAGGGTGGTGTACAGGTCGGAGTCGGTGAAGTCGGCGCCGGTCTCCTCGCCGACGTAGACGTCCACGTGTTTCGAGCCGCCCATGCCGGGTGTGAACTCGTCGACGATCGTCCAGGTCGGCGCCTTCAGCCTGGCGCAGACGGCGGCGGTGACCTCGGCCGCGGAGCCGCATCGCAGGACGCTGAACCGGGCGCCGGCGCGCAGCACGTCACCGTCGGCGGCGGCGGACACCCACGGCACGAGCGGGCGGCCGGCGGTGTCGCGCGGGGCGGTGTCCATCCAGTACCCGGTGTCGTAGGACCAGTTGAGGTATCGCCCGTCGGCGACGCGGCCGGTCCCCTCGTCCTTGACGGCCTTGACGAACGACGCCGGGAAGCTGCCGAGGTCCCGCTGGTTGCGGCCCTTCTCGCAGTCGATCGTCGGGCAGCCGGTGACCTGCTGCGACGCGCCGCCGTGCAGGGCGGCGACGGCCGTGTAGTAGACGGTGACCTCCCAGCCGGTGGAGATGACGGGGCTCGCGCCGGGAGGGAGCGTCGGCATGTCGGAGATGCCGGGCAGCGCGCCGGTCTGCGGTGGATGTCCCGGGGTCTCCGACACCGTGGCCCCCGGCGAGGGCGAACCCGACGAGCACGCCACCAGGACCGTCACCGTCAGCAGCGCCGCGATTACCCGTACCACTTCCTGATCTTCTAATCCTCGGGGCGGCGCCGCTCCTGTTTGCGCAGGCCGGTGCGCCGCTTGTCCGTGAGCCGCCGCTCGATCGCCCCTTTGGAGGGCTTTGTGCGTTTCCGCGGCCTGGGTGGCGGGGCGATCGCCTGCGCGATCACGGTCACCAGGCGCAGCTCGGCCGCGCGCCGGTTCTGCAGCTGCGAGCGGTGCTCGGACGCGACGATCGACAGCACGCCGTCCACGAGCCGGTTGCCGAGCCGCAGCAGCGCGCGCTCCTTCAACTCCGAAGGCAGCGCCTGCGTCGCGCCCAGGTCGAAGCGCAGCTCAACCCGGGAGTCGGTCGTGTTGACCGACTGGCCGCCGGGCCCGCCGGAGCGGCTGAACCGCCAGCCGAGCTCCGTGCGCGGCAGTGCAATGTCGTCGGTGACCCGCAAGTCGTCGTCCACGCCGTCAAGGATGCGGGTACCGGTCTGCATCTTGCACTCCAGGGTGACTTCCGCGCGTGTTCCGGATCGGGTCGGGGTACTCTCGGCTTCGTCGCAGCGGAGACGCAGCGGAAAGGTGACACCGTGGCTGAGGCCGTTGAGACGGCACTGCTGGTCGAGGAGTTCGACGCTGAGCAGATCACCCCGGTGCGGCACGCCGTGAGCCGGGCCGCGGCGGCTGTGGGCCTGCTCGGCCAGCGCCTCGAGGACTTCGTCCTGGCCGTCAACGAGATCGTCACCAACGCGGTCCGGCACGCCGGCGGGCGCGGCGCGGTGAAGCTGTGGACCCTCGACGGCACGCTGCTGTGCGAGGTCACCGACAAGGGCTCCGGCATCCCCGCGGAGCGCCTGGACGGCTCCACGCTGCCGCCGAGCAACGCGGTCAGCGGCCGCGGCCTGTGGCTGGCCAGGCACCTCGTCGACGAGGTCACGGTGCGGTCGACGCCGGCGGGCACAATTGTCACGCTGCGGAGCTCACTGGCGGGTTAGCATCCAGTCGTGCTCCGCCCCTCCTACCCCATCCGGACCGAGCGGTTGACGCTGCGCCCGTTCACCGAGGGCGACTTCGCCGACCTGCACGCCCTTACCGGCGACCCGGACGTCGTGCGCTACCTCTACTGGGACGTCCACGACGAGGAGATGACCCGGGCCTCGCTGAAGAACCGCATCGCCCAGGACGCGCTCACCGCCGAGGGCCAGTGGCTGGTCCTCGCCATGGACCTCGACGGGCGGGTCATCGGCCAGGTCGTGCTCAAGTGGGAGAGCGCGGTGAGCCGCCAGGGCGAGCTCGGCTTCGTCCTGCACCCCGGCTTCCAGGGCAGGGGCTACGCCCGGGAGGCGTCCGAGGCGATGCTGCGCCTGGGCTTCGAGGACCTCGGCCTGCACCGCATCTGCGGCAAGTGCGACACCCGCAACGTGCCGTCGTGGCAGCTGCTGTCCCGGCTCGGGATGCGCCGGGAGGCGCACTTCGTCGAGGACGAGCTGTTCAAGGGCGAGTTCGGCGACCAGTACGTCTACGCCATGCTGGACCGGGAGTGGAAGACCCGCTACACCTCGTCCACGTAGAGCCACACCCCGTCGACCTTCACGAAGCGGCTCGTGTCGTGCATCACGCCCGGCTTGCCGTCGGCCTCGTAGCGCGCCTTGAACTCGACCGTGCCCTCGCTGTCGAACAGCCCGCCGCCGGTGCGGTCCAGGATGTACAGGCCCTTCCAGTGCTGCCCGTCCTCGACCGTCAGCAGCCGCGGGCGCGTCTTGTCGTGCCAGGTGCGCAGCAGGAAGTCGCGGTCGCCGACCACGTACGCGCTGTACCGGGCACGCATGAGCAGCTCGGCGCTCGGCGGCGCGTCGGTGCCCCGGTGGAAGCGGCCGCAGCAGTCGTCGTAGGGCTCGCCGAGCCCGCACGGGCAGAGTGACATGTCAGGATTGTCCACGATGCCGTTGGGGGCTCACACCGCGGACACGCTTGAACGCCGCGCTCAGCGCGAAAGCACCCCCGTAGCCCACCCTCCTGGCCACCGCGCCGAGGGTCGCGCCGGGTTCGAGGAGCAGGTCCGCGGCGAGCGCGAGCCGCCAGCCGGTCAGGTACGCCATCGGCGGCTCCCCCACCACGTCGGTGAACCGCCGGGCGAGCAGCGCCCGCGACACGCCGACCTTCTCGGCGAGCACAGCGACCGTCCACGGGTGCGCCGGGTTGTGGTGCAGCAGCGTCAGCGCCGGCCCGACGACCGGGTCGGACTGGGCCCGGTACCAGCCCGGCGCGTCGGACGATGGGCGGTCCAGCCAGTCCCGCAGCGCGGAGATGAGCATCAGGTCCAGGAGCCGGTCCAGGACGGCCTCCTGCCCGGGCCGGTCCTTGTCGATCTCCCCGGCGAGCAGCGCGACCAGGTGCCCCTCGCCGCGCACCACGACGGCGTCCGGCAGCGCGCCGAGCAGGCGACGGCCGACCTCGCCGGCGAGTTCGTAGGCACCGGTGATGACGAGTGTCGGGCCGTCGGGATCGGTACCCCACGTGCGGACGCCCAGGTGCATGACCTCGGCGAGGTCCTGCCCGTCGGGTGTGGTGCACCGCTGCCCCGGGTGGATGACGATCTGCGGCTCGGTGCCCGGCGGGTCCGCCACGGTGTAGTGGCCGGGGCCGCGGATGACCATCACGTCGCCGGGGCCGATGGTGCGCACGGCGCCGTCGTCGGGGATGTACGCGGCCTCGCCGCGCACCATCGCGACCAGGGCCAGGGCCGCCTCGTCCCGGATCCGCAGCGACCACGGCGGCGCCAGCACCGACCGCAGCAGAAACGCCCCGCGGGCCCTCGGCCCGTCGAGCAGCGCCGTCAACGCGTCCACACCGTAGACGATGACATATGCATCGGCGATGCTCGACCATGGCCCGTCTGCGATCGACCCGGTTGACTGAACCGCATGGAACAGTTGCGCAGCGCCGTCCTCGCCACGGCGACCCTCTTCGTCGGCCTGTCCGCGGGCGTCTTCTTCGCCTACTCGACCTCGGTCATGCTCGCCCTGCGCCGCGTCGACGACCGCACCTTCGTCGACGTCATGCAGAAGATCAACTCGTCGATCCTCAACGGCTGGTTCCTCGGCGCCTACATGGGCGCGCTCGTCGCCGCGGTCGTCGCGGTCCTGCTGCACCTCGGCGGCGCCCACCGCGCGATGCTGCCGTGGCTGATCGCGGCGACACTGCTGTACGCCGTGGTGTTCATCGTCACGGCCGCGGTCAACGTGCCGCTCAACAACCAGCTCGACGCCGCCGGCCTGACCGACCCGGCGGCGGCGCGGGCGGTGTTCGAGGCGTCCTGGAACCGCTGGAACACGGTCCGCACCGTCTCCTCGGCCGCCGCGCTGCTCACCCTGGCGATCGCCCTGATCAGGGCCTGACGATCCGGTAGACCTCAGCCGAGGTCTACCGGATCATGCAACGTCAGGTCGCGGACGACGCGGGCCGCAGAGTCTTCCAGTCGCGGTCCCGGGCGTGCGCGGCGCCCAGCACCCCCACCAGGCACGCCGCGTTGGTGATCTCGCCGCTCAGCGCCATCCCCACCGCAGCGTCGAGGTCAACCCAGTGCAGTTCCATCTCCGCCTCCTCGTGGGTACGGGCATGGCGCTCATGGTCCGGCACCGGCGAGATGTCCCGGGCCAGGAAGAGCCGGATCTTCTCGTTGGAGCAGCCGGGCGACGGGTGCACCTCGGTCAGCAGGTCCCACGTCGCGGCCGCGAGATCGACCTCCTCGGCCAGCTCCCGGGCGGCGGCGTCGACGAGCGGCTCCCCTTCGACGTCGACCAGCCCCGCGGGAAGCTCCCACAGCACCTGCTGCACCGCCGGCCGGTACTGCCGCACGAGCGCGACCCGCCCGGCGGTGTCGACGGCGACGACACCGACCGCACCGACGTGAACCATGTAGTCCCGCTTCGCCGTGTCACCACCGGGCATCACGACGTCGTCGGTGAAGATCGCGAACACCTTGTTGCGCAGGCGCTCGGTGTGCGACAACACCTCATACGTCATGCTGTCCCCCTGGTGAGCGGCCCGAGACGCTGCGCTGACCGCTCACGCGTCGACCGTTTCCAGCTCGACGGGCAGCCGGTCGGCGGCGTTGTACGCGACCGCGGCGCCGACGAACGCCGCGAACAGCGGGTGCGCCCGGGTCGGGCGGCTCTTGAGCTCCGGGTGCGCCTGGGTGGCGACGAAGAACGGGTGCCGCTCCCGGTCCAGCTCGACGAACTCGACCAGGCGCCCGTCCGGCGACGTGCCGGAGATCAGCAGCCCCGCGGAGGTCATGGCCTCGCGGTAGGCGTTGTTCACCTCGTACCGGTGGCGGTGCCGCTCCGACACCTCCGGCTCGCCGTAGGCCTCCGCGGTGAGCGTGCCGGGGGCGAGGACCGCCGGGTACGCGCCGAGGCGCATGGTGCCGCCGAGGTCGCCCTTGCCCGCGACGATGTCCTCCTGGTCCGCCATGGTGGAGATGACCGGGTCGGTGGCGTCGCCGTCGAACTCCAGAGAGTTGGCGCCCTCGATGCCGGCGACGTTGCGCAGCACCTCGATCGTCATGCACTGCAGGCCGAGGCACAGGCCGAGGGTCGGGATGCCGCGCTCCCGGGTGTACTGGGCGGCGCCGATCTTGCCCTCGATGCCACGCACGCCGAAGCCGCCGGGGATCACGACACCGTCGACGCCGGCGAGGGCCTGGGCGGCGGTGGCCGGGGTGGTGCAGGCGTCGCTGGGCACCCAGCGGATCTCGACCCGGGCCCGGTGCGCGAACCCGGCGGCGCGGACCGCCTCGGTCACCGACAGGTACGCGTCGGGCAGGTCGACGTACTTGCCGACGATCGCGACGGTCACCGTCTGCCGCGGGTGGTGGACCCGTTCGAGCAGGTCGTCCCACTTCTTCCAGGCCACGTCCCGGAACGACAGGCCGAGGCGGCGCACCACGTAGGCGTCGAGACCCTCCTCGTGCAGCACCCGCGGGATGTCGTAGATGCTCGGCGCGTCCGGCGCGGACACGACCGCTTCGGCGTCGACGTCGCAGTACAGGGCGAGCTTGTTCTTGGTCTTCTCCGGGATCTGCCGGTCTGAGCGGCAGACGAGCGCGTCGGGCTGGATGCCGATGCTGCGCAGCGCGGCGACGGAGTGCTGGGTCGGTTTGGTCTTCAGCTCGCCGCTCGGCGCGAGGTACGGCACCAGCGACACGTGCAGGAAGAAACAGTTGTCGCGGCCGATGTCGTGCCGCACCTGGCGGATGGCCTCCAGGAACGGCAGCGACTCGATGTCGCCGACGGTCCCGCCGACCTCGGTGATGATCACGTCGGGTGCCACGCCGTCGGCGTCGGGGGCCGACATCGCCCGGATCCGGGCCTTGATCTCGTTCGTGATGTGCGGGATGACCTGGACGGTGTCGCCGAGGTACTCCCCGCGCCGTTCCTTGGCGATGACCGCCGAGTAGATCTGGCCGGTCGTGACGTTGGCGTTGCCGGACAGGTCCTGGTCCAGGAACCGCTCGTAGTGACCGATGTCGAGGTCGGTCTCGGCGCCGTCCTCGGTGACGAACACCTCGCCGTGCTGGAACGGGTTCATGGTCCCGGGGTCGACGTTGAGATACGGGTCCAGCTTCTGCATGACGACCCGCAGACCGCGGGCGCTGAGCAGACTGCCGAGGCTGGAGCCGGTCAGACCCTTGCCGAGTGAGGAGGCGACGCCCCCGGTGACGAAGATGTGCTTAGCCTGCCGGCTCGCACCGGTCCGTGTCGAAGAGCGATCCACGGGAGTTCAGCCTAACAGCAGGTGAACGGCCCCGCTCCGGACACTCCGGGCCGCTCAGCCGTTGGGACGCTCACCGGGTCCGGTCGTCGGCGTGGTCCAGGACCCGCAGACACGCCAGGACGGTCAACGGCGCCGCGGTCGCGAGCGCGGCGCCGAGGACGTTGAGCGACACCCCTTCCACGACCCCCGCGAGCACGCTGGCCAGCACCAACCCGGCCAGGGCGCCACGGACCGGCGGGAACACCCCGAGCAGCCGGCGGACCCCGCCCCAGTCCCGGAGCAGCACGAACGTCACGTAGAGGACGGTCCCGATGACCAGGATCGTCAGCGGGCTGGTGACCGTCGTCACCACGTTCGCCTCGCCGATGCGCCGGGCGATGTACCCGGCGGTGCCGTCCTGGGTGCGCACCAGCAGCCGGCCCACGCTGCTGCGCTGGTCCTCGGGGCGGAACAGGTCCAGCACCCCGATCCCGGCGGTGACGGCGAGCGCCGCCGCGACCGCCCAGATCAGCCGGGTGATCGTCAGCCACCCGCCGACGGCGAGGGCCGCGGCCGTGCACACCCCGGCGGTCAGCGCCACCGCGCCGGAGGCGTCGGCGCCGAGGTACGGGCTGCCGATGACGATCATCCCGACCGCGCCGACGACGGCCATGACGAACGGGCGCCAGCGCCGCTCGAACCGCTGGGCGAGGCTGGCACCGCCGAGCAGGACCCCGGTGACGAGCAGCCCGAGGCCGATGACGCCGACCCCGGCGTAGCGGCCGCCGGCCGCGGCGGAGTAGCCGGCGACGCCGTTGAGCTGCAGCCGCGCCCCGGTGAGCACGTCGAGCGTGACGGCGAGGGCACCGACGGCGGCGACCCCGCCGAGCGGCGCGTTGGCCCGGCTCCGCGACGATGACCACGCGATGACGAGGGTCGCGACAGCGAGAGCGGCGAGGGTCACACCGGCGAACCCGAGCCCCGGCGACGACCACCGCCACCACGGCAGCAGGTCCGCGACGAGCGCCGCCGGCACCGCCAGCGACGCCGCGATGAGCAGCACCTCGGCGGCGCGCACGACGACCCGCGGCGCCGGCGGGTGCGCGACCGGCCCCGCCGGCCGCCGGGCCCACCGCAGCAACGGCACGACCAGCACGAACAGGGCCAGTTCGGCGACGACGAGCAGCGTGAAGAACGTGGAGCCGACCCGCTGCTGGACGCTGGCCTCCCGGTCGGCGTCGGCGAGCCGCTCGACGGCCCGCCCGACCGAGGCGGGCCGGCCGTCGCTCATCGTGGCCGCGCCACCGGCGAACAGCTTGCCGGGGATCGGCCGGTCCAGGGCGGCGAGGGCGGTCGGGGCCAGGTCGACGACCTGCACGTAGCCGGGCCGGGACGTCGACGGCGAGGTGAGCCAGCCGCCCGTGTAGCCGGGGCCCTGCGCGATCGCGACGTGCAGGCGGGTGCCGGCGTCCAGGTCGGACAGGCCGGCGAGCACGACCACGGCCCGGGCCGGCCGGGCCGCGATGACCGTGGCGAGGGCCGCGTCGGCGCGGCGGGCGTCGCCGGCGCGGGACGTGGCGTCGTCCCCGGCGATCTGGCCGAGGTCGACGAGCGTCAACGCGCACGCCGACAGCACGTCCTCGTCGACGGTGTCGGCGTACCGGTCGACCCGCCCGTACGGCCTGGCCGCGGCGACGGCCGCCCCCGGCCCGACGGCGGTGGTGCAGCGCACCCCCTCGGCGAGGGCACCCGGCTGGGCGCCCCAGTGCAGCGCCCGGTTCTTCGCCACGACCCCGTCGTGGTCCGGCAGCGACGCGCCGGTCTTCGTCCCGTCCGGCGTGATCGACACGGCGAGGGGCGGGCACTCGGACGTGATGGGGCCGCTCGTGTACGTCGCGTAGTTGCCGGCGCCGAGCGTGAGCCAGCCGTCACCGGCGCAGGTGACCCGCCGCGCGGAACGCACCGACAGCGCGCCGATCGCGCCGTCCTGCGCCAGCTGCCACATCGTCGGGGTGTCGGTCGGGTTCACGTCGTCCCAGCGCAGCCCGGCGACCCCGACGATGATCACGTAGTCGGCGGACGGCCGCGCCGTGGCCGAGTCGGGCCGCGGGATCAGCGCGAGGAGGGCGAGGACCCCGACGAGCAGGGACAGCAGCGCCGGGGTGGAGCGATGCAGCCGGTGCCGCATCAAGGCCCCCCGCGGGAGCGCACCTGCGCGTACACCGCCTCGACCTGTTCCAACGTGTCGCGTTCGGTCGGCCAGGTCGCCGCCCGGGCCAGGCCCCGCCGCCCGAGCTCCCGCAGCGCGGCCGGGTCGGCGAGCAGCGCCTCCGCGGCGGCGGTGAACCCTTCGACGTCGTGCGGCTCGACCAGCCGCGCGCCGTCGCCGACCACCTCCGGTATCCCGCCGACGGCGGTCGCGAGCAGCGGCACCCCGGCGGCCAGGGTCTCCTGCACGAACAGCGGCTGCCCCTCCCACACGCTGGTCACCACGACCAGGTCGGCGGCGGCGAGCAGGTCCGGGATGTCGTCGCGGTAGCCGAGCAGGTGCACCGGCGCGTGCTCGGCGGAGATGCGCTGCGCCAGGGTCATGTACGAGGGGCCGCTGCCGGCGATCGCCACGAACGGCTGCGGCCGTTGTTCATCCGAGGACCACTTGGCCGCGACGAGGGTCTCGAAGCCCTTCTGCGGGTGCAGCCGGCCGACGGCGAGGAGGAGCGGCTGGCCCGGCTCCACACCGAGCTCCTCGCGCATCTCGTCCCGGCTACGGGTCGCGGCGGGAAGCACCGGGGCGGGCACGAGCGCGAGGCGCACGTCCCGGCCGCCGAGCTCGCGGGCCCGCTCCACGAGGTCCGTCGACACGCCGAGGGTCACGTCGGCGGCGCGGGCGACCCGCCGTTCCAGGGGGTGGTAGAGCTTCGCCCGCAGGCCCTGCGCCAGGACCAGGTTGTGCCAGGTGACGACGAGCGGGGTGCCGGTGGGGCGGGCGAGCCCGGCGACGAACCCGGCGCGCAGCCCGTGCGCGTGGATGACGGTCACGTCCTTGAGCGACCTGCGCAGCGCCCGGACGGCGAGGACGTCACCCGGTTGGGGGCTGGCCGGGATCTCGACCGGCACGAACTGGGCGCCCCGGCCGCTGAAGCCGAACTGGGTGTCGGTCGCGGCGGGGCCGTGCACGCTGACGTCGGCACCGTGCGCGACGAGGCCGTCGACGAGCATGCCGACGTGCCGGCCGACGCCGCCCGTGCTCGACGCCAGGACCAACGCGATGCGGGCGCCCACCCCTCAGCCCCTCCTGTGTATGAGCCGCTGCAGGGTCCGCCGGTCCGTGACCGCCACCCCGGCGAGGAACACCACCGCCACCGCGACTCCGCACAGCATGCCCTGTGCGACCGCCCCGGGGACATCGGGGGTCCCGCCGCCCCACAGCAGATGCCTGATCGTCAATGCCACGGTCGCCGCGACGGCCGCCGATGCGACGGCCGCCGCGACGGTACGCCCGGCGCCGGCCATCGCGTCACCACCGGCCCTCGCGCGGACGGCGAGGGCCAGGGCGGCCCCGAGCACGAGCATGCCGATCGAGTTGGCCGCCGCGATCGCCGCGACCCGCCGATCGAGGGGCAACCCGGCGGCGAGCGGCACGGCGGTGGCGGCGGCGACGGCCCAGCCGAACCCGGTCGCCCAGGCCGCCGCGTACGCGTGCCCGCCCGCGTACAGGGCCCGGGACAGCAGCGCGAACAGCCCGTAGCCGAGCAGCCCCGGCGCGAACCAGGTGATGCCGCCGGCCAGCTGCCCGACGTCCGGCGGCTCCGACGACAGCTCGGCGAGGATCACCGCGACCGGCTCCGCGAGCACGACCAGGGCCGCCGCGCCGAGGCTGGTCAGCACCACGACGGTGCGCACCGCCGGGGCCAGCACCGCGGCGAACCGGTCCCGGCCCTCCGTCCCGTCGGCGCCGGCTTCGGCCAGTGCCGGGTACGCGGTCGTCGCCACCGGCACGGCCAGGACCGCCCACGGCAGCAGGAAGATCGTCTGGGCGAGGCTGTAGACGACGACGACGCCCTTGCCCGCGTACCCGCTCAACGCGATCGCGAGCCCCAGCACCAGCTGCTGGCTGCCGACGGTGACGATCCCGGCGACGACGAGCGGCTTGAGCGCGCGCACCTCGTGGGTGTCGAACCGCAACGTCGGGCGGATTCGCAGCCGGAGCCGGCTCAGCGGGATGAGCAGGCTCAGCGTGAGCACCGCCACGGCCAGGGTCGTCCCGCCGGACAGCAGCCACAGGTCGGCGTCGTCGACCTGCTTCCCGCCGCCGACGATGTCCGCCCCGCGTCCGGCCAGGGCTCCGAACGTCACGTACACCGCCATCACGGTCAGGCTCGACAGCAGCGGCGCGATGACCGGCCAGGCGAAGCGGCGGTACGTCTGCAGGGTGCCCGTCAGGACGATGCCGATGCCGTACAGCGGCAACTGCGGCGCGAACACCCGCAGCATGTCCGTCCCCGCGTCGACGGCCGCGTGCGGCTGGCCCGGCATCAGCAGCCCGACGAGCGGCCGGGCCAGCAGCGCCACGAGCACCGCGAGCGGGACGAGGATCACGACGACCCAGCCGAGCAGCGCCGACACGGTCCGCGCCACCTGCTGCCGGTCCTGCCGTGCGACCGCCCCGGCGAGCAGCGGCACGACGAGACTCGCGAGGGCTCCACCGGCGACGAGCTCGAAGATGATGTTCGGGATGGTGTTGGCGGCCGTGTACGCGTTACCGAGGTACGTCGGCCCCACGGACCCGTTGAACACCAGAATGCGCGCAAATCCGGCAAGTCGGCTCAGCATGGTGAGCGCCGCGACGACTGCCGCGGCCCCGACGAGCCGCTTTCCGGTCACCCGTCGCGACGCGGTCTCGGCGACGGCTTGCCCTTGGCCTGCACCTCGGCGTGCCGGCTCTGGTCCTGCTCGCTCTGGTCCTGCTGGCTTTGATCCTGCGGCTCTTGGTCGTGCTGGTCTTGCTGGCTTTGGTCTTGCCGGCTCCGGCTTTGGTCTTGCCGGCTTGGGCTTTGCGGATCCGGCGTCGGCTCGTCCGTGGCCGGTGCGGGTCTGGCCGGAAGCGTCGTGGGGCGCAGGCGGCCGAACTGGTCGATCGCCCGCAGCGCCGGCGTCTTCTCGATGACCTGGGTGAAGCTGACCTTCTCACTGGCCGCGGTCAACGCGACGAGCCCGGCGAGCGCGGCCAGGCGCCCCCAGGTGCCGGTGCGGGCCACGTACGCGGTCCCGAGCACCGCCCCGAGCGCGTTCGCCCCGGCGTCGCCGAGCATGATCTCCTCGCCGAGGTCCGCCGCGAGCAGCGCCCCGGCCGCGCCGAGCGCCCCGGCCGCCGCGCCCCCGCCCTGACCGACCGCCAGGGGCGCCCCGACCAGCATCCCGGCCTTGATCGCCCGCCCGGGCCGCAGGTCGAGCAGGTTGAACAGGTTCGCCGTCCCCGCGATGACCCCGGCCCCGAGCAGCACGTCGACCACCCGCCGCCGGGGCAGCAACGCGGCGGCGACCACCCCGGCCGCCCCGACCCCGACGATCTTGACCAGGCCGCTGGTGACCCGCCCCTCCTTGAGCGCCCCGAGGTGCCCCCGGAACCCTTTGGCCGCGTGCTCGGGCCGCCCACCGACGAGGTCGTCGTAGAATCCGACCGCACCCGCACCGAGCCCGGCAACCGCCACGGCCCCCATCACCCGAGGTCCGCGCCCGGTCCGCACCACCCGCCGCCGGGCGCCCGCACCCGGTGTCACCGAGGCACTACGCGACTCAAGGTCAATTAGGTGGCGGGGGGTACGGTGCATGGAAGCAGGCAGCCCACCGGCGGCACCCACCTCAGCCGCCGTGATCCGCCCGCCATCCCGGTTCCGATATCCCGGCGCCTGACGGCTCCCCGAGCGCCCGGCCGCGCCCAGGACCGCGCCCGCGGTGTCGCCGGCGGTGGTGGCGCCCGCAGCGGCACCCGCCGTGGCGCCCGCGGCGATGGTCTCGCGGGTCGTCCTCCGGCTGCCCTCTCGGCGGCCCCCCTGGCTGTCCTCTCGGCGGCTCCCGGAGCGCCCGGCCGCGCCCAGGACCGCGCCCGCGGCGGCGCCGGCGGCGAGGGCAGGGCCGCCCGCGAGGGAGACGGTGCGGCCGCGGAAGTTGGTGCGGTCCAGGGCCGGCAGGCCGCGCAGCTCGCGCAGCACGGCCTGGGCGGCGGCCGCCCCGGCGACGGCGGCGAGCAGCTTACGAACCACTGGCCGCGCTCGCCGTCTTGGGCAGCAGGCTGGTGGCGCCGCTGCCGATGCCATAGTGGCCGGTCTTGCCGCCGAGCCGTTCGACGAGGGCCATGACCGCGGCGACCTGGCCGTAGGCGGTGACGGCGTTGTCCACGGTGGACACGTCCTTGGCGATCGAGGCGTCGTCGCGGACCGAGGACACCAGGCCGTTGGCCGACAGGCCGGCCACGACCACGTCGCCGGAGAGGGCGACGTCGAGGCGGCTGACGACGGTCAGCGCGGCGGCGTTGCGCTCCTTGGCGTCCTTGCCGGTGGCGGGCGCCCCGGCGACGACGATGACCACGTCGGCGGGGGTCTTCAGGTCACCGTCGAGACCGATGTAGCCGCCGCTCTGATACGCGGACAGGACCTTCCGGGTGCCGTCGACCTGCGGCGTGCCGGCCTTGTCGGCGACGAGGACCGCGGCGAGCAGGGCGGCGGAGGCCTCCTGGCCTTTGCCGTTGTTCGGCAGGGCGCCGCTGATGGCGGGGGGCGCCGTGGACTCGGCGAGGTCCAGCAGCGTGTTGTCGCTGGCCGCGGCGGTGAACTTCTCCTTGATCGTGACCGTGCCGGTGAGCTTGGCGCCGGCGGTCTGCAGCATGGTGGTGATGCCGTCGGCGGCGGTGTCGACGTCCTTGTCGTTGCCCTCGATCTTCACGAGCAGGGCGGTGTGGCCGGTGAGCTTGCCGTTGAGCAGCATCGGGGCGACCTCGGTGGCGAAGTCCGAGTTCTTCTTCAGCTCGGCCCGCGACTGGTCCAGGTCGTCGCGCAGCTGTTCCTTCTCGTCAGTGATCTTGTTGACCTGGTCGTTGAGGTTCTCGGCGAGCGGCCCGTTCGCCGCCGCGGTCCCGACGACGAGGCCGATGGCCAGCGCCAGGAAGACGGCGGCCAGCGACACCACGTGGTACCGGAAGTTGATCAAGGTCGGTCCCGTCCAGGAGAAACAGCGCCAGGCAACGGCACTAGGAGAACAGCGTGAAGATCAGGTTGTCCCACCACTCGGCGATGACGCTCAGATAGGCCCGGCCGATCGTCGTCACCGCGAGCGCCGCCGCCATCGCGGCGATCGCCGAGGCCAGCAGCAGGACCAGCGACGAGCCCGACAGACTCTGCCGGTAGAGCCGGCTGACGCCCTTGGCGTCCACCAGTTTGCCACCGAGCTTGAGCCGGGTGAGAAAGGTGGAGGCCATGCCGCCGCGACCCTTGTCGAGGAACTCGATGAGGGTGTTGTGGGTGCCGACCGCCACGAGCAGGGACGCGCCCTTCTCGTCGGCGAGCAGCATCGCGATGTCCTCGCTCGTCGCCGCCGCCGGGAACGTGATCGCCTCGACGCCGAGCCGCTGCACCCGGGCCAGCCCGGGGGCCCGCCCGTCGGGATACGCGTGCACGACGACCTCGGCGCCGCAGCGCAGCACGTCGTCGGAGACCGAGTCCATGTCGCCGATGATCATGTCGGGCGTGTAGCCGGCCTCGACGAGCGCGTCGGCACCGCCGTCGACCCCGATCAGCACGGGCTTGTACTCGCGGATATACGGCCGCAGCACGTCGATGTCGGCCTTGTAGTCATAGCCCCGGACCACGATCAGGCAGTGCCGCCCGGCGATCTCGGTCTGGATCTCGGGCACGCCGACGCCGTCGAGCAGCAGCGCGCGCTCCTGCTTCAGATACTCCATCGTGTTGGCGGCGAACGCCTCCAACTGCACCGACAGGCCCTCCCGGGCGTCGGCCATCGACAGCGCGACCGTCTCGGCGTCCTGCCGCTGACCCTTGGCGACCGCGTCGTCACCGACATATACGGTGTCACCCTCGATGCGGACGGACTCACCCTCGCGGAGCCGGTCGAACAGCTCCTCACCGAGGTCGTCCACGAGCGGGATCCCGGCCTTGATCAGGCCTTCCGGCCCCAGGTTGGGATAGCGGCCCGACACCGACGGCTTCGCGTTGAGCACGGCCGCGACCCCGGCCGCGACGAGCGAGTCGGCCGCGACACGGTCGAGGTCGACGTGGTCGATGACCGCGATCTCACCGGGCCGCAGCCGTCCCACCAAGCGTTTGGTCCGCCGATCCAGCCGCACGACGCCACCGATGACACCCGGCTCGGCGGGCCGGGTGCGGCGCAAGGTTGGAAGTCGCATCTCAACCATCCTGGCATGGACCCCCGACAAAAGCCGGACACGACATGTCCACTAGCAGGTGGAACGCCACTTTTCGCGCAAAGGGTGACGCCCGTCACCTTCTTGTACTGTCAGCCAGGCGACACATTTCCCGCGTATTCACGACGGCCCCGGGTGCCTCTTGTCCGTGTACGCATCGGAAGGAGTGCCGCTGTGAACCTCTCGTCGATCAGCCTGACCCTCGTGCCCAACCTCACCGGGAAGTCGCCCACCGAGGCCGCCACCGAGCTGCGCGCCGCCGGGCTCGAGCTCGGGGTGATCCGCGAGGTCGGACCCAGCGGCAGCATGATCGTGCTGGAGCAGTCGACCCTGCCGCTCACCGTCGCCCCACGCGGGACCAGGGTCAACCTCCTCGTCGGCGTCGCGTGACCCGACCCGCCCGAACGCGTCAGCGTCGCGGGACGTGACCCGCCTGAGCACCTCGGCGATCACGAGCAGCGACGCCGCGCCCACGTACGCGAGCAGCAGCGCCTGCCACATCCGCCCGTCCAGGAGCCTCCCGCAGCCGTACCCGATGAACCCCGCCATGCAGGCCCACACGCTCACCCCGACGGCCGTCCACGCCCGGAACCGCCCCGCCGGGTAGCCCACCACACCGGCGGCCAGTGCCGAGGCCGACCGCCCGCCGGGCAGGTACCTCGCGAACACCAGCACCTGCCAGCCGCGGACGGTCAGGGTGCGGTGGGCCCAGGTGTACACCTGCAGCCCCCGCCGCCTGGTCCGCAGCCGGCGCAGCACTCCCGCCCCGGCCCTGACCCCGATGCGGAACGACACCAGGTCCCCCGCGAACGCCCCGGCCGCCGCCGCGACGATGACCAGCCAGATCGCCGGCCGCCCCGTCTGCGCCGACAGCACGGAGACCGCGATCAGCGTCGACTCGCTCGGCGACAGCGGCACGACCGCGTCGAGGGCCGCCACCACGAACACGACCAGCACCACCCACGGCGTCGCCGTGACCGACTCAACGACCATCGCCCGACTGTCCCGCGACGGGCCGAACACCGACCGTCGCGCGGACGACCGTCACCCGTCGGTTTCGATACGTCCCGCCTGCTCGACGATCGCGTACCAGCCGAAACACGCCGCCGTCCCGAACTGCCCCACCGGCATCCGGTAGTGCTTCGCCAGGGTCCGCAGCAGCCCGGTGTCACCCGCACCGCCCCCGTGCCCCAGCGACGGCACCACGCACCGCGGCGTCGGCACCCGCACCCGCAGGCGCACCCCGCCGACCTGCACCACGTCCCCCGGCGCCGGGTCGTCCGGCAGGTCGAGCAGGAGGTTGGGCCGAAACCGCCGGTGGTCGACGGGCGCGCCGTGCACCTCGGCGAGCCGGTCCAGCGCGCCGGTCGTCACGGCGTGCACGGCGCCGAAGTCGTGGAACCGTCCGCTGCCGATCGTGCTGAGCACGTCACTGCCGGCCTCCGCCCCGGCCGCCCAGGAGGGGATCATGCCGGGTTCCCGCGGCCAGAACCGGTGCAGCACGGCCCCTTCCGGCACCACGTCGGTCACCGTCACCGCCCGCCCCAGCCACGACGACAGCAGCGCACCGGCGTCGGCGACGCCGTCCCGGTCGAGGACCGCGGTCCTGCCGTCGGGCAGCCGCACCCCGTCGCCACGCACGGTGACCTGCAGCAGCCGCTCCCAGAGCCGCGGCTGCTTCGCGCTGACGACAACCCCGTCGGCGTCGACGCACGCCCACCGCCGGTCGCCCACCAGCCCGTCCGGGGCGACGTCGACCTCGGAGAGCTGCTCTCCGCCCGCCGACTTCATCGGGTACCGCCAGATCCTCGCCGCCCGCACCCACCACTCCCCACGATCCGCATCCGGCACCCGCCGCCGCGACACGAGCCACTGGCCCGCGAAGAACGGAACACCGGCCCACGAAAAGGCGAACACCGCCCCCGGCGCACAACACGCGCCGCCGTGGCACAACTTCACGCCACGGCGGCCGCGCGGTGTCAGTGGTGGGACTTCTCCCGGTCGGCGACCGACAGCAGCTCCTCCGCGTGCGCGATGCCGAGATCCGAGTCCGGCAGGCCGGCCAGCATCCGGGCCAGCTCCCGGGCCCGGTCGGTGTGCTCCACGACCCGGACCCCGCTGGTGGTGACCGCGCCGCCGGTGTCCTTGGCGACCACGAGGTGCCGGTCGGCGAACGCGGCCACCTGCGGCAGGTGCGTCACCACGAGGACCTGGTGGTCGCGGGCGAGGCGGGCGAGCCGCTTGCCGATCTCGACCGCGGCGGTGCCGCCGACGCCCGCGTCGACCTCGTCGAAGACCAGGGTCGGGGGGCCGCCGACGCCGGCGAAGACGACCTCGATGGCCAGCATGACGCGGGACAGCTCGCCGCCGGAGGCGCCCTTCTGCAGGGGCTGGGCGGGGGCGCCGGGGTGCGGCAGGAGGCGCAGCTCGATGTCGTCGGCGCCGTCCGGCCCGACGCCCGCGTCCGTGCCGTCGGCGGTGGGGACGGTGGGGCCGCCACCGGCGGGCTTCGGGCCGACGACGACGTGGATGCGGGCGTGCGGCATGGCGAGGCCGGCCAGCTCGACGGTCACGTCGGCGGCGAACCTGCCGGCCGCCTCCTGACGGGCCGCGGACAGCGTGGCGGCGACCTCGGCGACCTCGCCGTGCAGCCGGCGGCGTTCCTTGTCGAGCTCCTCGAGGAGCTCGTCGGAGGTGTCGAGCTCGCCGAGCTTGGTGCGGGCCCGGTCGGCCCAGGCGACGACACCGTCGACGTCCTCGGCGTATTTGCGGGTGAGCGTGCGCAGCGCGGCGCGGCGCTCGTAGACCTCCTGGAGGCGGCCCGGGTCGGCGTCCAGCGACGCGAGGTAGCTGCCGAGCTCGGTGGACACGTCACCCGCGAGGGTGGCGACCTCGTCGAGGCGGGCGGCGAGCTCACCGAGGACCCGGTCGACGCTCGTCTGCGCCTCGAGGGTGCGCCGGGCCGTGGACAGCAGGCTCAGCACGTCGGTGACGTCGTCGCCGTCGCCGGTGCCGGTCAGGGAGACGTGGGCGAGCTGGGCGGCGCTGCGCAGGCCCTCGACGTGCTCGAGCCGCTGGGCCTCCTCACGCAGCAGCTCGTCCTCGCCGGGCTGCGGGTCGACGCGGCTGATCTCGTCGAGGCCGAGGCGGAGCAGGTCCGCCTCCTGGCTGCGCTGCCGGGCGTTGGCGCGGCGGTCGGCCAGGTCGTCCTCGACGGCGCGCCAGCGCGTATACAGCTCCGCGAACCGTCCGAGCAGCTTCTCGTGCTCCGGCCCCGCGTAGCGGTCCAGGGCGGCCCGCTGCTCGGCCGGGCGCAGCAGCCGCAGCTGGTCGGACTGGCCGTGCAGGGCGAAGACCCGCTCGCCGACCTCGGCGAGGACCGCGACGGGCACGGTGCGACCGCCGACGTGCGCCCGGGACCGGCCCTCGGCCGTCAGGGTGCGGCTCATCAGCAGGGTGCCGTCGTCGTCGACCTCGGCGCCGGCGTCCAGGATGCGGCTCTCGACCGCCGCGCGCAGGTGCGCGGGCAGCTTGACGCGGCCGTCGACGGTGGCCCGACCAGGGTCGGCACGGACCCGGCCGGCGTCGGCGCGACCGCCGAACAGCAGGCCGAGGCTCGTCACGACCATGGTCTTACCCGCGCCTGTCTCGCCCGTGATGACGGTCAGGCCCGGTCCGAGGGGCAGGGTGGCGTCTTCGATCACGCCGAGTCCGGTAATGCGGAGTTCCTCCAGCACAACCAGAGACACTAGCCGCGCGGTACGACACTTCTCCACTCAGCCGTGCCGTTTGTTGTGTCTCCAACCATCGACCGGCAGGGCGAACTTCGCCACGAGGCGGTCCGTGAACGGTCGCTCACGCAGCCGTACCACTCGAACGGGTAGCGCGCCCCTCCGGACGGTGACCGTCGATCCGGGGGCGAGGTCCATGACCCGGCGGCCGTCGCAGGACAGCAGCGCGAAGCTGGTGAACGGCTCGACGTTGATCGTGATCGTCGACGAGGGCGCGATCACCAGGGGGCGGCTGAACAACGCGTGCGCGCTGATCGGCACCAGCAGCAGCGCCTCCAGCTCCGGCCAGACGACCGGGCCGCCGGCGGAGAACGCGTATGCCGTCGAACCCGTCGGCGTGGCGCACACGACACCGTCGCAGCCGTACCGGGACAGGGGCCGGCCGTCGACCTCGACGAGCAGCTCCAGCATCTTCTCCCGGGCGCCCTTCTCCACGGTCGCCTCGTTGAGCGCCCACGAGGAGCCGACGGGCCGGCCGTCGTGCTCGGCGAAGACGTCGATCGTGAGCCGTTCGTCGACGGTGTACGTGCCCTCGACGACCTCCCGCACCGCCTTGTCGACGTCGCCGATCTCGGCCTCGGCGAGGAAGCCGACCTTGCCGAGGTTGATGCCGAGCAACGGCGCCTTCGCCGGCCGGGCCAGCTCCGCCGCCCGCAGCAGGGTGCCGTCGCCGCCGAGCGCGAACACGATCTCGACGCCCTGCGCGGCGGTCTCGCCGCTCACCGGCACCGCGCGGGGGATGTCGAGCTCGCCGGCCTCCTCGGCGAGGACCCGCACGGTGAAGCCCGCCGCGAGAAGGTCGGCGGCCACGGTGCGGGCATGCTCGTTGTTGCTGCGCTTCCCCGTGTGGGTGACCAGCAACGCCTCGCGATCGCTCACTGCAGGAACCCCCCGACACAGGCGTGCACCGCGTCGGGCGACACCGGCGGCGCGTCATGACGCAGCCACAGGAAGAACTCGACGTTGCCGGAAGGACCCGGCAGCGGGCTGACCGTGACCCCGGCGACGCCGAGACCGAGCTGCGCCGCGGCGGCGGCCACGTCCAGCACCGCCTCCGCCCGCAGCGCCGGGTCCCGCACCACGCCACCCTCGCCGACCCGTTCCCGGCCCACCTCGAACTGCGGCTTCACCATCGGCACGAGATCGCCGTCAGGCGCCGTGCAGGCGGCGAGCGCTGCCAGCACCAGTCGCAAGGAGATGAAGGACAGGTCGGCGACGGTCAGGTCGGCGGGCCCGTCGATCTGCTCCGGGGTCAGGGTGCGCACGTTGGTCCGTTCGATCACCGTCACCCGCGCGTCGGTGCGCAGGGACCAGGCGATCTGGCCGTAGCCGACGTCGACCGCCGCGACGCGGGCGGCGCCCCGGCGCAGGAGCACGTCGGTGAAGCCGCCCGTGGACGCGCCCGCGTCGAGACACCGCCGCCCCTGCACGGACAACGCCTCGAACGCGTCGAGGGCGCCGGCGAGCTTGTGCCCGCCCCGTGACACGTAGTCGTCGCCGGTCGACTCGCCCAGGACGTGGACCGCGTCGGCGGGGTCGACCTGGGCGGCGGCCTTCGCGGCCAGGACGCCCCGCACCTCGACGCGTCCCTCGGCGATCAACGCGGCCGCCTGCTCCCTCGATCGGGCCAGGCCGCGGCGCACCAGCTCGGCATCGAGTCGTGTCCGCCGCGCCATCACCGTTCCTCGATCGTGCCCAACGTCTCCTGCAACGTGCGGTGGGCGTCGGCGTACACCGAAACCTGCCGCTGCAACGGCAGCGACGCTACCCCGTTCAACGCCTCGACCGCCGCCTCGACCCGGCCGAGTGTCGCCGCACCCGGCGGGCCCGGCAGCGCACCGGGCGTGGGGCCGGGGGCGTGACCAGGCACGGGACCGGGCGTGACGCTCACGAGGACGCCGCCCGCTTGCGGGGCGTGGCCTTCTTCACAGGCGCCACGTCGGACGCTTCGGCGATCTTGTCCACGGCCGCCTTCGCCGCCGCCTTCTTCGCCGGGCCGCTGCGCTTGACCGGCGCCGCCTTCGTAGCCGGCGCGGTCTTCGCAGCCGGCGCCGCCTTCGTAGCCGGCGCCGCCTTCGCGGCCGGCGCGGTCTTCGCCGGCGCCGCGGTCTTCGCGGGAGCCGGAGCCGCGGTCTTCGCCGGCGTCGGCGCCGCGGTCTTCTTCGCCACGGTCCGCTTCGCCACCGTCTTCTTCGCCGCGGCGACGGCGGGCGCGTCGGAGGTCTCGACGATCTCGGCGCCGACCGGCAGCGCCGGCTCCGGCTCCACCGCCGGCGCGGGCGTGGCCACCGACGCCGCCTTGAGCTGCGCCTCGAGCTCGTGCACGCGGGTGGTCAGCCCCGCGACCTCCTCGGCGGTGGCGAGACCGACGGCGCCGAGGGCGCGGTCCAGCTCGTAGCGGACGAGCTTGGTCACCGCCTCACGGTTGGCCGTGCCGGCCTTCACCAGGTCCTCGGCCATCACCTGCAGCTGCTCCGCCGTCGCGCCGCTGCGGCCGACGAGCTTGCGGACCGTCTTGGTCGCCTTCTTGGTCGTCGCCTCGGTCATGCCGTACGCCAGTTCCAGGTATGCCCGCCAGGCTTCCTGAGCCATGCTTGCGCCTCTCCTCCAAGTGGTGTACCGCTGTTCACGCTACCGGGCGGTCCGTGACGCCGTACGGTACGGTCACAATCCAAGTGTCCGCATTGGACATTTGGATGCACGGAAACGGGGGGAAACATGGCCACGGTTGAGGAATGCCGCGCGGCGCTGCAGAAACTCGCGGCCCGGCTGGCCGAGAACGCCGCGGCGGCCAGGGAGAAGCTCGACTTCGACCGTTCCCTCGCCTGCCGGATCACGGACCTGGACGTCGCGTTCCACGGCCAGCTGCAGGGCGGGCAGATCTCCGGCCTCACCGACGGCGACGACCCCCGCGCGAAGATCAAGCTCACCTCGACGAGCGACGACCTCGTCGCCCTCGTCAACGGTGAGCTCAACGTCATGCAGGCCTGGACCGGTGGTCGCATCAAGATCGACGCCGGGGTGTTCGACCTGCTGAAACTCCGCAAGCTCCTGTAGACCTTCAGCCGGCTGCTGAGACTCCGCGGAGACTCTGGAGCTTCAGCCGGCTGCTGAGACTCCGCGGAGACTCTAGAGCTTCATCCAGCTCAGCGCCGCTTCCGCCGCCTCACCCGTCGCCGTCACCGGCCGGACCTCGCCGGCCGCCCACGCCACCGCGCACAGCGCGGTCAACGCGTCGATGCGCCGGCCGTCGCCGGTCAGCTCCCACTGGTCGCCGTGGTCCTCGACCCGCCACTGGTTCGTCCCCGCGGCCGGCGGCGCCTCGAACAGCCCCGCGAGGTCCTCGGCGACGAACGTGGGCCGCCGCTCGACCGGCGCGGCCAGGAGCTCAGCGGCGTCGCTGACCCCGGTGAGGACGAGCAGGCTGTCCATGCCCGCCCGGTACGCGCCCTCGATGTCCGTGTCGAGCCGGTCCCCGACCACGATCGGGTGCGTGGCCGCCCGTTCCCGGGCCGCCTCGAGGAACAGCGTCGGGTCCGGCTTGCCGACGATGGTGTCCGGCTGCCGTCCGAGCGCCGTCGCGAGGGCCGCGACCAGCGAGCCGTTGCCGGGCAGCGGCCCCCGCGGCGACGGCAGCGTCTTGTCGGCGTTCGTCGCGATCCACGTCGCGCCGGCCCGGATCGCCACCGACGCGTCGGCGAGGTCGCGCATGGCGACGTCCGGCCCGTACCCCTGCACGACCACCTCGGCCTCGAGCGCCTCGGTGACCGGCCTGAGCCCCACGGCCCTGACCTCCTCCTGCAGCGCGGGCGCACCGAGGATCAGCACGGGCGTGCCCGCCGCGAACCGCTCGGCGAGCAGCAACGCGGTCGCGTGCGCGGACGTGACCACCTCCCGCACCTCCGCGGGGATGCCGATCCTCGTCAGCAGCGCCGCCACGTCACCGGGCAGCCTGGAGGCGTTGTTGGTGGCGTACGCACTGGGCACGCCCCGCTCACGCAACCGCGCACACGCCTCGGCGGCGCCCGGGATCACCTGATCGACCAGGTACAGCACCCCGTCGAGGTCGAAGATGACCAGGTCGTAGTGGCTGACGAGGTCCCCGCCGGCGGTGTCGCCGGCGGGGGTCGGGGTGGTCGTGTCAGGCACGCTTGGTCCCGCTGTCGTCGCCGTCGCCGTCGGCCTGGCCGCCGGTCGAGGGGGTGGCGTCGCCGTCACGGTCGTCGTCGGTCTCGCCGTCGCCGTCCGTGTCGTCGTTGTGGTCGTCGGTACGCGACGCGCCGGTCACCCGGTCGTCGTCCCCGCCTTCGCCGCCGGGTGCGTCGCCGTCACGGTCGTCGTCCGCGGCGTCGCCCTCTTCGTCGTCCTCGTCGTCGTAGTCGTCTTCGTCGTCGCGGTCGTCGTCATCGTCCGCGTCTTCGTCGTCTTCGTCGTCTTCGTCGTCGTAGTCGTCCGCGTCGTCTTCGTCCTCGTCGCGGTCGTCTTCTTCGTCTTCTTCGTCGTCGCGGTCTTCGTCTTCGTCGTCGTAGTCGTCTTCGTCGTCGCGGTCGTCATCGTCGTCCGCGTCTTCGTCTTCGTCTTCGTCGTCGTAGTCGTCCGCGTCGTCTTCGTCGTCCTCGTCGCGGTCGTCCTCTTCGTCGCGGTCGCGGTCGTCGCGGTCGTCGTCCTCGTCACCGGCGGCGGCGTCGAGGTCCTCGTCGTCGTCCTCGTCGTCCAGGACGATGCCGTCGAGCTCGAGCAGCCGCTCGGCCGCGTCCGTGGCCAGGTCCTCGTCGAGGTCGGCGGCACGCGCGAACCACTCGCGGGCCTCTTCCCGGCGACCGGCACGCAGGAGCGCGTCGGCGTACGCGTACCGAAGCCGCGCCGCCCACACCGCGTCAGGTGCCGACGTCAGCTCCCGCACCTGCAGCATCGCCACGGCAGCGTCGTGCTGGCCCATGTCGCCCCGGGCCCCGGCCGCGACGATGAGCAGCTCGACGATCTCCTCGGCGGTCAGCTTCTCCCGGTCCGCGGTCCGGAAGAGGTCGATCGCCTTCTCCGGCCGTTCCAGGGCCCGCTCACAGTCGGCGATGACCGCGATGTGCGTCTGCCGTCCCGTCATCCGGTGATACGTCCGCAGCTCACCGAGCGCGGTCTGCCACTCCCCGGCGTGGTACGCGGCAAGCCCCGCGGCCTCCCGCACCACCGCGATGCGCGACGCCTTCCGCCGCGCGACGAGCGCGTGGGCGAGCGCGAGCTCCGGGTCGTCGTCGATGAGCTGCCCGGTCGCGATGAGTCGCTTGGCGACCTCCTCCGCGACGGGCCGGGCCAGGGAGCTCAGCTCGCTGCGCACCTCACGGTCCAGCTCCGACGGGTCGATGTCGTCGGCGAGCACCGGGTCCGCGACGCGGCTGACCGTCTCCTCGCCCTCGACCTCCTCGGCGACGAACCCGGGGTCGCTCTGCCGCGGCCGGTACCCACCGGCGTCGTTGCGCCGCAGCGCCTCGGGCCGTTGGAAGCCCGCGCCACGCCCGCTGGAGTCCCGGTCCCGGAACCCGCCGTCGCGCTGCCCGGGACGGTCGCCCCGGTCGCGGCGGGGACCACCCCGGTCGTCACGGAAGTTGCCGGACCGTTCGCCGCCGCCGTCACGGTACCCACCGGCGCGCGGCCCACCGTCACGGTCCCGGAAGCCTCCCGGACGCTCGCCCCGGTCGCCCCGGTCGCGGAAACCGGGACGGTCACCACGGTCGTCGCGGTCACGGGAGCCACCCGGACGCTCGCCCCGGTCGCCGCCGGCCCGGAAGCCGGGGCGGTCACCACGGTCGCCACGCGGG
>NZ_BONQ01000176.1 GCF_016862795.1 Dactylosporangium siamense | reverse complement strand
CCGCCGTCGCGGTCACGGAACCCGCTGGGCCGGTCGCCGCGCGGGGCACCGTCGCGGTCGCGGAAGCCGCCCGGACGGTCGCCACGGGGAGCACCGTCACGGTCGCGGAAGCCACCAGGACGGTCGCCGCCGGGACGGTCGCCCCGGTCGCGGTACGCGGGCCGGTCCCCACCGTCACGGTCACGGAACCCACCGCCACGGGGACCGCCCTCACGCGGGCCGCCGTCACGGTCACGGAAGCCACCAGAGCCTGCGGGCCGGTCGCCGCGGAAGCCACCGGGCCGGTCGCCGCGGTCGCCGCCACCGAACCCGCCGGGACGGTCGCCACGGTCGGCGCCACCACGGAACCCGGGACGGTCACCACGGGAAGCGTTGTCACGGAACGGCGGACGGTCACCACGCGGGCCACCGTCACGGTCACGGAACCCACCGGAGCCGCTGGGCCGGTCGCCGCGCGGCGCCCCGTCGCGGAACGAGGGCCGGTCGTCGCGGTCACGGAACCCACCGCCACGGGGACCGCTGTCACGCGGGCCGCCGTCACGGTCGCGGAAGCCACCGGGGCGGTCACCACGGTCCGCGCCACGGAACCCGGGACGGTCACCACGGTCGCCGCGGTCGGGGCGCGGGCCACCGTCGCGGAAGCCACCGGGCCGGTCGCCGCGAGCGCCACCGTCACGGTCACGGAACCCACCGCCTGCGGGCCGGTCACCACGGTCCGAGCCGCCACGGAAACCACCGGGCCGGTCGCCGCGGTCGCCGCCACCGAACCCGCCGGGACGGTCACCACGGTCCGCGCCACGGAACCCGGGCCGGTCGCCACGCGGGCCGCCGTCACGGTCGCGGAACCCACCACTGGGCCGGTCGCCGCGCGGGGCGCCGTCACGGTCGCGGAAGCCGCCCGGACGGTCACCACGGGAAGCGTTGTCACGGAACGGCGGACGGTCACCACGCGGGCCACCGTCACGGTCGCGGAACCCACCGGAGCCACCAGGCCGGTCGCCACGGTCGCCGCGCGGGCCACCGTCACGGAACCCGCCGGAACGCTCGCCGTCACGGAACCCCGGACGGTCACCACCGGAACGGGAGCCACCACCCGCGCCACCGGAGCGGAAGCCGCCCGGCCGCTCACCGCGGTCACCTCGCGGGCCGCCGTCACGGGGCCCAGCGTCGCGGTCGCGGAAGCCACCGGAGCGCTCGCCACCTTCACGAGGCCGGAAGCCACCGGAGCGCTCGCCACCTTCACGAGGCCCGGAACGGTCGCCGCCGGCGCCGCCGGACCGGTACCCACCGGAGCCGCCGGTCCCACCGGAGCGGTAGCCACCCGAGCTGCCGGTGCCGCCGGAGCGGTACCCACCCGAGCCTGCGGGCCGGTCGGTGCGGTCGGTGCGGTCGCCGGACCGGTAGCCGCCGGAGCGGTCACCGCCGGTCGTGCGGTCGCCGGAGCGGTACCCGCCGCCAGCACTCGAGCCGCCGTCGCGGTCGCGGGAGCCGCCGGAGCGGTCACCGCCGGCCCGCGGGGCGCCGTCACGCGGGGTACGGGAACTCGAAGACGAGCCGCGGTCGCGGTCGGCGCCGGTCCAACGGGGCTTGCGGTCACCGGACGCGGGGCGATCTCCCCGGTCCTGGCCGCCCTTGTTATCGCGGTCGTTGGGTCCTGCGGTCACGACTTCATCCTTCCCGACCGGGGTGCGCTGCATGCACTCGACCCGGTAAACGAATTAAGGGCCGCCCTAGGCAGGGCGGCCCTTAATCGAAAA
>NZ_BONQ01000175.1 GCF_016862795.1 Dactylosporangium siamense | reverse complement strand
TCGATCCAGCTGGCGGACCTGCTTGGTCACGTGAGCTGACCTCCTGATAAAAGCCGGCGGAACGGCGGATGCGGTGGTGCGACCACGTCGTCGAGCCGGCCCGATCCTTCTTGACATTCCGAGGGTACGTCCAGAGGGTACGTCGAAGGTCCGCGCCCACCGCCGTCGCCGGTGCCGGTGTGGGTCGGATCCCGGATTTGTGCGGCTGATGTGAAACCACACAAATCCCACTAACCTGCCGTTACTCCTCGGGTTCGCGGAACCCTGACCCTGCCACGGGGCCGCTGGGCAGCCTCGGCAGGGTCAGTGAGCGAGGGATCGGCGAGCGCTGGGGCAGCGGCGGTAGATCTTCGTCACTTCTGCGCGGCGCCGGTACGGTCACCGGCTCCTCCGCCTCCACCTCCGCCGCTTCGGCCTCGTCGCGCAGGCGGCGGCGCAGCGAGAGCACCACCAGGAAGCCGACCAGGGCGACCAGGCCGATGATCCCGCCCACGAACGGCAGGCTGGACAGCCGCTCGCTGGTCAGCAGGCCGCCCGAGGCCGGCCGTTCCGGGTCGGCGGTCCTGGCGACCACCGCGACGGGCGACGGCGGGGCCGCGGTGGGCATCGCGGACTCCCCGACGGGCGGCGGCCCGATGATGGTGTAGTCGGTGCGGGTCTCGATCGCGGCCAGGCCGGCGGGCGTGAGGTAGCCGTGCACCGCGCCGGTCAGCGGCAACTCCGCGTGCGCGGCCGCGCTGACGCTCAGCCCGAAGCTCGCCACGACGTCCTTGCCGGCGGCGACGTCGCCGAGCTCACAGCGGTCCCGCTCGGCGGAGATCTTCTTCTTGACCTTGCAGACGGCCGGGAAGGAGACCACGTCGACGCCGGGCGGGGTGACCACCTCGATCGCCCCGCCGGCCTTCGCGCTGCCGGTGTTGCGCAGTTTGACCGCGAGGGTGGTCTGCTCGACGGCGGGGGTGGGCTGCGCCGGCAGCGACGGCCGGTCGGTGGTCAGCTCGATGCCCGGCACCGGCGGCGGCGTGAACGTGAGGGCGAAGCTGCGCGACCGCGTCACGGCGTTGTCCGGGTGCGTGGAGACCTTGACCGTGCCGGTGCCGGTCACCTTCCACGCGTCGGGCCCGACCACGACGGTGACGACCAGGTAGCCGAGCCCACCGGGCGGCAGCATGCAGGTGAAGCCCAGCGCGCCGTCGGGGTTGCAGCCGTCGGTGCCGTACGAGTCGGCCACGGTCACGTTCTGGTCGCCGCCGGGGAACGTGTAGGACCCGGCGACCTTCTCCCGGACATCGCCGCTGTTCTGCACCGAGATGACCAGTTTGGCCTTGCCGTCGCCCTGCCAGTACGCACCGCCGAGCTCGACGTTGCTGGCGCCCAGGGTGAGCTTGCGGACCTTCGGCGCCTGCGTCGGCGGCTCGGTGGTCGCCGCCGGCGGCTGGGTCGTCGGGGGCTCGGTCGTCGGGGCCGGCGGCTCCGAGGACGGTGGTGGCGACGGCTCCGTGGACTCCGTCGGCTCCGTCGTCTCGGCGTGCGCCGCGGGGGATAGCGTGAACGACAGCGAGCAGACCGTGGTCAGCACGACGAAGGCAGCAAGAAGCCGGGCGCGTCGGCGCGCGGGTGCTTCCATGGGGGGTGTCCTCGTATCTCGGCGGCGATCTGCTGGCTGGTGGGGTGCTTGGTTGCCGTCAGGCAAGGAAGCTCATTATCTAGACAAGTCCAGGATTTCGGCATGTCGGAGAACGTGTTTATGCGAGTACGGTGCGTGCTGTGAGTGGATATCTGGGTGGTTATGCGACGCTCGGCCTACTCCTTCTGGTCGGAGCGGGCGTTTTCGTCGCTGCCTTTACGGCCGCTCGGCTGCTGGGGCCGCGCCGATCGGCTGACAGTGGGGCCACGGCGGCCAAGTTCGACACCTACGAATGTGGGCTTGACCCAGTGGGCGGCGACTGGGCGCAGGCCCAGATCCGCTACTACGTGTACGCATTCCTGTACGCGCTGTTCGCGGTGGAGAGCGTGTTTCTCTTCCCCTGGGCAGTGATCTTCGACCGGCCCGAGTTCGGTGCGGCCGCCGTCGTCGAGATGGCGATCTTCGTCGCGGTTCTCGGGCTCGGGATCCTGTACGCGTGGCGCAAGCGCATCCTGCGCTGGACCTGACCGGTCGCCGGAGCCGGCGCTGGACGTGACCGGTCGCCGGGGCCGGCGCTGGACCTGACCGGTCGCCGGGGCTAGGCCAGCCCGCGGCGGGAGACGGCAGGCTGGCGGTCGCCGCGGATCGCCGCGACCGTGTCCAGGACCCGGCGGGTCGCCCGCACCTGGTGCGCCCGGAAGACCCGCGCGCCCAGCCACGCCGACACGGCCGTCGCCGCGAGGGTGCCCTCCAGCCGCTCGCCGACCGGCAGGTCGAGGGTCTCGCCGATGAAGTCCTTGTTCGACAGCGCCACCAGCACGGGCCAGCCGGTCGCCGTCATCTCCCCGAGCCGGTTGGTGATCGCCAGGGAGTGCCGTGTGTTTTTCCCGAAGTCGTGCGCCGGATCGATGAGGATGCCGTCCCGGCGCACCCCCAGCGACACCGCCCGCTCGGCGAGGTCCGTCACGGTGCGTACGACATCCTCCACCGGATCCGTGAAGGCGGCCCGGTGCGGCCGGGTCCGTGGGGTGAGGCCGCCCGCGTGGGAGCAGACCAGTCCGGCGCCCGTCTCCGCGGCCACGACGGCCAGTTGCGGGTCGGCGCCCGCCCACGTGTCGTTGATCAGGTCCGCGCCGGCCGCGATGATCTCCCGGGCCACCTCGGCCCGCCACGTGTCGATGGAGATGACCACGTCGGGGAAGCGTTCCCGGACCTTGACGACCGTCGGCAGCGTCCGGCGCAGCTCCTCCGCGGCGTCCACGGTGCTGCCCGGGCCGGCCTTCACCCCGCCGATGTCGATGATGTCCGCGCCCTCGCCGACCGCCGCCTCGACCGCCCGCAACGCGGCGTCCTCCGCGAACGTCGCGCCCCGGTCGAAGAACGAGTCGGGGGTCCGGTTCACGATCGCCATCACCGCGTAGTCACCGTCGGTGAACTGCCGGCCGCCCAGCCGAAACATCATGAATCCTCCGTCTTTCCTTCAGATGGGTGTGCCGGGGTCGCCCGCGCCCAGTCAGCGTGCCACGATTCCCCCTATGGCTGAGTTCCTCCTGGTGTTGATCGCCGCCGTGGTCGTCGGGGCCATCGGGTTCGGCGTGTCCTTGTTGATCACCGGCGATGACCCGGGGATCGAAGGTCACGAGCCCGACGGGCGCGCGGTGCCGCTGCCCTCGTCCCGGCCGCTGGTCGAGGGCGACGTCGGGCACGTGCGCTTCGACACCACCCTCCGGGGCTACCGGATGGCGCAGGTCGACGCGGCGCTGCGGCGCGCCGGCTACGACATCGGATACAAGGAGGAACTGATCCAGGTCCTCGAAGCCGAGGTCAAGGCCCTGCGCGACGGGCGCAGCGAGGACGCCGACGCGCTGCGCGACGCCCGCGAGGCCGCGATCACCGGCGCCGGCGGCTCGAACGTCACCCTGGAGAAGACGCCCCCGGCCGCCCCCGCGGCGGACGCCGACGCCGACGTCATCTCCGACACCGATGCCGCCGCGACCCCGGAGGACGGCACGGCCAACAGTTGGGGACTGCCCAGCGACGAGACGTGGGGCAGTCCTTCCCCGGTCGTGAAGTGACCGATCCGTCGTTCGACGACGCGGTCACCCAACCAGGCACCGGCGAGGTGACCGCGACGGTGATTGTCCGGGCACCCGCCGAGCGGGTCTTCGCCGCGCTCATCGATTGGCCGCGGCAGAGCGACTGGATCCCGTTCACCACGGTCCGGGTGCTGTCGGGCGACGGCGGCGAAGGCAGCTCCATCGAGGCGGTCACCAGGGTCGGGCCGGCCGCGCTGCGCGACCTCATGCGCGTGGTCAAGGTCGACCCGCCGTTCGAGGTCCGGGTCGTGCACCACGGCAAGGTGCTGCGCGGCCCCGGGGTGCTGCGCTGCACGCCGCTGGGCGCCAGCCGGACCCAGGTCGTGTGGCACGAGTGGTTCCACCTGCCGGCCGGGGTCGCCGGGAAGGCCGCCTGGCCGGTGCTCTGGCCCGGCTCCAAGGTCAGCCTCACCGGCGCCCTGCGACGCTTCGCCCGGCTCGTCGAGGCCGGGAAACTGTCGTAGGGCTGCAGTACATTCCGTGACGTGGTTGATGTGGTCATCGGTGACGACGGGCTCGCCAGATGCGCGTGGGGCGGCTCCACGCCGGACTATGCGGTCTATCACGACACGGAGTGGGGACGGCCCGTCCGCGACGACGACGGGCTCTACGAGCGGCTCACCCTCGAGGCGTTCCAGTCCGGCCTGTCGTGGATCACGATCCTGCGCAAACGGCCCGCGTTCCGCGCCGCGTTCGCCGGCTTCGACATCGCCAAGGTCGCCGAGTTCGGCGAGGCCGACGTCGAGCGGCTGATGGCCGACGCCGGCATCGTGCGCAACCGGGCGAAGATCGAGGCCGCGATCGCCAACGCCCGGGCCGCAGCCGAGGTCCCCGAGGGGATCGCGGCGCTGCTGTGGTCGTTCGCGCCGGCGCCGCGGGCGGCCCGGCCGGCCGGTTTCGCCGAGGTGCCGGCCGTCACCGAGGAGTCCAAAGCCCTGGCCAAGGCCCTGAAGAAGCGCGGGTTCCGGTTCGTCGGCCCGACCACCGCCTACGCGCTCATGCAGGCCACCGGCATGGTGGACGATCATCTCGCCTCTTGTTTTGTGCAGCTCGACCGGCCATGATCCGGACGGACGATCACCCGGTGTGCGACGGGAGTGTGGACGGATGACCGCCGAGTTCGCCGCCGACTACGGGGGTCCCCTCGACCTGGTCGACTACGACCAGGGCTGGCCGGCGAAGTTCGCCTACTACCGCGACGAGCTGGCCGACGCGCTCGGCCCGGTGGCGTTGCGCATCGAGCACATCGGCTCCACGGCCGTGCCCGGCCTCGCCGCGAAGAACGTCATCGACATCCTCGTCGTCGTCGCCGACGAACACGACCGGGAGGGATACCGGGCCCCGATCGAGTCGACCGGGCTGGCCCTGGCGCACCGTGACCCGGCCGCGTCATGGTCGTTCTACCGGCCCGCCGCGCCGCCACGCACCCGGCACGTCCACGTCACCTCCCGCGGCTCCTCGCACGAGCGGGTCCAGCTGCTCTTCGTGGACTTCCTGCGCAACCACGACCTCGCCGCCGACGCATATGCGCAGGTGAAACGGCGCCTCGCGATCCGGTTCGCGGACGACCGGGAGCGATACACGCGGGCGAAGACCGAGTTCATCTTCGACATGCTGGACCGCGCCGAGCAGTGGGCCGACCAGACCGGCTGGACCGTCGAGCAGCGCTGAGACCACCGGATGATCCAATGGGGTCATGGCGAAGTGGGCGGTGGTCGTTGCCGAGGAGCGGTATTCGCAGGAGCGTCTCTACGCTTCGCAGTTCGTGCCGGACGCCGAGCTGCCCGCCGGTGACGAGGCGTTGCTCGTCGCGGCGCTCGACCCGCCGGTCGTCTTCGGTGTCGCCCGGGCCGACGCGGAGGGGCGCCTGCGGTACACCGTCAACCTGATCGACGCGCCGCTGCCGTTCGACGCCGCCCTCGACCCGGGGTCGCACCCCGTCGACGAGGCGGCGTTCACCGCGGTCACGAGCGCGGCCCGGACCGCCCGGACCGGCAAGCGGACCTGGCTGGTGAGCGTCGACCTGCCGATCGAGGCGGCGTCGCCGGGCGAAGCGGTCCGTGAGTTCTGGGCCTACGTCCGCGACCTCGGCCCGGCCGAGCTGCCCGCGTACGTCTGGCCCGTCGGCGACGAGCTCGCCATGCAGGCGTTCGTGCTCGGCGCCGAGGCCAACCAGGACCCCGAAGAGGAATGATCCCTACAGCAGCCCGGGGAACGCCCGGTCGTAGCCGAGGACCTGCTGCGGGTCGGCGTCCAGGACGTCCTTGAGCAGCGTCGCGTAGACGGACCGGAAGTCGGTGGTGAACTTCAGGTCGCCGTTGTCGAGGTCCGACAGGCTCGGCTGCTCGCCGTACAGGCCGCCCTTGACGGGGCTGCCGAGCAGGAACATGTTCGACGCCGTGCCGTGGTCGGTGCCGTCGGAGCCGTTCGCGGCGACCCGCCGGCCGAACTCGGAGTAGACGGCCACGACGACCTTGCGGCCCGCCTCGGTCTTCGCCATCCGCTCCGCGAACCCGGTCAATGCCTCGTCGAGCCGCTTGAGCAGGCTCTCCTGCGAGTCACGCTCCTCGGCGTGCAGGTCGAACCCGCCGAGCGACACGGAGAACACCCGGGTCGCGACGTTCGCCTCCACGCAGCGGGCGACCAGGTCCAGCTGGGCCTTCAGGTCCGAACGGCCGCCGGTGCCGGTCCCGCCGGCCTGCTCGGGCTCGTCGTCGGTGTCGCTGTCCACGCTGTGGATCAGCGTGTCGACGCTGACCAGGTCGGCGAACGCACGGGCGGCCCGCGCCTGCAGCGCCGGCTCACCGGCGGAGGTCGCGCCGAACTTCTCCAGCGTCGCGGTCTGCACCCCGTTGGGCAGGGCGAGCCCCGTCACCGGCACCGCCGCGCCCGCGCTCGTCGCGCCGGCCAGCAGCGGCGGCAGGACCGGCTCGAAGGAGACCGCGTGCCTGGGGTCGCCGCCGAACGTGTCCAGCCAGCGGCCCAGCCAGCCCGTGTTGCCGGGGCGGTCCGGCTGCGCGGTCTGCCAGATGTCCATCGACCGGAAATGGCTGTGGTCGGGCTTCGGGTAGCCGACGCCGCGGATGACGGCGAGCTTCTTCTGGTCGAACATGCGCTTGAAGCCGGCCAGCCCGGGGTTCAGCCCGACCGTGTCGTTGAGCTTGATGACCTCTTCGGCGCTGTACGCGAGCTCGTTGCGCGCCTCCCGGTAGCCCTTCTCCGCGAACGGGATGACGTTGGCGAGGCCGTCGTTGCCGCCGTACAGGGTCACCAGGACCAGCGTCTTCGCGTCGCCGGGCCGGTCGTCCCAGGTCGCGGTGTCGAAGACGTCGCGCAGCGTCCACGCGCTGCCGGCGGCCAGGGCGGCGCCGCCGACGACGCCGCTGGTGATCAGAAACTTGCGCCGGGTCACGGTGTCCATGTGCGCCTCCTACTGGATCGCGTATTCGGGGCTCGCCAGACCCAGGGCGAGGAGTTTGCGCGGGTCGCCGGCGGCCGGGGTGAGCGCCGCGCGGGTCCGGTCGGTGAACGCGTCGACGACGAGCAACCGGGCGAGCGCGTCGACCCGCTGCGCCTGCGGCGCGGCGCCGAGGCGGTCCAGGACCGGCTGCGGCGCCTTGCCGGCCAGCAGCTGCGCCATTTTCAGCCGGGCCTGCGTCGCCGACGTCGTCAGCCACGCGGCGCCGGCCGGCCAGCCGCCGACGCTCGGCGGCCGCAGCGGCACCTGACCGAGCTGGTTGAGCCCGCTCTGCAGCTGCTTGCGCTGGTTCTCCGGCATGTCACCGGGGCGCAGCCCCAGCTGCCGCAACGCGCCGGCGAGCCACTCCACCGGCTGCTTCACCAGCTCAGCGTGGCCGTCGGCGAGCAGCAGCACCCGCAGCATCGCCGCCGTGGTCGGCTGCCGCTTCGCCTCGGCCAGGGCCGGCTCGGGGATCGGGTTGTCGCCGCAGTACCGCAGCCACAACCGTCGGGCGATGAACTCCGGGCTGGCCGGTTGCGCCAGCAGCAGCGCCGCGAACGAGTCCGCGTCGAAGGTGCCGGTCCGGCCGAGAATGGTCTTGGGTTTGTCGTCGTGCCGCTTCGCGTTGAGGCTGGCCGTGCCGGTCGTCGTGTCGATGACCCAGCCGGTCAGCGCCCTGGCGCCCTCGCGGACGTCCTGCTCCGTGTAGTGCCCGACGCCGAGGGTGAACAGCTCCATCAGCTCGCGGGCGAGGTTCTCGTTGGGTGCCTTGACGGTGTTGCGCTGCCCGTCCAACCAGATGATCAACGCCGGGTCGCGGAGCATCGCCCGCACCATCGTGCCGAAGTCACCGAGCCCGGTGCGGGCGAGGGTCTGCTGCTGGCCGAGCATCAGCGCACCGGACTTCACCTTGTCCGCCGAGGTCGCCCAGTGCCCGTGCCAGAAGAACGTCAGCTTCTCGTGCAGCTGGTGCTCGGCCTGAACCATCCGGTCCAGCCACCAGTAGCCCACGGTGCGGATCTGCGCGGCCCGGTCGGTCTTGTCGTTGAGCATGACCGGCAGTTTGGGCACGGGGGTACGAGCGGCGCCCGCGTCCTCGGCGGCCGGGTCCAGCAGGGCGTCGAGGGTCGCGTCGGCACCGGCCCGCTCCGCCGCGTCGACCTCCTCGGCGGTCGGTCCGAAGGTCGCGCGGCGCAGCAGGTGTGCGAGGGCTTTCCGATCGGCCATGCGGCCAACAGTAGGACCGGCGTGTACGAGCCAGGTAAGGCCGCGATCAGGCCCCGTTGAAAACCGGCTTCTGTTTCTGCACGAAGGCGGCCGTCGCTGCCTGGTGGTCCGTGGTCCGGCCGCAGGTCGCCTGCGCGTCGGCCTCGACCTCCAGGGTCTCGCTCAGCCCGGCCGATCCGCCGGTCGCGAGCTGGCGCTTGATCTGCGCGTACGCCACGGTGGGACCGGCGGCCAGCCGGGCCGCGAGCGCCAGCGCGGTGGGCAGCACCTGCTCGTCGTCCTCGACCAGCGTGGACAGCATGCCCAGCCGGTCCGCGGTGGCCGCGTCGACGGGCTCGGCCAGCATGAGCAGCTCCGTCGCCTTCGCGTGGCCGATCAGCCGCGGCAGCGTCCACGACACGCCGGTGTCACCGGCCAGCCCCACGTTGGCGAACGCCATCAGGAACTTCGTCCCCGGCCCGCCGACCCGGAAGTCCGCCAGCAGCGCCAGGGACGCACCGGCACCCGCAGCCATGCCCCGCACCGCGGCGATCACCGGCTTCGGCATGCCCACGATCAGCTCCGCGACCGGGTTGTAGTGCTCCCGGACCGTTGACAGCGGCGCCGGGTCGTCCGTCGCCAGCAACGCGACGTGTTCACGGAGGTCCTGACCCACGCAGAACGCCCGGCCCGCCCCCGCCAGCACGACCGCCCTGACCTTGGGGTCGTCCGCCAGCTCGCGCAGCGTGTCGCGCAGGGCGACCTTCGTCGCGGTGTCCAGGGCGTTGAGGGCGTCGGGACGGTTCAGGGTCACCACGGCGACCGCGTCGTTGCGCTCGACCTGCAGGTTCATGCTTCACCCTTTCTCGGTGCTGGTCAGCTGCTTCGCC
>NZ_BONQ01000174.1 GCF_016862795.1 Dactylosporangium siamense | reverse complement strand
GCAGACACTGGTCAACGTAGCGGTCCGCGGCCGGGCGCAGCCGTCCGGCGTGCCGGTCGAAGAACGCCGCCGCCGCCGTGCCCGGCCAGCGCTGCGGCAGCAGCTCCGGCGGCAGCTGCGGGTCCCGGAACAGGAACGCCCGCCACGCGTGCACGAGCGTGAACCTGGCCGCGTACGCCCGCTCGTCGTCGGTGCCTGGGCCGACGGCCGACACGAGCGGCGCGAGCCTGGCGACGAACTGCTCGTACGCGGCGCCGATCTCGTCCAGGTCCCAGGCTCGCGACACGAGCGAGCCGCCGCCGGCGACGTGGGCGGCGCTGAACCGGTCGAACCGGACCTCGGCCTCGGTCAGCAGCGCGTCGACGCCCTCGCCGGGGCGCGGGGCGATCCAGGTGGAGGCGTCGATCGCGCCGTACCCGAGAAATCCGAGGTTCGCGACGAGCCGCGCCCGCGCGCCTCGGTGCTGCGGCGGGTCCAACGTGATGAGATCAAACCGGCCGTTCCAGGTGGGGTCGCCCTTCGGCGTGCGGTAGATGCGGGCACCCGCCGCATCGAGCCGCCGTGCCGCCTTCGGGGTGATGCCGTAGCCCGGGCCGGTCGGCAACCGTAAAGGGTGCAGCCAGCCCTGCCGCACCATCCGCGACACCGCTGTCCGGACGGCGGGCGCGGCGATGCCGAGGGGCGCCAGCAGGCGCACGAGGGCCGCTACGGCGGCCCGTCCACCGCGGGGACGGAGATGGTCGCCATAGAGATCAAAGAGGGCGGACCGGGCCTGCATGGCCGCTTATTGTGACAGTTGACCGGCATCCACCGCCAGGAGTTGTCACATGGTTCGCGTCCCAGTTTGGGTCTTGGGGCCATCATCAGGGAAAATCATCTGTTGGTGCGTTCATCACGAGTCGGATGGCCGGGAGGCAGGTCCCGGTCGACGCTGGTGAGAAGGCGTGCGGGCATGCGGGGACGGCTGTGCCACCTGGTGTCTGGGACATCAGGGAGCGAAGGGAGACAACATGGCGGCCATGAAGCCGCGGACAGGCGACGGTCCGCTGGAGGTCACCAAGGAGGGCCGGGGCATCGTCATGCGGGTCCCGCTGGAAGGTGGTGGGCGGCTCGTCGTCGAGATGACCAAGGATGAGGCCAACGAGCTCAGCGAGGCGCTGAAGACCGCCACTGGCTGAGGTTCTCGTTCATCCGGCACGACCCCGCGCAACCGAGTGGCCCCGAGGCGGTCGCTCCCCGAGGTGTGCGCGGAAACTTCTGATGGAGGCACGCTCTTGCTGGACATACGGTTCGCCACGGCCCGCAACGCCTCCGGCGCGGTCGCCGTAGTCGTGCCGGCCGGCAGTGACAACTCAGACGCCACGGCTGACGATCTCTCGCCGGCGGAGCTCGAGGCGGCACGGTTCGCCGCCGTGCGGCTGTCGCTGACGAGACTGAAGCTCGGACCGGCCGACCTGGACGACGTGACGGCGTTCCTCGCCGACGTCGAGCACTCCGGGTCGGCCGGCACCATGCACAAGTTGCCGCGGCCCGGACGCCGGCCCGACCGGCTGTTCTTCGTCGGCGTCGGGCCCGGCGACGAGGGCGGCTGGCGCGCCGCGGGCGCCAAGCTCGCGAAGTCCGCCAGCAAGGAGCCCACCCTCACGATCCTGCTACCCGACGACGTGACCCCGGCGGCGGTGCGCGGGCTGGGGGAGGGGCTGTGGCTCGCGTCGTACCGGTTCCGCCTCGGCGCCGACGAGCCGCCGGCGCTGCGCCGGGTCGTGCTCGCCTCCTCCGCCGGTGCCGTCGCCTCCTCCGCCGACCTGGCCGGCGGGCTCGCCCTGGCCAAGGTCGTCGCCGAGTCGACGATCCTGGCCCGGGACCTCACGAACATGCCCAGCGACGAGAAGACCCCTGCCTGGTTCGCGAAGCGGGTCGAGAAGGCCGCCGCCGGGATCCCGGGCGTGACCACGACCGTCCGCGACCCGAAGACCCTCGCCGAGCAGGGGTTCAACGCGATCCTCGCCGTCGGCGGCGGCTCCACCCGCGGCCCCCGCCTGGTCGAGATGTCCTGGCGTCCCCGCGGCGCCCGGCGGCACGTGGTCCTCGTCGGCAAGGGCATCACCTTCGACACCGGCGGCGTCTGCATCAAGCCGCTGTCCGGCATGAAACTCATGCGCAAGGACATGGCCGGCGCGGCCGCCGTCATCGGCGCGACCCTCGCCGCGGCGGCGCTGCGCCTGCCGCTGCGCATCACCGCACTCGCCCCGCTCGCGGAGAACGCGCTCGGCGCCGACTCGTTCCGCCCCGGCGACGTGATCCGCCACTACGGCGGCACCACCAGCGAGATCCACAACACCGACGCCGAAGGCCGCCTGGTCCTCGGCGACGCCATGGCCTACGCGGTGCGGCGGCTGCGCCCCGACGCGATCATCGACCTGGCGACCCTCACCGGCGCACAGGGCGTCGCCCTCGGCAAGCGGACCGCGGCGCTCTACAGCTACAACGACACCCTGGCCAAGTCGCTCGCCGAGGCGGCCGAGGTCGCCGGCGAGTCCATGTGGCGCATGCCGCTGCACGACGACTACGTCGAGGCCCTCGACAGCGACGTCGCCGACCTCGTCAACTCCACCGACGTCGGCGCGGGCTCGGTGATGGCGGCGCTCTACCTGCGCGAGTTCACCGGTGGGCTGCGCGAGCAGTGGGCGCACCTGGACATGTCGTCGTCCGCGTGGGCCGACTCCGCCGACGGTGAGCTGACGAAGGGCGCCACCGGCTGGGGCGTCCGCACCCTGGTGCGCTGGCTCGAAGCCACCACCTGACCGCCGTGTTGCCCGTGTCCGGCGCTCAGCTTTTCAGACACTAGCACAACCGAAAAAATTACTTGTCGGTCATCTACGCACCGTAGCGTGCACCACACGGGTCGTGTTTCGCAAGTCGCGCTGGTCGTACCGTGGCGGCTTTTGCCTCTTTCAGCGACCGGCGGGTTTGAGGCCGAGGGGCTTGCCGACGAGACTCTCCCGCCGGACCGCGAGCCGGTCGGCGACGGTGATCAGGGCGGCCGCGGCCGGCGCGGCAGCGTCCGACAGCACGAGCGGGACACCGGCGTCGCCACCCTCGCGCAGGCGCGTGTCGAGAGGGATCTGGCCCAGCAGCGGCACCGGAGCGCCGACGAGACGGCTGAGCGACTCCGCGACCTGCGCGCCGCCGCCGCTGCCGAAGACCTCCATGCGCTGGCCGTCGGGCAGCTCCAGCCACGACATGTTCTCCACGACGCCGACGATGCGCTGGTGCGTCTGCAGCGCGATCGACCCGGCCCGCTCGGCCACCTCCGCGGCGGCGGCCTGCGGCGTCGTCACCACCAGGATCTCCGCCGACGGCAGCAGCTGCGCCAGGGAGATCGCCACGTCGCCGGTGCCCGGCGGCAGGTCCAGTAGCAGCACGTCCAGGTCGCCCCAGTACACGTCGGCGAGGAACTGCTGCAACGCCCGGTGCAGCATCGGCCCGCGCCACACCACGGCCGTGTTGCCCGGCGTGAACATCCCGATCGAGATGACCTTCACTCCGTGCGCCGACGGCGGCATGATCATCGACTCGACCTGCGTGGGCCGGCCGTCGGCGCCGAGCATGCGGGGCACCGAGTGGCCGTAGATGTCCGCGTCGACGACACCGACCTTGAGGCCCTTCGCCGCGAGCGCCGCGGCCAGGTTGACCGTCACGCTGGACTTGCCGACGCCGCCCTTGCCGCTGGCCACCGCGTAGACCCGGGTCCGCGAGCCCGGCTGGGCGAACGGGATGACCGGCTCCTGCGTGTCGCCGCGCAGGCTGCTCTGCAGCTCCTTGCGCTGCTCGGCGGTCATCACCCCGAAGTCGACCTCGACCCCGGTGACTCCCTCGACCGCGCCGACCGCCGCGGTGATGTCGCTGCGCAGCTTGTCCTTCAACGGGCAGCCGGCGACCGTGAGCAGCAGGCCGATCACGGCGACGCCGTCGGGTCGCAGCACGACGTCGCGGACCATGCCGAGATCGGTGATCGGGCGACGGATCTCGGGGTCGTCGACGGTCGACAGGGCGGCGGCGATCGCGGCTTCGACGGTGGTGGCCGGGGCTGACATGTCCGCTATGGTACGTCGGCATTCCCGCCTGTTCAGGGGGCCTGCCGCCGGCGGTAACACATCACACGAACGATGACGGGCTTGTCCCGCGTCTCCGCCGATGGGAGCATCGTTGGTAACGCCGCGCGCCTCGCCCCTTGAGGCACGCGGCGTTTTTTGTCGTACCCCTGTTCGAAAATCTGGGGCATGACCGAACTCGGCACCACCACCGCCACCGTCCTGCGGGCGACCGCCCCGTTCAACTTCGCCTGCTCGCTGCGGGCCATGGAGTCCTTCGCACCGTGCAGCGGCGACCAGCTCGTCGTCGACGGCCGGGTCCGCCGGGCGTTCCTGCACCCCACCGACCCGACCCGGGCCGTCGTCGCCGAAGTCGTCGGCCGCGACGACGGGGTCGCGGTCACCGTCTTCAGCGACGACGCGCTCACCCCGGCGGAGACCGCGACGGTGGGCGACCGGGTCAGCGACTGGCTCAGCCTCCGCGACGACCGCGACACGTTCCTGGGGCTGGCCCGGGCCGACCCCGCGATGGCTCCGATCCTCGCCGTCGCCGAAGGCCTCCACCAGGTCCGCTTCGCCTCCCTCACCGAGGGCGCCGTCTTCTACACGCTCGTGCACCACTCCAAGCACTGGTTCGCCACGGCGCGCAAGCGCAGGCTCCTCGCCGCCCACGGCCCGCACGGTGTCGTCGACGGGGTCGTCTATGCCGCGTTCCCGCCGATGTCCACGCTCGTCGCCCTCGGCGTCGCGGGCCTCAAGCCGTATGCGAGCAACATGCTGAGCGCCAGACGCCTGCACACGGTCCTCACTGGCCTCAGCGCCCTCGACGAGCACTGGCTGCGCACCGGCCCGGCCGAGGAGGTGTATGCGGCGCTGCTGTCCGTGCGCGGCGTCGGCCCGTTCACGGCGCACGCGCTGCTCCTGCGGGTCCTCGGCCACCCGGACCGGGCGCCGCTGGAGCTGCAGCAGCACCTGAAGGCGGCCACGAGCATCTACGGCGCACCACCGCCGTCCCCGGCCGAGCTGCGGGAGTGGTATCGGGAGACGGTCGGGTGGTGGGCGTATACGGCGCGGACCGGGTTGGATTGGATCGAGCGTGAGCAGCGAGCGGTCGCCCGGGCGGCGGCGGCTGCGGTCCGGGCGGGTTGAGGTCGAGGGGTCGGTTCCGCTGCCGCGCTGGTATCTGCCCGCGCGCTGGCTTCCGCTCTCGCGCTGGCTTCCGCTCTCGCGCTGGCTTCCGCTCTCGCGCTGGCTTCCGCTCCCGCGCTGGCTTCCGCTCCCGCGCTGGCTTCCGCTCCCGCGCCGGCTTCCGCTCCCGCGCCGGCATCTGCCCCCGCGCCGGTTTCCGTCGGCGCGGGGCGGGGGCGGATCGTTGCTGGTGCCGGCCTTCGGCGGCTCCGTGATCCGGAAGGCCTTGTGCATCTGGGGGTGCATGAGGTCTTCCAGATCATGGGAGGGGGTGGGGCCGCAACTCGGTTGATATCGATGCAACCGCTGGCACCCACGAGCTGCTGGCGCTCCCTAACCGCTGGCGCGGGGCCGGAGGCTGAGGGTGGGGCTGCCGAGGCGTCGAGGGCTGGCGGCCGGGCGATGGGGGCGGGCGAGAGGTTCGAGTGCGGCGTACACGCCCGGCGAAGCTCTGCCAGCGGGCCAGCGGGCCAGCGGGCCAGCGGACGGGCGGAGGGGTTGTGACCAACGTGACGTCGTTCCAGGGCGAGCGGGCGCCACGGTCGTGACTGCGTGGCGTCGTCCCAGGACGAGCGGACGGGTTGTGACCCACGTGACGTCGTTTCAGGGCGAGCCGACGGGTCGTGACCCACGTGGCGTCGTCGCAAGACGGGAGGACGGGCGGCGGGGTCGCGACCTACGTGGCGTCGTCCCAGGAGGGGAGGACGGGTCGTGACCTTCGTGACGTCGGCCCAGGACGGGCGGGCGGCGCGGTCGTGACCTTCGTGACTTCGCCCCAGGACGGAGGGCGGGCGGCCGGGGTCGCGACCTATGTGACGTCGTCCCAGGTTGGGCGGGCGGCTGCGGCGGGCTTGGTCAGTGGGACGGGGGCGGGGTCCGGGGTGGGGGTGCCGTTGACCGCTGCCTGGGCGTCGCGCTTCACGGTGTCGGCGACGCCCCTGACCTCGCCCACGATGTCCTGGAGTGGGCGGCGCAGGGCGGCCTCGTCGGCCTCGCTGAGCAGGTGTTTGCGCAGGAAGGCCTTCGGGTGCAGGTCTTCGAGCTGGATGTCGGTGCCGAGCTCGCGGCTCAGGTCGCCGGTGGCGTTGCGGGCCATCTGGCGGACGTTGCGCAGCATGCGCATGCCGTCGCTGATCGCCTTCGGCAGTCGGTCGGGGCCGAAGATGAACAACCCGACCAGGATGATGACGATGAACTCCCAGCCACCGAGGTTTTCCAAGCCCATTTTACCGGCCCTCCCTGCTCTCGCCCGCCAGCCTACGCACCCGCGGGGCGGATCCGGGAGGGCCTGCCGGTCACTTCGCGTCGGCGACCAGGGTCACCGAGGCCTTCTCCTTGGTGGTGCCGCGCAGGTACTGGACCTCTACCACGGCGCCCGGAGCGTACTTGCGGATGAGCGCGGTCAGGTCCCAGAACTCCTCGACGGGCTTGCCGTTGACGGCCAGGATGACGTCGCCCGCGTGCAGGCCGGCGCCGGCGGCTGGGCCGTTGGCCTCGACGGACGCGAGGCGGGCGCCGCCGGCTGGGTTGCGGTAGCTGGGGTCGGGTGAGACGCCCATCACAGTGCGGCGGGCCTTGCCGGTGTTGATGACGTCCTGGGCGACGCGGCGGGCGTGGTTGATCGGGATGGCGAAGGCGAGGCCGACGTTGCCGGCGGTCGCCTGGTCCTCGGACAGGGTGCCGATGACGGAGTTGATGCCGACGACCCGGCCGGCGCCGTCGAACAGCGGGCCGCCGGAGTTGCCCTGGTTGACCGCGGCGTCGGTCTGGATCGCCGAGTAGTAGCGGGCGGTGCCGCCCTCGCTGGTGCGGATGGGACGGTCGAGGTAGCTGACCACGCCGAACGTGACGGTGCTGGTCAGGCCGAGCGGCGAACCGATCGCGACGACCGGGTCGCCGACCTGGAGCTGGTCGGAGTCGCCGAACTCGACCGGTTTGAGCTGGTCTTCGGGCAGGCCCGCGGTGTTGATTTTCAGCACGGCGATGTCGGACTCGTCGTCGCCGCCGACGACCGTGGCCGGGGCGACGGAGGCGTCGGAGAAGCGGACCGTGGCCGAGCCGTTGCCGCCCTGCACGACGTGGTTGTTCGTGATCACGTAGCCGTCGGCGGAGACCACGAAGCCGGAGCCCAGCGACGTGCCGGCGCCGACCCGCATGCTGATCGTGACGACGCTCGGCAGGACCTTCTTGGCCAGGGCGGCGACGGTGTCCGGGGCGCGACCGTTGAGCGGCGGGTCGCTGCCGAGCGGTGAGTTGCCCAGGATGCTGCCCCCGCCACCGGCGAAGACGTAGCCGAGGGTGCCGCCGAGCGCGCCGGCGAGCAGGGCGGTGACGATCGACACGATCAGCACCAGGCCGATGCCGACCCGCGGGCCCTGCCCGGGCGGCGGCGGTTTCTCCAGCTCCGGCGGCTCCTCGACGGGGGTCTTGACCACGACGACCTGCGCGTCCGGGTCGCGCCACGGGTCGGCGAGGGCGTCGGACCACCAGCTGCTCGCGGCGGGCTGCGGGCGCGGCTGCGCGGGCGGCACCGGCCAGCCAGCGGGGCTGGTCGATGCGCCGTGGCCGGGCTGACGCCAGGCCGAACCGTCTGTCACGATCGGCTCCTCCGTCCGTTTCGCATCCAGCATTACACGGGCCGGCATCCCACACGTGAGGGCGAGGTCTCCTAGGCTTGCGGGGATCGACGTCTCCTGGAGGTGCGACATCCCCCCGTCCGTCAGAGCCGCACAACAGTTCGCCGACTTCGTCGACGGCTACGTGTTGGAGGATCCGGTGCTCACCGCCGCCCGTGAGCAGGCCGTCGAGCTGGGCATCTCCAGTGTCAGCCGGGGCGAGGGCGCGGCGCTGCGGGTCGTCGCCGCGGTCGGCAACGCCAAGGCCGTCGTCGACGTCGGCACCGGCACGGGGGTGAGCGGCGGGTGGCTGCTGCGCGGCATGCGCCGTGACGGGGTCCTCACCACCATCGACCTCGAGCCGGAGCATCAGCGGGTGGCCCGGCGGGTCTTCGCCGCGGCCGGCAACCCGCCGTCGCGGACCCGGATCATCAGCGGGCGGGCGCTGGACGTGCTGCCGCGGCTCGCGGACCGGGCGTACGACCTGGTGTTCGTCGACCACGACCCGAGTGAGTACGTGGCGGTGACCGCCGCCGCGGAGCGCCTCCTGCGACCCGGCGGGACCCTCGTGCTCGCCGGCGCGCTCGGTGGCGGGCGGGTCAGCGACCCGACGATCCGCGACACGGAGACCGTTCTGCTGCGGGAGGCGGTCAAGGCGTTGCGGGACAGCGACGCGTGGGTGCCGGCGATCCTGCCGCTCGGCGAGGGTCTGCTGGTGGCGGCCAGGGCACAGTAGGCGCACGAGCGGCCGGAACCCAAGGGACGGCGAGCGAGCGGCCGGAACCCAAGGGACGGCGGAAGTGCGGTCAGGGCACAGCACGGCGAGCGAGCGGCCGGAACCCACGGGACGACGGGGGTTCGGCAGCGGCCCGGTGGCGGGCAGGCGCGATGGCGGGCAGGGGGCGGCCATCGCGCGGTGGTGGAGCCGGGGCGGGCGGGCGTCGTACCGGCGGAAAAACGAGAAGCTCAGCGGGCTGAGCGGGCCCGGCGGCGCGGTGGGTCGTCGTCCGGACTGAGATCGTCCTCTTCGATGGGCTCGTCCAGGGACGTCTTCTTCGCCTTCTTGCGCTCCAGCTTGGCCCGGCGGACCGCGGCCTCGTCGAGCTCCTCGCTCATCCGGGCCAGCTCGGAGCGCAGGAAGTCGCGGGTGGCGACCTCGCCGACGGCGATGCGCAGCGACGCGATCTCGCGGGCGAGATACTCGGTGTCCGCCTTCTGAGCGGCGGCGCGTCGCCGGTCCTCGTCGCCGGCGAGCCGGTCGCGGTCCGCCTGCCGGTTCTGCGCGAGCAGGATCAGCGGCGCCGCGTAGGACGCCTGCAGCGACAGGATCAGGGTCAGGAACGTGAAGGTGTACGGGTCGAACTGCCAGTCCTTCGGCGTGAGGGTGTTCCACACGATCCAGGCGAGGATGAAGACCGTCATGTACACGAGGAACTTCGCGGTCCCCATGAACCGGGCGATTCCCTCCGACCACTGGCCGAAGGCCTCCGGGTCGAAGCGGGGCAGCTTCAGCCGCCCCGGCTCACGCGGCTGATCGAGCCGCCGCCGGTCAGCCATTGCCGGCCGTCCCGTTGCCCGCGGTGCCGTTGCCGGAGGCCGCGCCGCCGCCGGAAGCCGGACCGCCGCCGGCAGCCGGGCCCGGGCCGCCGCCGCCGCCGGCAGCCGGACCGCCGCCGGCAGCCGGACCGCCGCCGCCGCCGGATGCCGGGCCGTCGCCGGTGAGGAAGCGGCCGGAGCCCCCGTCGAGCACGCGGGCCGCGGTGCCGGCGGGGTTCAGGAACGCGGGTTCGGCGTGCTCACGGTCGCGCCAGTCCTCCGGCAGCAGGTGGTCGAGGACGTCGTCGACGGTGACGGCGCCGACGAGCCGGTCGTTGTCGTCGACGACCGGCATGACCACAAGGTTGTACGTCGCCATCCGCCGGGTGATCTCCCCGAGCGTGGACTGCGGCGCGAGGGGCCTGATGTCGTTGTCGACGACCCCGCCGAGCAGCGCCGACGGCGGCTCCCGCAGCAGCCGCTGGAAGTGCACGACACCGAGGTAGCGCCCGGTCGGCGTCGCCATCGGCGGCCTGGTCACGAACACCCCGGCGGCGACGGCCGGCGACAGCTGCGGCTCCCGGATGCGCGCGAGGGCCTCCGCGACCGTCTCGTGCGGCGCCATGACGATCGGCTCGGACGTCATCACCGAGCCGGCGGTGCCCGGCAGGTAGTCCAGCAGCGCGCGGACCGGCGAGGCCTCGTCGGGCTGCATGAGGTCCAGCAGCACGTCCTGATCGCCCTTGGGCATCTCGGCGAGCAGGTCCGCCGCGTCGTCCGGATCCATCTCCTCCAGGACGTCGGCGGCCCGTTCCGGCTCGAGCGCGGCCATGATCTCCAGCTGGTCGTGCTCGGGCAGCTCCTCCAGGACGTCGGCGAGGCGCTCGTCGTCCAGGGCCGTGGCGACCTCGACGCGGCGGCTCTCCGACAGGTCCTGCAGCACGTTGGCGAGGTCCGCGGGGCGCATGTTGTCCAGCACCGCGAGGATGCCGGCGGTGCCCTGGGCGTGGGGGGTGCCGGCGAGCCCGGCGACCTCACCCCATTCGAGCTGGTTGAGGTGGCCGCGGCGGGTGAGCCGGCCGCTGTACTCGCGGACCGCGACCCGGCTCAACGCCCACGTCCCGGTCCGGTCGGCCTCCATCGCGACGTCGACGACGGTGCCGGTGCGGCCGGTCGCCGGGACGCTGACGTGCCGGTCGATGAAGTCCTCCAGGACCAGCAGCTCACCCTGGCGTTTCTCGAAACGGCGCAGGTTCAGGGTGCCGGTGTTGAGCACCACCGCGTCGGGCTCCATCGCGGTGATCCGGCCGATCGGCAGGAAGATCCGCCGCCGCATCGGCATCTCGGCGACCAGCCCCACGACCCTCGGCGGCAGGTCGTCGGTCCGGGCGCGCGCGACCGCGTCCCGCACCCGACCGACCTGGTCACCGTTCGGGTCGAACACGCTCAGGCCGGCGAGGCGCGCGACATAGACCCTGGGCGCGGTGCTCACGAGGCTCAAGACTACTGAAGAAGACCACCGGCTCGCGGTTGGACCGCTCCCGGGCCGCCCCGCTCACATACGCTCGGAGCATGATGTTGCGGTACAAGGTCGTCGACGTGTTCACCGATCGCCCCTTCACCGGCAACCCCCTCGCCATCGTGTTCGACGCCGGGGATCTCGCCGGTGAGCAGATGCAGGCGATCGCCCGCGAGTTCAACCTCTCCGAGACGATCTTCGTGGTACCGCCGACGGTGCCCGAGGCCACCTACCGGGTCCGGATCTTCACGCCCGGCACGGAGCTGCCGTTCGCCGGGCACCCGAGCGTCGGCTGCGCCGTCACCCTTCGCCGGGACGGCCTGGTCAAGGACGCGGAAGTGGTGCAGGAGTGCGGTGCCGGCCTGATCCCGATCACCATCGACGAGGTCCACGGCAGTGCCGTCGTCACCGGCGGCCGGCCGACCGTCGGACCGGCCCTGGACCAGGCGCCGCTGCTCGCCGCGGTCGGCCTGGACGGGTCGGACCACGTCGGGCCGGCGCCGCGCAACGCCGGGGTCGGGCTGTCGTTCACCTTCCTGTCCGTCACCGACGACGCCGTCGGCCGGCTGCGCCCCGTCGGCCTCGTCGACAACGTGAGCGTCCTGCACTGGGACGCGGAGCGGCACGAGGCGCACGCACGGGTGCTGGTGCCGGACGCCGGCGTGGCCGAGGACCCCGCGACCGGTTCGGCGGCGATGGGACTCGGGGTCTGGCTGGTCGCGTCGGGGCTGCTGCCGGGTGACGGGACCAGTCGGTACCAGGTCCGTCAGGGCTCGGAGATGCACCGCCCGTCCCTCCTGACCTGCTCCGTCACCGCCGCCGGCGGCGAGGCCGTGTCGGCGACCGTGTCGGGCCACGTCGTGGCCGTCGCCTCCGGGGAGATGATCGTCCCGCCGTTCGTCGGCTGACGCCTGCGCTCTCCCACGACGACGACCGCGACGCCGGCGAGCAGCAGCGCGATCCCGGGCAGCGTCTGCGCCGCCGGCAGCTGGTCCAGCATGAGCCAGGCGATCACCAGCGCCCCGGGCACCTCGAGCAGGAGCAGCACGGCGACCATGGTCGGCGGCACGCGGCGCAGGGAGTAGTTGATGAGGGTGTGGCCGAGCAGCTGCGGCCCGACGGTCATCGCGGCGAGGGCCAGCCACGTCTGCGCCGGGTAGCCGGTCAGGTCCTGCCCGCCGGCCAGGCAGGCGGCCCCGAGCACGATCGCGCAGATCGAGTAGCAGATCGTCGCGTACGTGCTGGTCGCGATCGACCCGCGGGCGTGCGCGCCGAGCATCGTGTAGCCGGCGGCGGCGATCCCGCCGGCGAGGGCCAGGGCGTCGCCGAGCAGCGCCCGCCCCGACAGGTCCGGATCGGCGCCGGTGGCGAGGGCGACGCCCAGGACGGCGACACCGACCCCGGCCCAGGTGCTCGCGGGGACCGGGACACCGCGGATCGCGTTGATCAGCGACGTCCAGATCGGCGTGGTGCTGACCAGCGCGACGGACATCGCGACGCTGGTCAGCTTCGCGCTGGGCACCCAGGTGCCGAAGTGGACGGCGAGGAACACGCCGGACAGGACGCTGGCGCCGAGGACCTTCGAGCGGAACTCGTCGCGGCGCACGGCGATCGCGACGGGGGCGACCGCGGCGACGCCCAGCAGGTTGCGCCAGAAGGCGATGGCGAGCGCGGGGGCGGCGGCGTAGGCGATCAGCGGCGCCGACGACGAGACGGCGATGATCGCGACGGCGAGGGCAACGACCGCGGGCAGTCCGATCTGACGCATACGCCGATGTTGTCATTCTGTGAAAATTGTCTGGGATCCGACACCGGGTCTCCCTCCTTGGCAGTAGACCGAATCGGTGCACTCATACTTTCGGACGATGCCTGGAGGGCCGAACGGTGTTTAGCGCTGTCCTTTTCGACTACTTCAACACCTGCACGACCGCCGTCGTGCGCGGCGACGGGCACCGGCAGACCGCCGAGGTCCTCGGCGTCGACCCCGACGCCTGGCTCGCCCTGCTGGACCGCACCTTCGACGACCGGGCCAAGGGCGCCTACGGCAGCGTCTTAACGGGCCTGCGGGCGCTGTGCGCCGAGCTCGGTGCGCGGCCCACCCCGGCGCGCCTGCGCAAGGCGGCCGACCTGCGCGTCGCGTCGCTCCAGCAGGACGCGCCACCGCGCCCCGAAGCCGAACCCGTCCTGCGCCTGCTCCGCGACCGTGGCGTGCGCACCGCCGTCGTCAGCGACTGCTGGTTCGAGCTGCCGTCGGTGCTGCCCGGCACGCCGCTCGGCCGCCTCTTCGACGTGGGTGTCTACTCCTCGCAGGTCGGGCAGGCCAAACCCCACCCCGCGATGTACCGCACCGCCTGCGAACGCCTCGGCGTCCACCCCGAGGCCTGCCTGTACGTCGGCGACGGCGGCGGTAACGAACTCACCGGCGCCCGCCGCTTCGGCCTGACCGCCGTCCAGCTCGACGCGCCCGACCTCGGCGGCCACCTCACCTTCCACGCCGACCTCGACTGGGACGGCGCCCGCATCACCAGCCTCGACCAGATCCCCGACCTCGTCGCCGGCCGCATGCCACTGCCCGCGACGGTCGGCGCGCCGATGCTGGCCGGGCCTATGCTGAACTGGTGACGGCGCCATTGTCACCGGTGGATGGACGACTGCTCGCCGGCCTCGCGGCGGGCGCCGTCCGCGCGCGGCTGTCCGGCGAGCGGCTGACCGCCCAGCTCCCGCGCTCCGGCCCGGTGCACGCCGACGGCGCGTCGTTCGTCACGCTCGAGCGCGCCGGCGCCCTCCGCGGCTGCGTCGGCACCCTGGAGCCGGTCCGGCCACTGCACCGCGACGTCGTGCACAACGCCGTCCGGGCGATGCAGGACCCGCGGGTGCCGCCGGTCACCGCCGCCGACTGGCCCGAGCTCGACGTGAAGGTCTCCGTCCTGGACCAGCCCGCGGACCTGCCCGCCGGCAGCCGGAGGGTGCTGCTGGAGGCCCTCGTCCCGCACGTGCACGGGCTGATCCTCACCGACGGCGCCCGGCGGGCCACGTTCCTGCCGTCGGTGTGGGCCAAGCTGCCCAGCGCGGAGCTGTTCGTCGACGCGCTGCTGCGCAAGGGCGGGTGGGGCGAGTGGCCGGCCGGGATGCGGGCGCTGGCGTACGGCTCCACGGAGTTCCAGGACCGTTCGCCGCGCCCGCCACTGTGATTGGATGGCAGGCGTGGAACCGCTGGTCGAAGAGGCCGCCAAGAAGGCCGCCGTCGCCTGGCTCGCCGTGCCCGGCGCCGGCCCGTCCTACCTGGTCTGGTGCGCGTGGCTCGGCGGGTCGCTGCTGGTCGTGAGCGGCCCCGGGGAGCAGGCCGCGCCCGGCCTCGCCGAGTCGGGCACCGCCGAGGTCACCCTGCGCGGCGACCACGGCGGGCGGATCGTCACCTGGACCGCGACGGTCGAGACCCTCGACCCGGCCGGCGAGGCGTGGTCGGAGCTCGTGCCGCAGCTCGCCGGGAAGCGGCTCAACGGCGGCGCCGACCTGGCCGCCCGGTGGGCGACCGGGTGCGTGGTCAGCCGCCTCACCCCGGCCGACGGCGCGCCGCTGCTGCCGCTGCCCGAGGACTCGCAGGCCGCGCCGCCGAAGCCGTCACCGGCGACCCGGCTGCCGAAGCGCCCGTTCCGCCTGCACAAGGTCCGCGGCGCGCGCCGCTAGACCCTCGAGCCGGGCGGACCCGGCTGCCGAAGCGCCCGTTCCGCCTGCACAAGGTCCGCGGCGCGCGCCGCTAGACCCTCGAGCCAGGCCTTAAAACCCGACAGCCGCCATGCTCGCGTCCCACAGGTGCGCGGCCAGGCGGGCGTCCTCGGCCTGCGCGTTCGGCCGGATCAGCTTGCGCTTCTCGTAGTAGCCGCCCGACACCAGCTGCGGCCGGGGCGTGGCCGCCAACCAGACCAGCGTGTCCGCGCCCTGCTCCGGGGTCTTCGCGAACGGAGTCACCTTCGTCATCAGGTTCACCCCGATGCCGGCGCCGAAGCGGCTGCGCACGAAGCCGGGGTGGTAGCTCGCCGACATGATGTCGGGCCACCGGCGGGCCGCCTCCGCGGCGAAGAGGATGTTGGCCTGCTTCGCGGCGCCGTACCGCTTCCACATCCCCGACTTCCGCGAGCCGCGCAGGTCCGACGGGTCGACGGTCCCCATCGTGTGCGCGGCCGAGGCGGTGTTGATGATCCGGCCGCTGCGCAGCTGCTCCCGGAGCAGGTTGCTGAGCAGGAACCCGGCCAGGTGGTTGGACTGGATCGTCGGCTCGAACCCGTCCGCGGTCGGGGACTGGCCGGCCACCACACCACCGGCGTTGTTCGCGAGGACGTCGATGCGCTGGTACCGCTGCCGCAGATGATCCACGAGCACGTGCACGTCGTCGAGGCGGGCGAAATCGGCCCGGTACGCCGGGGGAGTGCGCCCGCCACCGGCCGCGCCGACCGACGCGACGGCCGCGTTCAGCCGGTCCGGGTCGCGGCCGACGAGCACCACGTGGGCGCCGCGCCGGGCCATGTCGACGGCGGCGGCCAGGCCGATCCCGGAACTGGCGCCGGTGACCACCACCGTACGTCCGGTGAGATCTTCCACAGGGGCATTCTGCGCGCTCACGCGACGAGGTTACCGTGGCGTAGGTCCACCTGAATGCCTCCTAAGGAGCACCCCGATGCGTCCTCGCCGGTCCTGCCTCGCCGTCCCCGGCTCGAGCGTGAAGATGCTCGACAAGGCTCAGGGGCTCCCCGCCGACCAGGTCTTCCTCGACCTGGAGGACGCCGTCGCGCCCCTCGCGAAGCCCGGCGCGCGGAAGAACATCGTGGCCGCGCTCAACGACGGCGACTGGGGCGGCAAGACCAGGGTGGTGCGGGTCAACGACCTGACGACCCCGTGGACGTACCGCGACGTCATCGAGGTCGTCGAGGGCGCCGGGGAGCACCTCGACTGCATCATGCTGCCGAAGGTCCAGTCGGCGGGTCAGGTCGAGTGGCTGGACCTGACGCTCACCCAGATCGAGAAGACGATGGGCCTGCCGGTCGGGAAGATCGGCATCGAGGCGCAGATCGAGAACGCGGCCGGCCTGGTCAACGTCGACGCCATCGCCAAAGCCTCGCCGCGGACCCAGACGATCATCTTCGGGCCCGCCGACTTCATGGCCTCGATCAACATGAAGTCGCTGGTCGTCGGGGGGCTCATCCCGGGATACCCGGGCGACCCGTACCACTACATCCTCATGCGCATCCTGATGGCCGCCAGGATGCACGACCTGCAGGCGATCGACGGGCCGTTCCTGCAGATCCGCGACGTCGACGCGTTCCGGGAGGTGGCCACCCGCAGCGCGGCGCTCGGTTTCGACGGCAAGTGGGTGCTGCACCCGGGGCAGATCGACGCCGCCAACGAGGTCTACTCACCCGCCCAGGAGGACTACGACCACGCGGAGCTCATCCTCGACGCGTATGAGCATTACACCTCCGAGGCCGGCGGCAAGCTCGGCGCCGTCATGCTCGGCGACGAGATGATCGACGAGGCGTCGCGCAAGATGGCCCTGGTCATCTCCGCGAAGGGCCGCGCCGCGGGCATGTCCCGCACGACATCGTTCACCCCGCCGGCCTGAGAAATCCGTGTCGCATTGCCCGGGAGCCGCTCGGGCAGGCAGGATTTGCCCTATGGCACCCGACCTACGATCCACCGGTCCCGCCGGAAAAGGCAACCGGCGTGACGCGAGCCGCCCGTCTTCGGCCCGCCGCACCCTGCGGGCCGTCCCGTCCACCGGGCCTGAGCTCGCCGAAGAGCCGGTCGCGGAGGACGAGGGCAGCACGGCGATCGACCGTCTCGACGGCCGCGTCGCGCTGGTCACCGGCGCCGGCAGCCCGGACGGCATCGGCTACGCCACCGCCCGCCGGCTGAAGGCGATGGGCGCCGCGGTCGCCATCGTCTCCACCACCCGGCGCATCCACGACCGGGCGACCGAGCTCGGCGTCACCGGCTTCGTCGCCGACCTCACCGTCGAGGCCGAGGTCGGCGCGCTCGCCGACGCGATCATCGACCAGGTCGGCACCGTCGACATCCTGGTCAACAACGCGGGCCTGGCGAGCAAGGCCAGCCCCGAGGTGCTGCGCCCGGTCGCGCAGCTCACCTACGAGGAGTGGCGCGCCGAGATCGACCGCAACCTCACCACCGCGTTCCTGGTCAGCCGCGCCTTCGTCGGCGGCATGGCCGAGCACGGCTGGGGCCGCATCGTCAACCTCGCCGCCACCGCCGGCCCCGTCAACGCCCTGCCCGCCGAGGCCGGCTACGCGGCCGCCAAGGCCGGCGTCGTCGGGCTCACCCGCGCCCTGGCGATGGAGCTCGTCGCCGACGGCATCACCGTCAACGCGGTCGCCCCCGGCATCATCCACACCGGCGCCTCCACCCTCGTGGAGCTCAAGCAGGGCTTCGGCACCCCCATGGGCCGCCCCGGCACACCGGAGGAGGTGGCCGCCACGATCGCGTTCCTGTGCTCGCCCGGCGCCTCGTACATCACCGGCCAGATGCTCGTCATCGACGGCGGTAACAGCGTGCGCGAGGCGCAGTACCGCTGACCGCAGCCGGTTGACCTTGGACACTTTGTCACCCCCAGGCCTGACAAAGTGTCCAAGGTCAACAAGGTCTCAGAAACCGAGCAGCACGATCGGCACGCCGCACAGCACCAGCAGCTCGACGTAGCCGATCACCAGCGCCGCCAGCGCGAGCCGGTGCCCGCGCTCACCCGTGCGCGCCGTCTGCGCCCACGCGATGTGACCCATCAGGATGCCGAACGGCGGCACCAGCACCGCGCAGACCAAGGCCGCCACGGCCAGCTTGTTGTAGGGCACCTGAGAACCATTTCACAGCGGTGTGTGGGCCGCTCACGTTGGTCCGGAGCAGGGCAAGCCGGGATACTGCCTGCATACCCGCCGGTAACTTCCGCTCCTTGTGACGCCGCTGACCAATGGAGGTCAACCCATGGCCCGCCTCGCCCAGACGCCCGGTCTGACCGATGTGCAGCAGTCGATCCTCGAGACCGTGCGGGAGTTCGTCGACAAGGAGATCATCCCGCACGCGCAGCACCTCGAGCACGGCGACGTGTACCCGGCCGACATCGTCGACGGCATGCGCGAGATGGGCCTGTTCGGGCTCACGATCCCCGAGGAGCACGGCGGTCTCGGCGAGTCGCTGCTGACCTACGCCCTGGTCGTGGAGCAGCTGTCGCGGGGCTGGATGTCGGTGTCCGGCATCGTCAACACGCACTTCATCGTCGCGTATCTCGTCGCCCAGCACGGGTCGGCGCAGCAGAAGGCGAGCCTCCTGCCGAGGATGGCCGCGGGTGAGGTCCGCGGCGCGTTCTCGATGTCGGAGCCCGGCTGCGGGTCCGACGTCGCGGCGATCCGCACCAAGGCCGTGCCCGACGGCGACGACTACGTCATCAACGGCCAGAAGATGTGGCTGACCAACGGTGCGTACTCCTCCGTCGTCGCGACGCTGGTCAAGACCGACCTCGGCGCCGACTCGGTGTACGGGAACATGACCACGTTCCTGCTGGAGAAGACGCCGGGCTTCGGGGAGAACGAGGCGCTGCCCGGGCTCACCATCCCGGGCAAGATCGAGAAGATGGGGTACAAGGGCGTCGAGACGACCGAGATGGTCCTCGACAACGTCCGGGTGCCGGACAGCGCGGTCCTCGGCGGACCTTCCCAAAGAGGTCGCGGCTTCTACCAGATGATGGACGGCATCGAGGTCGGCCGGGTCAACGTCGCGGCGCGGGCGTGCGGCATCTCGATCCGCGCGTTCGAGCTGGCGATCGCGTACGCCCAGCAGCGCCAGACATTCGGCGCGCAGCTGGTCAAGCACCAGGCGATCGCGTTCAAGCTGGCCGAGATGGCCACGAAGATCGAGGCCGCGCACGCGCTGATGGTCAACGCCGCCCGGCTCAAGGACGCGGGCCAGCGCAACGACGTCGAGGCCGGCATGGCGAAGCTCCTGGCCAGCGAGTACTGCGCCGAGGTGGTCCAGGAGTCCTTCCGCATCCACGGCGGCTACGGCTACTCCAAGGAGTACGAGATCGAACGCCTCATGCGCGAGGCGCCGTTCCTGCTCATCGGCGAGGGCACCAGCGAGATCCAGAAGACGATCATCAGCCGGGGCCTGCTCAAGGAATACGGGGCCCGCTGATCGCGTGCACCGCCCGCACCACCGCGATGCAGGTGTCCTCGACGTAGTCGACGCCGGCGGCCTCGGCCAGGGCCCGCCCCTCGGGCGAGACGATGTCCTGCTGCAGCCACACCGCCGGCGCGCCGATCGCGATCGCGTCCTTGACCACCTGTGTCGCGTCCCGGGACGGGCGGAACACGTTGACGAAGTCGACCGGCTCCGGGATGTCGGCGAGGCTGCGGTACGCCTTCACGCCGAAGATCTCGTCGGCGTACGGGTTGACCGGGATGATCCGCCAGCCGCGCCGCTGGATCGCCAGGGGCACCGAGTGGGCGGTCTTCCGCGCGTCCCTCGACGCCCCGACGACGGCGATGGTGGTGGCTTCCCGCAGAATCTGCTCAGCGCTGCGCATGCCTCGACGGTAGCGCGCGCGACCACCCGGCCCGCCGCGGCGACCGGCGGTGTGGTTACTGGGCCGGGATCGGTGTGGGGCCGCCCGTCAGGCCCGCGGCCAGCCGGGCGCCGAGCAGCCGGGCGTGCACCCGGACCGCCTCGCTCCGTTCCCCGATCGACGGGCGGCGATCGGGGTGCGCCACGTAGTAGCCGATCAGGTCCAGCAGGAACAGCAGGTTGCCGTCGATGTCCTCCGGGCGCACCGTCTCCGGTCGGGAGCGCCCGGTGACCAGCAGGTCCACGCGGGGGTGCGAGCGGTCGCCGTTGAGCTCGACGCCTTCGATGGCATCCCAGGTGTGCGCCCGTGCCCCGACCCGCACGCCGCCGCTGCTGAGCTGGACGGTCGGGGTGCCGCGGACCAGTCGCGTCAGGGCGCGGGCGCCGCTGGTGAACATGGCGGCCGAGGCGGCCAGCGCGACGGCCGCGAGGAACGGGCCGCCGTCGGCCAGCAGCGCCACGAAGAGGAGCACCGCGCCGAACGAGAGGACCCGCCCGACCCGGGCGCAGCCCTCCCGGAACGGCCGGTGGAACTCCCAGGTGGGACGCGCCGGCGCCTCGTCGCGGCGGCGCAGCTCGTTGACCGCGAAGTTGGCACCGTGCGCGACGATGTTGGCCAGCACGAACGGGAGCAGCACCGAACTGCCCGACGGCCCGCCGAACGCCAGGATCAGCCCACCGGCCAGCAGCGTCACGGCGGGCAGGACGGCGACCCACAGCCAGTTGAGCGGGTTGCGGCGCGGCGCGGTCATAGACATACGTTACGGATTCCGGTCCGCCGGCTGCGTCACCCGTTCGGGTCCGAGACGGCGCCGGACGCCGCCGGTGAACACCGCCACGGCGGCGGCGACGTAGACGAGGTTGAAGACGATCTGCCCGCTGACCGCGATCCTGGCGGCCTGCCCGATCGCGTGGACATCACCGAAGCCGACGGTCGCCAGGGTCGACAGCGTGAAGTACAGCGCGTCGGTCCTGGTGTCCAGTCCGGCGAACTGGCCTTCGTGTTGCGCCAGGAGGGCGTACACCAGCGAAAACGTGAACACGGTGACGATGACCAGATTGAGCAGCGTCTCGAGGCGCACCCCGGTGCCACCGCCGCCGCGGACGTCGCGGACCAGCTGGCGGCGGAAGGCCGTGACCAGCACGGCGAACGCGACCACGGCGGCGCCGGCCTGGACCCAGTCGCTGGTCGCGCGCAGCAGGCGCAGCGGGATCAGGTAGTAGACGCAGCCGCCGGCCACGAGGGTGACCGCCGCCCGCCGGGCCGGTGTCCGCACAGGTCCACGGTGCCCCGCCCGGCGGCGACGGTCAGGTGATCTGCCGGGTGAGCGCGCCCCGGAGCCGTTCCAGCTCCTCCGGGGTGCCGATGGCGGCCCGGCGCTCCGGCTGCCGGGCGTACAGGTCGACGACCCGGGTCAGGAAGTACAACGAGACCTCGAGCGGCACGTCCTCGCCGGGCCGGAACTCCCGGACCCGCCGTCCCCGCACCAGGCCCGGACTGCCGACGGTCCACGTGCCGGGCTCCGAGTTGAGGTCGAGGGCGTCCCACGGCACGAACGAGCGCCCGCCGTCGATCGCGACCCCCTCAGCGGTGAGGACGAGCGGGCCGCTGCGCAGCATCCTGACCGACAGGATCAGCAGGAACAGCGAGGTGAGGACGATGATCCCGTAGGACATGACCCGAAGGACCGACAGGTGTCCGACGCGGAACCCGTTGAACGCCATCAGCATCAGCGCGGCGCCGAGCACCCCGTAGAGCACACACTGCCGGCGGAAGCTGGGCTGGATCCGAAACGCCGGTTGCTCCCGCCACACCACGACCGCGAACGTCGACGGCCCCCGCGTCGTCTGCGCCAGCAGGATCAACCCGAACGCGATGCCGATCGTGGCGATGATCAGCAGCACGAGCAGCACCGGCACGTAGGCGCTCGGGTCGTCTCTGGTCACGACCGGCACCAGCACACCGACCACCACGGTCGGTGCGAGGAGCACCAGGAAGTCACCGGCACGAGCACGCATACGACCGAGCTTATGCACGCAAGCTGACGATTTCCTGACCGTCGATCACAGCAGTGACAGCTGCTCGACGGTTTCCGCGGGCACCGCCGGTGCCGCCGGGGGTGTCGATGCCCGTCCCGGGGCCGCGGTGGCGGCCGGCGGCACCGGGACGGACGGCTCGGGCGCGGGTCCGGCCGATGGCTGGCGGGTGGTGCCGGTGCCGCCGGTGGGCAGGCCGTGGCGGCGGCAGGCGAGCCTGACCCGCGCGGCGACCTCCCGCTGGTAGGCCTGGCCGGTGTACGCGCCGTCGCCATACAGCTGCCGGTAGCGCGGCACGAGGTGCGGGTGCTCACGGGTCAGCCAGGCCTGATACCACTCCCGCGCGCCGGGGCGCAGGTGCAGCGGGAGCGGCACGACACTGGCGGCGCCCGCCGCGGCGAGGGCGGCGACGGTCGCGTCGATCGACTCCGGGGTGTCGGTGAGCCCGGGCAGGATCGGGGCCATGAGGACGCCGACCCCGAAGCCCGCGTCGGCGAAGCGCCGCACCACGTCCAGCCGCCGGCGGGGGCTGGGCGTGCCCGGCTCCACCGAACGCCACAGCGGCTCGTCGAGGAAGCCGACCGACATCGAGACGCTGACGCTGGTCACGGCCGCGGCCTGGGACAGCAGGTCGAGGTCGCGGGCGATGAGGGTGCCCTTGGTGAGGATCGAGAACGGGTTGGCGTGGTCGCGCAGCGCGGCGATGATGCCGGGCATGAGCCGGTAGCGCCCCTCGGCCCGCTGGTAGCAGTCGACGTTGGTGCCCATCGCCAGGTGCCTGCCCGGCCAGGACGGCGCGGCGAGCTCCCGGCGCAGCACGTCGGCGGCGTTGACCTTGACCACGATCTGCGAGTCGAAGTCGTGGCCCGCGTCGAGGTCCAGGTAGGTGTGGCTGCCGCGGGCGAAGCAGTTGTGGCTGACCACCCCGCCGGCGATGAAGTCGCCGGTGCCGGTGGTGATGTCGAACATCGGCACGTCGACGCCCAGCGGCTCGATCGCGGTCACCCGCAGCCCGTCGTCGCCGCGGACGAGCTCACCCGCGGCGGTGCCGGTCGGGGTGACCGGGGCGAACATCAGCCCGAACCGCACCCGCTCGCGGACCCCGCCGAGGACCCTGGTCACGGTGCCGTCGGTCACCGTGGCGAACCCGAGGACGGACAGGCACTCGACCAGCCAGTCGACGACGACCTTGTCGACCACGTCGAAGCCGGGCAGGCCGCCGTGCTCGCGGGGGCCGAGCTGGCCGGCGGCGTCGAACAGGCCGGCGACGAACCCCTGCCGCCAGTCGCGGGCGGGCACGTCGGGCCAGTCGAGGACGGCGCTCGCGGCACGGACGCTGGCGCCCGCGAACTCCCGGTCGTCGGCGGCCATCGCGTGCAGGCCGCCGCACGCCGTCGCATAGGTCCTGGCCCGGTCCAGCGCGGCGGGGGCGACGGGACTGACGTGGCCGTCGCCGTGCACGAACCCGCAGAGATAGCCCCGCCGGTAGCCCGGTGACTCCACGGGCCGCTCGGGCAGGGCGCCGAAGCCGGCGAGCCGGTTGGCGGTGGTCAGGTGGGGCCGGCGGGCCCGGCCGTGCCGGGCGCCGGTGACGTGCTTCCAGCCGCGGTCGGACAGGAACCGGTGGTCGCCGGACGCGACCAGCGTCGTGCCGTCGTGGAGGGTGACACGGTGCGCCGGTTTGACGGTCGACCAGTGCGCGAGCACCGTCGTCGGGACATACCGGCGCAGCCGGCCGTCACGCACGGTGCCGATGATCGCGTCGCCGACCCGCAGGTCGGCCAGGGCACGGGTGGTGCCGTCGGCCATGAGGATCGCGGTGTCGCCGGCGAGGCAGTAGACGCACGCGTGCGAACAGCCCCGATACGGGTTGATCGTCCATTCGAACGGCACACGTGACCGTCCCGGCACCCGATTGACCAGGGACTTTGCCTGCACCTCGTAAAACGTGACACCCCGGAACTCCGGGGTGTCGAAGGTGCGGGCGACGGCCCCGGGCAGTGCGAGCGGCAGGGCTCGCACTGTCCCGGCGTCACCGGTGTCGGGACCGCCAGTCGCCTTCAGGTTGTCCCATCGCACACCTGCATTCGAACACGTGTACGAACGAACCGCAAGCTACGCCTCGACCCTTTCCTCCACCGCATCCTGACGCTCCGTGACCTCGGCCGGCTCAGCGTCCGCGGTCTCGGCCTTGGCGGTCTCGGCCTTGGCGGTCTCGGTCTTGGCGGTCTCCGCCTTCGGGCTGTCCGTCTTCGGGCTCTCGGCCTTCTCCGCGGCGGCGGGGGCGTCCTGCTCCGGAGCCTCGGCGGCGGGTGCCGCCTCGCCCGAGCTCTTCTTGATGTCGGCGATCTGCGCCCGCACGTCGTCCATGTCGAGGTCGCGGACCTGCTTGATCAGCGATTCGAGCTGCTGCTCCCGCATCATGCCCGGCTGGGAGAAGACCGCGATCCCGTCCCGCACGATCATCAGCGTGGGGATGGACCGGATCTGGTACGCCATCGCGAGCTCCTGCTGCGCTTCGGTGTCCACCTTGCCGAAGGTCAGGTCCGGGTTGTTCTCGGAGACCTTCTCGTACGTCGGGGCGAAGGCCCGACACGGCCCGCACCACTCTGCCCAGAAGTCGACGAGGGTGATGCCCTCGCCACCGACCTTCTCGTCGAAGTTCTCGGCGGTCAGTTCTACGGTTGCCATGTCTGTCCGATCCTTTCGGGCGGTCGGGTACGCACCGTTGTAACCACGTACCCCTTACCGGCATTCCCAACCGGTGTCCGGGCTCACCACGGCGGTGGCGCGCGGATGATCCATGATGGAGTCATGCATAGGCCGACGTTCGTCTTCGACGGTGACTGCGCCTTCTGTTCATCATGCGCCCGGTTCATCGAAAACCGCATCAGGCCCGCTGTGCAGGTCGTGGCGTGGCAGTTCGCCGACCTGGACGCGCTCGGCGTCACCGAGGAGCAGGCGGGCGCCGCGGTGCAGTACGTGACCGCCGGGCGCGCCCCGACCGCCGGTCCGGTCGCGATCGCCGACCTGTTGAAGACCGCGCCCGGCCTGGCCGGGCGGCTGCTGTGGCGGCCCGCCGGCGCGATCCTCGGGCTGCGGCCCGTCTCGGCCCTCGCCTGGCCGGTGTACCGGTGGGTCGCCCGCAACCGGCACCGGATGCCCGGCGGGACCGCCGCCTGTGCGCTGCCGCCGAACCACCCCGCCCGCGCCGGCCACTGAGCGCGAGACCGACAAGATCAGCTTCGGCGGGGGCAAACCAGCAGATTTGCGGCTGGGTCGGACTTTTCGGCATACGCTCGCGGTGGGAGGTACGCCATGTCGAGCCAGCCCACACCGAGCCAACCCAGCGCCGGGGTCGACCTGCCGCTGCACCGGCACGAGTGGGACCGGCTCGTCCGGCTTCCTCGCCTCGTCCTCGTCGTCGCCAGCGCCGGGGACGACAACGTCGACGCCGTCGCCGGGGTCGAGGCCATCGCGGCCGGTCAGCGCTCCAGGGCGCTGCTCGTCCGGGGCGTCGTCGCGGCGATCTTCGCCGAGCAGGGCACCGACGCGGCGCCACTGGACCGCGCGGGGGTCCTCGCGGAGTGCGGTGCGGCGGTGCGGATGCTGGCCGGACGGCTGGGCGCGGACGTCGCGCTCGCCTACGGCGAGTGGTTGATGGACGTCGCGGCCAGCGTCGGCCGGACCGCGTGGCGGCCCGGTGTGATCCGGCTCGGCGGGGTCGAGGTCCTGCTCGCCGAGCGGGAGTTCGTCAACGAGATCGGTAGGGAATTGGCGCGGGCCCTGGACCGCCAGTAGCGGGCCGCGCCGGTGGTCGCCGGTCGGGTGGGCTGGGCAACCCTTCTCATCCGGCTGGCCTCCAGCACGTCTCAGGCCTGGACCATGCAACCCCAGCCGTCGTACACCCCGTCATGACGCTCCACGACGCCCCTGACCTCCCACGTCACCTCGTGCAGCGCCGGGGGCTCGACCGCGTCCCGCCGGATCGCCTGCAGGACGAAGTCGGCCTCGTCGCCGCGCTCGACGGTGACCGCGAAGCCGAGGTTGCGCAGGTCCTCGGCGGCCGCCTCGGCGTGGTCGGTGGCGGGGAAGTACGCGAGGAACTCCACCGGCCGCGGCTGGCTGAGCCGGTCGCCGTGCCCCTCGAGCTCCTGCACGACCTGGTTGTCGTCCATGATGTTGCGCTGCCAGGCGTCCGGGGTGAGCTCGTCCCGGACGCGGGTCCAACCCGGGTCCGAGCTGAGCGTGGCGACAGGGGCCAGCGTGGGGAAGTCGGGCAGCGCCGGTGCGGTCGCGCCGTCGGGCAGGTAGCCGGTGATGCGGCCGGTGCCGGCCGTGACGACCCGGCCGACCATCGCGCCGCGGAGGCCGCGCAGCGCCTGCCGCACGGCCTCGTCGAGGGCGTGGATGGTCCCCAGCTCGTCGTCGGCGGGCATGCCGCTGGTGCCGTCACCCGCGTAGGTGAAGTCGACGTCGAGACGCTGCGGCAGCCGCGCCACGGGGGCGGCCTCGACCGCGCCGAGGTCGATGTTGTACATCGCCAGCCCGTCGCCGATCTCGCCGGGATACACGGCCCAGCGCTCGACCCATGCCGGCTCCCGCCCCAGCAGCCTGCGCAGCAAACCCACGGCCGTCCTCCTCAAGCGCGTTTATCCGCGGGGCACCGGAAAGCTCGGCATCTCCGGGCCGGCGTGTGACTTCTTCGGCACCATGACCTTGCGCTTGAACACGCAGATCAGGGTGCCGTCCTGCTTGTAACCCTTGGTCTGGACGGTGACCACGCCGCGGTCGTCCTTGGACTCCGACTCGCGCTTGTCCAGCACCGTGGTCTCGCCGTAGATGGTGTCACCGTGAAAGGTCGGCGCGGTGTGCCGCAGCGACTCGACCTCGAGATTGGCGATCGCCTTGCCGGAAACGTCGGGCACCGACATGCCGAGCAGGATCGAATAGACGTAGTTGCCGACGACCACGTTGCGCTGGAATTGCGTCGACGTCTCGGCGTAGTGGACGTCGAGGTGCAGCGGATGATGGTTCATCGTCAGCAGGCAGAACAGGTGGTCGTCGGACTCGGTGACCGTCTTGCCCGGCCAGTGCCGGTAGACGGCGCCGACCTCGAACTCCTCGAAATACCGGCCGAACTGCATCTCGCACTCCCTCGTCGTTGTGGGGTCTGCAAGCATGCCGGGTGCGGCCGTGAAATTCAGCCGAGTGTGACAAAGACGCAGTGAGCGGCGGGGCCCTCCCTGGCACCCGCCGCCCACGCTCTGTGACGAGTATCTTGGCGTCGAAAGCAACGCTCCGTATAGAGACGCAGATCACAGTTATGGAAATGAGACGAAAATTGAGCGTAGCCACTACGGAGTGTGTCGACGGTCTCACTACAGAGCGTAGTTACGGATCCGTGAACAGGCGGCGGACGGTAAAGTCCGGCGGCGATGGAACGGTTGAGCTCGCGGGGGCGCGGGACACGGGTGGCGGCCACGTTGGTGGTCGTCGTGCTGACGTTCGCCGGCACGGTGGTCGGCAACGACTTCTGGTTCCCGTTCGCCCCGTTCCAGATGTTCGCGATCGCCGACAACCCCAATCAGCCGATCATGGTGCTGCGCACCGACGGGGTCGACACCACCGGCCGGCGGATCGTGCTCGACGAGCGCAACGCGGGGGTCCGCCGGGCCGAGATCGAGGCGCAGATCGACCGGTTCAAGGCCGACCCGAGCCTGCTGCGCTCGATCCAGGACGCCTACGCCGCCCGCAACCCGGGCAAACCGCCACTGGTGGAGGTCGACATCGTCGAGGTCCAGCACCACCTGCGCCACGCGCAGCCGACCGGCGAGATCACCGAGGTCGTGCTGGCGAGGTGGAAGCCGTGACCCTGCTGCGCCGATGGCTGTTCGAGCCGGTGCCCAAGGGCCGCGTCGCGGCCTTCCGCACCCTGGTCTACGTGTTCGTCGCGCTCGACGTCGTGTTCTTCAGCGCGTGGATCAAGAGCCACGGCGACCTGCCCGGCAACCTGTACCAGCCGCTGGTCGTCGGCGAGATCCTGCCGCTGCCCACGCCGACCCCGCTGCTCGTCGGGACGATCTACTGGGCGTTGATCCCGCTGTCCCTCGCCGCCGCGACCGGCCGGGCGCACCGGCTCCTCGGCTGGAGCGTGTTCGTCCTGTACCTCGAGTGGATGATCATCGCGATGAGCTACGGCAAGATCGACCATGACCGGTTCGGGTTGCTGGTCGCGCTCGCCGTCCTGCCGACCGCGGGCCGGGCCCGGCACGGCGACAAGGAGGCCACCGAGGCCGGTGGCTGGGCGCTGCGGCTCACCCAGGTCGGCGTCGTCTGCACGTACTTCCTGTCCTCGATCGCCAAACTGCGCTTCGGCGGGCTCGCCTGGCTCACCGGCGCCACCCTGACCAGGGCGTTCATCCGCCGTGGCACGCAGCTGGCCCAGTGGTTGCTGGGCATCCCCGGCTTCACCACGGTCAGCCAGGTCGGCATCGTGAGCTTCGAGCTGCTCAGCCCGCTGGTGTTCGTCCTGAAGCCGAAGCTGCGCTACGCGATGGTCGCCGGCTTCTACGCCTTCCACATCGTGACCTTCTGCCTGATCACGATCTCGTTCATCCCGCACCAGGTGGCGATGGCCAGCTTCCTGCCGCTGGAGAAGGTCACGCCCGTCACCTGGGCGCGCCGGCTCCTCAGGCGGGGTGCCCCGGCTCCCGACGGGGCGTCAGCTGCCGAAAAGGCTGGCGAAGAAGTCGCCGAAGCCGCCGGCGATGTCCATCAGCGCACCGCCGATGGACTTGACCACCTCGGCCGCTGACTGCGGCCGATACGCGACGAAGAAGATGAGGAAGGCAATGCCTCCCCAGGTGAGGACCTTCTTGACCATTTTCGCCAATCCCCTCTGGGTCTGCGATTGCAAGGAACGTAGCGTATCGGGTGAGCGCCACAGGGTGAATGAGTGCCGGCCCGGGGATTCACGGTAGATGCACAACGAGGATGAAGTTGGCGTGGGGCCATGGATCGGTGACTGGCCTGCGGAGACCCACTACGACCCCGAGCTGCTGGCGGCCGGCGACCGGCGCAATGTCGTGGACCGCTACCGCTACTGGCGCCTCGACGCGATCGTCGCCGACCTGGACACCCGCCGGCACGGCTTCCACGTCGCCATCGAGAACTGGCAGCACGACCTCAACATCGGCACCGTGGTCCGCAACGCCAACGCGTTCCTCGCCGCCGAGGTCCACATCGTCGGGCGCCGGCGCTGGAACCGGCGCGGCGCGATGGTCACTGACCGCTATCAACACGTCCGGCACCATGCGACGGTCGAGGAGTTCCTCGACTGGACCGCGGCGCACGACCTGCCGGTGATCGGCATCGACAACCTGCCCGGCGCGCTGCCCCTCGAACGGGCCGAACTGCCGCGCCGGTGCGTGCTGCTGTTCGGCCAGGAAGGCCCTGGCCTGTCGGAACCTGCCCGCAAGGCATGTGCCGCGGTGTACTCCATCGCCCAGTACGGCTCGACCCGGTCGATCAACGCCGGCGTCGCCAGCGGGATCGCGATGCACGCCTGGATCCGGGCGTACGGCGACAACAGCCCATAGGACCCATTACCGTGGGTACATGGGCGTCGCAGTCAGCTGTCCCCGTTGTGGCGGCCCGGTGCGGCCACCGGACCTCATGCACTCCGAATGGAGGTGCGATGAGGACGGCGGGGTGCTGCCGCTGCACGTCGCGCAGCACATCGGGCCGGAGATCGTCGAGTCGGCGAAGGCGAGGCTGATCGCCGCGGCGCACCGCGCCGGCGATCGGCGGCCGATGCCGATGTGGTGCCCGTGGCCGCTGCCGACGGGCTGGACGGTGACCGGCGTCGGCTGGGTCGGCGACGAGCGCTCCGGCGTGCGCGCCACCGCGGTCGCGTGCAGCGGTCCCGGTCCGGTCGAGCACGGCCCGGCCGACTGCGTGATCATCGCGGAGGAGCCCGGGGTCGGCCTCGGCACCCGGTTCGCCGGCATCCCCGGCACCGACCCGGGCCCGTTCTTCGACGGCGACATCGCCACGACGACCGCGCACGCCAAGGTCCGCGCCGCCGGCTGGCCCACGCCGCTGTGGATGGCCAAGTCGCCGGAGGACCGCTGCGCGTACGTCGGCGAGGCCATGGGCGTGTGGCTCTACGTCGTGACGTGGCCGGCCGCCGCGGGCTACCTCCTGGAGGAGGAGCTCGACCTGCACGACCTCGCCGACGATGTGCCAACCCACCTCGTTTACGGCGCGCCGTCGCCGTATCTTCACGGCAAGGCGTAGAAGGACACGACTAGGATCAACCCTCGGGTCGATGGGGTCGCTGTCGGCGCGGCGCACATTCACCGTGTGCCGTGCAACTGATACGCTGAGTTCGCCGCAGTGCTGTGCACGACGCTGCGGGGAGGGGATTGACGGCAATGGTCAAAAAGGTCCTCACCTGGGGAAGCATCGCTTTCCTCATTTTCTTTGTGGCATATCGGCCGCAGTCCGCGGCTGAGGTCTTCAAGTCCATCGGCGGCGGAATCATGGACATTGCCACCGGTTTCGGGGACTTCTTCTCCAGTCTGGTTGCCTGACTGCGATGTCTACCGGGCCTGAGCCTTCCGCCGAAGAACCGGGCGCCCGCCGCTGGGAAGATCGTGACACCGAGCCGATCCCGCGGGCCCGTCCCACCGACCCCGACCCCGACGACTACGCGGACCCCGACCCCTACACCGACGGTGCGCAGTCGGCCAGGCTCGGTGGCTACGGCCGCGACGAGTACTACGCCGACGAGGGGCCGCCGACCTTCACCGAGGACGAGTTCTCCGGCCTGCGCGCCGGCGACCCAGGCCCGTCGGTGCCGCCCGGCAGCCGCATGGCGCCCCTCGACGAGGAGGCCAGCCGGCACGCGGCCCGCTATCTCTTCCCGACCGAGAAGTTCCGCGGCGAGTGGAAGCGGCACTGGATCCAGCTCGCCAAGGAGGGCGGGATCGCGGTGGCCGCCACGATCGCGATGGGTTACATCGCGGGCTGGCTGACCAAGCACAACCAGACGCAGCTGCGCACCGCGGTGCTGATCATCTGGGCCGTCGTGATCCTGTACTGCGCCTGGCGGGTCGCTGACTGGTGGTATGACCGCTTCATCCTCACCAACAAACGGGTGATGGTGGTCTCCGGGATCTTCACCCGCAACGTCGCCATGATGCCGCTGCTGCGGGTCACCGACATGAAATACGTGCAGTCGCTGACCGGCCGCATGTTCGGCTACGGGCATTTCGAGCTGGAATCGGCCGGCCAGGACCAGGCGTTGCGCAACATCCGCAACCTGCCGAATCCCAACGAGCTCTATCTGCGCATCGTCGAGGAGATGTACGAACCGGAGGCCGTGGAAGCCCGCCTGGGCCGCGCCGCCGGCGTCGAAGACGACGGGACATAGCTTTTCGTGCGTCGCAGCGCGGCGCATGGGGGGTGTGGGGTGGGAACCCCCCACGGAACCGCGGCCGTGAGGCCGGGGAGCTGGTAACTGCGTCGAAGACGACGGGACATAGCCGCGGCCGTCAGGCTGCGGGGCTGGTAACTGCGTCGAAGACGACGGAACTTGGAAAATTTCCGTCCGGGGTGCAACCGTGCCGCCCCTCTGCCGCGTCTTGCCTGGTGGGCGGAGCGGGGGAGGGAGCGGCGGTGCCGGATGAGGCGGGGTTCCGTGAGGAAGACTTCCGTGATTTCGTCGAGACCAGGTCCAGTGCGCTGCTGCGCACCGCGTACCTGCTCGCCGGGGACTGGGCGACCGCCGAGGACCTGCTGCAGATCGCGTTGACGAAAACCTACCTCGCGTGGAAGCGGCTGGGCCACATCGAGGCGGTCGAGCCCTATGCCCGCCGGGTGCTGGTCAACACCTCCACCAGCTGGTGGCGCCGCCGGTGGCACGGCGAACGCCCCACGGAGGTGCTGCCGGAGTCGGCGGCCGCCGACCGGGTCGAGGAGAGCCTCGAACGCGACGCTCTGTGGCGCCACGTCCGGGAGCTGCCGAACCGGCAGCGGGCCGTGCTGGTCCTGCGGTTCTACGAGGACCAGTCGGAGGCGGAGACGGCGCGCCTGCTCGGCGTGTCCGTCGGCACGGTGAAGAGCCAGGCGTCGCGGGCGCTCGCGACGCTGCGGTCGCGGCTCAGCGCAGAGGGCATCGAGCCGGCGGCCCGGCCGGCGAGGCCGCCGACCGTCCGGTTGCGGCCCGCCACGCCGGCGAAGACCCCGGCGCAGGCGAAGCCCGCACAGGCAGTGGAAGTGGAACCGGATGAGCAGCCCGCGCGCGACGACGAGCGCGGCCTGCCCGAACGGGAGGCCGTCCTGGTGGAGACCTCCGGGTCGGTGGAAGTGGGACTGGTGACGTGACCATGATCGAAGATGCGCTCCGCGAGGCGTTCGCGGCCAAGGCGGGCACCAAGCCGCCGGGGTCGCTGGGCGACATCGCCGACGTCGCCATTCGCAACGCCGGACGGATCCGCCGCCGGCGGCGGGCCGGGGTGACCGGGTTCGCCGCGTTCATCGTCATGGCGGTCGCGGCCGTCGCCACGTTTCACGCTGTCTCCCCGGGTGGGCCGGCCGACACCGTCGCCCAGCCCGACCTCGGCACGCACACCGCCGAGCCCCAGGCGACGCCCAACACGCAGACCGTGCCCCCGGCCACCGGCAAGGAGGTCGGCGTGTTCGACGGGCAGCAGGGCCAGGAGTCGCAGACCGTGCGCCTGAAGCTGCCCGACAACGGCAACGTCGCCGCCGCGTACAAGGCGAAGGACGGCTACCTGGTCGTCAACACCGAGTCCGACGGCGACAAGCAACTGGTGCTGCAGGACGAGCACGACAACCAGAAGGTCCTGGTCGACAAGGCCTCGAACATCGCGGTGGCCAAGGACGGCAAGAAGGTCGCCTGGGCGCAGGAGGGCAGGATGACCGTCGCCGCCCGCACCACCACGCCCGGCGCCACCACCAACGTCACCAAGTCCGCCCCCGCCGAGCAGGGGCTCACCGAGCAGGAGAGCATCGACGTGCCGCAGACCGCGGTGCCGGTCACCTTCGTCGGCTCGGACCTGGTCATCGGCCGTGAGGAGGGCGCCGGCTTCGACGTCTGGTATTCGGGCCGCGCCTACAAGCAGTCGTGGGACGCGACGGTCGTGCGGATCTTCGGGACGCACCCCGACACGCACAGCGTCTACGCCGAGGTCAAGCCCGTCGACAGCGACGCGCCGATGTGTCTGGCCCTGCTCACCCTCGGTCAGCCGTTCAAGGTCACGCAGCGCCGGTGCGGGTTGCCGATGGCGGCGAAGGCCGGCGGTGGCCGGGTCTCCCCGGACGGCCAGTGGCTCGCCTATCCCGTCGAGGGTCTCAAGCAGGTGGCGGTGCTCGACCTGACGAAGATCTTCACCGACGCGGCGGCCAAGACCTGGACCAAGACGTGGACGCTGAAGGTCACCACGAAGACGGTGTGGATGAACGCGACGACGTTCGTGGTGGACAGCGGCGGCAAGTTCCGCGCGATCATCGCGACGGCGGCGGAGGGCAGCACGGCGGAGCCGCTCGTGGAAAGCGAGGACGTGGTGCTGATCGAACCGCTCTACTCTGGATGAGTGCGGATCGATCTTCACTGTCACTCGACGGCCAGTGACGGCACGTCGAGCCCGGCCGAGCTGGTCGCCGAGGCGGCCGCCGCCGGGCTCGACGTCATGGCGCTGACCGACCACGACACGACGTCCGGGTGGCCCGCCGCGATCGCCGCCCGGCCCCCGGGGCTCGCCCTCGTGCCGGGCGCCGAGCTGTCATGCCGCTGGCACGGCGGACCCTGGCCGATCTCGCTGCACCTGCTCGCGTACCTCTTCGACCCGACCGACGTGGCGCTCGCCGGCCAGCTGGCCCGCATCCGCGCGTCCCGGGAGACCCGCGCCGAGCGCATGGTCCACCTCATGCGGGCCGACGGGATCGACGTGACCTGGGCCGAGGTCCTCGAACACGCCGGCGGCGGCACCGTCGGCCGGCCGCACCTGGCGCAGGCGCTGATGCGTCGCGGGCTCGTCGACACGGTGTCGGAGGCGTTCCTGCCCGAGTGGCTCGGCCACCGGTACCGGGTCGGCAAGGAGGACCTCGACGTCTTCGTGGCGCTCCGGCTGGTCATCGAGGCCGGTGGCGTGCCGGTCTTCGCGCACCCGCGGGCCAGCGCCCGCGGCCCCGTCGTCCCCGACGAGGTGATCGAGGAGATGGCCTTCGAGGGGCTCTTCGGCGTCGAGGCCGACCACACCGACCACACCCCGGCGGAGCGGGCGCACGTGCGGGCCCTCGCGGACCGGCTCGGGCTGGTCGTCACCGGCTCCAGCGACTACCACGGCACCAACAAGACGGTCCGCCTCGGCGCGCGGACCACGGCACCCGCCGTGTTCGACCAGATCGTCGAGGCCGCGACCGGGTCCGACGTGATCGCGTGACGACGGAATACAGCGGTGCCGGCGATCCCAGGCGCAGCATCGAGCTGCTGTGGGGCACCGCGGCGCCGGCCCGGCGCGGACCGAAGGCCAAGTTCACGGTCGGCGACGTCACCGCGGTCGCGGTCGCCCTCGCCGACGCCGAGGGCCTGGGTGCGGTGTCCATGCGACGGGTGGCGGAGCAGCTCGGCGTGACGGCGATGTCGCTGTACACCTACGTCCCCAGCAAAGCGGAACTGCTCGACGTCATGGTCGACATCGTGAGCGCGGAGGCGATCCGCCCGGCCTTCACCGGCCACGGTTGGCGTGAGCGGCTGGCCGAGATCGCGGTGACCAACTGGGAGCTGCACCGGCGGCATCCCTGGTTGCTGCAGATCGCCACCAGCCGGCCGGTGCTGGGCCCGAACGTGATCGCGAAATACGACTTCGAGCTGCGCGCCTTCGAGTCCTGCGTGGTGTCCGATGTGGACGCCGACCTGCTGCTCAGCCTGGTGCTCAACTACGTCGCGGGGGCTGTGCGCGCGGTGATCCAGGCCGATCAGGCCGAGCAGAGCACGGGGATGAGCGAGGAGCAGTGGTGGGGCGCCTACGCGCCGCTGCTCGGTGAGGTCCTCGACCCGGCGCGGTTCCCGACGGCGGCGCGGGTGGGCCAGGCGGCCGGGGAGGAGTACGGCGCGGGCGATCCGGTGCGCGCCTACGAGTTCGGGCTTTCGCGGGTGCTCGACGGTATCGACGTACATCTGGGCCGCCTGCAACGTTGAAGGCGGCCCAGACGCGCTTTAGTGCAGGACAGTGCCGATCGTCTTGGTGAGCGTGCCGTTGGCGTCGTCACCGTCGAGGGACCAGACCATCGCGCCGCCGTAGCCGTTGAAGCGGAGGTACAGCGACTTCTGCGCGACCGTCAGCTGGTCGTCGTAGGTCCAGAAGGTGGTGCCGTTGAACAGCCACGCGTGACCGGAGAGCAGGTCACGGTGGACCTTGTAGCCCTGCTGCGGGAGCGTGGCGAGGACCTTGTAGTCCTCGTTGCCGGCGGCCCAGGTGCCCGGCGCGGGGCCGGTCGCGGTCTGGAACAGGCCGTTGTTGGCGGTGCTGGTGATGCCGGTCCAGCCCTGCCCGTAGTACGGGATGCCGAGGACCAGCGACTTCTTCGGGGCGCCGCGGTCGGTCCAGGCCTTCAGCGTGGTGGCGCCGCTGAAGTCCGGGGTGGTGGGCGCGCCGCGCGGGACGAACAGCGCGGACTGCTGGTTGGCCTGGGGCTCCCACGTGCCGTGGAAGTCGTAGCCCTGAACGGTGCCGAAGTCGAGGTACTTGAAGATCTTGTTGACCTCGAAACCGGCGTCGATCTTCGCCGGGTTCGCCGGCAGGAACGCGGTCAGGGTGGCCTTCTTGGGCAACTGCTTGCGGAACTCGGCGAGCAGGAGCGTGAAGTTCTGCTTGTCCTCGGGCCGGATCACGTTGCCCGGGTTGCCTTCGGAGCCTGGCCACTCCCAGTCGAGGTCGAAGCCGTCGAAGACCCCGGTCGAGTAGAACGTGTCGATGCAGGACTTGACGAGCGCCTTGCGGGACGCGTCGGTCAGCACCGCGTCGGAGAAGTTCGCCGACAGCGTCCAGCCGCCGAGCGAGATCAGCACCTTCAGCCCGGGGTGCTTGAGCTTGAGCTTGCGCAGCTGGTTGAAGTTGCCGTTGAGCGTCTGGCCCGGCGCGTCGGCGACCCCGTCGACGCTCTCCTCGGCGGAGACCGGGCGCTGGTAGTCGGCCCACGGGTCGGCCGAGACGCACTTGCCGGTCGCGTCCACGCTGCCGAACGCGTAGTTGATGTGGGTCAGGTTCTTGGCCTGCCCGCTCGTCTCGAGGTTCTTGACGTAGTACTGGCGGCCGTAGATGCCCCACTGGATGAAGTACCCGACGCGCTTGTACTGGTCCTGACTCGGCGCGGTGTGCGCCGACGCGGTGCCGGGCACGATCGCCAGCGACGCCAGCGTCAGCGACACCGCCAACCCGGCCAGGACGGAGCGTCTGCCCATGAACCCTCCATGACTGTAAGGAAAGTTTGCTGTTCATGGGGAACGTAGGGGTGCCGTTCGATGGCGTCAAGACCCTGGTTTCCGCTCGATGCGGGCGCACCACGACAATCCGGGTTGTGGATCTCAAGCTTTTCGGCGAAGTCTTCGTAACCCTGCTGGTCATCCTCGACCCGCCCGGCGCGGTGCCGATCTTCCTCGCCCTGACCGGATCGATGGCCGCGAAGCACCGCAACCGCGCCGCCCTGCAGGCCGTGGCCCTCGCGTTCGGCGTCATCGTGGCGTTCGCCCTCGTCGGCCGGCAGATCCTCGCCTACCTGCACATCGACCTGCCCGCCCTGCAGGGCGCCGGCGGCCTGCTGCTCCTGCTGGTCGCCCTGGAGCTGCTGACCGGCAAGACCGACGACCCCCGCCAGGAGGTCACCTCCAACGTCGCCCTGGTGCCGCTCGGCACCCCGCTGCTGGCCGGCCCCGGCGCGATCGTGGCCACGATGCTCTTCGTCCAGCGCACGTCGTCGTGGTCGGGCTACCTGGCGATCGCCGTCGGCATCGTCGCCGTGATGGCCATCGTCTACCTGGTCCTGCGCTTCTCCGGCATCCTGGTGCGCATCCTGCGCCCGAGCGGCATCGAGGTCGTTACCCGCATCGCCGGCCTCCTCGTCGCCGCGATCGCCGTGCAGCTGCTCGCCGACGCGATCGGCGCCTTCGTCACCGAGTACCTCCATTCACCCCATTGAGGTTTTGTCGTACCCCGGTGGCAGGATGCGGGGCGTGGACAACGAGCAGCTCGGCCTCTTCGCCCCGCCCAAGCGGCTGTTTACCTGCACGCCCAGCAAACTCGGCAGCTACGAGGACTGCCCCCGCCGTTACCGGTTCACCTATGTCGACCGCCCCGCCCCGCCGAAGGGCCCGCCGTGGGCGCACAACTCGCTCGGCGCGTCCGTCCACACGGCCCTGCGCAGCTGGTATGCGCTGGACCCCGCGCGGCGCGAGCGGAGCGCCCTGCCAGCCCTGCTGAAGGCCACCTGGGTCACCGAGGGCTATCGCGACGACGCCCAGGAGCGCGAGGTCTTCCGCCGGGCTCTCGGCTGGCTCGAGTCCTACGTGGACGGTCTCGACCCGCACGACGAGCCGGTCGGCGTCGAGCGCACCGTCGCCGCCCGCACCGACACGCTCGCCCTGTCCGGCCGCGTCGACCGCATCGACCAACGCGACGGCGAGCTGGTCATCGTCGACTACAAGACCGGCCGCTCCGGCCTCACCCCCGACGACGCCCGTGGCTCCCGCGCGCTCGCCCTGTATGCGATCGCGGCGTCCCGCGTGTTCCGCAAGCCGTGCCACCGGGTCGAGCTGCACCACCTGCCGACGGGCACCGTCGCCGCCCACGACCACACCGACGACTCCCTGGCCCGCCACCTGCGCCGGGCCGAGGCCACGGCCGCGGACATCACCGCCGCGGACGCCGCGCTCGCCGCCGGCACCCCGGCCGACGAGGCGTTCCCGGTCGCGCCCGGGCCGCAGTGCTCGTGGTGTGACTACCGGCGCTCGTGCCCGGCGGGCGTGGACGCGGCTCCCAAGGATCCGTGGACCGCTGTGGATCGTCCTCCCGCGGTCTGATGGTCCCGGGTTCGGTGCGGGTCCTGGTTGTCCGCCGGTTCGCTGGTTGCGCAGGCGCGGAGATCGACGCGCCGCCATTGCAGGCAAGGTGGGATGACTCCTGCGGTCCTGGAGGTGTACCTGGCGGTCCGCGGCCGCGGCGAGGATCGCGTCGACCTCCGCACCGCTTACGCCCCAGAGCCGCTGTGTGGCGAAGGTCGTCAGTCCGCGCACTCGACACGCTTCTGGCCGCATCTGAGCCTTTGTCCTTCTCCACCGGAATCAGGAGCACCATGACCGAGCCCGCGAGCAGACGGCTCCCCCGCTGCCGCTGTGGGCAGGCCCCTTATCCGTGCCTTAACGTGATCTTTGGTCGGCCTTCTCGTGGTTGACCCGGCGGTAGTGATGGACGTAGTTTTCATCCACATCGATAACCGATGAAAATTCCGACCGCCAACGGAATGCTTCGGGAGGCCGCCATGCTCAGAATCCACCCGCCGCCACGCCCCGTGCTGGCCGCCGCCGCGCTGGTCCTCGCGACCACGCTCGGCGCGGTCGCGGTCACCGCCGCGACCACCGGCCAGGCCGGCGCGGCCGCCAACAGCTGCGGCGCCGTGTTCGACGACTTCAACTACGCCTCGTCAGCCGACGGCAACTTCACCGGCCACGGCTGGGTCCCGCGCGGCAACGCCGGCGGGCCCGGCGTCCCCGGCGCCACCTGGTCACCGGCGCAGATCACCTTCCCCACCTCCGGCGGGCAGAAGGTCATGCAACTGACCGCGTCGACGGACGGCACCGGCGCCGGGACCAGACAGGCCGAGGTGTACTCCGCGCAGAAGCGCTACCTCGACGGCACCTACGCCAGCCGGGTCCGGTTCACCGACACCCCCACGTCCGGCAACGACGGCGACCACGTCAACCAGACGTTCTTCGCGATCAGCCCGCTCAACGGCGACCTCGACCCGACCTACAGCGAGCTGGACTTCTCCGAGTACCTACCCAACGGCGGCTGGGGTGAGACCGGCCCGATCAACTACCAGACCAGCTGGTACACGTACCGCAACGAACCATGGCTCGCCGACAACACCCACTCCGAGCAGCGCCGCAGCTACGACGGCTGGCACGACCTGGTCACCCAGGTGTCCGGCGGACACGTCAAGTACTACATCGACGGCGTCCTGGTCGGCGACCACTCCGGCAAGTTCTACCCCCGGCAGACGATGACCGTGAACTGGAACCTGTGGTTCATCGACACCGCCACCCACACCGGCGGCACGTCCACCTACGTCCAGCAGGTCGACTGGTTCCTGTTCGCCCGCAACCAGGTCCTGTCCCCGGCCGCGGCGACCGCGCAGGCCGCCGCCTACCGCTCCGCCGGCACCACGTTCACCGACACCTTCGACACCGCGCCCGCCTGCGGCAGCTCCGGGACCGGAGCGATCATCGGCAACGGCAGCAACCGCTGCATCGACATCCCGGCCGCGAACGCCGTCGACGGCAACCGCCTGCAGATCTGGGACTGCAACGGCACCAACGCCCAGCAGTGGACGTTCAACGCCGACGGCTCGGTCGGCGCGATGGGCAAGTGCATGGACGTCTCCGGCGGCGGCACCGCCGACGGCACGGTCGTGCAACTGTGGACCTGCAACGGCACCGGCGCCCAGAAGTTCACCCTGACCGCCGCCGGCGACCTGGTCAACCCGCGGTCCAACAAGTGCGTCGACGTGCAGAACGTCGCCACCGCCAACGGCTCGGAGCTGCACATCTGGACCTGCAACGGCGCCAGCAACCAGAAGTGGCACCGCTGAGGACCTACCTCCGGCGGGCGTGGGCCTGTTCCGCGCCCGCCGCGGTCCTGAACGGGGTCGTCTCCCAGCGGTAGGGGTCGTCGGCGAGCATGAGCGTGTTCCAGCCACCGCCCATGCAGTGCGGACCGCCGTGCAGGTTTCCGATCAGCTCGTGCCAGAGGTCCGGATCCTCGTGCTTGAGCAGGTCCGTGGCGTCGAGGATCACGACGAACTGCCGCAGCGACGCCGCCCGGTCACCGATCGCCTCCAGCATGTCGTGCCAGCCGCGGCTGGCCGCATAGGGCAGTTGCAGCACGCCACAGAGGTGCTCGACGGCACGGGCGGCGGTGGTGCACGCGGCGCCCAGCACCACCCGCAGGTCGGCGTCCTCCACGTAGGCGGCCGTCTGCACCTCGTCGACGAACTCCTGGAACCTGTCGTGCGTCAGTTCGACGGCGACGAACTGCCCGCGGGGTGGTGCCTCCATGCCCCCACCGTAGCCAGTCGTCTCGAGTTGGCCCTGTCCCGGTCCGCGCGGGGCGCCGAGCATGGGCTGCATGGACATCTCCGACGCGACGAACCTGCTGGCCCGGACCCCGTCCGCGGTCTCGGCCCTCCTGCTCGACCTGCCGGAGGCGTGGCTGCACCGCGACGACGGGCCGGACACCTGGAGCGCCTACGCGATCGCCGGGCACATCCTGCACGGCGACGCGACGAACTGGCTGCCGCGCATCCAGCTGATCGTGGCGCACGGCACCGGGCGGACGTTCGAACCGTTCAACCGGGTGGCGATGCTGGACTGGTCCCGGGAGCCGGTCGCCGACCTGCTGGACCGCTTCCGCCGGGCCCGCGCGGAGAGCCTCGAGCGCCTCGCCGGCCTGGAGCTCGGCGAGGAGGACCTGACCCGCACCGGCACCCACCCGGAGTTCGGCACGGTCACCCTCTCCCAGGTCCTGGCGGCGTGGGTGGCACACGACCTGACCCACCTGGCGCAGATCGCCGAAGTCCTGGCCGGCCGGCACCGCGACGACGTCGGCCCCTACCGCCGCTACATGCCCGCCCTGGAACGCTTCGCCCCCGCCGAGTAGCACTCAGCCCAGGTGGGCGACGAGGCGGTCGAGGAACGGGAGCTGACCCTTGGTGAGCTTGGACCTGGCCTCGTCGACGGGGACCCAGGCGATCCGGTCCAGCTCGGGAAACGAGCGCAGCACGCCGGAGCCCTTCGGGTATTCGATCTCGAAGGTGTTGCTGACGGCGGTGGACTCGTCGAAGTGGCCCTCCAGGGTGAAGACGGTGACGAGCTTGCCGCCGCTGAGCTTGACCTCGCCGAGGTCGGCCGGCTCGCCGGGCGGCGGGGGCGCGCCGAGCTCCTCGGTGAACTCGCGCAGCGCCGCGGCCCGGGCGTCCTCGTCGGGCTCGTGCTCGCCCTTGGGGATGGACCAGCCGCCGGCGTCCTTCCGGGACCAGAACGGGCCGCCCATGTGCCCGATGAGGACCTCGATCCCGTGGTCCGTCCGTCGGTACAGCAGGAGCCCCGCACTCAGCTTCGCCACCCCCCGATTCAAGCACGGGGGTACGACAGGAAACCGCGGGCTACGATCGGGCATGGCCTTGACCGCGGGGGACGTCGAGCGGTTCGAGGTGGGCAGGCCCCGGTTGGAGGCCATCGCCTACCGGATGCTCGGGTCGGCGGCGGAGGCCGAGGACGCGGTGCAGGAGACGTTCCTGCGCTGGCAGGCGGCCGACCAGGACCGCATCGAGGTGCTCGAGGCCTGGCTGACGAAGGTCCTCACCAACCTCTGCCTCAACCAGCTCACCTCGGCGAGGGCGCGGCGCGAGGTGTACGTGGGTCAGTGGCTGCCGGAACCCCTGCTCGCGGGGGACCCGATGCTCGGCCCGGCCGACACCGCGGAGCAGCGGGAGTCGGTGTCCTACGCGGTGCTCACCCTCATGGAGCGGCTCACGCCGAACGAGCGGGCCGTGTACGTGCTCCGGGAGGCGTTCGACTACCCGCACCGGGAGATCGCCGGGATCCTCGACATCACCGAGGCCACCAGCCAGCAGATCTTCCACCGGGCCAGGCAGCACGTCGCGGAGGGCCGGGCCCGCACCGAGATCGACGAGGTCGCGGCGCGGCGGATCGTCGAGGAGTTCCTGGCGGCCGCGACCAGCGGGCGGACCGAGCCGCTCGTGCGGCTGCTCACCGGGGACGCCGTCTCGATCGGCGACGGCGGCGGGAAGGTGCCGGCGCGCGCGAAGGTGGTCGAGGGCGCCCTCGCGGTCGCGAAGTTCGTGCGGGGCCTGTTCACGCCCGGCGAGGCCAAGCGGGCCGCCGCCGGTGGGGCGCCCGAGATCTACGTCTCGACCGCCAACGGGGAGCCGGCCGTCGTGGCCGTCGTGGCCGGGCAGGTCGTCGGGGTGATGTGCCTGGAGGTCACCGCCGGCGGGATCGCCGCGCTGCGCAACCAGGTCAACCCGGACAAGCTCGAGCGGGCCACCGCGCGGTGGGCGGCGGACAGTCACGGGAAGCCCGTGTTCCACGCGTTCGAATAGCGAGTGAGCTGCTTCACACCCCAACCCTGTCAGCAAACGGCGGCCCATCCGGTTCAAGGGGCACACCGCGAGACAGGAGCAGGGACATGCAGCACCGCATCGTCGTTCTGGGCGCCGGGTACGCCGGAGCCATCGCCGCCGGCCGGCTCGCCAAGCGGCTGCGCCGCGAGGACGTCGCCGTCACCCTCGTCAACGCCGAGCCGGACTTCGTCGAACGGGTCCGCATGCACCAGCTGGCGACCGGCCAGGACCTCCGGCCCCGGCCGTTCAGCGCGATGTTCGCCGGCACCGGCGTCGAGCTGCGCATCGCCAGGGTCACCGCCGTCGACGTGGAGCGCCGGACGGTGACGCTCCAGGACGGGGAGCTCGAATACGACACGCTCGTCTACGCGCTCGGCAGCGGCTGGAACGCCCAAGGGGTCCCCGGCACCGCCGAGCACGCCGACGAGATCGCCAGCCGTCCGGGGGCGCTCCGGCTGCGGGAGCGCCTGGCCCGCCTCGGCGCCGGCCAGCCGGTGGTCGTCGTCGGTGGTGGCCTCACCGGCCTGGAGGCCGCGACCGAGATCGCCGAGGCCCGCCCGGACCTCGACGTCGCCCTCGTGGCCCACGACCGCCTCGGCGACTGGCTCTCCGACAAGGGCCGCGCCCACCTGCGGAAGGTCACCGGCCGGCTCGGGATCACCGTGCACGAGCACACCACCGTCAGCGCCGTCGAGGCGGACACCGTCGTCACCGCCGGCGGCCAGGTCGTCCCGGCCGCGGTCACGGTGTGGACCGCGGGCTTCGCCGTCCACCCGATCGCGCGGGCGACCGCCCTGGAGGTCACCGACACCGGCCGGATCGTCGTCGACGGCACCATGCGGTCGGTGTCGCATCCGGAGGTCTACGCCGTGGGCGACGCCGCCTTCGCCCTGGGCGCCGGGGGCAAGCCGCTGCGGATGTCGTGCGCCTCGGGCACGCCGATGGCGTGGCAGGCCGCCGACGCGATCGCGGCCCGCCTGACCGGCGGGAAGCTGCCGAACGCGCCGCTGAGCTACTTCAACCAGTGCATCTCGCTGGGCCGCAGGGAGGGGCTGATCCAGTACGTGACGGCCGACGACCGGGCCAGGTCGGCGGTCCTCACCGGCCGGTTCGCCGCGGTCTACAAGGAGCTGATCTGCAAGGGCGCCGCCTGGGGCGTCGCCAACCCGATGCTCGGCCTGCCCACCCGCCGGCGCCCCGTCACGGCGGAACGGACCATCGAGGTGCCGGCATAGCCCGGCGGCGCAAAGGCGTGTTTGGTAAGTGGATGCCGGGCTGCGGCGGACCCAGACGCCGCCTGGAACCACGCCGGTCACACCTGGATACAACCCCGGTATCCAGGCGCGCCCGGCGCGGCCCCAGCCGACGTCTGGGCCTCGCCTCGCTCCGACCCCACCTACCAAACACGCCTTAGGGCGTCAGCCAGCGTGCGGTCAGGGCGTCGACGCGGGCGACCTCCTCGGCGGTGAAGTCGAGCCGCTCCAGGGCGGCGACGTTCGCCACCCCGCTGACCGTCGTCGCCCACAGCCCCGCCCTGATGGGCGCCGAGGCCAGCCGCCTGCTCCGGCGCCGCCTCGACGGTGGGACCGGCCCCACCGGGCGGGTCGTCCTGCCCATCGAACTGATCGCACGGGGCTCGGGCGAGATCCCACCCCCTGATTGGTCCTGTTCGCTGGCGCTGTTTCGGCCCTCGATAGCGAACCGATCGGCTCGTACGGTCAGCGCATGACGACGCTGACCGCTCCCCGGCTGCTCACCCGGTCACTGGTGCTGGTGTCCGCCGTGGACATCCTCGGCCTGGCCGCCTTCTACCTGCTGCTGCCGGTCGTCCCCGCTGCCGTCGCCGCTTCCGGGGCCGGCGGGGCTGCGGCGGGGCTGACCACCGGCGCGCTCATGGCCTCGACGGTGGCCGCGGAACTGGCGCTGCCACGGTTGGTGAGCCGGTTCGGGTACCGCACCGTGCTCGCCGCCGGGCTCCTCCTGCTGGGCCTGCCCGCCCTCGGCCTCACCGCCACCACCGGCTACGGCGCCGTCCTTGCCGGCTGCGCCCTTCGCGGCCTCGGCGTGGCCACGATCTTCGTGGCCTGCGGCGCCTGGTCCGCCGAACTCGTCCCACCGAGCCGCCGCGGCGAGGGCCTCGGCCTGGTGGGCGTCCTCGCCGGCGCGCCCGCCGTGGTCGGCATGCCCGCCGGCCTGTGGCTCGCCGCCCACGCCGGCTACCCGGCCGTCTACGCCGCCGGCGCGGTCCTCGCCCTGGCCGCCCTGCTCATCCTGCCGATGCTCCCCGCCACCGACGGCCGCACCCCGGACGGCCACTCCGGAGCCGGCGGCATGTGCCGGGCCCTGCGCGAGCCGTCCCTGACCCGCCCCGCGATCGTCTTCGCCGCGGCCGCCACTCTCACCGGCATCGTCTCGACCTTCCTGCCCGCCGCCCTGCCCCACGCCACCCCGGCCGTCATCGCCGCCGCCCTGCTCCTCCAGGCTCTTGCCGGCACCGTCACCCGCTGGTGGGCCGGCCGGCTCGGCGACCGCCACGGCCCCCGCCGCCTCCTCGCCCCCGCCATGCTGACCACGGCAACCGGCCTGGCCGCCCTGGCCGTCGCCGGCCACCCGGCACTCATCCTCACCGCCGCCGTCACCTTCGGCGCCGGCTTCGGCGCCCTGCAGACCGCCAGCCTGACCATGATGCTGGAGGCGTCCCCACCCTCCCGCTCCAGCACCGCCACCGCCGTGTGGAGCGTCGCCTACGACGCCGGCCTCGGCCTCGGCGCCGCCGGCTTCGGCCTCCTGGCCACCGCCACCGGCTACCAGGCGGGCCTGGCCCTCACCGCCGTCCTGGCCGCCCTCACCCTCCTGACCGGTCGCCGTCGCTAGGCTGTGCCCTGTGATCCGGGCTGTCATCGTCGACGTCGACGACACGCTCTGCCTGACCCAGGCAGCCTCGTTCGCCCTGGAGAACGAGGTCCTGGCGCAGATGGGCCGGCCTTCGATGCCGCTTCCGTTGCACCTGGCCACCTGGGGTGAGCCGCTGATGGACGCGATCCTGAAACGGTCGCCCGGTCTCGACCTGGAGCACTTCTCCGTGCTCTATCACCGCACCCTGGAGCGGCACATCGCCGATGGCCGGCTCGACGTGATCCCGCCGGAGAACCTGCAGGCCCTCGACGAGTTCGTGCTCCACGGCCGCGGCGTGTTCCTGTTGACGTCACGCACCGAGGACGAGGTCCGGCACATGCTGGCCCCGGACCACGTCCTCGCCGAGCGGGTCAGCGGCATCTACCACGCCGGCAACACCCGGTTCCGCAAGCCCGACCCGCGCGCGTTCGACGAGCTCCTGGCAACCACCGCGATCCCGCCCGCCGACTGCGTCTACGTGGGCGACTCACCCGGCGACGCGGTGGCCGCCGCCGGCGCGGGCCTGCACTTCATCGCCTGCCTGCAGAGCAAGGTGCGGACACCGGCGGACTTCGACCCCCGCCACGTCGACGCCTTCATCGACACCTTCCCCGGCATCGTCGAAGCCGTCCGGCAACTCGACCGGAACCTTCCCGTGATCCGGTAGACCTTGTGTACCCCAGGGGTGCGCAAGGTCGACCGGATCACGGGTCAGGTGGGGAACGCGGTGGCGAAGCAGTCCGACAGCAGGGTGTTGAGGTCGGTGGTCGAGCCCTGCGCCACCCACCGGATCAGTGCGGTGTCGAAGGCGGCGAAGGCGACCGCGACCAGCACCGCCGGGCGGAGGTCGGCCTCGGGGTCGACGCCCATGCGGACCGCCAGCTCCGCGGAGAGGGTGGCGCGCCAGGTGACCTGGCGTTCCAGGTATCGGGCGAGCAGGGCCGGCGTGCTCACCATCACGTTCGCCAGGCGCTGCGACTTCTCGGGGTGCTCCCAGAACGTGTCGGTGAAGACGCGCAGCGCGTTCTGCAGGGCGACCGGCGGGGGCTCGGTCGCGGGCCGGGTCGACAGGCTGTGGCTGAGCTTGCGGCCCAGGTCGCTGAGGAACTCGACGATGACGTCTTCCTTGGACGGGAAGTACCGGAAGAACGTGCGGCGGGACACCCCCGCCGCGGCGGCCATCTGGTCGATGGTGGTCTCTTCGAAGCCCTGGAAGGCGAGCAGCTTCAGTGCGGCCTCGGTCAGCTCGTCGCGGACGAGCTGGCGTTTGCGTTCGGTGAGGCTCACGCGGGCATTCTATGCAACCTGGGTTGGCACTGAGAAGCAATGTTGACACTCAGTGCCAAACCGAAGCACAATCAACCGCATGCGATGGACTGAGGCGGAGATCGGCGACCAGGGCGGCAGGACGTTCCTCGTGACCGGGGCCAACAGCGGGCTCGGGTTCGAGATGACCAGGGCCCTGCTCGCCAAGGGTGCCCGGGTGATCATGGCGGTGCGCAGTGAGACGAAGGGGCGCGCCGCGCTCGCGGCGTTGCCGGGGCGGGAGCGGGCGGAGCTCAGGATCGTCGACCTCGCCGATCTCGACACGGTGCGGCGGCTCGCGGACGACCTGCGCCGCGCGGGGGCCGCCATCGACGTGCTGGTCAACAACGCCGGGGTGATGATGCCGCCGAGGACGTTGAGCGCGCAGGGGCACGAGCTGCAGTTCGCCGCGAACCATCTCGGCCACTTCGCGCTGACCGGGCTGCTGCTCGACCTCGTCGGCGACCGCGTCGTCACGGTCAGCTCGTCGCTGCACCGGTCCGGCAGCATCCACTACGACGACCTGGACGGGGCGAAGGGCTACGCGCCCGGGAAGTACTACAGCCAGTCGAAGTTCGCCAACGTGCTGTTCGGGCTGGAGCTCGACCGGCGGTTGCGGGCCGCGGGCTCGCCGGTGCGCAGCGTGCTGGCGCACCCGGGATACTCGGCGACCAACCTGCAGACGTCCGGGCCGACCGGGGTGTTGAAGGCGCTCATGCGCGTCGGCAACGCGGTCATGGCACAGCCCGCCGCGCGTGGGGCGCTCAACCAGCTGTACGCCGCGGTCGACCCGCGCGCCGAGGGCGGCCAGTTCATCGGGCCGGACGGCATGCGGGAGAGCCGGGGCTGGCCGACCGTCGTCGAGCCGGTCGGGACGGCCACGGACCCGGCGGACGCTCAGCGGCTCTGGACGCTGTCGGAGCAGCTGACCGGCGTGCAGTTCGAGGTCGCCCGGAGCCGGTAGACGGCGATGTCGCCGCGCTGCCACGCGAGGTCGGTGAGGGCGGGGAGGGCGGCGGTCGGCGTACCCTGCGCGCGGTCGACGAAGATCCAGCGGACCCGCCGCTCCCACAGCCATCCGAGGCGGGCCGGGGTCGGGTCGAGCACGGCGGCGTCGTTCAGCGCGAGGCGGTCCGGGTCCCAGTAGGCGAGCGCGGGGCCGAAACGGTGCGCGCGGGACTGCGACTCGGTCGACTCGGGCGAGTAGCCCCAGCTGCCGAGCAGCACCCGGCGTTCGCTGTACGCCGAGATCCAGTACGCCAGGCTCTGCCCGTCCTGCAGCCCGCCGCCGACCCGGTGGACGTTGGTCGCCACGTACTGCGCCGGCGTGCTGTGCGCCCGCAGCCAGCGGGCGCCGGCGGCCTGGTCGGGGGTCACCCGGACGTGGTAGGCGACGCCGAGGTTCGCGCTGGTCGCGGCGTCGAACGGCAGCCGCGCGGCGCCGGCGGCGAGCACCACGACCAGCGCCGCGAACCGCCCGTGCCGCCGCCCGAGCAGCAGCGCGGCGGCCAGGACGAGGGCGCCGAGGACGTAGACGGGCAGGGGGACGCTCCACCGATACCACTGCGGCAACCGCAACACCACGGACATCGCGGCCAGGCAGGCGGCCGCCGTCAGCGCGTGGCGCAGGGCGATCGGCGACCACGGCAGCCGGGTCAGGCCGGCCGCGGACAGGATCGCGGCGCACGGCCAGGCGGCGATGATGAAGAAGTGCTCGCTCCATGAGACGTGCCAGACGCACAGCGTGCCGACGAGGCCGGCGAGGGTCGTCCCGGCGAGGAAGATCTCCGTGTCGTCCCAGCGCCGCCCGAGACCCACGACGCCGGCGAGCCGGGCGCACATGGCGATCGCGTAGGCGCCGAGACCCCACAGGATGACGGGGATGTCCCGCACCGTGGTGCCGTGCTGCAGGTCGCCGACGAAGTCGATCATGATCGCGAACGGTCCCCAGCGCAGGCCCTGCCCCTCGAAGCCGTAGAGGACCGCGACCGCGACCACCTCGACGGCGGCGAGCAACGACCCGAGCAGCCACGGCGTCCACTGTGGATTTCGTCGCAGCAGGTGTACGGCGCACAGCCCGGCCACGCCCGCACCCACCAGCGGCACGATGGTGGACTTCGCGCCGGTCGTGCCCGCCGCGAACAGCAGCACGAGCAGCCAGTCCCGCTTGCCGGCGTCGCGCCGCAGGACGGTCGCCACGGCGGCGATCAGCGGCATGCTCAGCGCCGCGCCGTACAGCAGGGAGCGGCTCGACCAGCTGTAGTACGCGGTGATCGAGCCGAAGAACGCCGGCGCCTGCCGCTGCGGGACGAGCTCGCCGACGGTGAACATCAGCGCCGCCGCGACCGGGCCCGCCCACGGGTGCCGGGCGACCCGCCAGCCGGTGACGGCGAGCAGGCACACCGCGAGCACCGCGAGGACCGGCAGGTCCAGCCGGAACCACAGCACCGGCAGGTCGATGCCGCTGATCAGGCTGCTCGCGGCGAGATGGCCGTAGGCGAACCAGTGGTAGCCCAGCGTCCGGTCGCCCTGCTCCGGGACCGTGAGCGGGAAGTGATGCTTCAGGTCGGCGCTGACCGCCAGGAGGTTGAGCTGGTCGATCATGTAGTCGTGCGGTCCGCCGGTCGGCACGGGCGGGTTCACCGCCAGGAACGCGGCGGTCAGGTACGCGAGGAACCCCACCGCGATCCCGGCGACCGTCCACGACCAGGTGGTGGACGGCCGCAGCGGATAGTCCCGGACCCGCAGGTGGCGGCGGGCGAGGGGGACGATCGCCAGCAGCGGCCAGAGCCAGAGCAGGGCGCGGGCGTCGAGGAGGCTCGCGGTGACCAGCGCGGCGGTCTCGGCGAGCAGCCCGACGACGGTGCCGTAGGTCAGATCCTCCAGGAGCGACCGTGGGGTGGGGCGGATCGCCCGGTAGAGCAGCGTGCCCGGAAGGACGACCGCGTACAGGAGGTAGGCGGCGTAACGGACAACGTCGAGCGGTGGGGTGCCGAGTGCCGCGGGCAGGGTGACGGTCACCGCGGCGAGGACCACCCATGGAAGTTTCGCGCTCATGTCACCGGCTCAACGCGGCAGTGGTGGCACCGGACGTGGGCGAGGTGGGGTCGAGGCTTGGTGATGGGGCGAGCGCCGCTCGTGCCACGACCGGACGTATATAACCGAAATGTCGGATAAATCCGGGCGCTTGCGCCTGGATTTATCCGGGGGTGGCGGGATCTGTCCGGGGTGGCGGTGGGATCTGTCCGGGGGTGGCGGCGGCGGTCTCGGAGCGCTGCCCGTCAGACGGCGGGCGTTTGGGACGCGCTGCTCGTTAGGCGGAGGGCGTTTGGGACGCGCTGCTCGTTAGGCGGAGGGCGCTTCGGACGCCGCGATGCGGCGCACCGCGGCGCGGCGCAGCGGGGAGATCCACTCGATCGGGATGGCGCTGAGCATCCGGCCGAGCACCAGGGCGTTCGCCGAGGTGATCAGGTCGGTGGCGGGCAGGCCCGGCAGCCCGTAGAGCCGGCGGGCCCAGGTCGGCAGCAGGCCGATGGCGAGGGCCGCCACCCCGAGCGCCGCGCCGCGGACGGGGGTCAGACCCAGCCCGTAGGGCAGCGGCGGCAGCGTCAGGAACAGGCCGGTCGCCGCGGAGTCGACGGTCAGCGCCAGCTCGGGCCGCATCCGCTCGTAGTAGCTGGCGACCTCGGCCGCCGAGGCGGGGACCGTCGCCGGGTCCAGGCCGACCAGCGCCGCCGCCCGGGTCTGCTCCGCGTAGTAGCCGTCGATCTCGTCCCCGGTCAGCCGCAGCCCGCCCCGCAGCGCGGACTCCATGAACGACTCGACCTCCGTGACGTGCACCCACCGCAGCAGGTCGGGGTCGTCGACCCGGAAGCGCTCGCCGGTGCGCGGGTCGGTCGCCGTCATCTTCGCGTGGATCGCCCGGACCCGCCGGCCGGCGCGTTCCGCCTGCTCGGTGGTGCCGTAGATGACCGTCGCCACGTAGGTCGCGGTGTGCTGGAAGCGGCCCCATGGGTCCTTGCGGTAGCGGCTGTTCTGCTCGACGCCGGCGACCGCGCGGGGGAGCAGTGCCTGCAGGTAGAGGCTGCGCAGCCCACCGACGGTGACGATCGGCTCGCGGTGGACCCGCCAGGTGACCGAGTCCGGGCCGAACAGCCCGACGTCGCTCACGCCGTCACGTCCCCGGCGGCGGTCTCGGCCGGCGTGGCCAGGTCGTCGGCGCGGCGCTGCTGGCAGGCGGGGCACAGGCCCCAGAACGTGACCTCGGCCTCATCGAGGACGAACCCGTGCGCCTGCGACGGGGTCAGGCAGGGCGCCTCTCCGACGGCGCAGTCGACGTCGGCGATCTCGCCGCAGCCCCGGCAGACGATGTGGTGGTGGTTGTCGCCGACCCGCGACTCATACCGCGCGGGGCTGCCGGCCGGCTCGATCCGCCTGGCCAGCCCGGCCCGCGACAGCGCGCTGAGCACGTCATAGACGGCCTGGGTGGACACGGAGTCGAGGCGGGCACGGACCTGGGCGGCGATCTGGTCGACGTCGAGGTGCCCCTGCGCCTGCCCCCGGCACGCCTCGAGGACCTCCAGCACGGCCAGCCGGGGTCGCGTCACCCGCAGACCCCGGGCGCGCAACAGATCCTCACCCGACACGCCCTCAATAACACCACGCACCCTGGAACCGTTCAAATGTTTCGGGACTCTTGATTGAACTGCTGGTCCTCGGGTTGTGTACACGTCGGGTGGGGGAGGATCGCAACGACGAAGAGGAGGCCCCGTGTTCGAACGTGTGCTCGGTCTACCGGCTCACCCGCTCTTCATCCACGCAGCCGTCGTGCTGGTGCCGCTGCTCGCCGTCGCGGGCATCCTGTACGCGGTGTGGCCCGGCGCCCGGCGGCACGTCCGCTGGACGCTGATCGTGCTGGCCGTGGCCACACCGGGCGCCGTGTTCGCCGCGAAGGAGTCCGGCGAGGCGTTCGCCGGGAGCGACAACTTCCAGTCGCCGCAGCTGCAGGCGGACATCGAGACGCACGAGGGCTTCGGCAACAACCTGTTCCTGGTGGTCCTGGGGCTCGCGCTGGTCGCGCTGGCGCTGGCCTACCTGGTGCGCCCGCTGCCCGCCGGCTCCGTCGGCCCGGTCGCGGCCCACTGGGCACTCGCCGGCCTGACCGTGCTGCTGGGGCTGGCCGCCTTCTACTTCGTGTTCAAGGCCGGCGACACCGGCGCGAACATGGTCTGGAACGGCTTCTGACCCGCCGAGGTACCCCGACGAGCTAGAACAGCACCCGGCCGCAGAAGATCAGCAGCAGCACGACGAGGACCGCACCGGCGAAGATGCCCATCCCCTTGGTCAGGATCGTCGCCGCCTGCTCCTCGCGGTCGATCCGCTCGCGGTCCTGCGCGGGCAGCTTCCGCGGCGCCGCCGGCCGTTCGACGGTCGGCGGCCGCCAGCCGCGCGGCGGCGGGGCGCTGCGCGGGGCGCCGGTGTAGGGATCCGGCGCAGGTGGGCTCGCCGCCGGCACCGGCGGCGCGGCTCCCTCCGGGGGTCGCCGCCAGAAGGCGTCGTCACTCACGCCCCGAGCGTACCCACCGGACGGGACCTCATCCCGCCCGGTGGGAACCTCGGGGAGTCAGTCGCTGTCGAGCAGGTCCGCCAGGGACATCGGCCGGGTGGCGTCCGGGTCCGCCGGCGCCAGCCGCACCGTCGGCTGCTCGTCCGCCGCCGGCTGTGATGTGCCGGTCTGCGGGTCGGGGTGATGCTGGGGGGACGTCTCAGGGGTGGGTTGTGTCATGCCGCCGAGTGTGACCTGCCGACGGAAGCGCGACTGTCGTCATTCGGCCAACTTGCCGCAAACTCGCCGGAGTACGCTCGGCGGCGTGGCAGGGACCGATGGGTGGGCATCCACCGATGAGCAGCGCGAAGTGAGCTTCGAGGACTTCGCCGACGAGCTGGTCGTGTTGCCGGACACCACGACCGACGACACCGACGCGGGCTGGGGTGAGCGCAGCGCGTCCAACGACGACCGGCTGCTCGCCGACCGCCCCCCGCACTGGGACTGACGACAAGGTCGCATCCCGGCACCGGAACCGACGACACAAGGAGCAACGCCGCATCGCCCGCACCGGGACACCGGGCGGGCGATCGCGACGTGTGGCGCGGCTCAGGCGGCCGAGGACGCCGACTTGGTCGAGGCACCCGCCGACGCGGCCGCGGGCTTCGAGTCCGACGACGAGGACGACGAGGACGAGGACGCGGGCGTCGACGAGGAGCCGGAGTCCGAGGACTTCGTGCCGGAGTCCGACGACGAGGACGAAGACGAGGCGGACGTGCTGCCGGACTTCGTCGTGGAGCGGGAGTCGGTGCGGTAGAAGCCCGAGCCCTTGAAGACCACGCCCACCGCCGAGAACTGCTTGCGCAGGCGACCCTGGCACTCCGGGCACTCGGTCAGCGCGTCGTCGGTGAACGACTGCACCGCCTCGAGCTGGTGGCCGCAAGCCGTGCAGGCGTACTGGTAGGTAGGCACCGTTCAGCCTCCATCATTGGCACTCAACCCTATCGAGTGCCAATAGTGCGGTATCGCACATCCTTTCGTCCAGTCGAGGTGGGCGGTCTCATACCCGGTGGTGGCGCCGACGACCACCCCGCAGACCCGCTGGTCGTGCGGGTCGGCGGGGACCGACGGCAGCAGCTCGCCCGGGTGCAGGAGCGCGATCGTGGGCGCGGTGACCCTGGGCAGCACCCGGTCGTAGGACCCGCCGCCCTGGCCGAGCCGGGTGCCGTCGCGTCCCACGGCGAGCGCCGGGACCAGCATCAGATCGATCGAGCGGACCGCGTCGACGCCGAGCCGCGGGCCGGTCGGCTGGGACAGGCCGAGCGGCCCGGGGGTCAGGGTGCCGTCGTACCGGGCCCAGTCGAGGTCCCGCGACGGCAGCAGGACGGGCAACAGCAGCGTCGGTACGGCCACCGCCAGGGCCGCCACCAGCGCCGGGCCGCCCGGTTCGGCCGCCAGGGGCACGTAGGCGGCAACCGAGCGCGCACTCGCTGCTCGTACCATGGCGGAAAATGCCAAAATGAGCGACTTGTTCGAAAAGTCCAGCTCGGTGGGGCTCATGGCTTTCCGGGCGGACCGGATGTGCGATCGGAGCTCGGATTTCGGGGACACCGCAGACGGCAAGGCTCAAATCCTCCTCATCTGTGACAGCATCGCAGAAACACAGCTACGGGAGGACGGACGTGACGCTGCGGGCGCGGCTCACCGCGGCCTTCCTGGCGGTCGTGCTCGGCCCCGTGCTGCTCGGCGCGGTCTTCGTCGGCATCGCCGTCGCCGCGGTCAGCGACCAGCGTGCCATGGAGCGCCTCGACGCCGGCGCGCAGAACGTCCACGCCGCGCTCAAGGTCACCTGCCAGCGGCTGCGGCTCGCCGCGGAGACCACGGCCCTCGTCACCGCCGACGGCGACCAGCCCGACGCCGCCCAGCGGGCCGTCGTGAGCGGACTCGCCCGGGCGGTGGAGGTGACCAGCGCCGACGGCACCGTCCTGACCACCGCCGGCACCCTGCCGCCGAAGCCGTGGGCCGACTGCGCCGCACCGGAGACGACCGCCTACACCGCGATCGCCGCGTCCGTCGACGTGCTCGACCCGAGCTCGCGGCGCATCGGCCGGGCCTACGCGGTCGAACCCGTCGACGCCGCCCTGCTGCACTGGCTCGCCGAGTCCAGCGGCGTCGGCGTCGACTCGCTCCCACCGGGCCCGGCGTCCGGTGCGCACATCGCCGACACCGCGCGCGACCTCGAGCTCGGCGCGACCGCCACGACCCCCGACGGCCACCTGGTCAGGCGGCTCGCACCGGAGTCCGGCCAGCCCCTCGCGCTGGCGCTGTCCGTGCCGAAGCCCGACCCGCAGGGGCTCTACGCCGTCCTCGTCGCCGTCGTGGCCTGCGCCGGGGTCGTCGCGATCAGCGTCGCCTGGTGGCTGGCCCGCTCGACCACGCACCCACTGACCGAGCTCGCCGTGGCGGTCGAGCGCGTCGCCGACGGCGACCTCAGCGCCCGCGTGCCGGTCCGCAGCCAGGACGAGGTCGGCCGGCTCGGCCAGACGTTCAACCGCATGACCCGGGAGATGCAGGGTTACGTCCAGGCCCTGACCGCCAGCCGGGACCAGCTGCGCGGGCAGCTCGGCGTCCTCGGCGACACCCTCGCCGGCACCCACGACCTCGACCGGATCCTCCAGGTCATCCTGCAGACGGCGGCCGCGGCGACCGGCGCCCAGTCCGGCGTGGTCCTCATGGTCGACCCCGCCAGCGGCGAGCTGCGCGGCCAGGTCGGCGAGGGTCTCGCCGGGATCGACGTCGCCGAGCTGCGGCTCCAGCTGGGTGACGGGCTGCTCGGCGCCGTCGCCGCGTCCGGCGAGCCGCGGCGCGGCCGGGTCGAGCGGGACGGGCCCGTGCTGTCGCCGGCCGAGCCGCGCTGCATCACCTACGTGGCCGTGCCGATCGCCGCGCCCGGGGTCGGACCGACGACCGGGCTGGAGCCCCAGTCGGACCTGCCGCCCGCCGCGCGGGGCGTCCTCGCCCTGTACGACCGGCACGGCTTCGACGAGTTCGACGACTCCGACCTGATCACGCTGCGCACGTTCGCCGGGCAGGCCGCGGTCGCCGTGGACAACGTCCGGGTCCACGAGGAGGCGCAGCGGCTGTCCCTCACCGACCCGCTGACCGGCCTGTCCAACTACCGGTACCTGCGCGAGTCGCTGCGCCGGGAGGTCGAGCGGGCCAGCCGCTTCGGCCGCAGCCTCGCCGCGCTCGCCCTGGACCTCGACCGGTTCAAGGAGGTCAACGACACCTACGGGCACGCCGCCGGTGACGCGGTGCTGGCCGAGTTCGCCCGCCGGCTGCGGGCCGAGATCCGTGAGGTCGACTTCGCGTTCCGGCAGGGCGGCGAGGAGTTCGTCGTGCTGCTGCCGGAGACGGACGCGATCGGCGCCGCGGTCCTCGCCGAACGGCTCGGGGCCGCCGTCCGCCGCACGCCCGTCCTGGTGATCTCCTCGACACCAGGTCAGGCGCCGCGCCGCGTCCCGGTGACGGTCTCGATCGGCATCGCGGTCTTCCCGTTCCACGGCTCGACCGGCGCCGCGGTCCTCGAAGCCGCCGACGACGCCCTGTACGCGGCCAAGGCGTCCGGTCGGGACATGTACAAGATCGCCCCAGATGCGCCCGTTCCCGCCGTGCACGTGCCGGTTCCCGGCGCGGATGTGCCAGTTCCCGCCGCGGACGTGCCGGTTCCCGGCCCGGACGGGCCCGTGAAGGCTAGTACTGAGGTGACGCCCGGCGCGCCAAAGGCGGCACAACCGCCACGACAGAGCCGCGGCGGCTAGCCTTGCCACATGCCTGACACGACTCCTCACCAGCCCGCGCTGCCGCGCCAGCGGGCTGTCAAAGCCGTGATCCCGGCGGCGGGCCTGGCCACCCGCTTCCTCCCGGCGACCAAAGCCGTGCCGAAAGAGCTACTGCCGGTCGTTGACCGGCCGGTCCTGCAGTACATCGTGGAAGAGGCCGCAGCGGCCGGCATCAGAGACATCCTGCTGGTCACCGGCAGGGGCAAGACCTCGATGGTCGACCACTTCGACCGCCGTCCCGACCTGGAGGCACGGCTCGCCGAGAAGGGTGACGACGAGCGGCTCGCCGCGGTCAAGCGCCCCAGCGAGCTCGCCGAGATCTACACCTGCCGGCAGGGCGAGCCACTCGGCCTCGGCCACGCCATCTCCTACGGCGAGTCCCACGTCGGCAACGAGGCCTTCGCATGTCTCCTCGGTGACGAGTTCGTCGAGGAGACCAAGCCGCTGATGCCCGCGATGCTCGACCTGCAGGCCCAGACCGGCGGCATCGTCCTGGCCTTCATCGAGGTCGAGCCCGAGGAGACGAGCCGTTACGGCATCGCCTCGGTCGAACCCTCCGGCCTGTCCGCCGAGGCGGGCGAGGTGCTGAAGGTGACCGGCCTGGTCGAGAAGCCCAAGCCCGAGGAGGCGCCGAGCAACCTCGCCGTCATCGGGCGGTACGTGCTGCCACCCACCCTCTTCGACGCGATCCGCCGCATCGGCCCCGGCGCCGGCGGCGAGATCCAGCTCACCGACGCGATGGCGCTGATGCTCGCCGAGGGCACCCCCGTGCACGGCATCGTCTACCGCGGCATCCGGTACGACACGGGCCTGCCCCTGGGATACCTGCAGGCCGTGGTCCAGCTCGCGTGCCAGCGCGACGACCTCGGCCCGGCGTTCAGCCACTGGCTGACCCAGTTCGTGGAGAAGGATCTTCGAGGGTGACAGCGGTTCCAGCGACGGGCTCCCACCACGACGCCGCACGCGATGCGGGCATCGGGTCGAACGCGCGCGTCCCACTCGCCGACTATCTCGCCGGCGTGCTCCGGGGCCTGCGCCCGTTGCCCCCGCTGGACCTCGAGATCACCGCCGCGCACGGCAACGTGCTCGCCGAGGACGTGGTCGGACCGGGCCCGGTGCCCGCGTTCGACCACTCCGCGATCGACGGGTACGCGGCCCGCTTCGACGACATCAGCGACGCCCAGCCGGGCCGCCCGGTCCGGCTGAGCGTCGTCGGCGACCTCGTCGCCTCCAGCTGGCGACCCGTCCGGCTCACCCCCGGCACCTGCTTCTCCGTCGCGGCCGGCGCGCTCATGCCGGTCTCGGCGGACGTCGTGGTCCCGCCCGGCATGACCGACCAGGGCATGGCCGCGGTCGAGGTGTACCACCCGACGAAGCGCGGCCACGGGGTCCGCCGGGCCGGCGACGAGCTGCCCGCCGGCGCCGTCCTGGCCCGCGCCGGCGCCTACGTGACCCCGCCGCTGGTCTCGGTCCTCGCGGCGAGTGGCATCGGTCACGTCGTCGTGCGCCCCAGCCCCCGGGTCGTGGTCATCGCCACCGGCGACGAACTCGTCGACGTCGGCCGCGCCAGCCAGCCCGGCCAGGTCGTCGACGCCAACTCCCACGCCCTCACCGCGGCCGCCGCGGAGGCGGGCGCCCACGCGTACCGCGTCGGCATCTGCGACGACGACCCCGAAGGCCTGCGCGGCCTGCTCGACGACCAGATGCTGCGCGCCGACCTGATCATCACCACCGGCGGCACCGGCACCGGCCCCGGCGACATGGTCCGGCGCATCCTGTCCCGCTCCGTCGTCTTCTCCGACCTGTCCGTCTACCCCTGCTCGTCGCTCGGGTACGGCACCATCGGCGGGGCCAACGGCGCCAACGGCGTGCCCATCGTCTGCCTCCCCGGCGACCCCGGCGCGGCGCTCATCGGCTTCGAGGTCCTGGCCCGCCCCGTGATCCAGCTCCTGGCCGGCGCCGACCCCGTCTTCCGCCCCAGCGTCCGCGCGCACCTCCTCGAGACCGTCAGCTCGCCCTCCGGCATGCGCGAGTTCCGCCCCGCCTACATCACCGAACGCCGCGGCGGCGGCTACACCGTCATGCCGCTCGCCGGTGGCCCCTACACGCTGTCGGGCCTCGCCGACGCCAACGGTCTCATGGTCCTCGGCGAGAAGGTGATCAGCGCCGCCGCGGGTTCTACAGTGGACGTCATCATGTTGGATAGACGGCGATGAGCCAGCCCGGATGGCCGGCGGTCCTGGTCGACGGCCCTGTCACCCTGCGGCCGTATCGGCGCGCCGACGCCCGCGCCTGGGCCGAGGTCCGCCGCGCCAACGAGCAGTGGCTGTCCAAGTGGGAGCCCACGCCCTACGGGACCTGGCACGACCTCAACTCGTCCGCCGCCTTCCGCGCCGTGCACGCCGACCTGCGCCGCGCCGCCCGCCACGGCAGCGCGATGCCGTTCGCGGTCTGCTACGACGACCGGCTCGTCGGGCAGCTCACCCTCGGCAACATCGTCCGCCGCGCGTTCTGCTCCGGCTACGCCGGCTACTGGGTCGACTCCCGCTTCGCCGGCAAGGGCATCACCCCGACCGCCCTCGCCCTGGTCGTCGACCACGCCTTCAGCGTCGGCGGCCTGCACCGCATCGAGGTCAACATCCGGCCCGACAACCTGGCCAGCCGGCGCGTCGTGGAGAAGCTGGGCTTCCGCCAGGAGGCCTACCACCACCGGTACCTGCACATCGACGGCGACTGGCGCGACCACCTCGGCTACGCCATGACCACCGAGGACGTCTCCGCCGAGGGCGGCCTCCTCGCCAGGTGGCACAAGGTCCTCGCCGCGTAGCTCCTTTTTCGGCGGGCGCGCTTTCGGTCGGCGCGGTTTTCGGTCGGCGCGGTTTTCGCTCGGCGCGTTTCGTTCGGCGCGTTTTCGTTCGGCGTGTTTCCTTCTGCGTGTTGACGTGGTGTAACGCTGTGCGACCCGTACTGTTCTGAGACGGAGTTACCACGCTGTAACTTCCACAGACTTGGATGACTCGCGCGCCTGGGGGGACCGGTGTGCGAGGTGTGAACAGGAGGCGTGAGGGTGCCGACCTCGGTGCTCCTCGCCGTCCTTGCCGCTGCTGGGCTCCTAGCCTTGGCGCCCGCGTTGGTGCGCCGGTACGACGCCACAGAGCGGCTGGTGGCGGAGCGGGCGTTGTCTACCGCACGGGTGCTCGCCCGTGCTGGGATGCTCCGTGACCGCCGCCGCCGGACGATCCCCGGCCGCCGCCCCGTCAACCCGCCCCGCAGCGTCGTCCGCCGCCCCGTGGCCCAGCCGCCGCTGCGGGTCGTCCCGCCGACGGCCCGCCGCCGCCGACCCCCACGAATCCCGCGCGCCGTGTATCGCCGCCGCCGCGTCCTGCTCGCCCTCGTCCTGCTCAACCTCGTCGAGCTCGGCGGCGTCGCCCTGGTCAGCTCCGGCTTCTGGGTCGGGTTCGCGGTCACCGGCGCCCTGCTCGTCGCCTACACCGCCCACCTGCGCACCCGCGCCCTCGCCGAACAGCGCCGCCGCCGCCGTGAGGCGCACTACGCCGCGTGGATCGCCCGCCGCCAGGCCCAGGTCCGCCGCGAGCAGCTGCGCCGCGCCGCCGTGCGCCGCGAGGCCGTCGCCGCGCAGCTCGCCGAACGCGACCGGGCCCGCCGCGAGGCCGCCCGGCTGGGTGCCCTCGGCGCCGTCCGCGGCCGCCCCTACGACACGCGGGCCTCAGGACAGTGATCTGATTCGCGCCCCCTCTCCACCATTTGCTACTCTTGGCCCCGGCCCACTCCGGCGGGCCACTGGGGTTGTGGCGCAGTCTGGTAGCGCACCTCGTTCGCATCGAGGGGGTCAGGGGTTCGAGTCCCCTCAACTCCACGTTTGGCGCAGTCTGCTCAGCGGGCTGCGCCGCTTCGCGTTTGCGTGGAGTTGGTTCCTCGCGCAAGGCTTCGCCTTGCTCCCCGGTGGGGGAGCTTCGCTCCACCCACACCCCCTCAAAAGCGTGCCCGCTCCGACTGGTCGCATCGGTGCTTCTGGTGTCAGTTGCGGAGGCGCGCTGCGTGGCTGGAGCCTGCTGCTCGGCGGGCTGCGCCGCTTCGCGTTTGCGTGGAGTTGGTTCCTCGCGCAAGGCTTCGCCTTGCTTCCCGGTGAGGGAGCTTCGCTCCGCCCATGCCCCCTCAGCACCGTGCCCCCTTCCGACTGGTCGCAGCGGTGCTTCTTCGAGCCCTCTCAGCTTCACGTTTCCGCCGGTCGGTGCGGCATGCTCATCGGCTGTGCCGATTTGCCGTTGCGGCTCCAACTGGTCCCGCGCGGCTTCGCCTTGCTTCCCGGTGGGGGAGCTTCGCTCCGCCCATGCCCCCTCAACACCGTGCCCCTCCGACTGGGTTGAATCGCGGAGCGAGGCCCGCCGGACGAGGTTCGCGGGCTGTGGTCGCGCTGGGCCTTGGGGCGGCCGCCTGGGTGATTCGAGACCTCGCTGCT
>NZ_BONQ01000173.1 GCF_016862795.1 Dactylosporangium siamense | reverse complement strand
GCTGCTGCTGGCTTCTGGTGGCGTCGGGTGTCACCCGGACTGCGTCGGGATGGTGCCGTCGAGGCATGCTGACACTCAACCACGGGGGTATGACAGAAAATCGGCGGTCGGTCGACGCTTCGACCGCCATACGGCTGGTGTCCTTGCGGCCCTGCGCTTCACACGTTCGGTGGCGACGGTCAGTAGCACAGTTCCTCCCGGACTTGGACGTCGATCGCTCACCAGCACGCTGCTCGTATCGACGGTTACTGGGAACGGCATCCATACGTCACCTGTTGGGCAGGCACCCTCCGGAGTCGACGCCGTGAGTAGTCAGGCGGGTGCAGCCGCCAACCACATCCGGCGACACCGCGAAACCGGTTCACCGGCATTGCCGCAGGCGGCCTGCGCCTTGACCAGCTTGGTCTTGGCGACCTCCAGGGCCGCCCATATGGCCGAGAAGGATCTTGGCGCGTTCGTCGTCGAGGCGCGGGCGCGGCGCCGGCCGGTCGATGTCCGCTGGCCGGCCGGCGCCGCCCGTGAGGTCTGCGGCGGGGCTGGTGGCGGAGACGGGCTCCGCCACCAGCCGTGGAATCAGTAGGTGTTGATGGTGCCCAGGTTGCCGCCCCAGTCGCCCCAGCCGATCTCACCGGTGTACCACCAGTACCAGTACTGCAGGGTGCCGTTCTGACCGTGCGCGAAGACGTAGTGCTGGGCGCCGGTGTCCGTGTGGACGCTCGGTGGGCCCATGACCGTGCCGCCGTTGAAGAGCGTGTACGTGATGGTGGACGGGGCGCCGGAGCGGCCGTTCCAGCGCCACATGCGGCCGTCGGTGCCCTCGGCGTAGATCCAGATCTCGTTCGTCCACCACCACACCGCGGTGGGTTGTCCGAGCGCGCCGCCGCCCCAGTTCACGTCGAGGATCGAGCTCGAGGGTCCGGTGCTGGTGAAGTACCAGCGGTGGATCGTCTTGCCGGCGGTGCCGGTGCCGATGCGGGCGAAGACGTTGATCTGGTTGGCGACGATGACGGCGGTGGGGTCGCCGTAGACCGACTGGGCGTTGGCGAACGCGACCGGCGCCGGCGCGGCGGTCATCGTCCGGGGCTGCTCCCACCACTGCATGTGGTTGGCGGTGTTGCGGGCGAAGACCTCGAAGCGGCCGTCCGGCGCGAGGAACGCGGACGGGGTCCCGTCCGCCGCCGGGGCGCCGTTCCAGGTCTCGAACGCCGGTGCCTGCCCGGGTTTCTGATACCAGTGCCGCAGCGTGCCGTCGGACGCCGGGGTGAAGACGTGCCGTTCGCCGTTGTAGGCGAAGCCGCTCGGCCCGCCCGTCGCACCGGCGCCCCAGTCGGTCTTCGTCAGGCCGTTCGTCGGCGACCACCGGTAGTTCCAGAGGTGGTTGTCGGTGCCGCGGAAGAAGACATCGAGGTCCGGGCCGACCTGGTAGGCCACCGGCTGGCTGGCGGCGTTGCCGCCCCAGTCCACCATCGTGACGGCCGCGGTCGGCGACACGTTGTACCGCACGATGTGGCCGTTCGCGTCGCGTTGGAAGTCGCTGTACCCGTTGGGCACGTTGAGGCTGCGCCCGGCGGTGACGGTGCTGGAGGCGGTGGGGCTGCCGGAGACCGTGCCGGTCGTCGCCAGCTCGGCGATCTCGTGCGCGGTCGCCGCATGGTCGAAGATGTCGACGTCGTCGACGCTGCCGTTCACCCAGTCGTACCCGGCGGGGTTGGTGCCGTACTTCGCCCGGCCGATCGAGAGCGGCCCGTAGGCGTTCCACACCGCCGGGCGGGACGCCGTCCCGGCCAGCACGCCGTTGAGGTACAGCCGGATCGTGCCGTTCTCGTCGTAGACGCCGGCGACGTGTCTCCACACACCGACCGGCTGGTCGGCGACGGTGACGGAGACGGGTGCCGGCGGCGAGGTGGTGTCGGCCGACGGGATGAGGAACACCCACTTGCCGAGCGCGTACTGCAGGTAGAACCCGGTCTGGTTCGTCCCCTCCTGCGACAGCACGGTCTGGAACCCGTTGGCGGTGTTGAGCTTCACCCAGGCCGCGACGGTGAAGCCGCGGTCGGTGCGGATGACCTGCTGGCTCGTCGACGCGTACTGGTTGGTGCCGTTCAGGACCAGGCTCTGGTCGCCGGGGCGGACCGTGCGGCCGGTCCCGCGGGTCGCACCGTTGTGCACGGTGGCCGGGTTGTCGCCGTAGTCGTCGAAGACTCCGGTGCCGGTCTCGTCGAAGCGCCACGCGGCCCGGCGTTCCGGCTTCTCCGACACGGTCCAGGAGCGCTGCATGGTCGGCACCGTGAACCCGGTGGCCTCGGACAGCGACGTCCACAGCTGCGTCACGCCGGCGAGCTGACCGCCGGCGAACGCCGCCAGGTCGTCGCGGCCGTCGGCGTTGAGGTCGGACGTCTGGAGTTGGGTAACCTTCCGCGAGTCGAAGGCGGTGCCGGCCGTCCATCCGGCGCCGACGGTGAACCCGGTGCCGGTCGAGGTGGCGATGGTCAGGTTGCTGGTGGTCGCGGAGACCTCCGTCAGCGCGAGGATGTCGGCGCGGCCCCGGCCGGCCGTGGTGTCGCCGTCGAAGTTGCCCGCCGCGAAGCGGCTGTGGTCGTAGGCGACGGCCAACGTCACGTCCGCGGCCGTCGGCAGGGTGCTGACGCCCGACAGGTACTTCCAGATCTTCGTGCTGACCCCGGACTCCTGCACCAGCGCCACGTCGGCGTCACCGTCGGCGTCGAAGTCGCCGGCGAGCATGTCGAAACGCCCCCACGACCAGCCGGTTGCCTGGGTGCGCCAGTTGGTCGCGATGTACTGGCCGGTGCCGGGATCGCGGTCGAAGCGGAAGATGTCCCAGCCGCCGGAGCCGTTGTTGCGCACGACGGCGATGTCGGTGTCGCCGTCGCCGTCGAAGTCGCCGGCCTGTGCGCGGATCGAGGCCAGTGTCCACAGTGGATCGCCGACCGGGCTGGTCCACAGGACGATGTCGGAGACGTCGAACCGGTTGCCCTTGGACTGCAGCAGATACAGACGTAGCCTGCCGTCGGGGTCCTGGCGGAAGAGGGCGTGGTCGCTGAGGCCGTCGCCGGTGAAGTCGCCGCTGACGAAGCGCATGGTGACGAAGGAGGAGCCGTCGCGGCCGGTGTCCCAGCCGACGGTCTGGGTGGAGAGCTGGATGTTGCCCTCGGCGGTGGCGCCGTCGGAGGTGAGGGTCCAGGCGCGGAGGCGGTCGCCGCCGGCGTCGATGATGGCGGAGATGTCGCCCTTGCCGTCGCCGTTCACGTCGCCGCGTTTCGCCGCCGGCGCCGCACCGGTGGCGTTGGCGACCAGGTAGTAGGGCTCGGCGGTGGCGGCGCTGACGTTGCCGGCCCGGTCCTCGGCCTGGACGTAGAGCTCGGCCTCGGGGAAGCCGGTCTCCGGGTTGGTCCACAGGGTGATCGGGACGGTGGCGTTGCCGTCCTCCTGGGCGGGCACCCAGCCGGTCAGCTTGTCGGCGGCGAAGCCGTAGCGGTAGCCGGCGATGTCGGTGTCAGCGGCGGCGCGGTGGAAGGCGATGCTGCCGGACTCGCCTTCGTTACGGATCGGCACGCCGTTGGGGAAGTCCTCCGGACCGGCCGGGTCGGTCGCCGCGCGCACGGCGGGGTCGATGGTCGGAACGCCGGGACCCTGGGTGTCGACGATGAAGAAGCACCGGTTGCTCCAGGCGCTGACGCCGGAGCCGTCATTGCTCCTGGCCCGGTACGAGTACACCGTGTTCGCCGTGAGCTTGCCGGCCGGGACCGGTGACCAGGCGGCCGCGGATCCGTTGGCGACGTCGAAGGTCTTCGCCTCGAAGACCACGGTCTCGGTGGCGCCCTGCAGCACGTTGATCTCGCCGTGCAGGGTGTTCGCGTCGGTGTCGTGCAGCAGCGCGGTGAAGGTCGGCGTCAGCATGCCCGCGGGCATCCGGGTCGGCCGCGACTGGGGGCCGCAGCCGGTCGGTGGGACGGTGTCGAGTTCCGCCGGCACGTTCGGGGTGGTGTTGTACTCGACCGTGAGCGCGGCCGAGAACGGCATGAACTGCTTCCACTGGAACTTGTCGCCCTCGTTGGGCGCGCGCAGGCCGAAGGTCATCTGCGCGCCGTAGGCGCCGTTCGCCGCGTTCTGCACGACGGAGTTGATCGCCGGGAACTGGTCGCTGGACCAGTACATGTTCATGTCGGGCTGGTTGCCGCCGGCGCAGCCGTTGCCCTGGTTGGCGTGCCCGCCCTGCTCGCCGAGGTACCAGTTCCAGGTGCCGGCCCCGGACGCGTTGTCCCACGTGACGGGGTTGCTGCTGTACACGTTCGCGGTGGAGTAGAGGTACGCGAGGGTGTCACCGCAGCTGGCCGAGTGGTCCAGCGTGATGGAGAAGGTCGAGCGGGTGATCTGCTTGCCGGAGAGCAGCGGGGTGCCGAAGAGGAAGAACGACCGCCACGGGGTCTTCGTCGTCGCGTAGCCCGAGTAGCCGACCTTGGCCCGGTCCCGGTCGTTCGACCAGTACGAGGTGCCGTTGTTGGCCTTGTTGATGTGGGTCCAGTTGCCGTTGTTGACGACGACCGCGGAGGGGTCGACGTAGACCGGGAAGTTGAGGTCCGGCCGGCTCAGCATGGCCCGGTCGGGCACGATCGTGATGGCGTCGCCGGTCACCTTCGACCTGGCCTTCGCGGTGTGCGCCGGCTGCGCCTGCAGCCGCTCGTCCTCGGTCGCGCCGGCGGACAGCAGCGGGGTGTCCCACATGGACGGCGGGTCGCCGGCGAAGACCTCGGTGCCCCTGCCGTCCTTCAGGAGGAACCCGCCGTCGGCGCGGCCGGAGAGCGTCAGCTCCTTGGTCTTCACGCCGAGGGTGAGGCTGCGCAGCGCGTCGCTGTCGGCGGCGGCGCGGTCGTTGACGACGAAGAGCTTGCTGAACCCGCCGCGTTGCGCGGTGACCCGCAGGTCGATGCCGGGCAGCACGTTGGGGTAGACGGCGGAGTCGCCGTCCAGCCGCGGCGGGGGCAGCGCCCCGGGCCAGGTGAGGGTGAACTCGCGGCCGTGGTCGCGGACGCGGACGATGTCGCCGTTGCCGCCGGCGGAGAAGGTGAGGTCGACCGGGCCGGCCTTGGACCGCAGCCCCCCGGCGGCGGGGTCCGGCTGCAGCGTCAGGTCGACCGGGACCCAGGTCTTGCCCTGCAGCACCCGCACGGGGGCGGTGTACTGCCGCATCGTGTAGGTGCCGGACGGGTTCGCGAAGTACTCGGTCGTCTCGGTGCGTCGCTCGAGGATCTCCACCGGCTTGCCGGTGTGTTTGGCCTCGGCGAACCGGGTCGCGGTCGGCACCTCGGCCGCGATCGCGCCGGGCTGCTGCTGCGCCGGGTTGGCGGCGGTCGGCGGCTGCGCCGACGGCTCCTGCCCGCCGAACTGCGACCAGTTGATCACCGCCGCCGCGGTCAGGACCGCCGCGACGCTCAGCACCGGCCAGCGCCGGCGTAATGCTTGCGATCTCATCTGTTGCCCTCCCCGTGGGTGTTGTCGCCGTGCCCGTATACGGCGTGTGGGTCGCCCGTTTTGGGGCGACCCACACGACATCCGCTGTTCACGACGGTGACACCTTGGGCGCATGCGCGTAGGCAGGACGGCCTCGCGCCCGCGCCCCGGTGTCGTTGCGCCGCAGCTTAGGGGCATGCACGTGAATTTTTCAATGCCTTGTAAATCGGTGAATCGACATGGATGATCCGTTCTGCGATGCCTCTGCTCGAGGTGTTGATCATGGCTCGTTACGGGGAGGATGCCGTGGTCTGGTCCGGGTTTCATGCTGCGCGGACGGAAGTTCCGCCGGTTCGCCACCGCCGCCGTTGGCGGCAGCGGATGGTCTCGACGCTGCTTGGTGTGATTGCCGTTACGCTTGCCGCTGGTGCGGTGGCGGTGTTGCCGGCGCATGCGGCGCCGGTGGATCCGTTCGTGGCGGTGCCGAACCAGGTGGAGCGGGTCGTCCCGGCGGACAAGAGCCACCACAACGTGGTGCAGCCGCTCGTCGACGCGGAGCAGGACATCTCGCTCAAGGCGAGTCCGCCGGTGGCGTGGCCGGCGGCGGAGACCACGACGGTCGATCTGGCCGCGCTGCGTCTGGCGGTGGAGCCGCAGCGGACGAACGCGCATGTGGTGAGTCCGGCGAGAGCGGGGCCGGCCCGGGCCGGTGGCAGCCCGGTGTTCGTGGGTGACGCCCGTGAGGTGCGGGAGGACCTGCGGAAGGTGCCCCTGGCGGGACCCGCCGCCGTGCGGGTCGAGGTGTATGACCGGGCCCGCACCGCGAAGTCCCGGGTGGACGGTCTGTTGCTGCGGGTGTCGCGGCCGGACCGGGCGATGAGCAGTGACAAGATCGCGGTTGAGGTTGATTACAGCGGTTTCCGGGCCGCGTACGGTGGCGCCTGGAGCTCCCGGCTGAGGCTGGTTGAGCTGCCCGAGTGCGCCGCGACAACTCCGGAGTTGAGCGCCTGCCAGGTGGGCACGAAGCTGGCCGCGACCAATGACACCACGGCCGGGCGGATCGGTGGTGACGTGACCCTGGCCGGTGGCGCGTCCAAGCTCCTCGCGGTGCAGGCCGCCGCCTCGGGTAGTGCGGGGAACTTCGGCGCGACGTCGTTGACGACGTCGTCGACGTGGAATGCGGGTGGTGCGACCGGTGACTTCACCTGGTCCTACCCGTTGCGGGTGCCGCCGGCGAACGGTGGTCCGAGCCCGAGCATCAGCCTTGCGTATGCGTCCAGTGCGGTGGACGGCCGGACGAACGCGGCGAACAACCAGACGTCGTGGATCGGGATGGGGTTCGAGTTCGCACCCGGTCAGATCGAGCGGCGGTACAAGCCGTGTGCGGCCGATGTGGAGGGCGCGGCGAACAACAAGACCCGCCCGACGGGTGACATGTGCTGGTTCTCCGACAACGCGAGCATCTCCCTGAACGGGCACTCGTCGGAGCTGGTCCGGGTCGGGACCACGAACTTCTGGAAGTTGAAGGACGACGACGGCACGATCGTCGAGCAGAAGTTCGACGGGGGCCGCAACAACGGCGACGACAACGGCGAGTACTGGATCTTCACCTCGCCGGACGGCACGCAGTACTACCTGGGCTACAACCGGCTGCCGGGCTGGAACGGCGGCGAGGAGACCAAGTCGACGTTCACGCTGCCGGTGTACGGCAACCACCCTGGTGAGGCGTGCTACAACGCGTCGTTCCAGGCGTCGGCGTGCCGGCAGGGCTACAAGTGGAACGTCGACTATGTCGTGGACGTCAACGGCAACACGATGTCGTACTTCTACGATCCGGAGACCAACAACTACGCCCGCTACGGTGAGGCGAACAGCCCGGACTGGTACACCCGCGGCGGGAACCTGAAGCGGATCGAGTACGGGCAGCGCAGCAACGCCGTGACGAGCACTCCGGCCTTGGCGCGGGTGTTGTTCGAGACCGGTGACCGGTGCCTGCCGAACACGAACTGCAACGACGCGTGGAACTGGCCGGACACGCCGATGGACCTCAACTGTGCCGCGGCGCCGTGCACGCAGACGTTCTCGCCGGCGTTCTTCACCAAACGCCGCCTGACGCAGGTCGACACCGAGGTCCTGAACAACAACGGGGTCGGCTACCGGCCCGTGGACCGGTACACGCTGCGGCACTCCTACGTCAGCGGCGACGCGGCGACCGGGTACGCGCTGTGGCTCGACGGGATCAAGCAGACCGGCCGCGGTGCCACGCCGGAGATCGAGATGCCGGAGGTGACGTTCGACGGGACGTTCCTGCCGAACCGGGTCGACGACCTGGCGAACAACATCGCGCCGTTGAACTGGCGCCGGATCATCGGGATCACGAACGAGAACGGCGGCACCCTCGCGGTCCGGTACAAGGACCCGAACTGCTCCCGGACGAACCTTCCGGCGTCGCCAGCGACGAACACGCAGCGGTGCATGCCGGTCAAGGGCAGCGACGACGCGTACCCGAACCGCATCGACTGGTTCCACAAGTATGTCGTGGACCGGGTGACCCAGTCGGTGGCCGGATACACGGTGCCGGCGGTGACGCAGGTCGTGAACGACTACGAGTACGTCGGTGACGCCGCGTGGCGGTTCGACGAGCTCGACGGCATCACGCCGGAGGAGGACAAGACGTGGTCGCAGTGGCGCGGCTACGGCACCGTCATCACCCGGACCGGTGACGGCAACGACGGCACCCGCGGCAAGACCGAGTCGCGGTTCTACCGGGGCATGAACGGCGACAAGACCGGCACCGCCGGGGTGTTCAAGACGGTCAACGTGACCGACTCCAGGGGTGGGTCGGTCCCGGACGAGGACCGGTTCAACGGTCAGACCCGGGAGACGAGCAGTTTCCTGGACGACACGACCCGGCTGAGCACCACCATCTCGGACTTCTGGGTGTCGGCGGCGACGGCGACGCAGACCCGGCCGTGGGGTGTCATCAACGCCACCAAGACCGCCACCTCGGCCACCTACTCGTACACGTACCTGAGCCCGACGAACGTCCGTGAGACCCGTGTGGTCAACACGATCGCCGCCGACGGGACGATCACCGCGGTGCACAACCAGGGCGTGGTCGGCGACACCACCGACGATCAGTGCACGAAGTACACGTTCGCGTCCAGCGGTGTCGCGTACCTGCCGAACCGGCCGGTCCGGGCCCAGACGCTCAGCGCGGCGTGCTCGGTCGCCGACCCGCCGAAGGGCGACGTGCTGTCGGACTCCCGCACGTACTACGACGGCTCCGACACGTTCGGCTATGTCGGCGCGCGTGGCCTCGCGACGCGGGTCGACGTGGTCAACGGGTTCAGCGGCGCGAACGCCTCCAGCGCTACGTATCAGACGAAGTCGAAGGCGGTGTACAACGCCGACGGCAACATGACCGACTCCTACGACGTCAAGCTGAACCGGACGAAGACGGAGTACGCCCGTAACGGCAACGGGCCGATCACCCGCATCACGACGACGGACCCGATCAACCACGTCACTTATATCGAGTCGGATCCCGCGTGGGGCGCGCCGGTGCTCACCGGTGACTCGAGCAACGCCACGGTGTTGGGCGATGTGAAGAACGAGGTCGAGCTCGACGCCCTGGGCCGGGTGCTCAAGGTGTGGGGTTCGACCCGCGTCCGCGGCGTGGACACCCCGGACACCAGCTACCAGTACCTGATCCAGCGCAACGCCCCGCCGGTCGTCGTGTCGACGACGCTGCAGTCGCCGGCCGGCGCGCTCGCGCCGCAGTACACGTCGAAGTACGAGATCTACGACGGGTTGCTCCGGCTGCGGCAGACGCAGATCGCCAGTCCCTCCGGTGGGCGGTCGGTCAACACGATCGACTACGACAGCCAGAACCGGATCGTGAAGCGCTCCGGCCCGATCTACAACGACGCGCCGTCCGGCTTCAGTTACCTGCCGATGAACGAGGCGTCACTGCCCAACCAGGTCCGGACCGTGTACGACGGCGCCAGCCGGGTCACCGCCGAAATCCTGATGGGCCACAACGCGTCCGGACTGTTCGAGAAGTGGCGCACCACGACCACGTACAGCGGTGACCAGGTCAGCACGACGCCGCCCGCCGGCGCCGGCGCGACCACGGTCACGTACGACGCGCAGGGCCGGGTGTCGAAGCTGTGGCAGTACAAGACCGGCGTGCCGACACCGACGGACCCGACCAGTTACGACGAGACGAAGTACAGCTATTACAAGGACGGGCAGCAGAGCGTCGTCGAGGACTCCGCCGGCAACAAGTGGGAGTACTTCTACGACGACCTGCACCGCACCAAGGAGATCAGGGAACCGGACCGGGGCACGTCGAAGGTCGAGTACAACTCGTACGGCGAGGTCATCAAGACCATCGACGCCCGCAACCAGGCACTCGGCATCACCTACGACACGGTCGGCCGCCCGGTCGAGCTCAGGGACGTGACGCTCACGCCGGAGAAGCGCCTGGCGACGTGGACGTACGACACGCTCAAGAAGGGTCTGCCGACGTCGTCGTCGCGGTGGGTCGGTTCGGACGAGTACCGCAGCTCGGTCGTTGAGTACGACCACGCGATGCGGCCCACGAAGACCTCCATCGGCATCCCCATGATCGAGGGTGGTCTCGCCGACACCTACCTGTACGAGCACACGTACAACTTCGACGGGTCACCGAAGACGACGACGCTCCCGGCCGCCGGTAATTTGCCGTCGGAGACGCTGACGTACGGCTACAACGTGTGGGGTCTGCCGTTCTCCCTGACCGGCGCGTCGACGTATGTGCAGGCGTCGGCGTACAACTCCTTCGCGGAGCCGTTGAGCGTGACGGTCGGCGCGACCGGTGCCGGGAACAAGTCGCTGCTGCTGCAGTTCACCTACGACGAGGCGACCCGCCGGTTGGCGTCGTCCTCGGCCCGCCCGAACGGCGGCTCGTCGGTCTACAACGCGAAATACACCTACGACGCGGTCGGCAACACCACGTCGGTGTCGGACCAGCCGGCCCTCACCAGTCAGCCGCAGGACCACCAGTGCTTCGCATACGACTACCTGCGGCGCATGACCGAAGCGTGGACACCGACCACACTGGACTGTTCGGCCGCGAACCGTACCGTCGCCAACCTCGGCGGGCCGGCGAAGTACTGGAGCAGCTACACCTTCGACAAGACCGGCAACCGCACGACCGAAACGAAGCACGAGCTGCCGGGCGAGCCGACCAAGAACTACCTCTACGGCACCGGGCACAAGCTCGGCAGCACGACCGTTGGCGGGAGCACCCTCACGTCGTACCAGTACGACGCCTCCGGGAACACCACCCAGCGGGTCGTCGGCGGCAGCACGCAGGTCCTCGACTGGAACTCCGAGGGCAAGCTCGCCAAGGTCACCGAGGGCACGAAGATCACCAAGTTCCTCAACGACGCCTCCGGTCAACGGCTCATCCGCCGCGACGACACTGGCACCACGCTCTACCTCCCGGGCCAGGAGATCCACCTGAGCAGCGGCGGCGCGGAGACCGGCACCCGCTACTACAACCACGGCGGGTTGAACGTCGCCGTCCGCACCGACGACAACAAGCTCACGTATCTGGCGTCGGACCAGCACGGCACCGCGACCGTGGCGATGGACGCGTCCACCGGCACCTTCCAGAAGCGGCGGGCCACCCCGTTCGGTGAGGACCGCGGCGCGGCCGTCACCGGATGGCCGGGTGACAAGGGCTTCATCGGCGGCACGAAAGACCAGTCGACGGGCCTGACGCACCTCGGTGCCCGCGAGTACGACCCGACGCTGGGCCGGTTCATCTCGGTCGACCCGCTGACAATCCCGGAGGACCCGCAGCGGCTCAACGGCTACGCGTACGGCAACAACGCGCCGATCGTCAACGCCGACCCGACCGGCGAGGCGTTCCCGCCCGACCCGGACGCCAGCCCTGGGCCGCCCCCGGCGCCGAAGCCCGGCCTCACGCCGGAGGAGGAAGCGGCCCGCGCCGAGGCCGAGGCCATCAAGAAGAAGTCCATGATGGACATCATCCTCGAACAGGGGCTGGCGTTCCTCCTCGACTTCCTCGGCCTCACCGACATCATCGACTGCATCAACACCCGCAAGGTCAGCTCGTGCGTCAACGCGCTGCTCGGCGTATTCCCATCAGGCCGGGTCCTGAAGTCTCTCAACTCGATCCGTAAAGGCATCGAGCGGGCGTTCTCCGCCTACCAGTCATGGCAGAAAGCCATGAAGATCGCCAACGACGTCATCAAACGCACCGACGACCTCATCGCCGCGGCCAAGAAGAAAGCCGACGAACTCGCCGCCAACATCGGCGCCGGCGCCAAGAAAGCCGACGACGGCCCAGGCGGACTCGCCGACGACGCGGGCAACGCAGCCGGCGGCGGGGGCAAGGCCGGAAATCCCACCAAGTGCGGCGGCAAGGGTGCGGGCCACAGCTTCAATCCAGAGACGCTCATCCAGATGGCAGATGGGTCCGTCAAACCCATCAAAGACGTCAAGGCCGGCGACGAGGTCGTAGCCACGGACCCGGAAACGGGTCGGACGACGACCCGCGTGGTCGAGCGGCAGCACGTCAACCTGGACACCGACCTCGTCGATGTCACGCTCGCCAGTGGCGCCGGCGTCGAGACACTGCACACGACTGAACATCACCCGTTCTGGTCCGTGACCCGCCAGGCATGGGTCGATGCGGCCGCCCTGCAGCCGGGCGAGCAGGTCCAAACGCTCGACGGCGTGACGTTGGTCGTTCTCGAGGTCCAGTTCCTCGGCGCGACGCGGGTCATGTACGACCTCACCATTGCCGAGATCCACACGTATTACGTGCGCGCCGGCACCTCGCCGGTACTAGTTCACAACTGTGACAACTCGGACCATGCGCGAGACTGCTACTGTGATTACGGAGACCCTGTCAAGCCGCGGGCAAAACCGCTCAGTGATGAAATGTGGGAAGATGCTGCCGATGAGGTGGCGTCCTCGTCCTCGTCCTCGACCTCGGCTCGCGCAGTCCACGGGGTGTTGGCAGGCATAGACGACGGGCTCACGGCGAGCGATCTCGACGAAATCATTCAGAGTCCGGATATGACCCTTCGACAGAATTCGGACGATGCATTCGTCTATATTCGAAACCTTGGGAGAAACCGAGCGTACGCGGTCATCCGCAACGCAGAAGACGGTGGACCAATCACCAGTTTTGAATTGACGATGACAGCTTTGAGAAGCAGGATCCGTGAGGGGAGGTGGCGTGTCTGACGACGGCGGTAGGGCAACGTGTTGCTTCTGTTATAAGCTGATCCGTCTTGAAGAAGATGGATATGCGATGCGAGTGCGGCTGGCCAGCCTGTCGGACCTGCACACCCGGCAGGAGATGTACACCCATTCGGCGTGCCTGAGAGAACGGCTTTACAGCGGTTTCAATGTCTGGTGGGAGTAGGAATACGTCCACCGATGAATGACTGCTCCGGGGAGGCCCAGTGGCTGGGCCTCCCCGGGCGCCGTGGCTCCTCTCAAGGCGCGCAGCGCAGGGCTACTCGGCGGGGCGAAGCGGTCCAGGGCGGGCATGTAGCGGCGGTACGGGCCGACCTCCTCGCGGTAGCGGCCCGCCACCTCGCCGATCTGCGCCAGGTGGGTCAGGTCGTGCGCGACCCACGCTGACAGCGCCTGCGACAGCGTCACCGTCCCGAACTCCGGGTGCGTGCCGGTCAGCGTCGTGTCGGCCGGCGTGAGGAAGGCGAGCCCTTCCAGCGACCGCTCCCGCACCACCTGGAATCGGTCCAGCGGCGAGGCGACCGGCTCGCGGACGACAGCAGGGCGACCCGATCGAAGGCCTAGAAGGTACGGCCGGTGCCGTGGGTGGCGGCTGGAGCGCTCTGGTGCTCGCCGACGTTCCGTGGGACTGGGAGTGACCCCGTTCGGTAGCGCGAAGGACGCTGCCGAACGGGGTCGTGATGTAAGGAGCTAGTGCCACTTCTGGTTGCTGGCGCCGTTGCAGTCCCAGATCTGCAGGCGGTTGCCGTCGACGGCGTTCGCGGCCGGGATGTCGATGCAGCGGTTGCTGCCGTTGCCGATGATCGCTCCGGTCCCGGAGCTGCCGCAGGCGGGCGCGGTGTCGAAGGTGTCGGTGAGGTGGAACGGGGCGTCGGCGCCGAGCGACGCCGTCACCACCCGCGCGGTCGCGATCAGGCCGGTTCCGTTGGTGGCAGTGACCGAAGTGACCCCCGGCGGGACGCTGCCGAGGAGCCAGAACGAGCGCGGGCCGTTATGCCGAACATGACCCTGGCCAGCCTGGGCGACGTGTCGGCGATCCTGTTCGCGCACAAACGCGTCGTTGTCGAGGATGCTGTTGACGAGCACCGCGCAGAGCCGCCCAGTCGTCGAACGACGATGGCGAACCGCTGCCGCGTGACCAGCGTAGGCAGGGACAGCCGGTCAGCGACCAGGACGATCTCGCCGGCCGGCGGGTTCGTGCCGTAGAGGTCGGACGTGGTGGCCGCGGTGATCAGGTCGAAGTCCTGCAGCGACGACTCCGTCCGGCCTTCGAACCCGGCGTAGCCGATCACGCCGGCGACGGCGAGCATGATCAGCGCGGCCGTGAGCCACAGCCGGCGACGAGTGTGGGTAGCGTGCGGTTCCCCCGTGCCCACGCATAGACGGTGTGCGGTGCGGGCGAGGCCGGCCGGCCCCACGCTGGTGCGCGGGACCGGCCGGGAGGCGGTGTCAGTACACCTCGAACTCGTAGATGCGCGTCGCGCCGCCGGAGCCCTGTTCGGCTGCGATGACGTTCATGCGGACGTAGCGGGCGGTGGCGGTGAAGGTGTGCGAGGAGACGCTGGCCGTGTTGCCGCGGACCTGCGCGACCGTGCTCCAGGTGGTGCCGTCGGAGGAGACCTGCAGGTCGAAGTCGCGGGTGTTCCACGAGGTGCTCTCGCCGCCGGCGCCGGCGTGGCGGACCGTCACCGACGTGAGGGCCTTGGCGCTGCCAAGGTCGACCTGGAGATACTTGGTCGCCGCGGTCGAGCAGAACTTGTCGCTGGTGCCGCCGGAGACGGTGCCGTTGACGGCCTTGGCCGGCGACTCGTTGGCGTTGCAGGAGGCCGAGCCGGTGGCGGGCCGGTTCAAGGCGAGGTTGGGCGAACCCGAAGCGACGTCGAACGACGGCGGCGCGTCGGCGAGAGCGCTGCCCCAGGACGAGGCGGTGGTGCCGACCGTGAAGGCCAGGGTCCCGCCGTTGGCGACGAAGGACTCCGGCAGCCACGCGCGGTTGGACGCGGTGCCGTTGACGGTGAGGCTCTGCACATACGTGGCGGCGCCCGGTGCGGTGATGCTGATGGTCTTGCCGTTGCCGCGGTTGACGGTGACGCCCGGGAAGAGCGGCGCCGACACCAGCAGCTCCGAGCGGCCCGGGGTGAGCGGGTGGATGCCCATGGCGGACCACACGTACCAGGCGGACATCGCGCCGAGGTCGTCCTGGCCGGGGATGCCGGTCGGGGTCGGCGCCCACAGCGCGTTGAGCGTCTGGCGGATCGTCTGCTGCGCCTTGTCGGGGCGGCCGGCGAAGTTGTAGAGCCACGGCACCCAGATCGACGGCTCGTTGTCCATCTCGGACTTGGTGCCGCCGGCGCCGGTCAGCGCCCAGCTGCCGTCGCTGTTGTGGAAGAAGCTGTCGAGGCGGCTGACGGCGGTGGCGTTGCCGCCCATGCGGTCGAAGAGGCCGCGGACGTTGTGCGGGATCATCCAGGTGTACTGGGCGGCGCTGCCCTCGGCGAACCCGCTGTCGCTGCCCGGGCTGAACGACGGCCAGGTGCCGTTGTCGTTACGGTCCTGGATGTAGCCGCCGTTGCCAGGGTTGAAGACATTCTTCCAGTACTGCGACCGGGCCAGGAACTGCGACGCGGTGGCGGTGCTGCCGAGCCGGGCCGCCAGCTGCGAGACGCCGAAGTCGGCGACGGAGACCTCGAGGGTCTCGCCGGCGCCGCCCCAGGCGTTGCCGTTGGTGGGGATGTAGTTGATCGACAGCCACTTGTCCAGCGACGGCCGCTCGCCGACGACCATGACGTTCCAGCCGTCGCGGCTCAGGTCCGCGGCGGTGACGGTGGTGGCCGCGTGGACCATCGAGGTGAGCGCGCCGGCCGCGTCGAAGCCGGTGCCGCCGAACGCGTAGATGCTCGGCACCGCCGCGTGCGCCGGGTCGCCGGTCATCACGTGGGTGCCGCCCTGGTTGTGGGTCCAGCGGTCCCAGACGCCGCCGTTCTGGGTGGCCTGGTTGAGCAGCGACTGGGCGATGTCCGCGCCGACGTCCGGGCGCAGCAGCGTCACCAGTTGGACCTGCCCGCGGTACACGTCCCAGCCGGAGAAGTTGGCGTACTGGGCGTGCCCGCTCGCCGCCGTGTGCACCTGCTGGTCCATGCCGGTGTACTGGCCGTTGACGTCGCTGAAGACGTTCGGGTGCAGCAGCGCGTGGTACAGCGCGGTGTAGAACGTCTGCAGCTGCGCGGTGGTGCCGCCGCTGACGTCGATGCGGCCGAGCTCGGTGTTCCAGGCGTCGGTGGCGCGCTGGCGCACCGTGTCGAACGTCGTCCCGGCCGGGTTCTCCGCGGCGAGGTTGGCCTGCGCGTTGGCCTGGCTCACGTACGAGATGCCGACCCGCACGCCCACGGCCGTGCCCTGGCTGAGGTCGAAGGTGACGTAGCCGCCGGAGCCCCGGCCGGCGACGGGCCAGCCGTCGGTGCCGTAGGTCGTGCCGCCGGACGCGGACGTCGTGCCGGCCCGCAGGGTCCCGTCCTGCCAGGTGCCGACGCTGCTGAACGGCTTGTCGAACACCGCGGTGAAGTGCAGCGTGTAGTAGCTGCGGCGGCCGACGGCGTTGATGTAGCCGCAGAAGTTGCCGCTGGTCACCGAGCCGCTGATGGTACGGCTGGCGGCGTCGATGTTCACCGTCGCGGCGCTGCTGCCGACCTCGGAGTTGGACGTGCGGACCAGCATCGTGGCGGTGCTGCCGGTCGGGTACGTGAACCGGCCGGCGCCGGTGCGGGTGGTGGCGGTCAGCTCGGTGTTGACCCCGGAGTTGAGGCCCACCCGGTAGTAGCCGGCGGTGGCGGTCTCGTTGGCGTGGGAGAAGCTGCTGGCGTAGGTGGCGTCGGTGGTGTCCGCGGACGGCGACGAGCCGACCGTGCCGACGTACGGCATGAAGGGGATGTCACCGGACCCGCCGGCGCAGCCCGTGCCGGACATGTGGGTCAGGCTGAACCCGCGGGTGCGGGTGGTGCTGTACCCGTACCCGCCGGGCCGCACGGTCCGGGTCTGGTTGCCGGCCGTGTTCTCCGGGCTCCACTGCACCATCCCGTAGGGCGTGTCGGCGCCCGGGAAGGTCTCCCCGCCGTTGGTGCCGACGAGCGTGTTGACGTAGCCGGCGGGGTTCGTGACCGCGAACGCCGGTGCGGAACCCGCCAGGGGTGCCACGGCGGCGCCCACCAGCAGCGCGACCGCAACGAGCGACCGCCCGCCTCTGATTGACCTCATAAAGCCTCCATCCATCCAAGGATGTGAAAACTATGAGTATCAGTAGGTGCAGGTCAACGTCGATGTCATCGTTGGCACATTATTTTCATCGGAGGCGCGGAAAAGGGCGTGGGAGATTCGCGTTTGAGCTGTGTGTAGTTGGTCAAATACGTAGAGTGAAGCTACGTGCATCGAGACCAACGGGGGTTTCTACGAAATGGCTCAGACACGGCAGCAGCGTCTGAAGAGCGGCCGGTACAGGATTCCGGTCGCGGTCGGGGCGGCGGGCTTCCTCGTCGCGCTGACCGGCGGGATCGTGCAGGCGGCCGGCGCACAGACGACTGGGGCTGACGCAACGACGCGGGTCGCGGAGACCCTCCCGCCTGGGGTGGACCCGAGCACGATGGTGCCGGCGGACCCGAGCGCGGGGCCGTTCTCGGATCCGTGCGCCACGGACCCGGGCGGCAGCGCCGGCCCGTTCGGCAGCCCGGCACCCGGAACCAGCGCCAGTTCCAGCGCCAGCCCGACACCGACCGCCAGCGCGACGGTGGACCCCGGCCTGCCCACGGACCCGGGCCTGCCCACGGACCCAGGCGTGCCGGTGGACCCGGGGACCATCGATCCCGGCACCGTGAACCCCGGCCTGCCCGGGTGGTGGACCGGCCCGGTGGCGCCGAGCGGCCAGGCGGCCCTGTCCAGGGCCGAGGAGACGCCGACGCCGATGGTGCCCGGCCCGACCGACCCGACCGGGGTGGCGCCGTCAGGCACCGGACCCGCGGTCATCATCCCGCCGGGGATGAACGGCGCCACGCCGATCGCGACGCCCAGCGACGGCACGACACCGGTGCCCGGCGCCACACCGTCGTGCGCGACCGTCCCGGTGCCGATCCCGACCGACACGCTGATGCCGGCACCGACCGACACGGCCGCGCCGGTCCCGACGGACACCCTGGTGCCCGCGCCGACCGACACCGCCGTGCCGGCCCCGACCGACACCGCGGTGCCGATCCCGACCGTCGGCTGACGGCGACAACCGCAGCGGGGCCGCACGGAAGCGGCCCCGCCGCCGCATCGTCAGCGGACGATGCCAGCGGCTAAGGTCAAATCGTGACCGGACGACTGCTGGCGATCAGTGATCTGCATGTGTCGTATCAGGAGAACCGCGAGCTCGTCGATCAGCTCAAGCCGACGCATGACGACGACTGGCTGATCGTCGCCGGCGACGTGGGGGAGAAGATCGCCGACGTCGAATGGGCGCTGCGGACGTTGCGCGAGCGCTTCGCCAACCTGATCTGGGCGCCGGGCAACCACGAGCTGTGGACGACCCGCGACGACCCGGACCAGTCGCGGGGCGAGGAGCGGTATCAGCGGCTCGTGGCGATGTGCCGCAACATCGGCGTCGTCACCCCCGAGGACCCGTACCAGATCTGGGACGGCGCCGGCGGCCCGGTGATCGTGGCCCCGCTGTTCGTGCTCTACGACTACTCGTGGTGGCCGGCCGGGTCGACCAGCACCGAGGAGGCCATGGCCACGGCGCATGCGGCCGGGATCGTCGGCACCGACGAGGTGCTGCTGCACTTCGACCCGCATCCGGGGCGCGCCGCCTGGTGCCGGGCCCGGGTCGAGCTGACCGAGCCGCGGCTCGAGGCCGCCGCGCGGGACCTGCCGACCGTGCTGGTCAACCACTTCCCCCTGGTCCGGCACCCCACGGACGTGCTGCACTATCCGGAGTTCGCGCTGTGGTGCGGCACCGACCTGACCGCGACCTGGCCGACCCGGTTCCGGGCCCGCGAGGTCGTCTACGGCCACCTGCACATCCCGCGCACCACCTGGCAGGACGGGGTGCGGCACCAGGAGGTGTCGGTCGGCTACCCCCGGGAGTGGAGCCGCCGCCCGACACCGCCGGCCCGTCTCGTGCCGGTCCTGGAGCGCTGAGGCCCTACCGCTTGGTCACCGCCGACTGGAGCCGGTCGAGGAGGCGCAGCTCCAGGTCGAGGTCGGTCTGCCGGATGCTGGCGATGAGCACGGTGTCGACGCCGCTGCCCTCGAGCCCGGCGATGTCCTCGGCGATCTGCTCCGGCGCGCCGCCGAGGAACGGCCTGCCGTCGGTGATCGGGTCGTCGGTGAGCGGCACGTTGGCGCGGGCGACGACGCTGAGCGCCGCGGCGTCCCGGCCGGCCTCCCGGGCGAGCCGGCGGAACGTGGCCACGGTCTCGGTCAGCTGCTCGGCGGAGAACGCGATCGGGTTGAACCCGTCGGCGATCCGCGCGGCCCGCGCGATCCCGGCCGGGGTGGTGGACCCGAACAGGATCGGCAGCGGCTCCTGCACCGGCTTCGGGTTCACCTCGGATGCCTCGATCCGGTAGAAGCGGCCCTGGTACTGCGCGGGGTCCGGCCCCCAGCAGGCCCGCATCGCCTCGACGACCTCGTCCATGCCGGCGCCCATGCGCTTCATCGGCACGTTGGCGGCCTCGAACTCCTGCGGCATCCAGCCCTGCCCGAGCCCGGCGATCACCCGCCCGCCGCTGAGCTGGTCGAGCGTGGCGAGGCGGCGGGCGAGGACGATCGGCGGGTGCAGCAGCGCGTCGATGACGCTGGTGCCCAGCTTGACGGTGCTGGTCAGGGCGGCGACGTAGCTCAGCGTCTCCAGGGGCTCATAGGTCAGCCGGTACGTCTCGGGGATCCGCGCCGGTGGGGCACCGAACATCGAGATCTCGGCCATCGGCCGCAGGAGCCGTTCGTAGGTCCACACGGAGTGATACCCGAGCTGTTCGGCCTCTCTCGCGATCCGGGCGATGTTCGCCGGTCCCGCGAGGGCGCCTGAGGTTGGCAACTGGACGCCGAGCTGCATCCGCTTCCCCAATCAGTATCGAGATACGTCTCCCTTCAAACGTGACACAGACCGCGGGTCAGTAGGGGGTGACGCCGTAGGCGGTCGCGGCGCGGCGGACCGGGGAGTAGTAGCTGGCGCCGCCGGTGGCGCAGTTGCCGCTGCCGCCCCAGTTGATGCCGATGCCGGCGGTCCCGGCGTAGAGCGGGCCGCCGCTCTCCCCGGGCTCGCTGCACACGGTGGTGCGGATCAGGCCGTACACGGTGCCGCCGGCGTAGTTGATGGTCACGTTCAGCGCGGTGATCGTGCCGGTCCTGATCCCGTTCGGGCCGGCCCGGCGCACGGCCTGTCCCACGGTCCCGGCGGCGAACGTGGTGATCGGCTGCGCCCCGACGGCGCTGGGCTTCGCGATGGTGGTGTTGGTGTACCGCACCAGGGCGTGGTCGTACGTGGTGTCGCGCGCGGCGACGACGCCCAGGACGGTCGTGGTCCCGGTGCCCGCGTAGACGGTGGCGCCGACCGCCGGGACGCAGTGCGCCGCGGTCAGGAAGTAGTACGTGGCGCCGGCCTTGGCGTTGAAGGCGATCAGGCAGCGCCCGCCGACGGCGCCGGCGTTGAAGACGTCCCCGCCGGCGATGTGCGGCTTCCTCGTGCCCGGCTCGCGCACGACCGTCCCACCCTGTCGGGTGACTGCCCTGGTCAGCGCGGCGGCGACGGCCGGGCGGACCGTGTCGTCGAGGCTGACCGTCAGTGTTTCGTCGCTCCACCAGGCGGTGCCGGGCGTTGTGGTGAACGCCGACAGGGACGGTGCGGCTTCGGCGGTCGTGGTGGGCAGCAGGATCGCCACTGCCACCAGGACGCCGGCAAGAACCCTTCGCATGGGGCCCTCCATCTAGAGATGTAAATCTCTAGATGGTATCGGCTCAGTGTCCCGAGTGGTTGCGCTGGCAGCAGCGGGCCCGCGCGAGGAGCTCGTGCATGCGGGGCGCGGCCTCGTCGGCGGTGCGCAGGGGCGCGCTGAACGGCAGCTGCACGTCGCGGTGGCGACCGGCGAACTCCAGCCGGAGCACCACGCCGAAGCGGTCCATCCGGACGGGCACCACGCGGTGGACGCCGTGCAGGTGGTGCGGCGCGATCAGCCGGGACAGGTGCTCGATCGCCTCGGGGTGGGCGTCGGTGAGGTGGCACAGCAGGTCGGCCTCCTCCCGGGCGAGGGGGTCGGGGCTGGCCGCGGCGAACGCGTCCGCCTCGACCTCGACCTCGCCGAGGATCCCGTCGATCAGGGTGGCCGAGGCGAGCTCGAGCACCGCCCACAGGTCGCCGCTGTGCTCGCCCACCGCCCGCGGGTCGCCGTCGTGCCCGCCCACCGCCCGCGGGTCGCGGTCGCGCTCGCCCAGCGACCGCGGGTCGCCGTCGCGCTCGCCCAGCGGCTGCAGCCAGCCGGAGAACGTCGCCCTGGAGCGGATCCGGCCGCCGGCGGACCGTACCGGCGTCGGCGCGATGTCGGTGATCTCGATGGCGGCGGCCAGGTCGGGCTCGGCCTCGACCAGTTGCGCGACGGGACTGCCGGCGGGCAGTTCGACGATCACGCGGCCGTGCCCGTCGACGTGGTGGCGGCCGATGAGGTCGCAGCGGTGACCGGGAATGTGCAGCGTCAGGGACGACGCCGCCGTCAGCAGCGTGCGGAGTCGTTCCGCGGCGGTGGGGAGCTTGATCCCGGGCATGCAGACCTCCTAAGGTTAGGCTTACCTTAGTAGAGAGGGAGCGAATGAACCAGTCTCGGCCGAAGGTTCGGCTGTCCCGGGCGCTCGGCATGCCGCTGACCCCCAAATGCGTCAAATACTTCGAGCGGCGGCCATTCCCGCCCGGCCAGCACGGACGGGCCCGGCCGAAGCACAGCGACTACAAGGTCCGGCTGCTCGAGAAGCAGCGGCTGAAGGCGCAGTACAACCTGCGCGAGAGCCAGCTGCGGCACGCCTTCGACCGGGCCGCGAGCCGGCCGGGCAAGACGGGCGAGGAGCTGATCGTCGACCTGGAGACCCGGCTCGACGCGCTGGTCCTGCGGGCCGGCTTCGCCCGGACGATCTACCAGGCGCGGCAGATCGTCACGCACCAGCACCTGACCGTCAACGGCCGCCGGGTCGACCGGCCGTCGGCGCGGCTGCGCCCGGGCGACGTCATCGAGGTCGCGGAGCGCAGCCGGCAGAAGACGCCGTTCGTGATCGCCGCCGCGGGCGCACACGTCGGGGAGCGGACCGCGCCGTACCTGAGCGTCGACGTGTCCGGGCTGACCGCCCGGCTGATCCGGCTGCCGCTGCGCCGCGAGGTGCCGGTCATCTGCGACGAGCAGCTCATCGTGGAGTTCTACAGCCGGTAGCACCTAGAGTTGCCAGCAGTGGAAACCTATGACGTGATCGTGGTCGGGCTCGGCGGGATGGGCAGCTCAGCGGCCTACCATCTCGCCGCCCGCGGCCGGCGGGTGCTCGGTCTGGACCGCCACGGCCCAGCCCACGACCAGGGCGCCAGCCACGGCGGGTCGCGGATCACCCGCCAGTCCTACTTCGAGGACCCGGCCTACGTGCCGCTGCTGCTGCGGGCGTATGAACTGTGGGAGGCCCTGGAGCGCGACTCCGGGCGGGACCTGATGGACCTGTGCGGCGGCCTGATGCTCGGCGCGCCCGACAGCCTCACCGTCGAAGGCAGCCGGCGCTCCTCCGAGCAGTGGGGTCTGCCGCACGAGATGCTCGACGCCGCCGCGATCCGCCGGCGGTTCCCGAACCTCCGTCCGGCGCCGCACGAGATCGGCCTGTACGAGCGCAAGGCCGGACTGGTCCGCCCCGAGGAAACGGTCCGCGCCCACCTCGACCTGGCCGCTCGTGCGGGTGCTGTCCTGCGGTTCGAGGAGCCGGTGCTGTCGTGGACCGCGGACTCCGGCAGTGTCTCGGTCCGCACCGTCCAGGGCTCGTACTCCGCCGGCGAGCTGGTGATCTGTCCTGGCCCGTGGGCGCCCTCGCTGCTCGCCGACCTGGGCATCCAGTTCTCCGTCGAGCGGCAGGTGCAGTTCTTCTTCCAGCCCGTCGATGGGGTCGACGCGTACCTGCCGGACCGCCAGCCGATCTTCATCTGGGAAGGTCCTCCGGGGACGCAGGTCTACGGCTTCCCCGCACTGGACGGTCCTTCCGGTGGGGTCAAGGTCGCCTTCTTCCGCGGCGGTGAGGTGACCACGCCGTCGACGATCGACCGGTCCATCCGTCCCGACGAGATCGCGGCCGTCGCGGCGCATCTCGCCGACCGGGTGCCGGGCCTGGCCGGGCGCTATCTCGGCGGCAAGACCTGCATGTACACCAACACCGCCGACACCCATTTCGTCATCGGGCGGCATCCGGGGCATGCGCGGGTCACCGTCGCGTGCGGCTTCTCCGGTCACGGGTTCAAGTTCGTGCCGGTGGTCGGGGAGATCCTCGCCGACCTGGCGCTGACGGGGTCGACCGCGCACCCGATCGAGCTGTTCGATCCACGGCGGCCGCGCAGTGCTCACGCCTGAGGAGCTCCTGGACGAGACGTGTGTGGCATGTCCCGGACAGCGGCTGCCCCTCGGGGCGTTCGACGTGGCGCCGCGGCCGTCGCCGGCGATCCCGTTCTCGTCTTCGCTGGGGTACCGGGTAGCGGCGGCCACTGGTGTGCCGACGTGCGTGCACGCCTTCCGGGTGGGAGTACCACCGGGTCTGTACGCCTCAGGGGGTGTGCCGCTGCCCACATCCGGTGCCGCGCCCGCTCCTTCCGAGGCCGATCTCTCGCCGCCGTCGGACGGGACGTTGCTGGAGGCGTGGTTCCTCGCGCTCGTCCGGTCCACGCCCTCCGCCCGGCTGGCGGTCACCCTCGCGGGTGCCGAACGGTTGGCGGCAACGCGCTTCCCACCTGCGGAAATCCTTGCGGCGATGCGGCGGGTCCTCGGCGGTGGTTGACACTGCGGCGAGGGGCGAGTAAGTTTGCACAGCCAGCACGAGCCGGGCGGATGGGTTGCTTAGCGACCATCGGCCGGTGTGCAAGGCCAGCCGCAACTTCACTCACCTAACCGGTGAGCGTCAGCGCGACTGTGTTCGGGCGAGGCAAGCGAATCTCTTGAGAATCGCGATTTTGCGAAATCGGCCGGATGGTTCTACAGTATTGGAAGCCCCAAGGAAGCGCCTCAACAAAGAGGCGGTTTCGCGGTGTGT
>NZ_BONQ01000172.1 GCF_016862795.1 Dactylosporangium siamense | reverse complement strand
GGGCGCGTTTCATGAGTCTGGTCAGAGCCACTCGCCGATGACGGCGATGGTCACGATGGCTTGGAAGCGTGCGGCGAGTTTGGGTGCTTGGTCGACCGCTTCCTCCTGCAGTGCGGGCTCGTCCTCGATCACGTTTCGTGGGATTCGGCCGCGCTCTGCGTCGGTCACTTCGACAACGTCTAGCGGCCACTTCATGAATTCAGCGAACTCAGTGCCCATCACCGCCGATCGTTTGGCCTCGTCTGCACGCTCGCGATCAGCAGCCCAGCGCAAGAACGACACGAGGAGATCGAGATCGTCGTGGCTGTTGCTGCATGCATCCACCTTCGCAGGGTCAACCGGATCTCGTCGGTGTCCGAGAGGACAGCTCGGCTCCAGCAGATCGCCACCCTGGGTCACCGAGCCACACGCCGGCTCCGTACCCTCGCCGGGTGACGCGGCGCCCGCCGCCGAGGAGACCTGAGATGAGCCTCTGGCCCGTGCTCCCGGAGCGCGACCGCGAGCAGTGGAACTACGTCCCGACGGTCGGCGTGGGCCCGCTGCGCTTCGGGATGACCGGCGACGAGGCCGTTGCGGCGCTGGACGGCTTCACCGGCTACGTCCCACCACCGGATTCCCGCGCCAGGGATCAGAATGGCTTGTTCCGGCGGCACGGCGATCCCGCCTACGAGACGGCGCTCTACCTGTACTTTGACCAGCCGGACGGCCTCTACTGCGTCGTGCCCGACGCGCGGTACGGCCCGCAGGTCATCCTCGACGGCATGCGGCTGGTCGGGCAGCCGCCCTCCCAGTGGGAGGCCGACCTGACAGGTTATCTGGGGGCGCGCGGGATGCCGCTGCGGTACTCGCCGGGCGGTGACGCCGGTAGCGACGAACTCGGCATCATCACAAGCGTCCAACGCGCCGGCGATGTCGTGCTCACCCGCCCGGTCCTGCTCGTCCAGCGGGCGTGGGCGTACACACTTTGGGACATGGTGCCCGCCGGTGAGGGAGACATCTATTCCTGAAGCACGACCGGGTGGTTTTGCACGCCCTCGTCTGCGGCATGGGCGGACGTCGAGCCTGATGAATGATGGATGCATGATCGGTGACAGGTGGGGCGTGTCCGACAGTGAGACGTTGCTCCATTATCCGTGCGACGACTTCGTCGTGTCTCCCGCCCTGCAAGCCTGGCGCGGGGTGCGGGTCGAAGCGCCCGCCGCGGCGGTATGGCCGTGGCTTGCGCAGGTGAGGGTCGCGCCGTACTCCTACGACTGGATCGACAATCTCGGCCGCCGCTCACCGCAACAGTTGCTGGGGCTTGCCGATCCTCGGGTCGGAGAAGCGTTCACGACTGCCGGCGGCCGGAAGCGGGGCAGGATTCTCTCGGTCGACCCAGGCAAGCAACTGACAGGCACGATCATGTCGGCCGTCATGTCCTACGTCCTCGTGCCTGAGGAACGCTCCGCGACGCGTTTGCTCATGAAGGTCGTCATGCAGACGAAACGCTGGACAGCCCTCGGATTGTCCATCGGCGACCTGGTCATGGCTCGGCGGCAACTGCTCAACCTGAAGCAACTCGCCGAGCATCACCAGCACCCGAACACAGACCGTCGGTGAGCGCACGGATCTCGGTAGGGAGCAGGAGGTGATCGTGGTTTCGTTCGCGAGTTCGGGCGCCACCGACAGCGGCAAAGGCTAGGCCTGTCGCCGAACCGGCGTTCCGCTCACGCACCGTGATGAGTGCCGAGGCCGGGTTCCCGGAGCTGGACTACCCCTACCTCGCCATCGGCTTCCGGGCCGACTACGCGGTCGTCCATCTTTTCGCCAGCGCCGAGCACGTGCTCCTCCTCGGCAGCGACGGCACGGCCTGCTCCGACGAGCCCATCGAGGTACCGATCCTCGACGAGACCGGCACCTTCACCGCAGACTTCGTCATCGACACCGATCACGCCTTCCAGCTCATGCACGCCATCATTCTCAACGGCTCAGCCGACCATCTCGGAACATGGCACGAGTTGTAGCGCCAGTCGCCACCCGTCCCCACGCAAGCCAACGCCAGAACCAGCCGCGCGAACATCGCGGCAGGAGCGAAGGCCCGCCGCCAGACACGGTCGGTAACAAGCTGGCCTGCCGCCGCGCACCAACGGCGGCAGATCCGTGCACCTGATCAAGGGCATTGGTGGATTGGGCGCGCTTTGTACCGGCGCGCGGTCGGTTGCTTGGCGCGCTCGTGGCCTTCGACAGTGCCGCTCAGCGGGCCCTCTTCGTCGCCCGTTTGCGGGGCGGTGTCAACAGGTCGGCGATCGCCGCGATCGCGGACGGCACCAGACGGTAGTACGCCCAGACGCCGCGCTTCTCGCGCTCGAGCAGGCCGGCCTCGGTGAGGATCCGAAGGTGATGACTCACGGTCGGCTGGGATAGACCAAGCGGCGCGGTGAGGTCACTCACGGACGCCTCGCCCGCCGGAGCGGACTGGATCAGACTGAGCAGTTGCAGCCGGGCCGGATCGGCGAATGCCTTCAGCACTCCCGCGAGCCGCTCAGCATCGGCACGATCAATCGGCTCGCCAGCAAGCGGCGAGATAGCAGGCGTAGCAGTTGTCGCAGTTCCCACGCCTTCCATCGTTCCACCAATACCATCGATAGGCCGGTGGAACCGGGATCAGGACCCCGATGGCGACCGCGAGGCCGGGTCCCACGTTCCACAGTTGAGCGGCGGTTCTAGGCACCGACGGCGGTGAAGCCGCAGGTCACCAGCTGGCCGGGCGTTGAAGTGGCCGTTTCGCCTAGTGACACGCCCCGTCACCGGGGCAAGCAGTGTTTGCCCAGTTCAACGCCCATTTCGAGGACTAGGACTGCTATTCATCTGCGGAGCCCGGGTGCCGGTCGTGGCCGCCGGGACATGGTTCGCCGCCCGGACCGACTGGGTGTCCAGCACGACCGTGCTCGGATCCTCTGCCCGGCCGACCTGCTCCCTGGCCTGGCAGCGCAGGTCGGCGCGCGGTGGGACCCACGGTTTGCGGCCTGCACGACGGCACTGACACCCGTTCATGGTATTCGCGACGCGGTCATTGATCACCATGCTGACCGCGGCGAGCGCTTCGCGGCTATGAGCGCAGCCGGTGAGATCTGAGCCGGGTCGATCAAGCCGCAAGCGCCGGGCGCTGGCCGGTTCACGGCCTCCGGATAGGCGATCGATCGGTCACAGAGTGACCTCGGTCAACGTAGAAGCTCCGTCTCGGGCCTCCCTCCGGAATCGGGTTCGACGCCATGTCGCCGCGCATCTGCTGCAGCAGCGCGTTCCACTTCCTGGTGACTTCCTCTGGGCGCTGATGGCCGCACTCGAGACGGGTGCCGCTGCTGTCGGTGACTTGGGAGTCTCCTTCGTTCACCCAAACGGCGATGTTCGCGATGCCGGCCGCCCGGTCGTCGTTCTCGAAGCGGTCGACGGTGAAGGGTGCATCGTCGCCGTCATAGTCGGAGCGGACGTGGAACGTTTCGTCCGGCTTCAGCCAGCGGTCCTCTCCCAACGGTTCCAGCCAGAGCACCAGCCACCCGGCGGAGTCGTTGTGCACTTCCATGATCACCATAAGTACACCGTAGTCTCGGCGGCACTCTGCCTGAATGGTTCGGTGCCTGGTTGGCGGGTGACTCCCATGACGTCTGGGCCAGGCCGGGGCTCAGGTTGGGGCCCGAGTCTTGGGACCGGGAACGGGCCGAGGCCGCCGAGCAACACCGAGTCATCCTGCAGCCTGATCAGGCGCCCCTCTGGTGAATGAGCCGCGCGTCAGCAGCACGATCGAGTGCGCTGACCTCGGCACGAGTGCCCGGCGGGTTCCGCTGGGCGTGCGGCCCGGACGGCGTACGCAGTGTGACTATCACTGCCCAAGCGACAGCGCCCGACCGGCGGCAGATCCGGACGCCCCTCCGAGTCGTTCGGGCGCGGGCGGGCGTGGTTGTGCCGTCACGCCGGTGTGGTATCCGCTCGATGTTGTGGCCGCGGGCGTTGATGATCGAGTCGTGGATGTAGTCGCGCAGTCGTTTCGGACCTCGGCGGATATTCGCTTGGGATCAACAAGCCAAAGCGAGTAGTTCGTCGATCACCGGCTCTGGACCGCCGTAGGTGAGGTGCGCGATGGCTACCATCGGTGCGATCACCCGACTCCAGGCATACAGCCTGTCCCCATCGAGCCCGCACGCGGTCGCCACCAGCTGGCAACGGGCCTCGACACCCTCGTGTCCGGCACCGGCCACCACATAGTCGACGGCGTCGAAGCACGGATCGCCTACGCACGCCTTCGGATCGATCGCGACCAGACCCCGTGACGGGCCGCCGTCCAGGGCATTGCCAAGGTGCAGATCGCCGTGCAACAACACGAGCGTGGCCTGAGTGTCCAGCAACGTCTCACAGCGCCGTATCGACCGCTGCCAGGCGGCCTGATCGATTCGTGCACCGATGGCTGGTTCGGACAGCCTCCGGCCGATCCGGACGAAAGCCTCGTCACACCGACCGCGCAGATCCCACGGCCATTGCGCGGGCGGGGCCACGGTGTGGAGTGCGGCAAGCAACTCTCCCCACAGCTGCGGCAACGACGTCGTTGGCATGTCTTCGGCCTCGGTACCGGGTAGGACCTCCTCCAACACCATCGCCCCGGCCTCCGCATCGGTGGACAATACGGCCGGCACCCGACCCGATGACGCGAACACGCGCAGCATCTCCACCTGCTTGGTCAACAGTGCCCGATCCGGACTGAGTTTGAGAACCGCTGGCGTTCCGTCGGGCCATCGACAGCGCATGACGAGAGATGAGGCGCCACTCTCAAACAGCTCACCGAGCACGAGTCCCCACCGGGAGGCCAGCCGCGCAGCGAGGGTCGGGACCTCAGCGAGCCACCCCTCAACCTCGGGACCAAATCGACCCACTAACCGCGCGCCCACGTCTCCCATATCCACCGCGGCAGTGTGCGCCCGAGCCGCCAACATGCGCACATCGGCACGAGAGCGCACCGACCGCGGACGTGGCCGCCGGGGTGGCATACGGAGCGTGACGACACGGCGAGCCGCAGCGCACGGTCGGCGGCAGATGCGGATGCCTAGCCGGAGTTTCCACCCTTTCATGATCAACCTGCCGGGAATCGGATGCTGAGCTGGACTTCTGACTCAAGATCATGTATTACCCATAATGCCGTCGATCGTGGGGGTCGCCGGTCCGGAACCGCAGGTAGTCGTCGAACGACGGCTGATCCACGGGTTGTCCGAAGCGGTCAGCGCAGCCGGTCATTCATTGCGGGCCGTCTCCGGGCCGCTCACACGGTCCAGCAGGGGCAGGGTGGCGGCGATGATCGTCAGTGCCACCCCGAGGCCGAGCGCCGTGAGCACGTAGTAGCTCACCGGCGGCGGGCTCATGGTGTACCGCATCTGCGCCCTTAGAAACAGCTGGGCCGCCGTGAAGCCTACGGCCGCGGCCAGTACCGCGACCGCCAGCAGTGGCGCGGCGCTCTCCAGGGCGACGACCCGGCGTAGGGCTCGCAGCGGTACCCCGGTCAGCCGCAGCAGCGCGAACGGTCGTTTGCGGTCGGCGATGCCGGCGGCGACGCTCACCGCGAGGCTGCAGGCCGCGATCGGCAGGCTGAACAGCATAGTCACGTTGGCGAGCTGCTGGAACTGGTTGAGTTGGTTGCGGTAGTCGCCCTTGAAGTCGGTCGTGCTGCCGGCCGACACGGCCAGGTCGGGGAAGGCGAGTTGCAGCGCAGTCCGTGCCCGCTCGTGCGCCGTCGAGGTGCCGTCCAGGCCGACGACGACGCCGTCGACGGGTAGGGCGGCGACGTCCTCGGCGGTGGCCGCGGAGGCCCGCCACACCGTCGCTGCGCCCACCCCGGCGCGGCCTGGGTCGTAGCCGACGAGGTTGTCCCAGATCTGCGCGACGGCGGCGCCCGGCTCGCACCGGCCGTACTGGGGGATCCGCGCCAGGTCTGCGCAGGGGATCACGCTGGACGGGCTGTCGGCGCCGTCGTCTGGGTTGTCGTGCAGTACGAGTGCGAACGTGACGCCCTCGACGCCGCGCAGCCGCTCCAACAGTGCGTCGGGGACCTCCGTCCCGTCGGCGCCGTGGAACGACTGGGTCATGGTGACGTCGGACAGCGGGGTCTCCGGCACGGCGCGCTGCTCGACCAGCGTGGTGATCACGCCGGTGGCGACGCTGACCACGAAGAGGCCGAGCACGACGCCGCTGATGGCCCGGAAGGCGGCCTGAGGGTTGTCGGCGAGGCGGCGGGCGGCGAGCAGCGTCGGCAGGCGGCGGGCGCGGCCGGCCATGAACCGGGCGGCGACCATGGTGATCCACGGGCCGGCGATCACCAGCCCGGCCATGATCAGCAGCAGGCCGGGCAGGAACGCCGCGGTCTGGCCGCTGGAGGTGTGCGGTCTGCGATCGATGAAGTATGCGAGCTCGGCGAGGCCGGCGAGCAACGGGATCAGCCGCCAGGCGCGGGGCGGCTTCGGGGTGACCTGACGGGTCACGCCGAGCGGGGAGATGCGCACGCGGCGCATGGCGAACCGGGCGGCGATCGCGGCGGCTGCGGGGACGCCGAGGCCGACGATCAGGATCTCGGGCGGCCGCAGCGACAGATCGGACGGGAAGAACCGTTGGCCGGTCAGCGGGTACCGCGCCAGGATCGCCTGCAGCGCGGGGAACAGCGCGAACCCGGCGGCGGTGCCGAGCACGGCCGCGGCGGTGGACTCGACGGCGGCGAGGGTGCTGACCTGCCGGGGCGTCGCGCCGACCAGCCGCATGGCGGCGAAGCGCTGCTCGCGTCGGGTCGCGGCGAGCCGGGTCGCGGTCGAGATGAAGATGAGGACCGGGAAGAGCAGTCCGCCGCCGATGACGGAGAGCACCAGGTTGATCGCGGCGACCGGGACCGGCGGGGCGACGGTCGAGACCGACGCGACCTCGTGGGCGCCGTAGATACCGCCGACCTCGTGCGCGGTCCGGCCGACGATGATGAGCAGAGAGTCGGGCGAAGCCAGGGCCGAGTCGTCGATGAGGCCCGCCTCATGGCCCGGGAAGCGGGATGCCAGCTCGTCGGCCGGCCGGCTCACGATCAGGTCGTGCAGGGCCGGGGAGACATAGTACTGCCCGGGGGCCGGCGCGGCCGGGATGCCCGGCACGGCCGGCGCGGCCGGGCCGGTGCGCCCGACGTCGATCCTGTCGAGCGGCCGGCCCTCGAAGTAGCCCCAGCGGTTCACCCACATGAGCGGGTCGGCGGCGGGTGTGCCGGCCGTGGACTTCGCCTGCTGCCAGCCGGACCGGCCGAACTGACCATCCAGCGCGTGCACCCCGGCGACGGTGGCCAGCAGCAGCGCGACGCCGAGCGCCACGGCGGCAGCGAGCACGACGAAACGCACGAGCGCCTCCCGGCCGCTGGCGACGGCGAGGCGCAGGCCGAAGCCAATCACGACCCGCTCCGATCGGCGGCGAGGGCATGCACCAGTCCATCGCGGACGATGACCTCGCGGTCGGCGTAGACCGCGACCCGCGGCTCGTGCGTGACCAGCACGACCGTTGTGCCGTGTTCGCGGGCGGCGGCGACCAGCAGGTCCATCACGTGTTCGCCGGTGAGCGAGTCGAGCGAGCCGGTCGGCTCGTCGGCGAAGAGCACCTGCGGACGGTTGATCATGCCGCGGGCGAGCGCGACCCGCTGCGCCTGGCCGCCGGACAGTTCGCCGGAGCGGCGGGCGTGCGCGCCGGACAGGCCGAGCCGCTCCAGCCAGCCCCGCGCCTCAGCGAGCGCCGCGGCCCGCCGGGCGCCGCCGAGCAGCAGCGGCAGGGCCACGTTCTCCTCGACGGTGAGCTCCGGAACGAGCTGGCCGAACTGGAACACGAAGCCGAAGTGCTCGCGCCGCAGGCTGCTGCGGTCGTGTTCGCTGCGATTGTCGATCCGCCCGCCCGCGAAATGGATCTCGCCGGCGGTCGGCGCGAGGATCCCCGCCAGGCAGTGCAGCAGCGTGGTCTTGCCGGAGCCGCTGGGCCCCATCACCGCAACGATCTCCCCGCGGTCGGCGGCGAACGTCGCCCCGCGCAGGGCCGGCGTCTCGCCGAAGGACAGCACGACGTCCCGGGCCTCGACGATCGCCTGGCCCCTCATCGCCGCACCAGCTGGGCGAGGTGGTCCAGGCGGGCCACGGTGAGCTCGATCCAGCGCAGGTCGGCCTCGAGGTGGAAGAGGGCGTGGTCGGCGAGCAACGCCTCGATGAGGTCGTCGCCTTTCTTGATCTGGTGCAGCTCCCGCATCCTGCGCATGTGCGCGGCGCGCTGCGTGTCGAGGTACTCCCGCGCGGGCCGCTGCAGCATCAGCGACAGCATCACCTTGGAGAACAGCACCGTCTGCAGGTGCGGCTCCGGCTCGACCGGCTCGGTGAGCCAGGCGTCGACCTCCGTGGCGCCGAGATCGGTGATGACGTACCGCTTGCGGTCCGGGCCGTCCCCGGCCTCGACGTCGCTGATCACGACCTTTCCGTCGCGGGCGAGGCGGCCCAGGGTCGAGTAGACCTGGCCGAACGGCAACGGTCGGCCCCGGCCGAAGAACGTGTCGTAGTCGCGTTTGAGGTCGTAGCCATGGCTCGGCTCTCGCTCGATCAGCCCGAGGAGGGTGAGGGGAACGCTCATGCGGCCACCATACACTGCGGATATACACTCGGTATATATCCCGAGTGTATATCCGCGTGGAACCCACCCTCGGAATCCGGCATGGCGTAGGAGGGGTCTGTTGCATTGGGCGTCGCCCCGGTCGGTCAGGCTTGAACGGCAAGCTCTCGAACCGCCGGCGAGCGCCATCCGAAGCGGAGCGGCGTGACTGGCCGGACGATCTGACGGAGCGGTTCGACCGGTTCCTTCCGCTGCCCGCCGGCGACCTGGACGGTTGGGAACGTGCGGTCGCTCACCTGGTGACCGCGGTCGGTGACCGCACGCAGTACGAGTCGGGCTGGTACGGCTGCTGCATGACCGTGCTCGGCTGGTTCCTCGAGGCGGCCGGCATCGAGGCCACCCGGAGGGCGGAACTGATCGAGCACGCGGTCGCCGGCCGATTTGACAGTTGGGTGGAGCCGAGGAGGGCGGTCGTGGAGTCGGTGGCCGAGGACCTGGCCCGGCGGGTGGCCGTTGACCACGCCTGATCACTTGGCGGTGTGGCAGCAGGTGCGGAAACAGGTGGCCTGGCGGGATGTCGTCCCGCACTCGGATACGCCGGTGTCCGCCGTCTGCGACGGCTTCGTCTGCTTCGCCCACGGCGCCGCCGGGCGTGGCCCGCAACGGCAGAGCCGGCTACTGACCGCGTACGACGACGTGCGGCGCGAGGCGGCCACCGGCGCCGACCTCACCGCGGACCTGTTGGCCCGCTGGAACCGGATCGTCCGTGGTGTCCCAGTCGTGGCGTTCCGCCGGGCACCGGCGTACGCGAAGAACGGCCGGGAGCGGTACGGGCTGCACGCCGACACCGAACATCGGTTCGCCTTCTGCCTGGCAGAGGCCACCGACCAGGAAACACCGGTGACGGCCCGTGCGGCCCGGGCCTACCTCGATGTGGCGTTCTACCACCCATACGACGACGGCAACGCTCGCCTGGCCGGGCTGGTGCTCCAGTTCGTGTTGCTGAGCGGGAACGTCGAACTCCACGAGGTGACGCCGATCCTCACGACGGTGCGCCGCGCTGACGACGCGGAGGGAGCAGCGGACCTGATCCGGCTGGTGCACGGCATCGCCGCGGCTACCCATCGCCGGTGGCTGCGGGCGAACAAGTAAGGATAGATCCCGGCAGAGTGGGCGGATCCGAGTGACGAATGGGTCTGACCGCACGCAATTCGGCAGAAGTGTGCGGGGGAGCCAGTGTTCGCGCCGAGCTGCTCAGTCAGCCGTCGGACGACTGGCTTCGGGTCCTACTCGCGATACAGCCGCACGGCCCGCTGCGGCAGCTCGTCGGGATACTTCTTCGGTGCCGGCACGAATGTCCCTCCCCATGGCCATCAGGCCATGATCAAGAAGGTCCATGAAAGCGGGGTCAGCTCACTCTGCACGGCGGCGGCCAGGCACGCCCCGGCCATCACACGGTGAACTGACGTCCAGCATTTGCGCAGCTCAGCCCGTAAACGCACAGGCAGGTCCCAGCCGCTCGCGACCAGCCCGGCTCGGAAGCGCCTCACTGCCGGCCTCGGCAATCGCGCCGAGCACACCGCGGCGGCAGACGCCCGAACGGTTCGTGCGCTCGTCCTCGACTGTTCGATGTCGCATGAGGGGAGCGCGGCTGCCTGACCGGCACCGGGGTTGGTCGGCGCGGACGGGGGCTGACAAACCGTCGAACGCGAGTAAGAATCGCGTTCACTATGACTCTCAGACGGATGTGGACGGCACCGCAGGGCCGTGCCGCGGTGACCGTGGTCGTGCTGCTCGTCGCCGTTGTCGCGGTCGGTGCCGCCACCGATCCCTCGGGGCTGCTCGCGCCGATCGGGGGTCGGGGGCTGCCGCTCGCGGGCACCGGCGGTGCCTACCGCTGGGCACCCCTGGTGGTCGGGCTCCCGGTCCTGTTGGCCGGCGCGGCGGTGCCGATCCTGCTCGTCGGCCGCTGGTTGACGGCCCGGTGGGTGTTCGCCGCCGCCTGGGTCGCGACCGTCGGCGCGAGCGCCCTGGCGAGCGCCGCGAGCGGCTTCGTATCAGCGACTCCGCTCCTGGGGAAGCACCTTTCCGTCGGCACGGCGCTGCGGTACGCGATGAGCACGAGCGGCTTCGCGGCGTTGAAGTACCTCGTCGTCGGCGCCGTGGTCGCGGCCGGTGCCGCGCTCGCCTTCCGGCTCGGCCCGGCGGCCCGTTCCCGGGTCGAGCCCCCAGCGGCGCGGCCGATCGGCGCGTCTGTGCTGGTGGTGTTCGTCGTGGCCGCGCTCGCCGCGGTGGGACCGGCGGCGCAGTGGTGGCGCGGCGGGCCGGTCGGGTACGCGTTCGCGGGATTCCTCGTCGCCCCGACCGCCGCCAACGGTGTGCTCGGATTCCTCCTCGGCATGGCCGTGTTCCTCGCCGTCGTCGCGGCGGTCGTCCGCGCCCTGGGGCGCCGGTTGCCCGAAGCCGGCCCGCTCGGCGGCGACGGCGGCGTAATCGTGTGGCTGGCCTCGGTGGTCGCCGGCCTCGCCTTGGGAGTCGTCGACGCGGCACTCGCGCCGTTGTCCGACCACCTTGTCGGCGCCGGGCCGGACGACTGGTGGATCAGCACCGCGCTGATCGGCGTCGCGACCGGGATCGGTTACGGCGCGGCCATCGGCCTGGCGGCGGGACTCCTGGTGGCGCTCGGCTGGCGGTGGCGGTCCGTGCCGCTACCACGCCCTCTTGTGTTGGTCGGGGTGCTGCTCCTCGCCCTCGCGCCGGTCATCGGCGCACCGGTCCGGCCCGGACCGCCGTCCTTCACCGCCGTCGCGGGCGGCGGAGGTATGCAACGGCTCCTCGTGCGCCCGGCGTCCGATCGTGGCGGGATGGCCACGATCGGCGACGTCACCGGCCGGCAGGTGATCCTCCGGGGCGTCAACGTGAACCAATTGATCGACTACTACCTGCGGGATCCGGCGGTACCGGCAACGCAGCCGCTGACCGACGGTGACTTCGCCCAGATGGCGGCGATGGGCTTCAACGTGATCCGGCTCGGCATGTCATGGTCGCGGCTGGAGCCCGAGCGGGGCCGGTTCGACGAGTCGTACCTCCGCGAGATCCAGGCAGCGGTCGCCGGTGCCAAGGAACACGGGATCTACACCGTGCTGGACATGCACCAGGACGCGTGGGGCAACGCCCTCGCGCGGCCGACCGAGCAGTGCGGCGGCGGCACCACGCCGACGACCGGCTGGGACGGTGCGCCGGCCTGGGCGACGATCACCGACGGCACGGCACACTGCCAGTTCTTGGCCCGGGACCTCGCGCCCGCGGTGGCGACGGCGTTCGGGAACCTGTACTCCGACCGGGACGGCATCCAGACCGAGCTCGTCCGGACCTGGGCGTTCGTCGCCCGCGCCTTCGCCGACGAACCCGCCGTCGCCGGGTACGACCTGCTCAACGAGCCGGGCATCGGGCCCAACCCGCCGATCAGCTCGGGGCTGCTGCTGGGCCGGTTCTACGACGCCGCCATCACCGCGATCCGCGCGGCCGAGGACGCCGCCCGGGGGTTCCCTCACGTCGTGTTCTTCCAGCCGAGCGTGCTGTGGTCCGGCCTCGGCTTCGACGTGACCCCACCGCCCGGCTTCACCGCGGACCGGCAACTGGTGTTCGCCCCGCACCCGTACAGCGAGTCCATCAGCATGGACCAGAGCCTGGGCCTGACGATCGCGTCGATCGAACGGAATCTCACCGTGTCCGCCCGCGCAGCCACCGCCTACGGCGCCGCACTGTGGCCCGGTGAATGGGGCTGGTTCGGCGAACCCGCCGCGGACGGTGCCAAGGTGCAACGGTTCGCCGCGGCCCAGGACCGGCTCGGCATCGGCGGCGCGTTCTGGGTATGGCGGCAGGGCTGCGGCTCGCCGGAGACCGGCGCGGACGCGGCCACGTCCGGCAACCTGGTCGCGGTCAGCTGCCGCACGGGCGCGTCGAGCCCACCACCGGCACCCTTCGCCGTGCCGCTGTCGCGGGCGTACCCACGAGCCTTCCCGGGTCACCTCGAATCACTGACGGCAGGCCCGCGCGGCACCGAACTGCGGATCACCGCAACCGCCGCGCCCGCCCCGGCCAACTGCCAGCTCGACATCTGGTTCCCCGGCGAAACCGCACCACGCCTGCACACCACGAGCGTGGCCAACGCGTCGGCCGAGCAGGTCCCGGGCGGCTGGCGGGTCACCGGCTGCGCGAGCGGCGCCTACACCGTCACGGCCACCTGACGGCGGGAGTACCGCCTAAGATGACCGTGAATCTGGAGGTGTCGTGAAACTGCTGCTGACATCGGGTGGGGTCACCAACCCGAGCATCCACGCCGCACTGGTGCGGCTGCTCGGCAAGCCGGTCGAGGAGTCCCACGCGCTGTGCGTCCCGACCGCGCAGTGGGGTCACCCGATGTGCGGGCCGGCGTCGGTGCGGGGCTTCGTGGCCGCCGACCCCGACTTCCGGCACCTGACCGGACTGGGCTGGGCGTCGCTCGGTGTCCTCGAGCTCACCGCGCTGCCCACGATCGGTGCGCAACGCTGGGTTCCGTGGGTACGGCAGGCCGACGTGCTCCTGGTCGACGGCGGCGATGCGACGTACCTGTGCCACTGGATGCGGGAGTCCGGGCTGGCGGAGCTGCTGCCGTCGCTGGACGCGGTCTGGGTGGGCGTGAGTGCCGGCAGCATGGTGATGACGCCCCGGATCGGCTCGTACTTCGTCGAGTGGCCGTCCGCGCCGGACGATCGCACCCTGGGCGTCGTCGACTTCTCGATCTTCCCGCACCTGAACGCGTTCCCGACGAACACCCCCGCGGACGCTGAGCGCTGGGCCGCGGACCTCGGTGCGCCGGCGTACGCCATCGACGAGCAGACGGCCATCGCGGTCGTCGACGGCTCCGTCGAGGTGGTCTCCGAAGGGGAATGGACCAGGTTCGGGTGACGGCCACGCCGTGTTCAAAGCGGAGCTGTGCCGCCCTTTCGGTGCAGGACACCGGCGAGGAAGATGTCCACTCCCGCGAGGAACTGCGCTCGGTCGTCGTGCTCGTGAAGGAGCGCGGCTGACTCCCGCATGAGCGGATGGGCGTCGAGTTGCGCCCACTGTGCGGCGATGCGTCCGAGGTGGTCCTTGCGGGCCGCGTCGTCCGGGACGCGACGGGCGCCCGCGGCGTGTTGGGCGGCCGCGCCGAGGATGTAGTTGACCAATGCGGATCCCGCGTCTGACAACGCCGTACCGGCGACGCCGAGGTGGTGCAACTGGACGCCGAGGTTCCTCCAGATCTGGAGGACGGCCGGTTGCAACGGATCGCGGGGGAGCTGGGTGCCCACCCACGGGTGGTCGTCGATCGCGTCGAAGATCCCGAGCGCCAGGGCGCGGACCGCCCGCCTGGGGTCCTCGTCGCCCACGGCGGTGGCCATCACCTGGCTGATGACGCCGTCCGCGGCGGCGGCGAGAAGTTCGTCCTTGTTCGTGACGTGGTGGTAGATCGCACCGCGACCGGTCGACAGGTGGGCGGTGACCGCGCGGACGGTCAGGCCGCTCTCGCCCGCTGTGTCCAGGACCTCGATGGCCGCTTCGACGATGCGCTCCCGGGACAGCGCGTCGCTGCGCCTGGGCGTTCGCGGTGCCGGCGTGGTCATGAAGCTCATCTTGACAGACTTGGACCGCTGGTCCAACAGTAGGGGAGTGGACCAGCGGTCCAATCAACTGCTCGGAAGGAAGACCATGACCACTCACGTCACCGTCGTCGGCGCAGGCCTCGGCGGACTCACCCTCGCACTCGTCCTGAGTCGCAACGGTGTGCCCGTCACCGTCTACGACGCGGACGCCTCCGCCGCCGCCCGCACCCAGGGCGGCCAGCTCGACCTCCACGAGCACAACGGTCAGCTCGCCCTCGAGATCGCCGGCCTCACGAGTGAGTACCGCTCGATCATCCACCGGGGCGGCGGCGCCCAGCGGGTCCTCGACCGGCACGGCGCGGTGCTCGCCGAGCTCCCCGACGACGGCTCCATGACGCGCCCGGAGGCGCTCCGCGGAGACATCCGGCGCATCCTGCTGGAGTCGCTGCCGGACGGCACCGTGCAGTGGGGCAGGAAACTGAGGTCGGCGACGCCCCTCGGGCAGGGCCGTCACGAACTCACATTCGCCGACGGATCGACGGCGGTCTCCGACCTTCTCGTCGGCGCCGACGGAACCTGGTCCAAGGTCCGGCCGCTCCTGTCGGACCAGCAGCCGACCTACGCCGGCATGAGCTACTTCGACACGTACCTGCACGACGTCGACGAACGCCACCCCGAGGCGGCCAAGGCCGTCGGAAACGGCGCGATGTACGCCCTCATCCCCGGCCAGGGATTCCTCGCCCACCGGGAAGCGGGCAACGTCATCCACACGTACGTCGTCCTCACCCGATCCCTCGAATGGTTCGCCGAAGCCGAAGCCGAAGCCGAAGCCGAAGACGGCGGCGGCGCCGGCGCCGCCGCCGTCAGGACGCGGATCGCGGCCGAGTTCGAGGGCTGGGCGCCCGAACTGATCTCCCTGATCACCGGCGGCGAGACCGCGCCCGTCCTGCGCAGGATCCATCGACTCCCCAACCGCCACCGGTGGAGCCGCACCCCCGGCGTCACACTCCTCGGCGACGCCGCCCACGTGACCGTGCCCGGCGGTGAAGGCGCGAACCTCGCGATGCTCGACGGAGCGGAACTCGGACAGCTCATCGCCGCGCACCCCCACGACTCCGAGACCGCGCTCGCGGCGTACGAGGAGGTCATGTTCCAGCGCAGCGAAGCCGAGGCGATCGCCGCACACGACACCGTCGAGCTCATCTTCGGCGCGGGCGCCCCGCAGCGACTCGTCGAACTCCTCAACGGCACCGGCGAGGACCCGGCCTGAACCGCCGCGCGGCTGGCTCACCCGGTCGCCGCCAGCCACGTGGTCGATGTGCCGCGATTGGTCGCACCCGCACTTCCGGCCGGCGCGCTGCGCGCCATCGCCCAGCCGCGGATAGCCGTCGACGACGAGCTGATGCTGCGCCCCTGGCGCGCCGACGATGCCGACCTGGTCCGCACGGCCTTCACCACGCCCGACATTCAACGCTGGCACATGCGCAGCATCGACGGCGACGCCGAGGTCCAGCAGTGGATCGACGACTGAGCCACCTCCTGGCAGGCCGAGACCGACGCCGGCTGGGCAATCGTGCGCACCGGCGACGACCGGGCGATCGGTCAGGCGAGCCTGCGCACGCTTGCGCTGTTCGCCGCCCAGGCGCAGGTCTCATACTGGGTCGTGCCCGCCGCTCGCGGCGCTCACGTCGCGGCCCGTGCCACCCGTGCCCTGACCGACTGGGCCTTCCGGACGGTGCGACTGCACCGCGTGTTCCTGCTGCACTCCACCGCCAACCCGGCTTCCTGCCGCGTTGCGCTCGACTGCGGGTTTCCGGCCGAAGGTACGCTGCGCGGGCACATGCTGCACGCCGACGGCTGGCACGACATGCACGTCCACGCCCGGCTCAGCACGGACCTCTGAGAGGGTGGCAGGCGTGCGGTTGACGGGACCCGGCCGGCCGGCAGGATGGGGCCGCGCGTGATGCTGCGCCCGGAGCTCACGCCGCCGGTGGTGCCGCCGCAGCGCCTCGCGTCGCTGTCCGCCGCCATCGAACGCATCTGCGAGGCGCCGACCGACGCCGCGATCGCCGCCTTCAACGCCGACACCGGCCACGCCTACACCGTGGCGGACTTCGTCTGCTTCTGGGAGTGGCGCGACCTCGAGGAGTTCGCCCTCGAGGCGGCCCGCCCTGCGTGGCCGCGGGTCCAGGACATCACCCACGCGGAGGTGACCGAGCTGGTCCGTCGCATCATCGAGGGCGACCCGGCGGACCAGCCGTACCACCTCCTGCTGCTGCAGACCAACGTCACCCACCCACGCGCGGCCGATCTCGTCCTCCACCCGCCGCCGGACCTCGCCGAGGCCTCCCCGGCCGCCATCGCCGACGCGATCCTGCGCTACCGCCCGATCGCACTGTGACCCGTCACGGCACCTGGCTCAGTTGTACGGATTGTCCTTCAGGATGTTCCGCTGGCGCTGCTCCCAGACCATGTAGCCGTTGGGGCCGGAACCGTAGTACGACCCGTTGAACTGCACGGTGACGTTGCGCACGAGACTGCCGGTTTCGACCTCGCCGGTCACCACGCCGCCCAGGGCGGTGGCGCCGCCGCAGCCGGGCATGCCGGTGTACGCGGGGTACAGCGAGAACGAGAGCGTGCCGTTGACGAACACGCTGGCGTAGGGCGCCGTGAAGCTGTTCTGCCGGCACATGGTCAGCGAGTAGCGGAACTTCGTGTTCCCGTCGTCGAACTCGAGCGTGCCGTCGATACTGCCGATGAGCTGGTTACCGGCACTGTTGAGCAGCTGCCAGTGCACGGTGCCGGACTGCGGGCCGTAGGTGGCGTGCGCCGGAGCGGCGGGCAGAACGGTGACCCCGATGATGGCCGCCGCCGTGGCGAGCAGGCGCGTCAGGCGACGTGCGCGGGAATTCCACATGTGTCACTCACTCCCAGGGACGATGAGACGGCTTCGGCGAAGGCGAAGTCCGTGATCCTGCGCCACATGATGCGGACGTGGACGCCGGCCGGATCGCGATTCCGTCCATTCACGTACGACCGCGTACATCGGCGTACAGACGCTGTGTTCAGCCGGGATCGCGGCTGGGAGTGCGGGCCGTTCGGGCTGACCTTCGCGTCGCCGGTCAGCGCAGCGCGTGCACGACCTGCGCCACGGCGACGCAGACCGTGGCCGCGAGCAGGCAGATCAGCACGAGCAGAATGGTCTGACCGTCATGCGCAGTGTCGAGCATGTCCGTGAGCTGCGACGAGGCGGTAGTGGCATCGTTGGCGGACGTGGTCGCTGGACCGTCATCAAGCCGTATCACGCCGATCGCAAATCCTACGGTGGCCCAAATGGCCGCGCCGACGTACAGGGCGCTGAGGGCGGTACTGCGCGCCTCAGTCGGCCGCAGCGCGGGTGCCTCGACGCCGCGCTCGTGTGTGGTCTCAGTCGGATACGGGGCGGACTTGTAGTCAGCAGCTGGTTCGATCTCATCGTCAGCGTTGGCGTGACTACCCATGTCGATCACTATAGGCAAGCGTGCAAGCGAACTGTCGGACTCCATGCAGCCGTGCGAGACCGTGCTACAGATGAACGTGGATACGAGAGGTGGGGGGAGTGACGCCGATGAGAGCTGTCGTCTACGACCGTTACGGGCCGCCGGACGTGCTGCGGATCGAAGAGGTTCCCACGCCGGCACCCGCGGCCGGGCAGGTGCTCGTCAGGGTCGCGGCGACGTCGGTCAACCTCAGCGACTGGGAGACGCTGATCGGCACGCCGCTCTACTCGCGGATCGGCGGGCTGCGGACGCCGGCGCGCCGGACGCTCGGCTCGGACATCGCCGGTTGGGTCGAGGCGGTCGGGCCGGGTGTGACCCGGTTCAGTGCCGGGGACGAGGTGTACGGCGACAACCTCTGGCTCAAGGGCGGGTTCGCCGAGTACGCGATCGCCCCCGAGTCGGTGCTGGTGGTGAAGCCCGCGGGGCTGTCCTTCGTCGAGGCGTCGACCATCCCGCAGGCCGGTGTGATCGCCTGGCAGGGGACCGGCGGCGCCGGAGCCGGGCAGCGGGTCCTGGTCAACGGTGCCGGTGGAGGTTCCGGCGCGTTCGCGATCCAGCTCGCCAAGCGGCTCGGGGCGCACGTGACCGGTGTCGACAACGCCGGGAAGCTCGACTTCATGCGGGCGGTCGGGGCGGACGAGGTGATCGACTACCGGAGTGAGGACTTCACCCGCCGTGGCCCGTTCGACCTCATCCTCGACCTGGTGGCGCACCGCTCGGTGTTCGCCTACCGCCGGGCACTGGCGCCCGGCGGCCGTTACCGGTGTGTCGGCGGATCGGTGCCGACGCTGCTCCGCGTGCTGACCGCCGGCACGGTGACCGGCCTGCTGACCCGCCGGCGGATCGGTGTCCTCGCGGTCAAGGAGGGGCCGGCGTACTTCGTACCGGTGGCCGAGCGGTGCGTGGCGGGTGACCTCAAGATCCACGTCGACCGGACCTTCACCCTCGACCAGGTGCCCGAGGCGCTGGCCCGGGTGGGTGAGGGACAGGCGCTGGGCAAGGTCGTCGTCAGGGTGAGCTGATCAGGCCGGTGAGTCAGACAGCGGACGGCCGTCCTGCTCGAAGCCGACACCGAGGCAGGTGATCAAGAAACTACGATCACTGGCTCTGACCATCGGAAGGCGTCGGCATGACCCCGCAGCAGCAATCTTCCACACTCGCGACCGGCGTCGAGTGGGCCCGTCGGCTGGGAGTCGCCGCCCTGGCCGGCGGCATCACGGGGCTGGTCGCCGGCGGCATCGTCGGGCGGCTGTTCATGCTGGTCCTGGCCCGGCTGAACCACCCCCGGGCAACCGGCGTGATCAGCGACGACGGCTTCGTCATCGGCCGGTTCACGCTCGCCGGTACGCTCAATCTCCTACTGGTCGGCACCGTTCTCGGCGCGATCGGCGGGCTGGTCTGGCTCGCCATCCGGGGTCTGCGCTTCGGTCCGCTGTGGTGGCGGCGGGTCAGCCTGCCGCTCGGGGCGACCCTCGTCATCGGGGCGATGCTGGTGCACAGCGACGGTGTCGACTTCACCCTGCTCGACCCACCACTCGTCGCCGTTGCCCTCACGCTCAGCGTCCCGCTGCTCGCGAGCGTCCTCGTCACCTGGCTCGGCGACCGCTGGATCGGCAGTGACCAGACCGTCTGGCAACAGCTGCCGGCGGTGGTCGCCTGGACCGCCAGGGCCGCCCTGACCCTGGTCGCCGGCTGGGCGCTGGTCGACCTGGCCACCAAAATCAGTCGCATCCTCTGACGGCCACCCGCTGAACTGCGTTTCAGGCGCGAACCAGGGTCATCAAACGGTCGAGGACCCGGCTGCCGTCCGCGCGTAGGCCGTTGTGGAGGTACTCGTCGGTGAGCCACCGGCGCATGCCGGGCAGCAGGTCGGCGGTCTCCTCCGAGAACCGCCGGATGACGAACGGGTCGTCGGCGTAGATCACGGCGGCGCAGGGCACGTCGACCCGGGCCAGCACGTCGGCGTCGTAGAGGCGTGGCCACGGGTGGTCCGCGAGGACGGCGGCGACGTCGCGGTACGGTCGCAGGCCCGGCGTGTCCTGGAAGTGCCAGGGGAACAGGTGCTCGGCGGTGAGCAGCGCGGAATCGCCGGTGAAGTCGTCCGGCTGGACGCGTTCGGACGACCATCGGGTGGCTCCGCCGTCGGCGTAGCTCGACTCGTGCAGGACCGAGTACAGCGGGTTGCGGGCGTCGAACGGCAGCAGCGCGGTGACGTCGTGCCGGAACGCCGGGGAGCTGAAGTCCAGTTCGAGGACGTGGTGGATGTTCTCCGCTCCGCCGTGCGCGCCGAGGTGGTGGCCGATGGTGCGCATCAGCCGGCGGGAGATCGGTTCGCCGCCGGGAGTCCGGATGTCACCCGCGTCGCAGCGGTCGAGCAGTTCCCGGAGCCGGGCCGCGTCCCGCGGATACGTGCGGTGGTAGCGCCGGTCCAGCACACGCATCGCGTCGAAGGTGGCGGAGTAGACCTCGTCGACCGGCCGGCCGACCGGTGGCAGCCCGCCGGTGAACAGCACCTCGCGGAGGCTGTCCGGCGCGACGGACAGGTAGTGCAGGGCGGTGAAGCCGCCGAACGACTGGCCGAGCACGCTCCATCGGCGGGCGCCCAGGTGCTCCCGCAGGCATTCCGCGTCGCGCACGATCGCGTCGGCGCGGAAATGGACCAGCCGCTGCGCGTCCGCGACAGCGTCCGGGCCCGGATCACCGTAGGGCGTGGAACGTCCGGTGCCCCGCTGGTCGAGCATGATGACCCGGAAGTCCCGCAGCGCCCGTTCGAGCCAGCTCGGCGACGACGGCAGGGTCGACGGTCGCGGCGCCTCGAAGCCCGGGCCGCCCTGCAGGTAGACCAGGTACGGCCGGTCGCGTCCGTCCGCGGCGGCGATCTCCCGCGCGTACACCTCGATGGTCGGACCGTCGGTGTGGTCATGGTCGAGCGGTACGGTGATCACGTGATCGGTCAGCAGCACCCCAGCATCATATGGCGGCCTTCGTCCGGTTGGTCGAGGCTCAGCGGCGCAGTGCGCGGCCGGCACCGGCAACGACCGTCGTGGCGAGGACCCAGCCTGCCGCCATCACCGCCACCGCCACCGCCTTGTCGGCACCTACCGGATCCCACGCCCGCTCCTGGCCCAGATCGACCAGCGGCACCAGGAGGTCCAGGGTGTAGAGCAGCGGGTCCCAGGTCGGCGCCCCACCCAACGTGATCGGACGCAGCGGGCCGCTCCACGCGAAGAACCCGCTGCCCGCCGCCAGCACCGCGACGAGCCACAGCAGCGCCCACGCCGGACGGTAGCCGAAGCCGATCGCGACGTCCTGCATCGCACCCCATACCGCGCCGAGCCTGCCCATCGCCCGATGCCGCAGGCGTTCCCGGACGCGGCGCACCTCGCTGGCCTCCTGCTCCCGGCCGTCGCGCTGCAATGCGGCGGCGAGCTGGTCATAGGGGCCGGGCGTGAACCCGGTCGCGTATCGGGCCATCCAGGTCAGCCGCTGCGCGGCGGTCCACTCCGTGGCGTCATCGGAGCGGCGGGTCACCCGCTCGTAGGTCAGGCCGGCCAGCTCGATCCTGCATGCTTCCGGCCAGCCGACAGGGTCGTCGATGAGTCGCCCGACGTGTGCGTCACGCAGCACGATCATGCCGGCCGAGGACGGTGTGAGGCGCAGCGTCAGCATCGCGGTCTGCGCCTCGACGAGCAGCAGGGCATCACCGTCTGGATTGCGTAGCGTGTTGCGCTGCAAGACGATCGCCACTGCGGCCCGCAGACCGTTCATCATGACGACGCCATCGGTGACAAGGTCGTGCGCCCGCACGCTGATGCCGACCGTCACCGCGTTGGCGCTGATCGCCGCGCCGTCCGTCGGCGCCTGCGCGTCGGCCTTGGCGAGGCTGAGATCACCGGCGATCCGTGTGCCGTCCATCCGCAACCCGGCCGCGTACCCGGCGCCGTGGCCGAGCCGGGCGTCGCCCTCGATGACGGCGCGCTGCAGGTTGACCGGACCACCGAACCGGCTGCCGCTCAGGTCCAGCCCGCCGCCCACCCGCACGTGATGGAACCAGCCTTGCCCGGCGATCCGGGCGTTGCGCATGCCGAACCACCGAACCACCTGCAGCGATTCGGTGTCGATGCCCGGCAGCGTGCTGCCGTCGAGGTTCACCGACCCCAGCTCCGCGTGGTCAAGCACGACCGCCTCGTCGAACACGCAGTGCCGCAGGCGTATCGGCGCATCGACTCTGGCTCCGGTGAGATCGAACCGCCCGGTGATCCGTGCACCGGCGAGGTCGACGCGCGCCGTCCGCCCGGGCATAGCCGGCGGTCCGGCCAGCAAGAGCTCCGCGATCACCTCGGCCCGCACCGAATTCTCGGACCCCGGCGGCCGGTCGGTGAGGTCAAGCAACGTCCCGGTGCGATAGGCACGGCGCAAGGCCCGCTCGACACGATTCCACACCGGCGCCTCCGAAGACACAGCATCAAGCCGGACCGGTACCGGACCCTACGGCAAACTCGTTGATGTCGCGTCAACCACGGACGTCAATTTGGAAATCCGGTCCGGACACGCAATCGGGGCACTCCTCGGGGGATCTCCGCACCTACCCTGTCTGCTATCCGGTGCGCGGGTGTGCACGCTCGAGGACAGCCCAAGGGGAAGCGGTGGAGACATTGGCCAGGCACGATGCCGACGCGTCACATCCGGGTGGCGGGGAGGCGGCGCCGGCGTTTCGGCTGACCGGCCTGCACAAGGTCTTCGCCGACAACGTCGCCGTGGACCATGTCGACCTGACGGTTCCCCGGGGCTCGTTCTTCGGGCTCGTGGGGCCCAACGGCGCCGGCAAGACCACGGCGCTGTCGATGGCGGTCGGTCTGCTCCGACCTGACGAGGGCCGGTCCGAGGTGTTCGGCGTCGACGTGTGGTCCGACCCGGTGCAGGCCAAGGCGATCATGGGGGTCCTGCCCGACGGGCTTGCGATGCCAGAGCGGCTGACCGGGCGCGAGCTGCTCACCTTCATCGGTCAGCTGCGCGGCATCCCCGACGACGTGGTGGCGCAGCGGACGCAGGAGCTGCTGGACGTGATGGAGCTCAACGACGCCGAGCGGACCCTCGTCGTGGACTACTCCACCGGTATGCGCAAGAAGCTCGGCCTCGCGACCGCGTTGCTGCACGCGCCGCGGCTGCTGGTGCTCGACGAGCCGTTCGAAGCGGTGGACCCGGTCTCGGCGGCCGCGCTCAAGGCGATCCTGCTGCGGTTCGTCGCCGCGGGCGGCTCGGTGCTGCTGTCCAGTCACGTCATGCCCCTGGTCGAGCAGCTGTGCGACACGGTGGCCGTGATGGCCAAGGGCAGGGTCGTCGCCGCCGGCCGGCTCGACGAGGTGCGCGGCGACGGCACCCTCGAGGAGACCTTCGTGCGCCTGGTGGGCGTCGAGGTCGGCCACGGGGAGGGGCTGTCGTGGCTGGCATCCTGATCCGGATGAAGCTGGCGATCCTTCGCCGCTCCATGACCGGCGGCAAGGCCACCTGGATGGTCGTCGGCGGTGTCATCGGCATCGTCCTGGCCGGCGCCACGATCTGGCTCAGCCTCCTGGACGGCACCGACCCGCACGTGGTCGCCGACCTGCTCGCCGCCGTCTACCTCATGTGGGCGCTCGGCTGGGTCATCGGCCCGATCTGGGGCGGCGCCACGGTGCTGCGCGTCGAGCACTTCGCGCTGCTGTCGGTGCCCCGCCGGCGGCTCGCCTTCGGCCTGCTCGGCGCGGCCTTCGTCGGCATCACCACCGCCGTCACCCTCCTGGGGTTCCTGAGCCTGATCGTCTACGCCGCCCGCCTCGGCGTCGTGCCGGCGCTCGTCGCGGTGCCCGGTGTCGTGCTGCAGCTGATCTTCGTCGTGCTGCTCTCGCGGGTTGCCATGGCCGTGTTCGGGGTCGTGGCGAGGTCCCGCACCGGCGCCGCGTTCACCGGTGCCGTCATCGCCGCGATGATGGTGCTCGCCCAGTCCGGGTGGATGGTGTACGTCGCGATCCAGGTCTCCGGCGTGTTGACGACCGGCTTCGGACCGGGCTTCCGCACGACGGTCCGGGCGGTCCCGTCGGGTTGGGCGCTCGTCGCGGTCGAGTCGGCCGACACGGGGGACTGGTGGCTGGTGCTCGCCGCCCTCGCCGGACTGGCCGCGCTCATCGTGCTGTTGCTGCTCGCCTGGAGCCGCACGCTCGGCTCGCCGCGCCGGGCCCGGGCCACCATCCGTGGCTCGCGCGACGCGCGCCCGGCCCGCGGCGGGCTGTACGCCGGCAGCGCCGGCCCGATGCTGCGCAAGGAACTGCGCACGTGGTGGCGCGACCCGCTGCGGACCCAGTCGGTGTTCGTCCCGGTCGTCTGGGCGCTCGGCACGGCGCTGCTGCCGCTCACCTTCGACTCGAAGCTGCTGCTGCCGTGGGCCGCGCCCGCACTCGCCGTCATGGCCGGTGCCGCCGTGTCCAACCTGTACGGTCAGGACGGCACGGCGCTGTGGATGACGCTGCTCACCGGCAGCGAACGCGCCGACCTGCGCGGCCGGCAGCTGGCGTACCTGCTCATCTTCGGCCCGATCACGCTCGTCGTCGCGGTGGTCTGCACCGTCTGGAGCGGCCAGACCTGGACCTGGCCGTGGGTGCTGGCCCTCACGCCGGCGATGCTGGGCGGCGGGGCGGGCCTGGGCGCGCTCGTGTCCGTGGTGGCGCTCGCCCCCGGCCCGGACGCCCACAAGCGACCCGACAACCCCTTGGAGCACGGCGACACGACCGGCCAGGCCAACCTCATGGTCTGGGGCGGGCTGTTGCCGGGCATCCCGGCGGGTGCGCTCCTCGGGTTCGGCACGGTGTACGACAACGCCTTCCTGCTCTGGGCGGCGGTCCCGGTCGGCGTCGCCACTGGTGTCCTCCTCGCCTGGTGGCTCGGGAACGTGGCGGTGCGCCGCCTGGAGGCGCGCGGCGCGGAGCTGCTGTTCCTCATGCGCACCGGCCGCACCAGCACGTCGGTCAAGATCGACGTGCCGAAGCGGGCGGTCTGGGCGTCCATCGCCGGCTGGACGTTCGGCTCGATCGCGCTGTTCCCGCAGGGCATCGTCCCGATGATCGTCCTGGCGGCCGGGCTCGAGGTGAAGTCGTGGTTCCTGGCGCTGTACCTCCCCGGCGCCCTGCAGTGGCCCACTGCCGCCGTCATGGTCCTGCTCGGCGGGTGGCTGTACTACGTCGCCATCAAGGCAGCCATTGCGAGCAAGCCCTCCGCTCCGTCCGGCGACGCCGCCGAGCCGGCGGAGCAGCAGCCAGCGGAGTTTGAATCGGTCTGATCGCGACGCGCGTCCCGGGACGTTCCGAAACTCGTCGACCGGCGTCGATGTGAGCGCTAACGTGCCGGCTGCCGTGCGGTCCGTGCCGTCCGGCACACGGATCCGATACCCGCCAGTACGAGGAGCCGAATGACCCGCAAGAGCTTGCGTCTGCTCGCCGCAGTCGCACTGTCCGCACCCCTGGCGTTCGCCGTCCCGATCGTCGCCGCCACACCCGCCGCGGCGATCGGACCGACCACGTCCCGGACGGCCGCACCACCGACGATGGGGTGGTCCACCTGGAACCACTTCGCCGACACGTACGACTTCACCACCATCAAGGCACAGGCCGACGCCATGGTCGCGGCCGGGATGCGCGACGCGGGCTACGTCAACATCGGCCTGGACGAGGGCTGGTGGCAGGGCAACCGCGACGGCGCCGGCAACATCGTCGTCGACGCCCAGCAGTGGCCGCAGGGCATGGCGGCGGTGGCCGACTACCTGCACGCGCGCGGCCTCAAAGCGGGCATCTACACCGACGCCGGCCTGCAGGGCTGCGGCTCGCTCTATCCGCGCAACAAGCCCAAGTTTCCCAACCAGGGCAGCTACGGCCACTACGACCAGGACTTCCTGCAGTTCCAGCGGTGGGGCTTCGACTTCGTCAAGGTGGACTGGTGCGGCGGCGACCAGCAGGGCCTCAACCCGAAGCAGCAGTACACCGAGGTGAGCGCGGCCATCCAGCGGGCCTCGGCGATCACCGGCCGGGAGATGATCCTCAACATCTGCGTGTGGGGCCGCGACGACCCGTGGACCTGGGGCCCGGGGATCGGGGACTCGTGGCGCACCAGCGGCGACATCGGGCCGGGAGCCTCCGACAGCCCCGACGTCGCACCGATCTCGCTGGACCAGGTGATCGAGAACTTCGACCGGGCCGTGCATCCCCTTGCCGTGCACACCGGCTACTCCAACGACGCCGACATGATGATGCTCGGCGTGCGCGGACTGTCCGATGAGGACAACCGCACACACCTGGCGCTGTGGGCCATGCTCGGTGGCCCGCTGCGCGCCGGCAACAACCTGGCCACCATGTCGGCGCAGACCCGCCAGACGCTGACCAACCGCGACGTGATCGCGGTCAACCAGGACGCCGCCGGGCTGGGACCGGTCCGGGTTTACGACAACGGTGCCGGGCTGCAGGTGTACAGCAAGGTTCTCGCCGGCACCGGCAAACGCGCCGTGCTGCTGTTCAACCGGGGCACCACCGGCGCGCCGATCGTCGCGAGGTTCTCCGATCTCGGCCTGGTCCCGTCGGGTACGGCCACCGTCCGCAACCTGTGGACCGGGCAGACCCAGACCGGCGTGCAGCAGTCGTTCAGCGCGTTCGTGCCGGCGCGTACCCAGGCGATGTTCGTGGCGTCCGGGGTGGAGCCCTCCACCGCCACCACCGGGGGCGAGGCGGCCGGCAACCAGCTGACCGGCACCGCGGGTCGCATCGCCTGCCCGGCCTGTGAAGGTGGCAGCCGGGTCGGGTACCTGGGCAACAGCGACGGGCACAACGGCACGCTGACCGTCACCGGCCTGACCGCCCCGCGGACCGGGTACGCCCAGGCACAGCTGCGCTACACCAACGGCGGCGCGGTCAGCCGTACCCTCACGATGACGGTGAACGGCATCGACGCGACCGTGGTGGCGTTCCCGCCGACCGGCGGCTGGGACGTGCCGAACACGGTGTCGGTCACGGTGCTGCTGCGCGAGGGTGCGGGCAACCAGCTGTCGTTCGCCAACACGACCGGCGGCGGCGCGGACATCGACGCGGTCGTCGTCGGCGCGCCCGTCGCGCTCAACGCGGCCGCGCTCACCGGCGGACCGGTGACCGGCCCGGGCGGGCTGTGCGTGGACGTGGCCGGCGCCAACCGGGCCAACGGCACGGCGATGCAGCTCTACACGTGCAACGGCAACGGCGCGCAACAGTGGACGCCGCAGTCCGACGGCGCGCTCGAGGCGCTCGGCAAGTGCCTGGACGTCCCGGGCGGGCAGACCGGCAACGGCACGCAGGTCTGGCTGTGGGACTGCACCGGCGCCGCCAACCAGCAGTGGCGGCCGGGCCCGAACGGTTCGCTGGTCAACCCGTCGTCCGGCCGCTGCCTGGACAGCCCCGGCGGCTCGACCACCGTCGGTGCGCGGCTGCAGATCTGGGACTGCGTCGGCAACAGCGCGCAACGGTTCACCCTGCCGGCACGGGTCGCGCGACAGATCACGGGCGTGGCCAACCGCTGCGTCGACATCCAGGGCGTGTCGGCCGGGGACGCCGCCAACGGCAACGCGGTCGGGCTGTGGGACTGCAACGGCCTGCCGTGGCAGCAGTGGACGGTCCGCGGCGACGGCGAGATCCAGACGTCGGCCGGGTCCGGACGATGCCTGGAGACGCCCGGCAGTGCCACCGCGCCCGGCACCGCCGTGCAGGTGTGGGACTGCGCCGGCTCGCCGTGGACCAATCAGAAGTGGTGGGTGCGCACCGACGGCTCGATCGTCAACCTCAGGTCGAACCTGTGCCTGGACACCCAGAACGGCGCCACCGGCAACGGCACCCGACTGGTGATCAACCCGTGTGACGGCCGGGCGTCCCAGCGCTGGCGTCCTTGACAGGTCCCTCGACCTCGTCCCTATAGTGGTTGCAGAACGCAATCACTATAGGGACGGGGAACGCAGCATGACCACCTCCACCGCGGACAGCGCCACCACCCCACGCCTCGGTGTGCTGATCGGGATCGGCGTCGCCGCCGCGGTCATCGCGAGCATGGCCACCACGGGTGTCGCGGCCGCCGGCCGCGCCGCCGGGATCACCCTCACCATGAACGGCGAGGCCATCCCGGTCAGCGGCTTCGGCGCCCTGACCGCCATCTTCTCGCTGGTCGGCGTCGTCCTGGCCGTGGTGCTGGCCCGCTTCACCCGGCACCCACGCCGGATCTTCGTCCGCACCACCGTGGCGCTCACCGCCCTGTCGCTGGTGCCGGACGTGCTCTCCACCGCCGCGCCGGCCACGAAGGCGCTGTTCATGACCGCCCACCTGGTCGCCGCCGCGATCGTGATCCCCGCCGTCGCGCGCCGCCTGTCGGCCTGACGGGTGCTCTGCCGATCAGATCGGCAGAGCACCTGGCGGCGTATCAAGTCCGGCGCTGTTCCTGACGAAGGCGAGGAGACCGTCGCCCTCGCGGACGGTGTGCGGGCCGGTCGGTGACGTCGACATCGCTGCGGCTACCTCGAACGCGTCGGGCTTGCGGGTTCGCTCGACGGGGAGGCGGGCGCCGACTCGGGCGGTGTGGTCCTCCGGGTCGAGCCACCGCCGGATCTGCCCGTCCTCGCAGATCAGCCAGGCGGACTCGCGGCGGCTGCCGCCGTAGGAGTAGGCGTGCGCGGCGCCGAAGGTGGTGCTGAGTTCGCGGCAGGCGTCGGGATACCAGTGCCAGCCGCCCCACCGGCCGTACCACGGCCCGACGACAAGCGTCCATCCGTCCAGCCGCGCCGTGACGAACACCCGTTCCGCCCACGGCTTTCCGGCGACGGGTCCGCGTTGCGCGTCGCGGAGGGTGGCCGCATACCCGAGCCGCATCGTTGCCGGACGCGCATCCACGAGGTCGAGCGCGTCGAGGACGGCCGCCTGGTCCGCGCCGGGCAGCGCCAGCCAATGGCCCAGGATCGCCGGACCCTCCGGCATCCGGTCCGACTCGGTGCCCAGTTTGACGCGCACGAGCCGCTCGACGGCGGCCAGGTCCACGGGCAGCAGGCCACGGTCCCCGGCGATCTCGGCAAGCACCCGCAGCGCACCCGGCCGTAGCCGGCCCGGACCGGAGGAACGGATGTACTGGAGGTCCGGCACGGCCCGCTCACCCAGGCCGACGAACACCTTCGTCACAGCGGCCCGGACTTCCGGATGCCGATCCGCGAGCAGCTCCAACAGCGCACCGAGGACCTCCCGGCTGAACGTCCGGCGGTTCTCCAGGGCCAGGACGGCCGCGACGCGCACGTGCGGCGTCCGGTGCGCCAACGCGGCGATGAGGTCCTGGTCGAGATCGGCGCTTCCGTTGCCGCCGCCGAGGACCAGCCGCAGCGCGAAGGAGCACCACTGCCGGGCCGTCCCGGCGCGCGCTTCAGCGAGTCCGGCGAGTTCGGCGACGAGCGGCCCGACCGCCGGCCGGCCGATGCGCCGCAGCACCATCGCCACGTCGTACGGGCGCTCGGACGTCTCCTGCCGCAGCGCGGCGACGAGTGGCGGCACCGCAGACGACCCGGCAGCACACAGTCGCGTCTTCGCGTCGGCCCGTCGGGCCGCATCGGGGTCGCTGAGTTGGGCGATCAGCGCCGCGGCGTCCATGGTCGCCGAGGCTATCGCAGGGTGTCATCCAGCCAGGGCCGGCGTCCCGGTCCGGTCGGGTGGGTGCCCGTGACGCCCATGACGACCGAATACAGGCTGGTCTCGGCGGTGATGAAGAGCCGGTTGCGTTTGGTGCCGCCCCAGGAGATGTTGGCCACCGACTCGGGGACCAGCAGCCGCCCGAGCAGGGTGCCGTCGGGGTCGTAGCAGTGCACGCCGTCGTCCATCGCGGCGGCCCAGAGGCGGCCGGCGTCGTCGAAGCGGAGGTTGTCGAAGCGGGCGTTGTCGCGGGTGGACGCTTCGGCGAAGACCCGGCCTTCGGACAGGGTGCCGTTGTCCCGGACGTCGAAGACCCGGATGACGCCGGCGCGGGTGTCGGAGACGAACAGTTGCCGCTCGTCGGCGGAGAAGACCAGGCCGTTGGGTGCGCCGAAGCAGTCGGCGACGAGTGCGACCTCGCCGGTGGCGGGGTCGATGCGGTAGACGTTGTTGGACCCGATCTCGCTGTCGGCGCGGTACCCCTCGTAGTCGCTGGTGATGCCGAAGTCCGGGTCGGAGAACCAGATCGAGCCATCGGACCTGACCGCCGCGTCGTTCGGGCTGTTCAGGCGCTTGCCCTGCCACCGGTCGGCGAGCACGGTGACGGTGCCGTCGTGTTCGGTGCGGGTCACCCGGCGGTTGCCCTGTTCGCAGGTGACCAGCCGGCCCTGGCGGTCCAGGGTGTTGCCGTTGGTGTGTCCGGCGTTGCGGCGGAAGACGCTGACGGCGCCGGTCTCCTCGTCCCAGCGCAGCATCCGGTCGTTGGGGATGTCGCTCCAGACCACGTGCCGCCAGGCGGGAATGTAGATCGGTCCCTCCGCCCAGCGGCAGCCGGTGTAGAGGACCTCCAGCCGGTCGTCGCCGTTCATGCACCGCCCGGTTCGGAACCGGTCGTCGAACATCTCGTACAACACGCTCATGAACCTTCCCTTCGAACCGAACCTTGTTCAGCTCAGATCGTAAACCTAAGGATGCTGTATGGTGAAATCAGGTGAAGGCAGGACGGAGATCCGTGGATCACATCGATCGGGCGCTGGTGGCGAGGCTTCAGGAGGACGCCGGCCAGTCGTATGCCGGGCTGGGGCAGGCCGTCGGTCTCTCCGCCGGCGCGGCCCACGAGCGCGTGCGGAAACTGCGGGAACGCGGCGTCATCCGGCGCACCACGGTCGACGTGGACCCGGCCGCGGTGGGCGGCGGTGTCCTCGCCTTCGTGATGGTCGACTCGGCCTCGTGGATGGGTGACTCGGCCGACGACTTCGCGGCGCTCCCCGAGATCCTCGAGGCGCACGTCATCGCCGGCAGCGCGTCGGTCCTGGTGAAGGTCAGGACGACGACCACGGCACAGCTGCAGGACGTGCTCCGCCGGATCTACGCCATCGGCGGGGTCAGCGGGACGCAGGCCACAGTGGTGCTGGAGACCTTCTTCGAACGTCCCGTCTCCCCGCAGGCCTGACGACCGCCACGCCCGCTGAGGGGCGCGAGGTGGAAGCCCGGGAAATGCGGTGCGCCGGCCGACCGCTGACACTAGGGTCGCGCCATGGAGATCCGTAGTGTGATGCCGGCTGAAGAGCTGGTTGCCGAGGAGGTCGTCTCGGCGGCATTCGGTGAGCCACCGGACGGGCGCGTCGTGCAGATGATGCGAGCCCTGCAGACCAGCGGAGCGGCTCGGGCGAGCTTGGTCGCTGTTGTCGACGGGGAGCTGGTCGGGCACGTCGGTCTCTCCCGCGGCTGGGTGGACGCTCGACGCGAGCTGGTCGAGGTGATGGTGCTCTCCCCGCTGTCGGTGCGTCCCGACCTCCAGCGCAAGGGCATCGGCACCGCGTTGGTCGCGGCGGCGCTGGAGACCGCCGCGGATCGTGGCGCGCCGGCCGTTTTCCTCGAGGGCAGCCCGGAGTACTACGGACGGCGCGGGTTCACCTTCGCCTCCCCTCTCGGGTTCGACCCGCCCTCGACGCGCGTCCCGGACCCGGGGTTCCTGGTGGCGCTGCTTTCGTCGCACCAGCCGTGGATGGTCGGCCGGCTGATCTATCCCGAGGCGTTCTGGACCACTGAAACGGTCGGTCTGCGCGACCCTGAGCTGGAGCGGTTGGAAGTGCTGATCGCGTCGGAGCGTGCGGCCGGACGAGCGCCGGGAGGCGGATGATCGCGTGGTGACCGCAGACGACGATCTTGCGCATCTCGGCGCGCCGATCGGGCCGATGACCCGTGTCCACGGCGGGTTCGCCAACCGCATGTATCGGCTCGACACCGACCAGGGGTCGTTCGCGGTGAAGGAGCTGAACCTCGCCGACCGCCGCTCGACGTATCACCTCGAGGACGTGTTCAGGTTCGAGCGGGCGGCCTTCGCCGCCGGCATCCCGATGCCGGAGCCGATCTCGGCCGGCGACCGCACCCTCGTCCACCGGTGGGTCGAGGGGGAGAAGGTGCCCGAGGCGCCGGTGTCGGCGGCGTACGCGTTCGAGATCGGTGAGATCCTCGCGCGCATCCACGCGCTCGACGTCGAGTGGACCCACGTGCCGGTCGAGGAGCCGACGCCACAGGACTGGCCCGAGCTCGCCGCGCGGGCGGCGGCGACCGGGCAGCCGTGGGCCGCCGAACTCGCCGGGCACGTCGAGACGTTCCTCGCGATCGCCCACCTCGTCGACACCTGCGAACGGCCGGGCCCCGTCGTGCTGACCCACCGGGACATCCAGCCGTGGAACCTGCTCGCTCGGCACGGCCGGCCGGTGGTGCTCGACTGGGAGCTCTCGGGGCCGCTCGACCTGTCCGGTGAGCTCGGCTCGACCGCGCTGAGCCTCGCGAAGGGGCGAGGCTTCGACGTCATCGAGCCCACCATCTTCCGGTCGGTCCTCGACGGCTACGTCGCAGGGGGTGGAGCACTGCCGCCGCCGGGGCCGAGCTGGTTCGTGTTCATGATCGGCGGCTGGCTGGGGTTCACGAGGTGGAACATCCTGCGCTGCCTCGCCGGTGTCGAGGCGGGCGCCGGCCCTGACCTCGCGCTGTCGTGCGAGTCCGCGCGCAACGGCGTCCGCGGCCTCCCCGACATGTTCGGCCGGCTTGCGCGGTTCGAGGCGCTGCTCGGGTGAGCCGGCAGGGACGTCAGATCCCCAGATCGTCGGCGACGGCGGTGACGGCCGCGGGGCAGTGCCGGGCGATTCCGCCGATGCTGTAGATCCACGTCCCGCGCTGGAGTGCGCGGCCGAGCAGCTCGGCGGCGTGGTCCGGGATCGCGTCGGCCAGTTCGATCAGCGTGTCGATCCGCTCGCGGTCGTCGGTGACGGTGCCGGCAAGCGCTTCGGCGCGGTGACGCAGACCGAGTTTGGCGTAGGCGACGGCCGCCGCGGTCAGGGCCTCCGCGCGCTTCTCCGGGTCACCGGTCTCGTCGGCGGCGAGGGCCGCCCGGCGTGCGGCCTTCTCCGCCCGGCGGGTGTCGCCGGCCTGGCCGAACACGACCGCGGCGGTGGCCAACGCCTCGGCCTGGGCGAGGCCCTTCGGCTTGTCGGGCAGCGCGGACACGGCCTGCCGGGCCACCTGCACCGCCGCGGCGAGGTCATCGGCGCGGGCCATGGCGGCCGCCGCCCAGGCGAGGGCCTCCGCCTGCCGTTCGCGGGACTCGACGGACCGGGCGACGGCCCCGGCATGCCGGGCGGTGTCGCGTGCCGCCGCCTGGTCACCGGCCTCCATCAGCGCGTCGACGACCTCGACGAGCGCCCGTGGCCGGCGGCGCCGGCTGTCGATCCGGTCGACCACCGCGATGGCGTGGCCGGGGTCGCCCACGTGCGCGAAGGCGACGGCGGTCTCAGTGAGCGCCCAGACCCGCTGGAAGGGATAGCGGATGGTCGGGGCGAGTGCCTCGGCGCGATCGGCGGCCTCGCGGGCCGCGTCGACGTTGCCCGCCTGAGCCAGGGCGACGGCGACGTCGGCGAGCGTCCGCGCCCGCAGGCCGCGCTCCTTCACCTGGCGCATGGCGCGTTCCGCGGCATCGGCGTCGCCGGAACGGGCGGTGGCGACGGCGATGTCAGCGAGCACGTACTTCCGGAAGTCCTTGTCGATCTGGGGAGCGATGGCGACGGCTCGTTCGACGTCTCCGATCTGGACCAGTGCCTGGGCGAATTGGAAGAGCTGAAGACTGCGGATGGTCGGATTGGACGTATGCGTGGTGGTCTCCGCGTCCAGGGCCACGGCCCGCGCCACGTCGGTGCGACCGGCGACGGCGAGCGCGTGGGCCAGCGCGGTCAGGATCTGTGCCTGCTGGCCGGGGTTCCTCGCCGCGCCGGACAGGGAACGCGCGCGGTCGACGTCGCCGGTCCGGCCGAGCGCGGCGACGACCCGCGCCATCATCCCGGCCCACCGGGCCGCACCGTGGGGGTTGCCGTAGTCGGCGAACAGCGCCGCCTCATCGCTTTCCGGTGGTGTACGGGTGTGCGTCCCCGACCACCAGGACGGGGTGGGCACCGCGCGTGCGACGGTCTCCGCCCGCTCGGCATCGCCGGCGCTGGCCAGTGCCGCGGCGACCGCGAGCTGCATCGTGATCTTCTGATCGTTGTCGGGGATCAGCTGCGCCAGGCCGAGCACGCGATCGCCGCCGCCGGTGCGGGTCATGGCGTCGGCGACCGCGACCAGCGCCGAGGTCGGCTGCCTGTCGTTGAGGCTGAGCGCGAGGGCGGCCACCGCACGCTCCGCCACCAGGCGGGCGGTGCCGGCGTCGCCGGCGTCGGCGAGGGCAACGGCAACCCGGGCCAAGCCGGAGACGTGCGAGTCGACCAGGAGCAGCGCGCGGTCGGCGCGACCGGACCGCGTCAACGCGACGGCGACCGCGGTCATCGCCTCCGCCCGTCCGGCCGGCTCGGTGATGGCGGCTGCGACCGCCTCGGCCCGTTCGACGTCCCCGGTGTCGGCCAGCGCTTCGACGAGCTGCGGGTGGGCGCCCACCAGCGCGAGGGCGCGATCCAGGTCACCGGCGCGGACCAGTGCCGCCGCGACCGGGGGCAGCGCCGCCCGGGTCAGCGGACCGGGCGCCGGCGGTGGCACCGCTGCGCGGCGGCGTTCCCGGGACCGGCGGGTCGGGTCCGGCTGGATCGCGGTGCGCGCGAGCGCCTCGGCCCGCTCGACGTCGCCGGACACCGCCAGGGCATTGACGATGCCGGCCATCGCCCGATCCCGCTCGGACGCGTCGGTGATCGTTTCGGCGACGGCGGCGGCCCGCTCGACGTCGCCGGCGTCGGCCACCGCGATCGCGACCGACGCCAGCGCCTGCGCCATCCTGTCCGGCGGCCCGATCGACCGCGCCTTCGCCTCGGCCCGATCCGGTTCGCCGAGCACGGCCCACACCACCGGCAGCGCGCGGGGCATGCCCTCGTTGCGGCTGCTCAACCGGTTGCGATGGAACGCGAGACGGGTCAACGCCACAAGGTCCGGCGGCGACTCGTCCAGCGCGCGGGTGTTCACGACGGCGATCTCGGTGAGGGCCGCCGCGTCGCCGCCGGTGGCCCTGAGCATCCACTCGTGGCGTGCGGCGTCGGTCGCCCAGACGAGCATCCGGGACAGCTCGCCGCCGGCCCGCAGCAGCTCGAAGTAGCCACGCAGGAGATACTCGGGCGGCCCGTCCCGCCAACCGCGGCTGCGGCGGGTCTCGGCCCACCCGTGGAGGCGCCGCCGGTATCCGTCGAGCCGGTCGGCGAGGTACATCACGGCCTGCTCCTGCAGCCCGTCGTGGGCCAGCACGTAGACCGTCTCCTCCGCCCGCCACAGGCCCGGCCGCGGCGAGAACGTGCGGGCCGACGACCCGGCCAGGCGCTCCTCGACCTGCCAGTGTTCCGTGCCGGTGAGCTCGGCGAGGTCGGCGGCGCGCAGGCCACCCCGGGCGGTCACCAGCAGGCCCAGCAGATCCTGTTCCAACACGGTGCCGTGCAGCAGCCGGTGGAGCTCGCGGCGCGCCTCGTCCCGCTGTACCGCAGCATGCGGCGACGCCGCCAGGTCACGGATGACCTGCCGGTCGCGCAACGGATGGCCGGCCGGCACGTCGGACGGTAGTCGCGGGTTCGGCCGGCCGCTCACCACCACGCGGATCCCGGCCGGTGGCTGCGCGGGCAGCAGCGCGGCGATGCTGTGCCCGTGCGGTCCGGCGGCGAGCTCCTGGTCCTCGTCCAGCCCGTCGACCACGAGGACCAGCCGCTGGCCCTGCCCGCGGCAGTGCCGGGCGGCGCGGGCCAGCAGGTCCAGGAGGTGTGCCTCGCGGGTCGCGTCGGTCAGCAGCGCCGGCAGCGGCTCGTGCAGGAGCGTGGCCAGTTGCTCGAGCACCACTTCGGTGAAGGCGGTCCGGTCGCTCTGCCCGGCGAACCGGCTGGAGATGAAGAACGACACCACCCGCACACCGGCCGGCGGGTGCAGGACGAACCAGGACAGCAGCGCCGACTTGCCGGCCCACGCGTCGGCCCGCCACCACACGTACGGCGCCGCGTCCGCGTCGGTGCAGAACGCGGTCAGCGCGGCCAGTTCGGACTGCCGCCCGCGAAGCACCGGCGGGGCGATCCGGGCGACCTGCCGCAGGTACGCCGAACGCGGCACCGAAGGCGTGGCGCTGACGTAGGCACGGACGTCGACCGGCCCGTGGAACACGCCGACCGGACCGAAGCTGTTGGCAGGATCGATGGAGCTGGCACCAGCGGCGGACGACCCCGCTACGCCACTGGCCCCGACGGGGGGACGGGCACCTGCCCGTAGGTGACCGAGACATTGCCGTTGATCGTGCTCGCGCTGGGCCCGTACGACGTGCCGATGTGGACCCCGTGATCCTCGATCACGACACCCCGGTCCGCCGCCTCCAGCAACCGGCGCGCGGCGGCGAGGACCTGCTCGTCCCGGTCGGCGCCGGACTCGGTCAGTGCGCCGCCCAGCCGGGCCCGCCACACCTGCGGATCGGTTTCGACCGCGTCCAGCGTCTCGACGGCCGCGCGCCGCCCGGCCAACCGCCGCCGCAGCGCGTCACGCAACCCGGTGTACGCGTCGGTGATCACCGACTTCGCCGCATCCGACGAGCCGGCGGCCGAACCGGCCACCAGCGCGGCCACGATTACTTCGACACCGGTCACGCAGCACCTCCGCCAATCGACAGCGACATTGTCCCAGCGACCCGCAACCCGCCCCGTCCACGCCGCAGGTCCGCCGCAGCCGAACCTGCCACATCGGTGCGGTCCCGCCGTTCCGCGACATGTCCGGTTCTCGATGGCCGGTCGGCGCGCGCCGGTGGCCGAACTGCCATCGAACAGCAGCGGCTCGTCAGGGGAGGCGCAGCAGCGGCGCCGGCGTGCCGGTGGCCCAGCCGGCGTCGAGGACGGCGAGCGCGTCGGCCGAGGCGGCCGCGCGCAGGCTCCCTGACCGGGCGCCGGGCACGATGCGGGCACCGTCGTCGACCGTTTCGACCGGCACGATCCGGCATCCGCCCGGGAAGAGCTTGACGGTGCCGGAGACCGGGGCCACCGGCAGCGGGCGGCGGCGGTGCCCGGCAAGGGCAGCCAGCAGCGGTTCGAGGAGGGTGAGGGCGGCGACCAGCCCGGCGTACGGGTTGCCGGGCAGACCGACGACCCACCGTCCGTCGGCCGTGCGGGCGAGGGCCTGCGGATGGCCGGGCCGGCACGCCACGCCGTCGACGTGCCAGGTCGCCGACCGCTCGGCGAGGACGTCGTGGAGGTGGTCCGCGACGCCGACGGACGACGAGCCGGTGACGACCAGTACCGGAGCATCCGAGGTGTCGATCGCCGCCCGCAACGCGGTCGGGTCGTCCTCGACGCGGCGATACGTGCGGAGCCGCCCGCCCGCCCGGTCGGTGATCGCGGTGACGAGGGGCGCGAACACGTCCCGGACCTGTCCCGGTCCGGGACGGCCGTGCAGGACCACCTCGTCGCCGGTGACGAGCACGTCGACGCCCGGCCGGGGACGCACCCGGACCCGCTCGACGCCGACCTGGGCAGCGGCCGCCGCCGCCGTCGCCGTCAGCACCCGTCCGGCGGGTGCGAGCAGGTCGCCGGGCGCGGTGTCCTCGCCGGCCCGCCGGATGTGGGTCCGCGTGGTCCGCGTTCCGCGGACCGTGTCGCCGCACCGGTGGCAGTCCTCATACGGCAGCACCGCCTCGGCACCGGCGGGCACGCGGGCACCGGTGGCGATCTCGACCGCGTCGCCGTGATCGAGCCGCGCCACCGGCTCCGGATCACCGGCGAGCACCCTGCCGGCGACCCGCCACGGTCCGGCACCGGCGACCGCGTATCCGTCCATCGCGGCGGCGTCGAAGGCCGGCGCCGCCGTGCGCGCCTCGACCGGCGCCGCGAGCACGTGCCGCAGCGCGTCGCCGACCGGCAGCGACACCGGTGCGAGCGGCCGCCCGACCTGCCACGCGGTGGCGTACGCCTGCGCCCAGGACAGGCCCGCGTGCCGGCGCGGGCCTGCGATCACCTGTACTCCTGCGGCGGGCATGCCAGTACCGCACCGCAGCGGGGTGTCCACGGTGTGCCGTTCCGGGTTCGCGCGTGCAACCAAGACCTCCCGAACCGGATCCGGCCGCTGTGAGCGCCCGCGACCACGTCCAGGATCCAACATCGCGGAAACCTCGGTGAAACGCCGCACGCGCAGCATGGGCGGGACGACGCGTCGAGGAGGTGAGTGCAGGTGACCGATGTGCGCCGCCGCACCCACCAAAGCGCGTGGACCCGTGGCCGGGTCGCGCACGGCTGGCAACCGCAGCGCTGAACCCGCGGTCCACCCTGCCCTCCGCACGTCCCTGGAGCCATTGCGATGACCATCGTCGATGTTGCGCTGCCCCGCAACTGCACCTTCGAGCCGGCCGACTGGGCCGTGCTCGCCCGCGGCTGGTATCCGGTCGCCCGCTGCGCGGACGTCGGCGCCGCTCCGGTCGCGGCGACACTGCTCGACGCGCAACTGGTCGTCTACCGCGCCGGTGACACCGTGGTCGTTGCCGATGATCTCTGCCCACATCGAGGCGTGCCGTTGTCGTTCGGCGTCGGCGACGGTACCGCCATCGCCTGCGCCTACCACGGGCTTCGCTTCGGCGCCGGCGGGACGTGTGTCGCGGTGCCGGCACACCCCACGGCGAAGATCCCGGCGCGACTGCACCTGCGCACGTATCCGGTCGTCGAGCGGTACGGCCTGATCTGGACGACCCTGACCGGCGTCACTGACGGCGTGCCGCCGATGCCCGGGTGGGAGGAGCCCGGCTTCCAGCGGGTGACGTGCCCGCCGTTCGACGTGGCCGCGTTCGCCGGACGGCAGGTCGAGGGGTTCCTGGACGTGGCCCACTTCGGCTTCGTGCACCTGGACACGTTCGGCGACCCCGGCGACGTGGAGGTGCCCGCGTACAACCCGGTCAGCACCGCCGACGGGTTCACCGTCGACTACTGGTCCACCGTGCCCAACGTCCCGCACGGCGTGCCGAACCCGGCACCGCCCGGCTTCCTGTGGCTGCGCCGGTTCGCGCTGCACCTGCCGTTCACCGCGACCCTGGTCGTGCACTTCCCCGACGGCGGCCGGCTGTGCATCATGAACGCCGCCTCGCCGGTCTCGGCGCGCCGCACCCGGATGTTCGCGCCGATCGCGAAGGACTTCAACACCGGCCAGCCGGCGCAGGAGATCTTCGACTTCAACCTGCGGGTCTTTGAGGAGGACCGGCGCATCGTCGAGGTGCAGCAGCCCGAGAACCTGCCCCTCGACCCGCGCATCGAGGTCAACATCGCCGCCGACCGCAGCTCCGTCGCGTATCGGCGCGGCCTGCGCGGCCTCGGCCTCAGCCACTTCTTCACCGCGTAGAACGGGGTCCCGCCATGCAGATGACCACCACCCGCTTCGGCGCGCAGCTGCCCGACTGGGTCGCGATCGAGCTGGCCGCCGTCGACGCGGTCCTGCCCAAGGTCGAGGACCGGATGCGGGTCGCGCACCGCCTCGCCGGCCGCAACCACCGCGAGGGCACCGGCGGGCCGTTCGCCGCGGTGGTCACCGATGCCGGTACCGGCGAGATCCTCGCCGTGGGCGTCAACCTGGTCCTCGCCAGCGGCCTGTCCGGGATGCACGCCGAAGTCGTCGCGCTGTCCCTGGCCCAGGCCCACCTCGGCACCTGGAACCTCGGCGCCCCGGACCGCGGCCCGGTCGAGCTCGCCGTCAACTGGCGCCCGTGCGCCATGTGCTACGGCGCCGTCCTCTGGTCCGGCGTCGCCCGTCTCGTCATCGCCGGCGAGGGCGACGAGGTCGAACACCTCACCGGCTTCGACGAGGGCCCGATGCGCCCCGACTGGAAGGAACAACTCCACGCCCGCGGCGTCGAGGTCCACACCGACATCCTGCGCGCCGAGGCCCTCGCCACCTTCGCCGAATACGGCGCCCGCGACGACGTCATCGTCTACAACGGCGGCAGCCGCAGCGTCACCCAGGCCTCGTCACAGTGACCGGGCCTTTTCTGTGGTCAGCTCGGCTGGTGCTGGAGGTCGAGGAGCTGCTCGTAGAACCCGCCGAACCCGTGCTCACGGTCGACGAGGTGCAGCTCGAGAATCCAGTGACAGGCGTGCCCGGCGGCGTCGGCACGGCGCAGCGGCTGGTCGCTGCCCGGGGTGATGTAGTAGGTGACCTTGTCACCTTCGATGCGTTCGTGCGGGAACTCGCCGAGGGTGTGCCCGGTGTGCGGGATGCCGATCTCCCAGCCGGCGTCGGCGACGAGCCGCTGCACGTGGGCGAACAGCTGCTCGCCGGTGATGTCGGGCCGCTCCAGGAAGTGCTGCTGCCCGGCGGCGAAGATCGTCGCAAGGTCCGCGTTGAGCCGATGCTTCACCGGATCGTCGCCGATGACGAAGGTGCGGCCGAAGTCGGCCTCCCAACCGTCGAAGATCGGGCCGAAGTCGGCGAACACGATGTCGTCGGCCTCGATCACGCGGTCCGGCGGGTTCTCCTTGTACGGCTGCAGCGTGTGCGGCCCGGACCGGACGATCCGCTTGTGCCAGTACTTCTGCACACCGAACATGCTGCCCGCGAGGTCGCGGATCTCGTCGCTGATCTGCCGGTCCCGGCGTCCCGCCGCGATCAGCCCGCGCCGTTCCACCTCGGCGAACAGCTCCATCGCGGTGACTTCGGCGGCCAGCAGCCGCGCCGCCCGCTCCGACTCGGCATCGACCTCAACCTCGCCCATGGCAGTCACCGTATCGTGCCGCTCGCCTCGGGCGTGCGGGCCTGGGCGCACGTGATCGCCCAGGCCTGCCGTTCGGCGTCGACCTGAAACGCCTCCTCATCGGCAGGTCCCTCACCGCGGCCGGCGCGGTGCTGGAGGAGGTGTTCGACGAGCCCGGCCGGGCGGTCGCGATCGGCGCGCAACTCGAAGCCTGGCCGCCGAGAGCGGCCGACGACGCGGTTCAGGAGGTGCCGGTCCGCGCCGACCGGTCGTACTTGCCCGGCGGCGGCACGAACGTCGCCACGGCGGTGAGCAGCTCCGCGGCGTCCGAGGCGACGATGAGGGACTGACGGTCGGCGGGCCGGACGAATCCGGTCTCCGTCATCTGATCCAGGGCGTGCAGGAGCGGGTTCCAGTAGTCGTCGATGTTGAGCAGCGCGACCGGCTTCGTGTGCAGACCCAGCTGCTGCCAGGTCCACGCCTCGAACAGCTCCTCGAGGGTACCGGCACCGCCGGGAAGGGCGGCGAAACCGTCGCCGAGGTCGGCCAGCGCGGCCTTCCGTTCGTGCAGCGACCCCACGATCCGCAGGCTCGACAGCCCGGGGTGCGCGATCTCGGCGTCCACCAGCGACTGCGGCATGACCCCGACCACCTCGCCGCCCGCGGACAGCGCCCCATCCGCGACGGCGCCCATCAGCCCGGTCTTGCCGCCGCCGTAGACCAGACCCACGCCGGCCGTGGCAAGGTCCCGTCCGAACGCCGTGGCGGCGTGCACGAACCGATCGGGTGCCTGAGCGGACGCGCTGGCGAATACCGTCACCCTCACGCCGACACCCCGCCCGGTCCGATGGAGTGGCATTCCCGGGATGCCGGATCGATCTGAAAGACGACGTCGTGCGGGTGCGACCGGGCGAGAGCGGCCTGCGGGTCGAGGCCGAGCAGGTGCAGTTGCAGCATGCGTCCGATCATTTCGTGCGAGACGATCAGCGGCCGTCGTGCCGGCTGGTGGCCGATCCGGTGCAGGGCGCTGGCTGCCCGGGTTGCGGCGTCGGCGTAGCTTTCGCCGCCGGGGAACTGCCAGTGGTACTTGTCGGCGGCCCGGCGCTGCCGCTCACCGGGGAACTGCGTGTCGATCTGGTCGTCGATCAAGCCGCTGAACTGGCCGTGGTCGACCTCGGCCAGCTCGTCGACCACGTCGATCTCCAGGCCGAGGGCGTCGTTGATGATGCTGGCCGTCGCGACCGCTCGTCCGAGTGGGCTGACGAAGATGGCGTCGATGCCGTGTCCCTGCAGGGCCGCCGCGTGGCGGTGCGCCTGCGCGACGCCGTCGTGGGTCAACGCCGAGTCGAGCCGGCCTTGTTTGCGCCGCTGCAGGTTCCATTGTGTCTGACCGTGCCGGGCCAGAAACACCGTGTCCCATGAGTTCACCAGGCCATCCTGGCCGACGATTCCCCTGGACGGACAGCGGGTTTCACGGTGCGACCGGGGTACGAATGACTGCGGCCGCTATCGGGCGGCGGGCTGGAACAGCTCGATGAGGTTGCCGGCCGGGTCCGCGAGCAGGATCTGGCGGCCGCCGGGGCCGGAGATCGGCGCGCTGCGGAACTGCACGCCCGCGGTGCGCAGCCGGTCGACCTCGCTGTCGAGGTCGTCGACGACGAGGTGGATGCGGTTGTGGCCGGGCGTGGCGGCGTCCGGGGGAGTGGCCCGGGCGCCGGAGCTGGCGGGTCCGGACAACAACAACCGGAGCGGGCCGCGCACGACGTCCGCGAAGGCGTCCCCGGCGCGCGTGTGCAGCTCGAACCCGAGGTGGGCGGTGTAGAAGTCGACGGCTGCCGCAACGTCGTCGACCAGGTAGCGGACGCTGGCACGCAGGTCTGGCTCGGTCATGACGTACACCTCCAGTCTGTGTCATCCGCAGAATACATCTCATCGGCTTGATGCATTCGATGTGCCGGGATCCGACCCCGCCGGGGTTCAGTGCAACGGCAGGCCGGCCAGGGCGGCGGCGACACCGAGCGCGGCCGCGCCGATGAGGGCGCTGACCACGCCGCGTTTGAACACCAGCAGCCAGATGGCCGCGAGGGCCAGGACCGGCCATTGCCAGGTGTGGGTGATGGAGCGGGCGAGCAGGACCGACGAGCCGAGGATGGCGCCGATGGCGGCGGGTCCCGCCCCGGACAGGAACGCCTGCGCGGCCGGGTTGGCGCGGAGGCGGTCGAAGTGCCGGCCGCCGCCGAGGACGAACACGAACGAAGGGGTGAACGCGACCACCGCGGCGAGCAGGCCACCGGCGATGCCGGCGGCGGCGTAGCCGATGACCGAGACGGTCTGGACGACGGGTCCGGGGGTGATCTGGCCGAGCGCGACCGCGTACAGGAACTCGTCGCCGGTCAGCCACTGGTGCCGATCGACGGCGTCGGCGCGCATGAGCGGGATGATGACGAAGCCGCCGCCGTAGGACAGGGCGCCGACCTTCAGCGCGGTCCAGGCCACCGAGCCGAGGGTGCCGACCGAAGCCCAGCCCGCCAGCGCGAGCCCCGGGTGGGGAGCGCGCCTGATCCGGGGGCGGTGCCCCTGGCAGGTCGCTTCGACGGCACCGGCGGCGAGCAGGACCAGGACCAGCCAGGGGCCGAGCAGTATCGCCGAGGCGGCTGAGATGACCGCGTACGCGACCCACCGCATCCGCCCGCCGCGGGTCGCGCCGGTGCGCTGCCAGCTCGCCGGGACGAGGGTCGCTCCGGCCTGGACGGCGACCGGGGCGACGGCGGCTCCGGCGCCGGCGGCGGCGCCGATCACTGCCGGGGCCGGATGCCCGGACAGCAGCAGCACGGACAGGCCGAGGATGACGATGAGGCCCGGGGCGATGAAGCAGACGCCGCCGAGCAGCCCGCCGACCCAGCCGCGCAGCCGCCAGGCGCAGAAGATCGCCAGCTGGGTGGAGGCCGGACCGGGCAACAGGTTGGTGGCGGCGATGCCGTCCTCGAACTCGTGGGCGTCGATCCAGCCCCGCTTCGTGACGCACAGCTGCCGCAGGAGGCTGATGTGCGCCGGCGGCCCGCCGAACCCGGTGATCCCGATCCGCGTCCACTGCGCCACGATCGTGCGCAGCGATACGCGCGGCGAGTGGTCCCCGGTCGTGAGGCCGTCCGGGTCGTCCGGGTCGGATGGCTGGGATGCCGTCACCGTGTTCCACTCCCTGGGAGTCCGCCGTGGTGCGTCGGAGCGTATGCGGACGGGCCGGGGCGATCATGACCGCTCGGCGGCGCGTCGGTGAACATCTCGATGGCGGTACCGCACACCACCGTGACAAAATGCATCCTACTGCTTTGATGTATTATCCGGGGGTGCGGCATCGACAGTCTCCGGCCGGCGGTGGCTTCGATCCGCCGGAGTTTCTGCGCCTTGCCGGGCATCCGCTGCGGTGGCGGCTGCTCGGCGAGCTCGCGCGCAGCGACCGCCAGGTGACCGAGCTGACCGAGCTGACCGGCAAGCCGCAGAACCTGGTGTCCTACCACCTCGGCCTCATGCGCAAGGGCGGGCTGGTGCACGGCCGGCGCAGCTCCTTCGATGGCCGGGACACCTACTACGCCGTTGACCTGGCTCGCTGCGCGGGCCTGCTGGCGCAGGCCGGCGGCGCGCTGCATCCGGCGCTGATGCTCGCACCGCCGCCGCCGCAGCCGGACGGCGCCGATGTGTCGGTGCTGTTCCTGTGCACGGGCAACAGCGCCCGGTCGCAGATGGCCGAGGGACTGCTGCGCAGCCGGGGCGGCGATCGGGTGCTGGCGCGCAGTGCCGGCAGTCATCCCAAGCCGGTGCACCGCAACGCGGTCAAGGTGATGGGCGAGCACGGGGTGGACCTCACCGGCGCGCGGAGCAAGCACCTGGACGAGTTCGACGGGGACCGGTTCGACTACGTCATCACGTTGTGCGACAAGGTCCGGGAGGTCTGCCCGGCGCTGCCGGGCGATCCCGAGGCCGTGCACTGGTCGACCGTGGACCCCGCCGGCCAGCCCGACGGCGTGGCCGCGTTCCGCCGCACGGCGGCCGAGCTCGCGGAACGGATCGGTTTCCTGCTGCACCAGCTCGGCCGTCGGCGCCACGAACTTGGCTCTTGACCCTGACTGATCATTGACCGTCGTCGAGGAGATCGGGCCGGCTGGACGGAGGGGCCGGTCGCCTTCTGGTACAACGGCGGCATGGTCGACGGCGATGGACCCATCCGAGTCATGTCCGAGCAGACCTCCGTCAGCGCCGACTACGGGCTCTTCGCGGCGATCGATCCGACCTGCGAGGACCTGCCGAACCTTGCCGTGGCGCGGCAGGGCGCCGGTGCGGACGCCGTCGGCTGGGCGCCCAACGCGGTGATGGTTGAGGTCATCTCGGATCTGGCGCGGATCGCGCTCACGGTCGAGGTCCACGACGGCCCGGCGGCGCGGGACGGGACCGCCGAACTCGTCAGCGAGGGGACCCTGGAGCTGCCCGGCGGCCGGCTGTCCGTGCCGCACTCGACCGAGCCCCGGTTCCGGCTCGGGATCGAACTACCGCCCGGCCCTGGGACCTACGCGGCGCGGATCGAGGGCCACGGCAGGGCCCAGGCCGGCCGGCTGTGGCAGGAGGCGATGCGGGCCGGACCCGACGCGGTCGCGGGCGTGAGGGTCGCGTTGGAGGGCGTCGAGCGGTACCGGCTCACCTGCTGGCAGCTGTCGGACACGCCCAGCTGGCCGGACGACGAGGGCGATGACTGACGCCCGGCGGCGCGGCACACGCCGCCGGGCGCCGGCTCACTGGGCATATTGCCAACGCTCAATGCAACGGCGCCGCCGGGATCTCCACCGACGCCCTCGGCTGCATCGACATTTCGGCACGCTACCCATAAAGGACATAAGGCAAGCAATCGCAGCGAGTCAACCAACAGCGTTCTTGCAAATGCCCTGGGGATGCGGCGCTTGAGTCTTTCTTTGCGGTTCCCTCGGCGACCACCCGTCCGTAGTCGAGGACCGCGATCCGGTCGGCCGGCGATCGAGCCGGACATACAACGACGTAGAGGCCGTTGTACCATGGGCAGCCGTCTGATCTTCCGGTGGAGGAAACCTTTACTGACTTGTCCCAGGGTTCAAGGCGGTCTCACTTCGTGTGCAGATGGCATTTCTTTCAGTAGTCGCAGTTCACTCCAGCCATGGACGATCGCCAGCAAAACAGACGCTATGTCAGATTCGCACTACATGCACAGCGTCGGGTCTGAGGGTCGATACGCCAGAAGCACTTGACAAGGTGGCACCATGCGAAAACTGCTCACAGTCACATCAGCCGCACTCATAGGAATGGGTGCTCTGTTCTTCAACGTACCGAGCGGGTGGGCGGCCACCAATCTCATCGCCAACCCGTCGGTCGAAACCGCAGCCAACGCGACGACGCCGACGGCCTGGCAAACAGGGGTGTGGGGGACGAACGCGACCACCTTCAGCTACCTCAACACCGGTCACAGCGGCACGCGCAGCGTCAAGGTTCAGACCACAAGCTATACGAGCGGCGATGCCAAATGGTACTTCACGCCCGTAGCGGTCACGCCGAACACCACCTACACCTTCAGCGATTACTACCAGGCGACCGTGAGCACCAGCCTGGTCGTGCAGTTCACGACTACCGGCGGCGGCTTCAGCTACGTCGAGTTGGCCCCCGCGCCAGCCACGACAGGCACCGCCTGGGGCCAGACCACGCAGACCTTCACCGCGCCGGCGAATGCCCAGAGTGTGACCGTCTTCCATCTGCTCGCCAACGTCGGCTCGCTGACCATCGACGATGCCAGCCTGACGGCCGGAGCCACGACGCCCCCGCCGCCGACCGAGCTCGTTGCCAACCCATCTGTAGAGGTGGCGTCCGCCGGCAACGCCAACCAGCCCGATGGCTGGACCAGTAACAACTGGGGCGGCAATACCGCGGCGTTCAGCTATCTCACGACCGGCCACAGTGGGTCCCGGAGCGTGAAGGTTACGGTCACCAACTACACCGACGGTGACGCCAAATGGTATTTCACCCCCGTGGCGGTCACGCCAGGCCTCTCCTATGCCTTCAGTGACTGGTACCAGTCCAGCGTGCAGACCGAGCTCATCGTTCAATTCACCAGGCCGGACAACACTGTCTTCTACGAGTCATTGGCCGTCGCGGCGGCGAGCAGCACCTGGAAAAAGGCAAGCTTTACCGTGTCGATCCCGGCCGGCGTCAGCAAGCTCAGCGTCTTCCACGTCATTGCCGCCAACGGTTCGCTCACGCTCGACGATGCCAGCCTGACGGTTGCCGGTGGCACACCGATCCCCAACAACCCCATCGCAAACCCCTCGGTCGAAACGGCGAACGGTAGTGTCCCGACGTCCTGGAGCACCGGCAACTGGGGAAGCAACACCGCTAGCTTCGGCTACGTCGCCGAGGGCCACACGGGCAGCCACAGCGTCAAGGTGACCGTCAGCAACTACACGGACGGCGACGCCAAATGGATGCACCAGGCGCTACCGCTCGAACCCAACAAGCAGTACCGGTTCAGCGTGTGGTACAAGACCAACACGCAACCGCACGTCGTCGCCCAGTTCAATCGCAGCAACGGCACGGCGGCGTACTTCGGCATGCCGCAGCCCCTGCCGCCCGCGAACGCCGCGACGACCTGGCAGAAATACACTGACACCTTCACCGTGCCGAGTGACGCCGCCTCCGTCTCGGTCTTCGTTTTCCTCACCGGCAACGGTTGGGTGCAGACCGACGACTACAGCCTCGAGCCGTATACGCCCACCGGCTTCAGCCGGCCACTCGTCTCGCTGACGTTCGACGACGGCCACGAAAGTAATGCCACCTCGGCCTTGCCACTGCTTCAGGCCCGGAACTTCAAGAGCACCCAGTGCTACATGACCGAGGCCATCGAGGGCGTGCCGGGCGCCCCCCAGAATGTCCAGGCCTTCGTCAACGCCGGGCACGAGATCTGCTCGCACACCATCACGCATCCATTCCTCTCGCAGATTCCCGTGGCCCAGCTCCGCAATGAGTTGACCCATTCGCAGCAATATCTTCAGCAAGTCTCCGGTCAGGCCGTGCGAAACTTTGCATCGCCCTACGGCGACTACAACGCGACCGTGATCGACGAAGTGAAGAAGTCCTACCGATCGCACCGCTCGGTGGATGAGGGCTTCAACAGCAAGGACAACTTCGACATCTATCGCATCCGGGTGCAGAACATGGAGATCGACACCACCGTGGCCGAGCTCCAGAGCTGGCTCGACCAGGCCAAGGCCACCAACACCTGGCTGGTGCTCGTCTACCACCGGGTCGTGCCGACTGGCGACACCGACGGCGGCCAGTACGACACCAACCAGGCCGACTTCGCGCAGCAGCTCAACGCCCTGCAAACCAGCGGCCTCACGGTCAAAACCTACAACGACGCGCTCGATGAGGTAACGGCGCAACTATGACCCAGGCGTTTCAGGGTCTTGAGTGCTTTCGCTTCTGAGTAGATAGAAAAAGTGCCTTCTGGGGCGAGTTGCGAGCGAGCACGACCTCTGATGATCTTTCAGGTCTCCAGACCAAAAGATCTTTCAGGGGTCGTGCTCGTGGGCCGTCCGGACCTCCCAGGATGTGCTGCAACGCCTCGGCGCCCGCCGTGATCCGCCGCCCGACCGGTTCACGGTGGTGACCACGCTTGCCGACCGCGGCGCAAGGCGCGCATTCCGTACGTCCCAAGCCTGATCCTTGCTCAAGGCCGGCCGACCGTTCCGGTCTTCGCGTCGGGGCCTGGTTCGGGCGGCGACGCGTACCGGCAGCCGAGTCGTCGCACCGCGCCACCAGCCGGCGTTGACCGGACGGTGTCAGGCGGCGTCATCGATCCACCGCACCGTGAGCAGTCCGCTCGGCATCGCGAACACGAACCGGCCCTGGTCCGCGTCTCCCACGGTGTCCGGTGCCGCGTCCGGTTCGAGGATCAGTCGCACGGCGCGGTCGCGGCCACGGCGGTCCCAGCGGACGACCTCCGCCGCCAACCGTTCAGCGAGCCCCTGTTGGCCGTGACCGACGACGGCGATCTCGACGCCGTCCCCGCCGGTGCCCGGATCGACCGCCGTGGCGTACGCCAGCGTGCCGTGATCGGTGGTCGCCATCAGCCACACCCCGTAGGGCGCGACGACCAGCCCCGCGTCACGGGCCGCCCGGCCGGCGTGCAGTGTGCCCAGGCCGCCCGGCAACGCGCAGGCAAGCCACAACCACAGCCATTCCAGGCTCTCGTCGCCGCGGAGCCGCACACCGGTGCGGATCTGGGACCGTGGCTGGTCCAGCACGCCGGTAAGTGCGGCGGTGTCGACGTGCTGCTCCTGGTACACGTCCAGCCGGGCCCGGCCGTCGCCGGTCAGATCGTGGCTGTGGTGCGGGTCGTCGGCGGCACCGCCGCGCAGCGGCATGAACCCACACATCTCGTGGTCCACGCTCACCCACCGGCCGGCGGCGTCACGCTGGTACACGACAGACCGGGTGATGGCACCGCGGATCCGCTGCGGCACCACCAGCCGTCCACCCTCGGCGATCTGGTCCAGCCACGCCGACGGCACGTCCCACGCGCCGACGGTCGCGATCACCACGTCGAACGGCGCCGTCGGCGGATGGCCCAACGCGCCGTCGCCGCACACCACCCGCACCGACGCGTACCCGGTCGCGGCGAGGTTCGCAGCCGCTGCCTCGACGATGTCGGCGTCCACGTCGACGCTCGTCACCCGGCCGTCGGGCCCGGTCAGTTCGGCGAGCAACGCCGCGTTGTAGCCCGTGCCCAGGCCGATCTCCAGCACCTGGTCCCCGGCCCGGATTCCGGCCTGTTGCAGCATCGTCGCCACGATCCGCGGCTGCGACGCCGCACTGATCGGGCGCCCGTCGACGTCGAACTTCGTGTGGACCACGTCGTTCGCGTACGCCTGCCGCACCGGAACTCCCGGCACGAACCGGTGCCGCGGCACCGCCCGCAACGCGGCCGCCACCCGCGGATCGGTCAGCCAGCCCGCGTCGACCAACGTGCTGACGAGCGCGTGCCGGAGTCGCGTCGGTTCGTCGGTCACGTCGGCACCACGAGGGCGGGCGGCGGTGCCACGGCGAACGTCTCGGCCAGCAGCGCTGCGTGCCCGTCGCCAGGGGAGTCGAGCGCGGCGCGGCGCAGCGCGTCCGCGAGCACATCGGCAGGGACACCGTGCTGCAGACCGACGGTGATCGCCGTGGCCAGCGCGTCGGCGAGCCCGGCCAGCGTCGAGCCGTGCACGCCCGCCCGCAACTCCATGCGACGCGGGGCGCCGTCGGAGGCCCGCCCGACCGTCAGCACACCCGGCTCGCCGCCGACCGTGACGTCCACGCTGCAGCCGAACGTCCGCCGCTCCCGCTGCACCGGCACCGCAATCTCCGCCATGGACAAACCCCCGTTTGATCGCTGCCGACCACCTGCCGGCCGACGACGTCTCCGTAGGCTATGGGTCTGGCAGTCGCGGCGTTGGTACCCACGCCGACTGAAATCGAACGTGCGTCCGACTCCTCGGGTTCCTGTGGGCAGATCGAGGCCAACCCCGCCGAGGCAGAGGTAGATCACGTAGCTGCTCTTTGCTGTGGTGAGTCGCACGAGTTGATCAACGAACGACGGTAACGCGATCGTCGTTGGCCTTCGGCGGGCGTCGGGCCGGTCAGTGTCCGAACGCCCACGCCACCATCAGCGGAAACTCTTGTTCCCAGAATGGGTCGCCGTGCGAGCCGGCCCGTTCGGTCAGGACAACGTCGCCACCCGCATCGCGCAGCGCGTTCGCCCACCGGGTCGCGTTGTCGCGGAAGAACGGTTCGTCGGTGCCGGCGACGAGATAGGTGCGTGGAAACCTGCCGGACAGCACGGCGGGTGGCCGGTAGCCCGCACCGGGCGAGGCACAGAAGACCGCGCCGTAGATGTCGGGATGCCGAAGCCCCATGGCCAGTGCGAGTTCCGCACTGGCGGAGACACCGAACGCCGCCGTCCGGTCGGCCGGCAGCTCGGCGCCCAGGCGGGTCGCCGCCCATCGGCGCACGTCCTCGACGAAGAACTTCTCGTGTGCCGCGAACCGTCGCGGGTCGAAGGTGAACGCGTCCGTGCTGCGGCCCGGTGAGTACTCGTGCAGCCGCAGCGTCTCGTCCTCCAGCCGGTGCGCGCCGATGATCATCGTGGGCGGTAGATCGGCGGCCTCGAGAGCCGGTCCCCACGACGTGATCAACTGGCCGTCTCCGGCAAAGACGATTGCCTCGGGCGCAGCCGCCGGGACGTAGGCGGTGACCTGACGTCCACCGTCGTACTCCAACACCTCGGTAACGAGCTCGCCTGCTGTGGACGACATCAGCGTGGGCTCCTTGCTGATGAGGTAGCTGCTGACATGTGCTGGCAACAGTGCCGAACAATCGCCGAACAGCGCCAGACATCACCGAACGTTACAGGAACCTCTGAGGGCGTCCAGCGCCCACACAGACCGATGCGCTGCTGGCCGAGGTCGGCCTGACCCGTCGCCCTCGTGGACGGCTGTGGTTGCTACGGCCGCCGCCAGGCTTTCGCCGACCTCGACGGCGGGAGTGCGGCGGTAGCCTCCGAGGGTGACGACATCGACTGACGACTACACGGCGACGTTGCCACGCAAGCGGATGGGTGCCGGCGTGTGCCTCCGTGACGCGGCGGGCCGGGTGCTGCTGGTCGAGCCGACGTACAAGGACCATTGGGAGCTGCCGGGAGGCGCGGTCGAAGGCGACGAGTCGCCGTACGACGCCGCGGTGCGGGAGCTGCACGAGGAGCTGGGCCTGGTGGTGTCGCCGGGCCGGCTGTTGGTGGTCGACTGGGTGCCACCGCAACCCGGCCGCACCGAGGGCGTGATGTTCCTCTTCGACGGAGGGGTGCTCCCGGCGGTCACCGAGCGGGAGATTCGCCTGCCGGCCGACGAGTTACGCAGCTGGGCGTGGTGTACGGCAGCAGAGGCCCACGAGCGGCTGTCGCCGTTGCTGGCCCGCCGGACCGCAGCCGCGTTGCGGGCGGCCGTGGACGGCGTGACGGCGTATCTGGAGAACGGCAACCGGCTGGTGTGAACGGGCCCGGCGCTGCGGTCTGACCGGGGTGTCAGGCGGCTTCACGCTGCCATGGGCGGCAGGGCGAACGCGCCGGTCGGCCGGCGCCCCTTTTCCCGATGTCGCGGTGTCTACCTGATTGGAGCGACAACGCGCTGTCGCGTCCGATGCCAGCAGGAGGAACCGTGTCCATCGACATCGACATCGCCGTCCGCGAGCTCACCGACCGAGCCGCCATCACCGAGGTCCTGCATACCTATGCCCGGCTCGTCGACGAGCGGGACTTCACCGCCGTGGCCGGGGTGTTCACCGACGACTGCCTGGCCGAATACGGCGTTCGCGAGGCCGAGATCCTGCATTCGTCAGCGGCGTTGGTCGACTGGCTCACGCGCCAGCTCCTCGACGGCACGGCGACCAGTCATCACATCTCGAACGTGCAGATCAGTTTCCCCGACGCGGATCACGCCGCGACGACGTCCTACGTCTACGCATGGCACCGGCCGCCGGGCGCGGTGGCTGACCCGATCATTCTGGCCCGCTATGTCGACAGCTTCGACCGCACCCCGACCGGCTGGCGTATCGCCCACCGCCGAATGCTCGCGCACGGCCTGGTCGGATTTCCGGACGGCATTCTGCGGCCGCTTTCCCGCCGGACCGAACCGGCGAGCGAGCAGGCGGCGGTGTAGTGGTGCGGCAACGCGACATCGCGCTGAGCGTGCACGGCACGCGGCTGGACCAGGTCTCGGAATCGCGCGTACCGCCGGCGAAGACGGAGGGAAGCATGCCATCGAACAGCACATCACCCGCGTTGACGGCTGCGCAGTGGTGGGTGGTTGTGGTGACTGCGCTCGCGGCGATGACGGTGACCCTGGACTCGTTGGTCGTCACGTCCGCGCTGGGCGCCATCCGCACTGCGCTGCACGCCTCGATCGAGGAGCTGGAGTGGACGGTCACCGCCTATGTGCTGACCTTTGCGGTGCTGCTGATGACGGCGGCCGCGCTGGGCGACCGGTTCGGCCGGCGACGCATGTTCATCACCGGACTGGCGGTGTTCGCGGTGGCGTCGGCCGCCTGCGCGCTCGCACCGGATGTGGGCGCGCTGATCGCGGCGCGTGCGGTCCAGGGCGCCGGGGCCGCACTGCTGATGCCGCTGGCGCTGGCCCTGCTCGGTGCCGCCGTCCCGGCCGACCGGCGGTCCAAGGCGATCGGTGTCTTCGCCGGCGTGACCGGGTTGGCGGTTCCGGTGGGACCGCTGTTGGGCGGTGCGATCGTCACCAGTGTCTCCTGGCCGTGGATCTTCTGGATCAACATTCCGATCGCCGCGGTCCTGATCTACAGCACCATGCGCCAACTCGGTGGAGCATTCGGTGTCGCCGTCGTCGTGGCGGCGTTCGCCTCCGCCGGCGGCTACGCGTCCAGCCAGACCTTCAACAGCGGATTCATCGCCGCGATGGTCGCCTGCGCGGTGCTGTCACTGGCCGGCGCCCTCAGCGGACTGGTCGCACCCGGACGGATTCCACCGGCCCGGCCGCCGGAAACCACCGACCAGACAGCCCACCCGGCACTCGGACCAAGACCGGATGCGGCAGTTCGACCTGAGCAAGCGCGTTGAGGTGCTGCTGGCGGACTGATCAACGCGGTAGGGGCGGCGACGATGACGCGTGGCACGTGACCGTCACCTGGTCCGCGGGGTGGAGTTCGCTGGTGCCGTCGCCGCGGTCGACTTCCAGCACCGGAACGCCGACATCCATACCGAGCTTCATTCGCTCATGGCGGCTCGGCATGCGGCTGATGAGGCGGTCGTCGTGCCGTAGGACAAGGGTTCGGCGTGCTGAGGTTGCCCGGACGCTGGAGGGTGCGCCGCGCCTGCTGCTGACCAGGCCTTCCTCGCGGAGCACCGCGAGGGCGCGTCGGACGGTCATGCGGCTGACGCTGTGCTCGTCGCAGATCGCGGCCTCGATCGGCAACGCGTAGCCGGCTGGGTAGAGGCCTTGCCTGATGCGATCTCGTAAGACGCTGGCCAGTGCGAGGTAGAGGGGTTCGTCGGAGGGCTGCACGCTGGCAAAGGTAGCGCGATAAGCATGTGGCCACAAGTGCCGTGAACTGCCGCACTGGGCCTGCCTCGTCGAGGAGGACGCGTCGCGGAAGTCGTGTGGGCGCGCGTCGTCAATCGGCTCGGCGGGTCGGTGGCCATCAACCGTTTTGCGATCAACGACGGGTTCACGACACGGTCGCGTGTGTTGACGGCGACGCTCCGTATTCTGGCGCCTAGTGAGGAGGAGCGATGGCGCCTTCGTTGGCCTACTTCGTCTGGCTCGCCAGTGGCCGGAAGTACACATTGATACGCCCCGCGGCCGCGTTGCAGCGGATCCTGCGCGGGCACGGACTGACCGTGTATGACTTCCCGGATGACGATCACCTGCGCGCGTCGACGCCCGAGGACCACACGCCGTTCTCGGCGACCGGCTGGCCGGGGAAGTCGGCGGCCGGGTTCGGGCACGCGCTGGATGTCATGCCGCGCACCGACTCCGCCAAGGGCCGGGCGGAGAACGCGGCGATCGCCCGGCAGCTCATCAAGGACCGTGACGCCGGCCGGTCCGGCGTGCTGTGGATCAAGTACATCAACTGGACCGACGAGCAGGGGGTCTGCCGCCAGGAGCGGTGGATGCCGAACCGCACCACCAGATCCTCGACGGACAAGGGGCACGTCCACATCTCGGGCCGGTCGGACTGCGACGACGACAGCCGGGCCGACTCCTACGACCCGCTCAGCGAAGGAGACCCGTTCATGGCGCTCACCGAACAGCAGCAGGCGGACCTGTGGGAGTGGGTCGCCCTGCTCGTCGACCCGGGCACTCCGGCGAACGGCCGCGGCACGGACCGGTTCCACTTCCCGCCGCCGTTCAAGGCCCTTGCCAACCGGCTCAGCACGATCGAGGGGGCGCTGGCCGCGTCGGCGCTGCGGGAGCAGGACATGCTGGCCGCGCTGGGCGCGCTCGCCGTCGGTGGCACCAACATCGACACGGCCGCCATCATCGCCGCCGTCAACGCGCGCTCTTCGGACGTCATCGGCCTGATCAACGAGCAGTCCGCCCGGATCGCCGAGCTGGAGGCCGAGCTCGAGGCGGTGCGGCAGGCACGGCACGCCGCGGCGCAGGCCGAGGCCGTCGCGACCGCGGACGGCCCGGTGGGCTGAGCGCGGACCCGGCGCCCGACGCGGCGCACGCGAGACCGGCCACGGCCTGCCACGGCGCCCGTTCACGGCCTGCCACGGCGCCCGTTCACGGGGCAGGTGAAGCCGCGAGAGCGTCCCGGGCCGGCCGCGCCGGGACGTCAGGCGCTGTTCGCCTGACCTGCGTCGGTCGGCGGCTGGAGCTGTGCCACCGTGTGGTTGAACCGGGTCAGCGTCCATCGCGGCGGCGGCCACGCGGTCGGCGGCTGGTCGGTGTGCCATTCGGTGATCGAGGCGGGCGCAACGGCGAGGTCGAACGGGCGGAACAGCGGCAGCAGCCCGAGCGCGTGGAACGACACCTCGACGGTCTCGGAGTGCCCGACGATGACGACGGTGGAGCCCTCGTGCCGCTCGGCGATGTCGAGGACGGCCCGGCTGCCGCGCACCACCAGCTCCGCCCAGGTCTCGTTGTCCCGTTGGAACGGCCGGAACACCCCGCCGCCGGGCACCGCGTGCTCACGCAGCTGCGCCTTCGGCAGCCCGTCGGCGTAGTCAGGGAGGTGCCACGTGCACAGTCGACAGTCCTCTTCGGACGGTACCCCCAGCGCCGTGGCGATCGCGGTCGCGGTTTCTGTCGCGCGGCGCAGCGTGGAGGAGTAGACGGCCACCGGCCGGGCGTCGCGCAGTTGCGGGGAGAGCGCGAGGGCGCGGGCCTGGTCGTGGCCGCGGTCGGTGAGTCCCCGGCAGGCGCGCGGCCCGCCGACGAAGTCCTCCACGGAGTGCACGGACTCGCCGTGCCGGACGAACAGCAGCGTGGTCACGGCAGGTCCCGGCGCAGGATGGAGGTGCGGACGTGGACGTGGCCGAGCCGGTGGTTGAAGTCGCGCGCCGTGATGCGTCGCCGGGCCGGGCGCGGTTTCGGGCGGATCATGCTGCTGGACGGTAGCAGCGCGCGGGTCATCCCAGCCGTTCACTCGACCGGGGTCGAGTGATCGGCGGCAGGGAAGTGTCCGATCATCGACCTACGGCGAGCGGCCAGGCCGACGACGGCGACATCGCGGCGTGGTTGATTGAAGGTGGGTCGGTCCTACCGCAGGTGACCTCCGCCGGAGTCATCGCCCCCCGCAGCACGGCCGCTGTCGGGCCGGCCCAAATACAGCGTGCCGCATCAATGCCTGGTGGGCTCGGTCGGGGGATGCCGGCGGCGCCAGTCGTGATACGCGGCCAGGGCGGTCGGCAAGGTAGGGAAGATGCGATCGGGGCCGACGGACGTGGTGAGGCCGAACGCGTCGAGGTCGTCGAGGAGGTCCCGTTTGATCCGGGCCAGCGCGAAGACGATGCCCCGGCCTTCCAGTTTGCGCCGCAGCGCCTCGAGGGCGTCGAGTGCGGTGATGTCGACCTCGATGTTGGCCTCGGCGTTGAGGACGAACCAGGCGACCGGTCCGGGATGGTCGTCGACCGCGGCGAGGGCGCGGCGGCGGAAGTCCTCGGCGTTGGCGAAGAAGAGGGGCGAGTCGTAGCGGTACACGACCAGTCCGGGGATGGTGTGTGCGGCGGGGTAGTCGTCGACGTCGTGCATGCCGGCCAGGCCGGGCACGATGCCGAGGATCGCGTCGTGGGGGCGGGCGATGCGGGCGAGCATCTCGGTCACGGACAGGGCGACCGCGAGCAGCACCCCGTGGAGAATGTCGAGGATGAGGACGCCGGTCAGGGCGGCGAGGGCGAGGAGCAGTTCGCTGCGGCGGAACGCGGCGAGCCGCCGGAAACCGGCGACGTCGATCAGCTGCGCCGCCGCGTAGACGACGATCGCGCCGAGTGCCGCGGTGGGGAAGCGGGCCAGGAGCGGGCCGAGGGACAGCAGCACGGCCAGCACCGAGAGCAGGGCGACGATCGAGTACAGCTGGGTGCGGCTGCCGGCGGCGTGGCCGAGTGCGGTGCGGCTGCCGCTGCTGCTGACCGGGAACCCGCGGAACAGGCCCGCGCCGATGTTCGCGGTGCCGAGGGCGAGCAGTTCCTGGTTGGCGTCGATGGTGCTGTCCTGGCGCGCGGCGAACGCGCGGGCGGTGAGCATGTTGTCGGTGTAGCCGACGAGCAGCACGCCGACCGCGGGCAGCAGCAGGTGCTGGAGGTCCTCGAGGTGCGGCAGGGACGGGGTGGGCAGGCCGGCCGGGATCTGGCCGACGACGCTGATGCCGTGGCGTTCCAGCCCGAAGACCGCGACGGCGACGGTGGCGAGCAGGACCGCCAGCAGCGGCACCGGTAGCGCCGGGAAGCGCCGTTGCGCGAGGAACAGAAACGCGAGCACGGCGCCGGCGAACAGCAGCGTGCCGACGTGGAGGTGGGACAGGTTCCGGAGGAAGGACAGCAGCCGCGCCGGGAAGGTGTCGCCGGTGACCGGCACGCCGGTGAGCCTTCCCAGTTGTCCGACCATCATGATGAGCGCCACGCCGGTCAGGTAGCCGACGAGGATGGGTCTGGACAGCAGGTCGGCCACGAACCCGAACCGCAGTGCCCAGCACCCGAGGCAGAGCAGCCCGACGACGACTGCCAGGCCGGCGGCCAGCCGTGCGTAGCGGGCCGGATCGCCGGCGGCGAGCGGGCCCACGACGACGGCGGTCATGATGGCGGTCGTGGACTCCGGTCCGACGGACAGCTGCCGGGAGGAACCGAACACGGCGTACAGGGCCAGGGCCGGCAGGATCGCCCACAGCCCGACGACCGGTGGTAGCCCGGCGAGGCCGGCGTAGGCCATGACCTGCGGGATCAGGTACGCCGCGACGGTGACGCCGGCGATCAGGTCGGCACGCAGCCAGCCGCGCTGGTACCCGGCGAGGACGCGGAGACCGGGCAACAGGCGGGTCGGCGAACTGGCCGGCATGAGCCTCGCGATGCGGCCGCCGGGCGGCCGGCACCGCTCGTCCCGCTGTTAGCGGGCCAGGCGCACCGGCACGTCGGAAAAGGCCTGGATGTCCGCCGCGGCGGCGAGCAGCACGCGGTGGCCCAGGTCGGACAGCGCCCGCGCCACGGCCACTTCGTCGCCGATCTCCGGTACGTCGTGGTCCATGGGATGCAGGCGTGCCTCGCCGTACCCGCGGAGCTGGCCGGCGTCGTCGGTCTGCAGGCGAGCCTCGGCGGACGTGCGTCCGTCGTCCTCCCCGATGTAGACGTCGACGCTCCAGTGTTTGGCTGTTGACATGGCAACCTCCTGTGGCGGTGCGACGGCGGCGGATTCGGCGCCGGCCCGCAGGACCGGGTGCGACGGCACCGCCGGGCCCAGCAGCCGTGCGTTCAGATCGCCGTAGCTACGGCCCTTCCCCCGGCGGAGGCGTTCACACCCGGAACCGGGTTTCCGCGCCGCTGGCAGCGGTACCGACGGCGGCGCGATGTCACCCGAATCGGGTGGTGCTGGCGGTCGGCGGGAGGGCGAACGGTCGACGTGTGTATGCCGGACCGGTCCCGGCAGGCCTGGTCCCACACCCGCGACCTCGCCGACCGGGAGGCCGAATGACGGTGACCAACGGGGTTCGGCGTCGGCTCACGTCGTGGACGCTGCCGACGCGACCACCGCTCCTCGTCGGTGTGGCCGTCGCGGCGATGGTCATCGCCGCCGAGACGGCCATACTCGCGATGCTGCAGGTCGCCCACCCGCATGTCCAGCCGAGTGCCGGCGTCTACATCCTCGGCGTGGTGGCGGTGACGACCGTATGGGGCACCCGGCTCGGCATCGCCGTCGCGCTGGCCAGCACGGTGGTGTTCAACGTCGTTCACGTGCCTCCGGGCGGCCTGCACCTGAGCCTGGTGCAGGATGGGCAGCGGGCCCTGATCTTCGGGATCGTGGCCGTCATCAGCGGCTGGCTGGCCGACCTCGCCCGGGAGCGGTCCGAGGAGGCCCACCAGCGGGCGGACGAGGCCGAAATCTCCGTCGAGGTCGCCCGCCAGATCCTCGGCGAGGACGATCTGGCGTCCGGGCTACGGGCCGGGTCGCGTCGCCTGGCGGCCCGGTTCGGTCTCCCGCGCGTGTCGATCGAGGTCGGCGACGCTACGGTCCTGGACAGCATGGGCGGTGCGACCGTGCTGAAACTCGGTGACGGGGGGCGGCCCGCGGTGCGGCTCGTCGTGCCCGCCACCACCCCGCCGAAGACGCTGGAGCGCCTCCGGGACCGGCTCGGCCCGGCACTGGGTTCGATCGTTCGCACCGCCATCGAGCGCCAGGAGCTCATCGATACCCTACGGACCAGCCAACAGGCGACCCAGGCGTTGCTGGCGGAGCAGGCGGCACTGCAGCGGGTGGCGACGATGGTCGCCACGGGCGGATCGCCCGCAGCGGTGTTCGCGGCGGTGACGGCCGAGCTCCACGGCCTGTTCCCGGGGTTCCACACCGCACTGATGCGGTATGAGTCGGACCGCACCGTCACGGCGATCTCCGAGCGCGACGAGCGCGGGGACCTGCTGTCCGACCACCCGAACCTGCCCATTGAGGGCCAGAACATCGTCAGCACGATCCTGCGTACCCGCCGCACGGCACGGGTCGACTACGACACCGCCACCGGGCCGATCGCCAGGGAACTGCGCTCCCGCGGCATCCACCTCGGCCTCGGCGTGCCGATCGTCGTCGACGGTGAGCTCTGGGGCGTCACGCTCGTCATGTCCTACCAGCCGCAGCCGATCCCCGACGCCGCGGAGAAGCGCCTGTTGGCCTTCACCGAGCTCGTCGCCACGACGATCGCGAACACCGAGAACCGCGCCCGGCTCATCTCCTCCCGCGTGCGGCTGGTCACCGCGGCGGACGACGCCCGGCGCCGCATCGAACGGGACCTGCACGACGGGCCGCAGCAGCGCATCGTCTCACTCGCCCTGCGACTGCGCATGGCGGAGGAGTCGGCGTTGAACGACCTGCCGGCGGCGCGGCAGCTGCTGGCCGAGACCGTCCGGAATCTCACCGAGATCCACGAGAGCATGACCGACCTCGCCCGCGGCATCCATCCGGCGCTGCTGACCCAGGGCGGGATCGGCCCGATGCTGCGCAAGCTGGCCCGGCGCAGCATCGTGCCCGTCGAGCTGCGGCTGAAGGTCCCGAAGCGGCTTCCCGAGCGGGTGGAGGTGGCCGTGTACTACGTGGTCTCGGAGGCGCTGACCAACATCACCAAGCACTCGCGGGCATCCGTCGCCTGCGTCGCGGTGGAGTCGGACGAGCGCAGCGTGTGGCTGTCGGTCCACGACGACGGGATCGGCGGGGCCAAACCGGGTGACGGGACGGGGCTGGTCGGTCTGCGCGACCGCGTCGAGGCGTTGGGCGGCCGGTTCGGCGTCACCAGCCCGGTGGCGGCGGGCACGACTTTGACCGCGGAGATCCCGCTCGCCGAGCCGGATGCGGACGCCGCCGCTGAGCCGTTCCCGCTTGTCTCGGCCGGGTCCGGGACGGGTGGGGGGTAGCGGGCAGCTTCGATACTGTGTGCGACGTGGCGACCGACATGTTCTCGACCGCGACCGAGCGGGATGCGCTGTGCGGCTTTCTCGACCAGGCGCGGGATGCGTTGATCCGCAAGGTCGAGGGCCTGTCCGACAAGGACGCGCGCACGGCCGCGACCGTGAGCTCGCTGTCGTTGCTGAGCCTGCTGAAACACTCGGCCGTCTGGGAGCGCAGGTGGTTTCAGATCATCTTCGCGGGGCGGAGCTTCCCGGACGAGTGGCCGGCGGTGCCGGACGAAGGGCGGGACCCCACCTTCGCGCTCAGCGATGAGGACACGGTGGAGAGCGTCGCGGCGTACTACCTGGAGCAGATCGCGGTCTCCCGGGAGATCCTCGCCGGCGGCGACCTCGACGCGCGATGCGCCCGGGCGGACCTGGTCGACGAGAACCTGCGTGGGGTGGTGCTGCACCTGCTCCAGGAGACGGCGCGGCACGCGGGCCACGCCGACATCATCCGCGAGGCCGTCGACGGCGGCCGCGGGCTCTGAGCCGCGGCCGTGGGCCGGCGTCAAGGTCGGACGGCTCCGATCCTCAGTTTCCGGTTCGACTCGACCGGCCCGGGGCTGTGATCGGATCGGTCCCGGGTGAGCGTCGGCGGGCGAGGGCGAGGCTGACCATCGTCGTGATCGCCATCGCGGCGACGCCGACCAGCGCCGCGGTCGTGTAGGCGTCGTCGTCCGGGAAGAGGTGGCCCGTGGCGGTGCCGGCGGCCAGGACCAGACCGCCGATGGCGCTGCCCAGGGAGTACCCGACGCTGCGGACGACGTAGTTGAAGCTCATGGCGCTCGACGTCTCGCTCTTGGGGGTGACGGCCAGGATGACGCCGGGCATGGCGGCCGAGAAGCTGCCGACGCCGAAGCCCAGCACGCTCATGGCCGCGAGCAGTTCGGCCAGGTTGGACCGGGCGGTGGCGAACAGGACGAACCCGCCGCCGACGATGGCGGCGCTGCCGGCCAGGAGCAGGGGGCCGTCGACCCGTCGGCGGACCCGCGGCGTGAGCTTGCCGGCGACGAACCCCAGCACGGAGAACGGGATGAGGACCAGCCCCGCCACGAAGGTGGTCAGTCCGAAGCCGTAGCCGGCGCTGTGCGGTGTCTGCGCGTAGCGGGTGATGAGCGTGAGCAGGAGGTACATGCCGATCCCGCCGACGAACATGGCGATGTTCGCTCCGGCGACCGCCGGGTGCCGCACCGCCCGGACGTCGATCAGGGGCGTCCCGGTTCGCAGTTCGGAAACGGTCCAGACGCAGAGCAGGAGCACGGCGGCGACGGCAAGGGGCACCGCCACGGCGAGGTGTCGGCTCCACAGGCTCCGCTCGCCGGCCAGGAACAGGACGAGGAACAGTCCACCCGCCAGGACGAGCGCTCCGGCCACGTTCAGGTGAGCGGAGCGGCCTTCGGGAGCTGCGGGCATGGAGCGCCACGCGGTCACGAAGGCGATGGCGGTGACGAGCAGGCCGAGGCCGTAGGCGGCCCGCAGTCCGCCGAGCTCGGCGAGCAGCGCGGCCAGCGGGTAGCCGACGCCGGCGCCGATGATGGAGACCACTGAGATCAGGGCGATTGTGGCCGCGCTGCGCTCCTCGGGAAGATGGTCGCGGGCCACGCCCATCATCAGCGCCGTGAGCCCGAGTCCGACGCCTTGGGCCGCTCTGCCCACGAGCAGCCAGGCGAACGGCAGCGGCAGCACGGTGAGCGCGCTGCCGACGACGACGATCGCCAGCGTGGCGAGAATCGTGGCCCGCCGGTGCGGACCGGCGCCGAGCCGGCCGAGGACGGGTGTGGCGACGGCGCCGCTGAGCAGGGCGATGGTCAGCGTCCACTGCGCGCTGTCGAGGGAGACGTGAAACGTGGTCGCCACGCTGGTGATGAGCGGCGTCCCGAGGCTGGCGACCGCCGCCACGACCAGGGCGATGAACAGCAGGGCGGGGACCAGCAGACGTGCCTCGGAACGTATCGGTGCGGTGCTCACGGGCGCGGTCACCGGTCCGACTCCTCTCGGGCGTGGCTTTCGAGCTCGGCCAGACGCAGCAGCGCCGGAAGGGCTGCTGCCAGGGCCTCGACCTCGTCACCGGTGAGTTCGTCGATCATCCGCGCGTACGCGTCGATGCCCGCCTGGCGTCGCGTCCGGACGTACGACGCGCCGGCCTCGGTCAGGCACACCAGCGTGACCCGCCTGTCGGACGGATCGCCCTTCCGCTCGACCAGCCCGGCTTCCTCCATCACCCGGACCAGGACGGTCATCGCGGGCTGGGTGACGCCCTCGGCCACCGCCAGATCGGTGATCCGTCGCGGGCCGGTCTTGTCCAGGGTGGCCAGGGTGGCGGCGGACGTCAGGCTCATGTCGCGGGGGAGGCGTCTCACGGCCCTGGTGGCCAGACCGTAGAGGGCTGACCCGATGGCATCGGAAGCACCGTGCGCGGCGTCTCGGCGACTCATGCCAGAAGCATAGCCGATTTATATGAATCCTTTATGTATCTCTCGATCGGGGCCGTCGGCCCGTGGGGTCAGTCGCTGAACAGCGCCGCTGCCGGGGCAATGTAGCGGTACCGGCTTGACGCATACCGTTATCGGAATATGATGGCTGCCGTGGCACGAGCAGCGACGACGTCCGACGCGTTCAACGCGATCGCCGAGCCGCAGCGCCGGGAGATCCTGGCGCTGCTGCGGGCGGGTGAGCGGCCGGTGACGGCCCTGGCCCAGGAGCTGGGGATGACCCAGCCCGGGGCGTCCAAGCACCTGCGGGTGCTCCGGGAGGTGGGGCTGGTGCGGGTCCGCGGGGCGGGCAAGCAGCGCCTCTACGGCCTGGACGCCCGCGGGCTGCGGCCCATCCACGAGTGGATCGGCGGGTTCGAGCAGTTCTGGAACGAGAGTTTCGACCGGCTCGACACCTACGTGCAGGACCTCAAACAGACACGGCAGGGGGAGTGACCCATGGCAGGGGTTGAGCAGGAGGCGGGGGCGGACCGGGAGGTGGTGGTCTCCAGGGTCATCGACGCCCCACGGGAGCTGGTGTTCGAGGCGTTCACCGAGGTCCGGCACCTGTCGCAGTGGTGGGGCCCGGAGGGGTTCACCACCACGACGCGGGCCTTCGGGTTCCGCGTCGGGGAGGTCTGGGACTTCGTGATGCACGGGCCGGACGGGACGGACTATTCAGAGTGGATCACCTGGACCGAGATCACCCCGCCGGAGCGGATCGCGCTGCTGCACGGTGAGCACCGCGACGACCCGAATGCCTTCGAGTCGGTGCTGACCTTCGCGCCGGACGGCGCGGCGACCCGGCTCGTCATGCGCACGGTGTTCCCCACCAGGGAGCTGCGCGACGAGGCGGTCGAGAAGTATCACGCGGTCGAGGGCGGCCGGCAGACCCTGAACAACCTGGCGGCGTACGTCGCCGAGATCATCCGGAACGGAGCGGAGGGCTGATGGCCGGCAAGGTGTTCTTCAGTGTGTCGATGTCGTTGGACGGGTTCATCGCGCCCGACTCCCTCGGGGAGCTGATGGGGCCGCAGTGGATGGAACTGCAGGCGTGGGTGTTCCCGCAGCGGTTCTTCCGGGAGAACCTGAAGTTCGGCGAGGGCGGCGAGGAAGGCCGCGACAACGACATCCTGCGGGAGACGTTCGAACGCACCGGCGCGAGCGTCATGGGCAAGCGCATGTTCGACGCCGGCGAGCAGATGTGGCCGGAGGAGGCGCCGTTCCACACACCGGTCGTCGTGGTGACGCACGAGAAGCGTGACCCGTGGGAGCGCCCCGGCGGCACGACGTTCACCTTCGTCAACGACGGCATCAAAGCCGCGCTCGACCAGGCCCGCGAGGCCGCCGACGACCGCGACGTCCGCATCGCCGGCGGCGGCGAGACGATCCTGCAGTACCTCAACGCCGGCCTGATCGACGAGTTCTCGGTCGCGGTGTCGCCGGTGCTGTTCGGCGCCGGGGTCCGCCTCTTCGAGGGCGTGGACGCGGCGAGGGTCGCGCTGAAGCCGGTCCGTTCGGAGCCGTCTCCGCGGGCGACGCACCTGACCTACGCGGTGCATCCGCGGTAGCGCGCGGACAGCGGTGTTGACTCCGTGCGGCCGGCTGGCATCCTGATGCTGGCCGGCACCGCACGGGGAGGCAATATGGCGGCACCGCAGGAGTCCGTACCGCAGCCGCAGGCCGGGACGGCAAGGACCGCGCGGCGGCCGGAGCTCGACGTCATCCGGCTGGTCGTGGTCATCGGGCTGGTGTTCTTCCACGCGGCGCTGGTCTTCGACACCCGCGACGACTACTACGTCAAGAACGCGACCACGACCGAGGCGACCACCTGGATCGCCGGGCTGTGCGTGGTCTGGGCGATGCCCGCGCTGTTCCTCATCGCCGGCCTCGGCTCGTGGCACTCGATCCGCAGCCGCGGCGCGGGCGGCTTCGCCCGCGAGCGGCTGCTGCGGCTCGGTGTGCCGCTGGTGGTCGCGACGCTGACCATCCTGCCGCTGCCGCCGTGGCTTCGGCTGAAGGCCGCGGATCCCGGCTACGACGAGTCCTATCCGCGGTTCCTGCTGCGGTTCTTCGACGTCCACCTGAGCCTGACGGACCTGCCGTTCGTCGTGCGCGGCGAGCACTTCGAGAGCGGCCACCTGTGGTTCGTGGTGCTGCTGCTGGCGTTTTCGCTGGTGCTCGCCCCGCTCGTCGCGTGGCTGCCGGCGGACCGGATGGCGAGGGTGCTCGACGCCGCCGCCGGGGCGATGGCGCGGCGGGGCGTGGTGCTCCTGCCGGCGCTGCCGCTCGCGGTGATCGGCGCGCTGCTCGGCATGGAGGAGTCGTTCGCGGGTTGGAGCCGGTGGGCGTACCTGGTGTTCTTCCTCTACGGGTTCGCTCTCGCCGCCGACGACCGGTTCCGGGCGGCGATGCGCCGCGACGCCGTGCCGGCGGCGATCGCCGGGATCGCGCTCTTCGCGGCCGCCGGGGTCGCGCTGGACACGGCCGGCGGCGATCCGTTCACGGACCTGACGCTGCCCGCGGCCGTCGCGCGGGTGCTGTTCGCGACGGCGGGCTGGTGCTGGCTCGTGGCGATCCTCGGCCTGCTCGACCGGCCGCGTCCGGCGGCGCCGCCTGCCTCGGACAGCCCAGGGGTGTACGCCTACCTCGGTCTCGCCGCGCTCCCGCTGTACGTGCTGCACCAGCCGATCGTCGTGGCGATGGCCTACGTGGTGGTGCAGTGGCAGATTCCGGCGCCGCTCAAGTACGTGGTGATCGTCGCCGCCTCGTTCGCGATCATGTTCGTGGTGTACGAGTTCGGGGTCCGGCGCACCCGACCGACCCGGCTGCTGTTCGGGGTCCGCGGCTGACGGTCGGCATCGATCATGTCGTAGGCTACGGCCGGTTCGACGATCACCGTCTGGGGAGACCGGCCCGTCCATGAACACCACTGCGTCGCCGGCGACCCGGGTCGCCGCTGCCTGCCGCGCCCTGATCGACGCGCCCTGGTTCAGCGTCGCGTCCTTCGCGGTGATCGTCATCAACGCGGCCGTGCTCGGCCTGGAGACCTACGACGACGCGCACCGCGCCGCCGCCGGGGTGCTGCGAGCCGTGGAGTACGGCTGCGTGGTGTGCTTCGCCGCCGAGCTGCTCGTGCGGTTCGGTGCCCAGTTGCCGGCGCCGCGGGTCTTCTTCCGCGACGGCTGGAATCTCTTCGACCTGTTCATCCTGCTCTCGCCGCTGCTGCCCGGGGTGCGCGAGAACGTGACCGTGCTGCGGATGCTGCGGCTCGCCCGGATCGTGCGGACGTTCCGGCTCTTCCCGAGCCTGCGCGTCATCCTCGTCGGCATCCGGCGCAGCCTGCCCGGGCTGGGCAGCTTCCTGCTCGTCACCGTGCTGCTGCTGTACGCCTACGCCATGCTCGGCTGGATGATGTTCGGCGACGCCAACCCCGACCGGTACGGCACCGTCGGGCAGGCGATGCTGAGCCTGTTCCTGCTGCTGTCCCTGGACGGCATCACCGACACCCTGCAGGCCGGCCGCCAGATCACCGAATGGGCCGTGCTGTATTACGTCTCCTACATGGTCGCCGCCTGCTTCCTGCTGACCAACCTCCTCGTCGGTGTCGTGCTCAACGCCCTGCAGGACGCCCATCAGGAGGAGCGGCGCAGCACGCCGCCGCAGGAGCCGGCCGGCGCTTCCGTCACGGCGCAGCTCGCGTCACTGCGGGCGGCCATCGACGCCCTCGAACAGCACCTGACCCAGCCCGTGGCGCCGACCGGTCCCGACCCGGCCCGCCCTCGTCAGGTGGCCACGAGGGAGTAGGCGCAGCGTGGGTCACGGGACGTAGACCAAGTGGACCCGGAAGCGATACCCGCCTTCGTGCTCGAAAACGTCCACGTCCAGCACCAGGTCGCTCCGGCCTTCCTCGGCCGTCCAGAGGTCTACCAGGCAGTTCCAGTGATCGCCGTGCCACATCGCGACGGACGTCTTCCAGGTCTCGTCGGGCAAGGGCAGCAGGGTCACCGCACCATAGGCATCAACGGCATCGAGGCACGCAGCCGTTGCGTCGGGCGACACCGGATCGACCGGATCCACGCCGGCGGCGAGGACGTCATCCCGGCGCACCAACGATTCGACGATCGCTGTCAGCGTCGCCCGCCAGTGCTGCGGGACCGGGCCTTCCTGCTCGCCATCCTTTGCCGGCTCGGCCACGTCGTGCTCTCCCTGGACAAGCGCAGGTATCTCCGCGTCGCCGATGATCTTACCCCTGCACCAGGACCGCAAGAGCCTCGTCGCCGCAGGGTAGTGCGGGAGGCCGAACCAAACTGGCGTGGGAGCTCGAACCGGGCCCCGCGGAGGGCGCACGCGCGCGGGCACAATTGTGTGCTGGCCGCAAAAGTCGCGGACGGGTTGGACGAATTGGGCGAGCGCATGATAATGGGCGCGACCCACTCGGCGCCTTTTCGTTGAAATTCGATGTGCATCCCTTCGCCGAGCATATAGTCGATACTCATCAATGCAAACTGATCGAGCCGGAGCGATCCATGCCGGCGAAGGTGGCCCCCCGCAAGGGGTGTGGGCAGGGCAGCTTACCAACTGTAAATGGCTGTGCCAATCGATCAGCGATAATTCACTCGGCAGCCCCGAAGTTGGCCGATCGACGCGACTGCCGGGCTATCCGGGCGGCGGCTCGATGCGATTCGGGGGCCGGGTCCTGGTTTGGTCTGACGTATGTGCAGGTCAATGGCTTCTTTAGTGAATCTGTGGCGACATCAAGATCATCGGTTTTACCGGGCGGAGCATTCGCATTACCGCCCTGTTCACCCGAACCGCGTTTCGCCGATACGCCGTAGTGAAGCAGCATCGAGGCGTTCGCGAGAGCAGCGCACGTGCATTCGACATTGGCGTGCGACTACCACGGAGGTGCGAGCTGATTAGTGCGATACCAATTCCATCGGACGCGTGGCGGCCAGGTGATCTGGCGGTTGGTTGGCCTCAACAACCGGATTCTCGGCGTTTCGCCGGGGAGTTTTGCCGGTGTGCAGGCGGCGGCCGAGGCCGTGCAGAACGTCCGCGACCGCGCATCCGCCGGCTCCGTAGCGGTGGCTCGCGATGCGACTCGCCGATGGCGTTGGTCAATCGTTGACGCTGAGTTCGGCGTGCTGGCCGTAGCCTCCCACGGCTACGAGCTGCGGATCACCTGCGAGGCCGCGGTCCAGCGCTTCATGGAGAGCGCCACCTCGGCGGTGATCGACGAGACGCTCGGCCGTCGGGGTCGCTTCTGGCGCCCGACAGCGGAGTGACCGCCAGGCGCTTCCTCCGACCCGACCATCCACGCGACGGTGCCCAAGGCCGCCGCATGCCCGCACGACCTCGAGATGAGCGATTCGCACCTTTCAGCGACCGAGGGAGGGATCCATCATGCAGTTCCCGACGATGCCGATCGTGATCTCCCCGCCGGTCGAGGTGGACGGCGGCTGTCAGACGCATGGCCGGAGCGCCGCGCGTCCGGCGCCGTCGTTCGCCGTTGTCGAAGCCGGGGGGTACCGGTAACGTGCACGCGACCAACATCGCGCCGGAGCCCGCGGCGCAGGGCACCGACGCGCCCGTCGACCCCCGTCCGCGGGTCATCCGCGCCTCGTCAGCCCTCGCCGACCGGATCTTCCGTGGTGGGTCGCGGCTCACCGGCCTGCTCGTCTTCTCGATCATGGGTGCGATCGGGCTGTTCCTCGCGCTGCGGGCCACCGAGGCGCTGCGTGCCGTCGGTCTCGACTTCCTGACCACCGCGGAATGGCAACCTGACGTGCACCGGTTCGGCATCGCCGCGGTGCTCACCGGGACGGTCCTGATCGCGCTGGTGGCCGTGAGCGTGTCGGTGCCGCTCGCCACCGGCACCGCCCTGTTCATCTCGGAGATCGCCCCCACCTGGCTGCGGCAGTGGTTGGTCAGCCTGGTCGACCTGATGGCGGCCGTGCCGAGCGTGGTGTACGGCCTGTGGGGCCTGGTGTTCCTCGAGGGCAGCGTCATCGGACTGGCCCGCTGGCTGGCGACCTGGTTCGGCTGGATCCCGATCTTCCGGGTGGAGGGCGCGGACCCGACCGACCCGCTCGCCAGCGCCAGTGTCTTCACGGCGAGTGCCTTCGTCGCGGGCCTGACGGTCGCCCTGATGGTCGCCCCGATCCAGTGCTCGGTGATGCGCGAGGCGTTCAGCCAGGCGCCGGCGGGGGAGCGGGAGGGCGCCTACGCGCTGGGAGCGACCCGCTGGGGCATGATCAGCTCCGTCGTGCTGCCCTTCGGCCGGGGCGGCATGATCGGCGGCACCATGCTCGGCCTGGGCCGGGCACTGGGCGAGACGATCGCGGTGTACATGGTGATCTCGCAGGTCTTCGAGATCCAGTGGCACATCCTGCGGGTCGGCACGAACTCGGTCTCCAGCCTCATCGCGCTGCGCTACGGCGACGCCTCCGGGTTCGGCCTGTCCGCGCTGATGGCGGCCGGGCTGGCCCTGTTCGTCATCACGCTGGTCGTGAACTTCACCGCCTCCACCATCGCCAACCGGTCGCGCTCCGGCGCGCAGAGCGAGGTGTGACATGGCGATCGAGACGAAGCACCAGTTCGGGGAGCACGAGCGCGAGCCGGTCGCCGTCCGCCCGAAGGTGTCCACCCAGATCGACGTGGTGCCGTCCGTGCGGCCGGCCACGGGCGGCGGCACCGTCCTGCCGCGCGAGCTCGGGCCGGTCCCGCCGCGCCGGCAGCTCGGCGGCGTCCACCGCGACGAGCTGTTCAACCTGCTGGGGGCCGCCTCGACCGGCCTGTGCGTGACGATCCTGCTCTTCGCCTGGCTCGCCCCGTTCAGCGGCCTCATCGGGTTCGTCGTCGTGGCCTACGTGGTCTTCCTCGCGGCCTACGCGCTGCTGACCGCGCTGTCCGCGGACGGCCCGACGGTGCGGGACCGGATCTGGACCACGGTGCTGTGGAGCGCGGCGGCGGCGCTGTTCCTCGGGCTCTTCCACGTCGTCGGCTTCACGATCTGGCGCGGCCTCCCCGCGATGTGGCACCTGAACTTCTTCACCGAGGACCTCACCACCGCGGGCCCGCTGGACCCGCTGTCCAAGGGCGGCGTGCTGCACGCCGTGGTCGGCACCCTCGAGATGATGACGATCTCGTTGCTCATCACCATCCCGCTCGGCCTGGCCTGCGCCGTGTACCTCACCCAGGTCGGCGGGCGCGGCTCCACGCTGGTGCGCACGATCGTCGAGGCGATGACCGCGCTGCCCTCGATCGTCGCCGGTCTGTTCATCTACGCGACGCTGATCCTGATCCTCGGGTTTCCGCAGTCCGGGTTCGCCGCGGCGACCGCGTTGAGCGTGATGATGCTGCCGATCGTCATCCGGGCCGCGGACGTGGTGCTGCGGCTGGTCCCCGGCGGCCTGCGGGAAGCGGCCGAGGCGCTGGGTGCCCCGCGCTGGCGCACCGTCTGGTACGTCGTGCTGCCGACCGCACGCTCCGGGCTGGTCACCAGCGTCATCCTCGGCGCCGCCAGGGGCATCGGCGAGACGAGCCCGGTGCTGCTCACCGCCGGCTACACCACCTACCTCAACGCCAACCCGATCGACGGCAACCAGGTCTCGCTCCCACTGCTGACGTTCATGCTCGTGCGATCCGGTCAGCCGGCCTACATCCAGCGGGGTTTCGGCGCCGCGGCGCTGCTGATGGCCATCGTCCTGGCGCTGTTCGTGCTGGCGCGGATCTTCGCCGGCCGCGCGCCCGGCCGGGTCACCGCCAGGCAGGCCCGGCGCCTCGCCCGCCAGTCGGCGCGCGACGAGGAACGCATGCGCCGCGGCGGCCGGTACGGGCTGCCCGGCCCGGCGCCCGGCCGTGACCAGCAACCCGACCAGCAATCGGTACACCTTGGAGACCTGCCATGAAGCTGTCGCCCTGGCGTCGCGCACTGCTCGCGATGAGCAGCCTGCTGATCGCCCTCGGACTGCCCGCGCCGGCGATGGCGGTCTACGCGCCGAACTACGTGCCGATCAACGGGGCCGGCTCCACCTGGGCCGCCAACGCGATCAACCAGTGGATCAGCGCCGTGCACCAGAACAGCATCCGCGTGGACTACAGCGCCGGCGGCTCCTCCGACGGCCGGCAGCGGTTCCTGCAGAAGACCGTCGACTTCGCGGCGTCCGACATCCCGTTCCAGCAACGGCCCACCGACGGCAGCTCGCCGGAGAACCCGGCACCGGGCAGCTACGCCTACATGCCGATCGTCGCCGGCGGCACCAGCTTCATGTACAACCTGAAGATCGCCGGCCGGCAGGTGACGAACCTGCGGCTCTCCGGCGAGGTCCTCGCGAAGATCTTCACCGGGGGCATCACCCGCTGGGACGACGCGGCGATCAAGGCCGACAACCCCGGCCTCACCATGCCGGCCGTCAAGGTCGTGCCGGTCATCCGCTCCGACGGATCGGGCAGCAGCGCGCAGTTCAGCCTGTGGATGCAGGCGGCGTACCCGCAGATCTGGAGCTCCTTCTGCTCCTCGCGTGGCTGCGGCAACGGCGCCGCCTCGTTCTGGCCGAGCTTCAGCGGCGCCATCTCCAAGTCGGGCGACCTCGGCGTGGCCAGCCACGTGGCGCAGACCTATTCCGAGGGCGCCATCGGCTACGTCCAGTACTCCTACGCCAAGAACGCGAGCTTCCCGGTCGTCAAGATGCTCAACGCGGCCGGCTACTACGTCGAGCCGACGCCGCTGAACGTCGCGGTCGCGCTGCAGAAGGCGGAGATCGAGAGCAACCCCGACCCGGCGGTGTACCTCACGCAGAACCTGCGCAACGTGTACACGTACACCGACCCGCGGGTGTACCCCATGTCGTCGTACTCGTACTTCATCCTGCCCACGGTCGTCAGCGGAAACTTCTCCGAGGCCAAGGGCGCGACACTCGCCGCGTTCAGCACCTACTTCGAGTGCGAGGGCCAGCAGCAGGCGCCCGACCTCGGGTATTCGCCGCTGCCGAGGAACCTCGTCGAGGCGAGCTTCAAGCAGATCGAGAAGATCCCCGGCGCGCCGAAGGGCGGTAGGCCGCCGCTGGAGAGCTGCAACAACCCGACCTTCACCGCGGACGGGCACAACCGGCTCGCCGACATCGCGCCGCAGCCTCAGGCCTGCGACAAGAAGGGCCCGGCGCAGTGCACGAAGGGCACCGGCGGCAAACAGAACCAGGACACCCCGGTGAATCAGGCCGCGGCCGCCGCCAACAACTCCGGCGCCGGGACCGGAACCGCCAACCCCTCGGGCGGCGCGAGCGCCGGACCGGCACCATCGCTGAGCTATGACCCACTCACCGACCAGTACGTCGGCGCCGGCAACGGCCGCGGCGGCGGCGACCCGAACGTGGCGGCGGTGCCGATCGCCATGCCCAGCGGCACCGGCTGGAGCGGCAGCCAGACGTTGATGCTCATCGCCGGTCTCATCACCCTCGCGCTGGTGCTGGGCCCGGGCATCGTCTCGTGGATGCTGCGGAGGCGGCAATGAACCTGCACCTGTGGATCACGCACGGCACGCGAGGCGCGCAAGGCATGTCATGGCGCCGACGGGCGACCGCCGGGGTCGTCGCGGGACTGGTGGCCACCCTGCTGGCCGAGGTCGGATACATCGCGGTCGCGGGCGCGGCCGACGACCCGAGCATCGGCAAGGTCGAATACACCGGGACGCCGATGACCGACTCCGCCGTGACACTCAGCGGGGACAGCGCGTTCCCCGCGCTGAAGGTCACGGTGGCGCAGACGAAGGGCCTGACCAACCAGGCGGTCACCGTCAGCTGGAAGGGGATGCCGCCGGGCGATCCGACCCTGCCGTTCAAGGCGAACTATCTGCAGGTCATGCAGTGCTGGGGCGACGACACTTCCGCGCCCGCGGCCACGCCGGCCCCGGCCCGGGAGACCTGCCAGTACGGCGCCTACAACAACAACTACCCGGACAACGACCCCGGCGGCCTCGGTGGCGTGAACTACGTCCGCAGCCGCACGGTCCTGCGCGGCGACGCACAGGAGCGCACGGCACTCGGCAAGGACGGCAAACCGCTCGGCTACGACCGCAACGTCAACAGCAGCCTCGGCGGCTCCGTGCCGTTCTTCCCGGTCGCCAGCAACTGGCCGAACGTCGCCGCGGGCAACAAGGGCGTCCTCGCGCCGTTCAACCAGCCGATCGACCAGGCCGGCGGCGGGGTGTACGGCTTCGCCGACACCAACGAGCTGACCTACAACCTGACCCGGGTGGACGGGTCCGGCGAGGCGACGATCGAGATGCAGACCCTGCTGGAGTCGCCCTCGCTGGGCTGCGGCGCGCCGGTCAGCACCGCGAGCGACGCGCCGGGGCGTGCGTGCTGGCTCGTGGTGGTGCCGCGGGGCGTGAAGGACGACGGGTACCGCACCGGCGCGGAGGTCGGTGACGGGTTCATCTCGCACGTCACGTCCTCGCCGCTCAGCCTGTCCAACTGGCAGCACCGGATCGCCTTCCGGCTGGACTTCCGGCCGGTCCGCGAGGACTGCGCGCTCGGGACGGCGCAGCGGCGGATCATCGGCAGCGAGCTCGCCCGGGTCGCCTTCACCAACTGGGCGCCCACCCTGTGCTCGAGCGGCCGGGTGCCGTACGTGCTGAACACGATGCCGGAGTCCACCGCCCGCAGCTCGATCACCAGCGAGATCCCCACCAGCAGCCGCGCCGCGCTGGTCAACCGGCCGCTGGTGCGCGACCCGGACCATCCGATCGCCTACGCACCGGTCGCCCTGTCCGGGGTGGTGTTCGGCTTCCACATCGAGCGGACCGTCGCGACCGGCAGCACGCCGCAGGCCGAACTGGACACCAACGGCAGCCGGTTGCCGCGGATGAACCTCACGCCCCGGCTCGCCGCGAAGCTCCTGACCGAGTCCTACCAGCGGGCGATCCCGCCGCCCGACCCGGCCGACGTCGAAACGATGCCGGCCTACCTGGCCGCGAACCCGCGGAACCTCTTCGCGGACCCGGAGTTCCTGGCGGTCAACCCCGAGGCCAAGTGGCTGACGTCGCCGGGCTACGAGCCGGAGGGAGCCTCCGCGCTGGTGAGCCTGGAGAACTCCGACGCCACCGCCGCGGTGTGGACATGGCTGAACGCCGACAAGGAGGCGCGGGACTTCCTGGACGGCAAGCCCGACCCGTGGGGCGCGGTGGTCAACCCCGCGTACCGGAACCTCACGCTGCCGCTGGAGACGTTCCCGAAGTCCGACCCGACGTGCACCGCGCTGACCGCCGAGCAGCAGCAGAACAACGCCGTGCCGCTCTGCGTCGTGGACCGGGCGCCGTACATGGAGAACCTCGAGGACGCGGCCCGCAACACCCTCAACGGCCGGCCCGGCGGCATCGGCGGACGGTGGATGAAGGCCGACGACCTGGAGAACCGCGACCCACTCACCGGCCTGCCGACGGTCGCGCGCTGGCAGAAGAACAAGCCGCAGCCGGCCCTGCGCCGCTTCGTGATCAGCGTGACGTCGACCGCTGAGGCCGCCCGGTTCGGGCTGCAGACCGCCGGCCTGCGCAACGCGGCGGGCAACTTCGTGGTCCCCACCGAGAGCAGCCTGCAGGCGGGCGCGCAGGCGATGACCGGCAGCACCGACGACAGCCGGTTCAAGGTCCTCAACCCGGCAGCGAAGACCGCGAACGCCTATCCGCTGTCCATGGTCACCTACGCGGCCGTGGCCGTGAAGGACATCGACACCACCGCCGACCCGACCGCCCGGACCCAGATCGCCGACTTCGTCGACTTCGTCTCGGGCGCCGGGCAGACCCGCGGCCTGGCCTTCGGTCAGCTCCCGCCGGGCTACGCGCCGCTGCCCGTCGAGATGCGCGCGGCTGCCCGGAACGCGTCCAAGGAGATCAGGTCGGGCGCCGTCGCCGGCTACACGCAGGCGCCGGACGACGACGACACCACCACCGCCCCCGCGACCACCGCGGCGGCCACCACCGCGGCGGCCGTGCCGGACCGCGGCTCCGTCCCCTCGGCCGGCCCGAGCGCGCAGCGGTCCAGCCGCGGGCCGGAGCCGGTCGCCGTCGTCCAGTCCGGACGCACCCCGGACGACCCGGGCGTGCTGCCCCCATGGGTGCTGCTCGTGGGGCTCGCCGCCGGTCTGCTGTCGGCGGTGGCCGCACCATTCGTCCGACCCCGGCGGAGATCGATCGATCCCTAGCCGGCAGCACATCGGGCCGCACGCGACGGCGGCTACCGCAGCTCCGCCCGGCACGACCGGGCGGTGGTTCGACCGGCCTGCCCCTCAGAGAGGGAGGGGCAGACCGGAAGACCGAAGTCTACCGGAACGTCCGGTAGGCGGTTCCCGAGGAGGAAACCGCAGTGTTCAACGTCAAGAAGACGATCGCGGCGCTCGCCGCGGTCCCGATGGCGACCTCGCTGGTCGCCGTCGCGCTGGTCGCCGGTCCCGCGGCCGCCGACCCGCCGCCGCCCACCGGTGCCAGCTACTGCGGCTCCGGGTCGGACACGACCCAGGAGGTCGTGCAGAAGCTCGCCGGCACCCTGGACTCGGGCCTGGCGACGCCGACGCCCGCCAACCGCAAGTTCGAGTCGTGGAACGCGACCGGCTCGGCGAACATCACGACCAACTGCGCCGCCGGCTCGTTCGCCCGGCCGAACGGCTCCGGTGCGGGCATCAACGCGCTGCGTTTCTCGCTGGGCCTCGACGCGGGCGGCTCGGTGCCGGCCAACGCGCTCAGCTTCGCGCGTTCGTCGAGCAAGCCGTCCGACACGTCGAACACGGATCTGACCTGGATCCCGTTCGGCACGGACGCCGTGGACTTCGCGTTCAAGACCAACGGCCCGATCGACCAGAAGTACCCGACGGGTCTGAGCAAGGCCGACCTGCGCTCGATCTTCAACTGTGACGCGGCGTGGCGCACGTTCACGATCGGCGGCACCACGTACACGTTCCAGCCCTACGTGCCGCAGGCCAACTCGGGCACCCGGAAGTTCTTCCTCGGCACCTCCGCGCTGAACATCGCGGATTCCCGGGTCAACACGACCTGCCTGCGGGACACCAAGGTCAGCAACAGCGCTTCGGTCCAGGAGCACGACGGCACCGTCCTGACCGACCCGGTGGTCGGCGCCACCAACTACGTCGAGATCATCCCGTTCTCGATCGCGCAGTACATCGGCCAGACCAACACCGCGGTCACCGGCCAGCCGGACCGTCGCGGCTCGGCCGAGCTGGGCGTGCTCGACAGCGTCACGCCGATCACGGGCTCCGGCCTGTCGGCGGAGATCAACACCACGTGGACCACGACCAACAGCGGCTACACCCGCGAGGTCTACAACGTGTTCCGCACCACCAAGGTCACCGGCGCGGCCCTCGACAAGCACCTCGAGAAGCTGTTCGTCGGCACCGGCTCGAAGGTGTGCGCGTCGGCGACGACCATCAAGCAGTACGGCTTCAAGGTCACCGCGAACTGCGGCAGCACCACCCTCAAGGGCAAGCGGTAAGTCATCCGCACCAAGCACTCCCGGTGAGACCCGGGTGGCCGTGCCGTGCGCACGGCCACCCGGCCCGCCGCGCTTCGTCGTGCCCACGCCCGGTCGCGGGGGCCGCGCGCCCGCACACGAAGTTCGCGGTCCGTCCGTTTGTGCCGGCCGCCCTGTCCGGCGGCCCAGCAGTGGAAGGAGATCCATATCGTGAAGCTTTCCCATCGCCTTGTCGCGGCGTCGGTGGGTGCGGTTGTGCTCACCGGTGTCCTCGCTACCCCGGCGATGGCAGCCCCGAGCACCGGCGCGCTCACCATCACGCCGGCGACCGGCCAGTTCAACCACGGCGACGGTGATCCCACCGGCACCTTGCAGATCACGCCGCCGGCCGGCACCTGCCCGGCCGGGGCCGAGTTCTACCAGGACATGCTGACCGAGCAGGGCAGCGAGCTCACGGGCGAGGGCGCCGGGCTGATCTCCGACGGTGCGATCTTCCGGGACCCTGCGGACCCCGTGCTGACCGTCGGCCAGCACGAGGCCAGGTTCCAGAGCGGCAGCGCGTCCGAGCTGACCAGGCCGATCCTGCCGGCGGGCACCAGCGATGTCGAGCTCAACGCGGCCGACGCGGCGAAGGAGACCGGCGCGCTGATCGCCACCGGCGACTACAGCGTCGTGGGCCTGTGCTTCAACGGCGACGGCGTGATCGTGGCCCAGACGGACATCGCCACGGTGACGCTCACCGCCCGCAAGCGCGAGCCGAAGCCCGCCACCTGGGACCCGAGGCTCGTCTACGCCGTGCTGCTGTGGGACTACTCGTTCGACGGCGGCGGCGGCGAGGGCCCGGCGGCGACCAGCGTGTCGCTGACCGCGTCCCCGGCCGGTTCGGCGGCGGTCGGTGCCCCGGTCAACCTCACCGCGACCGTCACCCCGTCGACGGCGGCGGGCGAGATCGAGTTCTTCGACGGCGCGACCTCCCTCGGCACCGAGGCGGTCACCGCGGGCTCGGCCTCGTTCGCCACGAACACCCTCACGGTCGGCACGCACTCGGTGCGGGCCGTCTTCACGCCGGACGACGCCGAGGCCTACAACGGCTCGACCGGGACCATCTCCTACTCGATCACGCAGGAGGGCGGTGGCGGCGGTACGTCCGGCGCCGTCACCCTGCAGACCACCGTGCCGACCAGTGGCACGCAGGCGCTGACGCTCACCGTCGACCAGACGGGAGCGGTCTCGCTGCCCGAGGCCGTCCGCGAGGGTGACAACTGGGTCACCGGCAAGGACGGCGTCAACCTGGTCACCGTCACCGACACCCGCGCAGGTGACAAGCCGGGCTGGGACGTGAACGGCAAGGTCTCCGACAACTTCGTCGGCGGCACCCCGGCCAACACGTTCGCCGGCACCGCGCTCGGCTGGAAGCCGCTGATCCTCGACCAGACCAGCGGTCAGGGCGTCACGGCCGGCCAGGTCGTGACACCGGGCACGAGCCCCGGTCTGACCGGCGGCGCGCTGCTCGCCGCTGCCCCCGAGGGCAGCGGCGTCGGCACCGCGAAGCTCGGCGCTGACCTGGACCTCGCGTTCCCGGCCACGACCGCGGCCGACACCTACAGCGCCACCGTCACGATCACCGTGATCTGACCACGCGCGACAGCCGGGAGGGCGGCGGCCAGCCGCCCTCCCGGTCGCTCGGCCGAAAGCGAACGCGAGCGACGGACCCGGCACCGACCATCGCGGACCAGCACAGACCCGGAACGGACGTGAAGCTGTCATGAGGCAATCCCGCGGGCCGCGGACGGCCGTCGCCTGCGCCGCCGCCGTCGCGACGCTGCTCGCGACCGCGCCCGCCGTCGCCGCGCCCACCCCGACCCCCGGCGCACCCGCCGGGTCCGCGCCGAAGGCGTCGGTCACCTGGTCGATCGCGCCCGCCGGCGCGCAGGGCGGGCCGGACGGGCGCTCGGCGTTCGCCTACGAGGGCGACCCAGGTCAGGTCCTGAAGGACACCGTGGCGGTCACCAACTTCAGCTCCGGCCCGGTGACGCTGAAGGTCTACGCCAGCGACGCGGTCAACACCCCGACCGGCGGCTTCGACCTGCTCGCGGCCGACAAGAAGCCCAATGACGTCGGCGCGTGGATCGCCCTGGCCCAGCGGGACGTCACGATCCCGGCGAAGGCGACCCTGAACGTCCCGTTCACCCTGACCATCCCGGCCAACGGCACCCCCGGCGACCACGTCGGCGGCATCGTCGCCACCCTGACCCAGGGCGGCGGCCAGGTCGTCGTGGAGAACCGCATCGGCACCCGGATCTACCTACGGGTGCGCGGCAAACTGGTGCCGTCGCTGGCCGTCACCAAACTCGACGCCGCCTACCACGACTCGTGGAACCCGTTCTCCGGTGGCGCTGTCACCGTCGCGTACACGGTCCGCAACACCGGCAACATCAGGCTCGCGGCCGGTCAGGTCGTCGACGTCACCGGCGCGACCGGGGGGCGGCTCGCGGGTGCCCAGCCGCCGGGCGTCGCCGAGCTCCTGCCCGGCCAGTCGCTGAGCTACACCGTCACGGTCGAGGGCGTCGCCCCCTTCGGCCCGCTCAACGCGAAGGTCGTCGTCGCGCCCACCGCCGTGAAGGGCGACAAGTACACCGAGTCCCTGTCGGCGGCCACGCTCGGCACCGGCCAGCGCAGCGCCGACCTCTTCGCCGTGCCCTGGAGCCTGCTGCTGACGCTGCTCCTGCTCACCGCCGCCGTCTGGCTGGCGATCGTCGAGCTGCGCCGGCGCCGGCGCAACACGGCCCGCGCGCTGACCGAGGCCGTCGAGCAGGCCCGGCTGGAGGAGCGCCGCGCCGCCACCGGCCGCGCGAACGCCGCACACGTGACAGCGGCGGACGCCACCGCGGCCGCCGAACGAGTGGAGGAGACGCTGTGAACCGCCGTGCAGGCATCGCCATCGTCCTGGTGTTCCTCGCCGCGTTGCTCGGCGTCGGGGTCGCCGCCGCCGCGTCCGCCGACGAGGGCGCCGTGACGGTCACCGTCTCCGTGCCCAGCACGAGCCCGTCGCCGCCCCCTGAAGGTTCCACCGGCGACCTTCCCCGGACGGGCCAGCCGATCGCGCTGATCCTCGGCGTGGCCGCCACCTTGATCGTCGTCGGCGCGGGGCTCGTCGCCCTGAGCCGGCGGTCGCGCAATTCCCCACACCACCCTCCGGCCGCCGCCGTGCGGCCAGGCAGAAAGGAACAACCCCTGTGAACCTGTCCAAGCGGGCGTTACTGACGGCGGCCGTCGCGTCGTCACTGCTCGTGAGCGTGCTGAGCGCTCCGGCATCCGCGGCGACCACCGCGAGCACCGTGAGCGTGAAGCCGCTGGCCGGCAGCTGGCAGTTCGGCGACGGCAACCCCGCCGACACCGTCACGCTCGCCGCGCCGGTCGCCTCCTGCCCCGCAGGCTCCAGCTACTACATCAACGCCCTCACCGCGCAGGGCAGCGAGGCCACCGCGGCCGAGTCCGGCGCGCTGCTCACCGACACCATCGAGCTCGGCGCCGACCGGGCCATCCCGGTGCAGGCCGGCTCCTTCACCGGCGGCAACACCCAGCTCCTGGTCAGCACGATCCTTCCGGCCGGCACCTCGGACTTCGAGCTCTCCCCGGAGGACGCCGCGCGGCCGGTGGGCACCGTCATCGCCACCGGCGCGTTCAGCATCGTCGGCGCCTGCCTCGACGCCAACCTCGCGATCATCAGCTCCTACGTGACGCCGGTCGACATCTCGGCCTCGACCCGCGCCCCGAAGCCCGCCTCCTGGCCGGCCGACACCTTCTACGACAACCTGCAGTGGCGCTGGGACGGCCGCGCCACCTCCAACACCGGCTTCGTCGCCTTCCCGACCACCGTCAAGGTGAACAAGCCGCTCGTCGCGCTCGTCCAGGTGACGGCCTCCGGCACGACCCCGACCGGAACCGTCCAGATCAAGGACGGCTCGACCGTGGTCGCCACCGCGACGCTCGTCGCCGGTGTCGGCGTCGCGCTCGTCCGCGGTCTGAACCCGGCCGGCAACCACATCCTGACCGCCGTCTACTCCGGTGACGCGAACGTCCGCCCGGGGACGTCCGCCCCGGTGACCATCCGCGTCGTCGCCTGACGGAAACCAACGCACCAAACGGTGCCGGAGGCGTTTCGTCGCTCCGGCACCGGTTCCTCAGCACCACATTGGTTCCTCTGCACCACATCGGTTCCTTCAACACCACACCGTTTCCTCAGCACCACATCGGTTCCTTCAACACCACATCGGTTCCTCAACGCCAGGAGGCAACGCAGTGACCGCCCTGTTGCCGGTACGCCAGGAACCGCCGGAGTTCGAGCCGATCCACACGCCCGTCGTCGTGGCCAGTGCCGTGCCGCCGGCCGCCTGGCGGTACTTCGTCAGCCCGGCCCTGATCACCGTCGCCGCGATCCTGCTCGGCCTGACGCTGAACGTCACCGGCATCAGCTGGGCGGTGCACCGCTCGGCCCAGAAGGCGGGCCTGGACGCGTTGCGGGTCGACCTGGCCCGCGCCACGGCGCCCGTCGGCCAGCTCAGCGGCGGCAAACTGCTGCCGCTCGGCACGCCCGTCGCGGTGCTGCGAATCCCGGCCATCGGCCTGGACGAGGTGGTGTTCGAGGGCACCACGGGCGGCGTCCTCATGTCCGGCCCCGGGCACCAGCGCGACACGGCCCTGCCCGGACAGGCCGGCACCGCCATCATCCAGGGCCGGGCCGCCGCATACGGCGGGCCCTTCGGCCGCCTGGACCGGCTCATGCCCGAGGACCGCATCACCGTGCTGACCGGTCAGGGCGAGTCGACCTACCGGGTCACCGGCAGCCGCCGGGCCGGCGACGCCGTCCCCCCGCCGGTCGAGCCTGGATCGGGCCGGCTGACGCTCGTCACGGCCGCGGGCACGCCGTTCCTGCCTACCGGGGTGCTGCGGGTCGACGCCGAACTGGTCTCCACCGCGTACCCCAACCCGCCGCGGGCGCTGCCGGCCGGCTCCATCGACGTGTCCGAGACGGCGCTGGCCGTCGACGCGTCCATCAACACGATGTGGGTCCTGGTCCTGGGCCTGCAGGGTCTGCTCGCCGCCGCGGCCGGGGCGACGTGGTCACGGCGCCGCTGGGGCGCGGCGCGCACCTGGATCGTGTTCGCGCCGCTGATCTCGGTCTTCGGGCTCCTGGTAGCCGAGCACGTCGTGCGCCTCCTGCCCAACCTGCTCTGACGGCTTCCTCTGACAACTTCCTCTGACAGCTTTCTCCGACAGCCTTTGCCGACAGCAAGGACAAACGATGGACACCACCGCGCAGGACGTCTTCGTGCCCGACTCGTACCACGGCCACCGGGAGGTGTGGGGCCTGCAGGCGGTCGAGGTGACCGCGTGGTTCGGCACCCGGATGGTGCTCGACCGGGTGTCGCTGCACATGCGCGCCGGCGAGGTGACCGCGCTCATCGGCCCGTCCGGCTGCGGGAAGTCCACGTTCCTGCGCATCCTCAACCGGATGCACGAGATGATCCCATCGGCCTCGATGGGCGGCGAGGTGCTGCTCAACGGCGAGGACATCTACGGCCCGGGCTGGCGGCTGACCGAGGCGCGCAAGCAGATCGGCATGGTCTTCCAGAAGCCCAACCCGTTTCCGGCCATGTCCATCTACGACAACGTGGTCGCCGGACTCAAGCTGACCGGCCAGCGGGTCAGCCGCTCCGTCAAGGACGACATCGTCGAGGAGTGCCTGGTGCGGGCGGGGCTGTGGCGGGAGGTCCGGGACCGCCTGCGCCAGCCCGGTGGCGCGCTGTCCGGCGGCCAGCAGCAGCGGTTGTGCATCGCCCGGTCGCTGGCGATCCGACCCAAGGTCCTGCTGATGGACGAGCCGTGCTCGGCTCTCGACCCCACGTCGACGCGCGTGATCGAGGAGACCATCGCCGAGCTGGTCGAGGACGTCACGATCGTGATCGTCACCCACAACATGCAGCAGGCGGCCCGCGTCTCGCAGCAGGCCGTGTTCTTCCTCGCCGAGGAGAACCAGCCCGGCGGCGTCGTTGAGTTCGGCCCCACCCCGGCGATGTTCGGCTCCCCCCGCGACCCACGCACCGCCGACTACGTGCGCGGCCGCTTCGGCTGACGGGTCCTTCGGCCGGCGCCTGTGTTGCCGTTCGCCGGCCGTGACGGTGCGTTCGCCTGAATTCGACGCTGGCCGTAGTGGAAAACCCTGAGAGAGACCAGGGCTGCGAACTATTCTCTGCGAGTATGCGTCGAGGGAATAGTGGGGTTCATGAACGTCTCAACGACCTTGCTGGGTCTGCTGGAGCCGCAGCCCAGCCACGGGTACGAGCTGAAGCACGAGTACGACACGCTGTTCGGCATCGGGAAGCCGCTCTCGTTCGGCCAGGTGTACGGCACGCTGTCCAGGCTGGAGCGCGACGGTCAGATCGTGATGCACGATTCGGCGCCCGGCGGCGGCCCGGAGCGCCGGCGATACGTGATCACGTCGGATGGGGTGACCCGGCTCGAGCAGTGGCTCGCCGCACCTGAGCAGCCCGAGCCGCACCTGCAGGCCGTCCTGTACGTCAAGGTGGTGCTGGCGTTGCTGTCCGACCGGCCGGCCTCTGCGTACCTCGACGCGCAGCGGACGGCGCACCTCGACCGGATGCGCGAGCTGACCGCGATGCGCAAGGCGGGGCCGCTGCGCCGGTCGCTGCTCGCCGACTTCGGCCTGTTCCACCTGGAAGCCGACCTGCGGTGGATGGAAGTGACCATGGCCCGGTTGAACGACCTGCGGGCGGAGGTCGTCCGATGAGCGTGCTGCTGGCGGCCCGCGGCGTGCGGAAGGCGTTCGGCACGACCGACGCCCTGCGCGGTGCCGACCTCGAGGTCCGAGACGGCGAGATCCTCGCGGTGATGGGGCCGAGCGGCTCCGGCAAGTCGACCCTCCTGCACTGCCTGGCCGGGATCTTCCCGCCCGACGAGGGCGAGGTGTGGTTCGACGGCAACCGCGTCGACCGGCTCAGCGAGGCGGGGCGCACGGCGCTGCGGCGCACCGCGTTCGGCTTCGTGTTCCAGTTCGGCCAGTTGGTGCCGGAGCTCGACGCGCTGGACAACGTCGCCCTGCCGTTGCTGCTCGGCGGCGTCCGGCGCGGCGAGGCATACGCGCAGGCCGCGAACTGGTTCCCGCGGCTCGGCCTGAGCGAGCTGGAGCACCGGCGCACGGGCGAGCTGTCCGGCGGTCAGGCCCAGCGCGTCGCGCTCGCCCGGGCGCTCGCCGTCCGGCCAAAGGTGATCTTCGCGGACGAGCCGACCGGCTCCCTCGACACGCTCACCGGTGAGCAGGTGATGGATCTGCTGGTCGACGTCGCGCGGGAGGAAGGCGCCACCGTGATCATCGTGACGCACGATGCGCGGGTCGCGGCCTACGCGGACCGGGAGGTCGTCGTCCGCGACGGCCTGGTCAGCGACTTCCGGGCGGCGGCGCGGTGATGGGCGTCGCGGTCCGCGTCGGCGTCCACCTGTTCCGGCGCGGCGGTCGCGAGGCTGCCGCCCGGATCGCGGTCACCGCCGCCGCCGTCGCGGTCGGTGTCGCACTGCTGCTCAGCGTCCTCGCGATCTATCACGGATACGAGCAGACGGTGGCCCGTGCCTGCTGGCCGTGCACCGGCCTGCCGGGGTCCGACAGTGTCCCGCCGCCGATCGAGGACCTGACGCAGCCCGTGTCGGCGGCGCCGCAGGACGACGCCGCGCTGTGGCACTACGCCGAGGACCATTTCCGGGGCCACGTCATCGAACGGCTCGACGTCGCGGCACTCGGGTCGCACGCGCCCCTCGTGCCCGGGCTGACCCGGCTGCCGAACGCCGGCGAATACTATCTGTCGCCCGCCCTGGCCCGGCTCATCGCCGCGACGCCGCACGACCGGCTGGGCGACCGGTTCCCCGGCACGCGCGCGGGGCTCATCGGGGCGCCCGGCCTGTCCGGGCCCGACGACCTCGCGATCGTCGTCGGATACGAGCCGGCGACGCTGGCCGCCGTGGCCGGCACCACGCGGATCACCGAAGTGCGACTGACCCCGCAGCGCCGCGGCGACACCAGCATCTACCGGTTCGGCTTCGGCCTCGGCGCAGTCTCGCTGCTGCTGCCGATGCTGGTCCTGATCGGCAACGCGACCCGGCTCGCCGCGGCCCGGCGCGAGGAGCGGTATGCGGCGATGCGGCTGGTCGGGGCGACGCCCCGGCAGATCGGCGTCATCGCATCCGTCGACTCGCTGCTCGGCGCGCTGCTCGGGACCGTGCTCGGAGCGGGAATCTGGCTGCTGGTGCGGCCGTTCGCCGCCCGGGTCACCATCACCGGGGACCGGTTCTTCCCCGGATACGTCACACCGACCGCGCTCGGCTACGCCGCCGTCCTCGTCGGTGTGCCGCTCGCCGCGGCCGCCGCCGCGGTGCTGTCGCTGCGCCGGGTGTCGATCACCCCGCTCGGGGTGTCCCGCCGGGTCACCCCGCCACCGCCGCGGGCCTGGCGGGTCGTGCCGCTGCTGGTCGGCCTGGCGATCTACATCGTTCCGGTCTCGGCCGTGGGGATGGACCCGCCGGGCGACACGTTCGCCGTCTTCGGCCTGATCCTCATCATGCTCGGGCTGGTCATCGGCGGCACCTGGCTGACCATGCGGGCGTCGCGGCTGCTCGGCCGGTACGTGACCGGACCGGCGTCGCTGCTGGCCGCCCGGTGGATGGCGGACGACCCGAGGACGGCGTTCCGTTCCGTCAGCGGTCTCGTGCTCGCCGTCTTCGTGGGTACGCTCGTCGGCGCGGTCCTGCCCGCGGCGCTCGCGGCCCAGCACACCGAGACCGACCGTGCGCTCGATCCCGTCCTGCGGGTCCTGCTGCGCGGCGACCTTTCACCGCACGGGTTGAGCCCCGACGCGACGGTCCGCCTGGTCGGCGAGCTGGAGCGTTCCGCCGGCGTCCACGTGCTGCCGCTGTACGACAATCCGGCCAACCGGGCCGACGAGGTGAACGGTCCGCCCGGCGGTCCGCCCGCCGCGCCGGAGCCGAAGCCCGACCTGGTCAGCTGCGCGCGGCTCGCGTACGTCGTTCCGCTCGGTCGATGCGCGCCCGGCGTGGCCGCGGTACAGGTGAACGACGGCGGCGGCATGGTGTTCACCGACAACCTGGCGGCGTTGAACAAGGTGCTGCCGATCGTCACCGAGCGGAACGCGCCGGTCGCGGTCGACCTCGACCGGCTCAGCGCGAACGCGCTCCTCGTCAGCTTCGACGACACCGACGAGCTGGAACGCGTGCGCACGTTCCTCGCCGTGTCGCACCCGGAACTGGCGAGCAGCATGGGCAACGGGCCCAGGACGTTCGGCGAGGTGGCACAGGAACGCGCCGCGATCTACACCGAGGTCGGCACCGTGGTCCTGCTGGTGGTCGCGACCACCCTGCTGGTCGCCGGCACGAGCCTGGCCATCGCGGTGGGCGGCGGGGTGGTCGAGCGGAAACGCCCGTTCACGCTGTTGCGCGTGAGCGGCGCGGCCGTGACGACACTGCGCCGCGTGGTGCTCATCGAGTCGCTGGTGCCGCTGCTCGCGGCCGTGGCGGTCGCGATCGTCACGGGGCTGGCGGTGGCGGTGCCGACGGAGTTCGCCGCCGCACCGCCGGGGGCGGCGAAGATCGTGCACCTGCCCGGGGGCACGTACTACCTCACCCTTGCCGCCGGGCTGCTGGTGTCTCTCGCGGTCATCGTCGGGACGATGCCGATCCTGAGCCGGGTCACCGTCCCGGAGCGGGTGCGGTTCGAGTAGGTGCCGACCCGGGCCGGGAGGCGGCGGTTAAGAGTCCCGTAAGAGCTGTTGTATGGGCCGTCTAAGAACCTGGTGTGCCAGGCCCACGGCAGGTCCTTGACAGCATTCACCCAGGTTCGCTCCCGACGCTGTAGATCCGAAGGCGCAGGCAGAGAGCCCGCGCCCTGGGCAACGGGAGCGATGAGCATGTCGACGAAGCACATCAAGCGGATCGGCCTGGCAGCGGCGGGCCTCACGGCCACCGGCATCATGATCTTCGGAGCCGCGTCGCTGGCCAGCGCCGAAACCGCGTCGCCGACACCGGGCGCCTCGACCAGCGCCGGCGCGGGCTCGGACCACGGCGCCAAGGGTGGCTCGAACGACACCGCCGTGACCGGTGACGAGCTGGCGAAGGTGACCGCCGCGATGAAGGCCAAGGACTCCACGGTCACGGTGACCGGTGTCCGGAAGGATCCTGACGGTTCCTACGACGTGCTGGGTACGAAGGACGGCGCCAACGTCATGTACGACGTCAGCGCCGACCTCAAGACCTTCACCCTCAACGCCGGCCACGGCGGCGGTGGCAAGGGCCACGGCGGCGGTGGCTCGAACGACACCGCCGTGACCGGTGACGAGCTCGCGAAGGTGACCGCCGCGATGAAGGCCAAGGACTCCACGGTCACGGTGACCGGTGTCCGGAAGGACCCTGACGGTTCCTACGACGTGCTGGGCACGAAGGACGGCGCCAACGTCATGTACGACGTCAGCGCCGACCTCACGACCTTCACCCTCAACGCCGGCCACGGCGGCGGCAAGTAGCCCCACCGCTCGACGGCATCACCCCGCGGTCGGCCCCGGCCATGACGGTCCTCCCGCTGGCCGTCATGGCCGCCGGCCCACCGGCCGCCGGGGCCGCAGCCGCGGTGTCACACCCCGTCGAACGTGTTCAGCGTTGTCATCAGGCCGGCGACAGCGGACGCGCAGTCCGCCTGGACGGGATGCGCCGCTCGCAGGGCGGTGAGCACGGCGTCGATCTCGTCGTCGAGCTGATGCCATCTGGTGGCGTCGCGCGGCTTGAGCCCCGCTTCCGCGTCGTCCCAGGCGACCTCGAGGTCCTTGACGCGGGTCTTGGCGGCCACGAGGTCGTTGGCGGTGACCTTGGTCTTGACGTCGGTCACGATGACCGCGAACCTGCTGAGATTGCCCAGCTTGGTCGTCGGGTGCACCGCACGCGCCGCCGCCGGGCCCGACGCGCCAGCCGTGACCGTGTTCTGCGTGACGTCGGCCTGGGTGTCGGTCGCCGACCGGGAGCCGTGCGCCATGCTCAGCCCGAAACCGGCGACGGCAACGGCGAGAGCGGCTGCGCCGGCCCACGCACGGTCCTGGCGGTGGCCACCGTGCGGCCCGGCGCCCTTGTCGACGACGCCGTGCCGGCTGACCAGCATCTGTTCGCGGACGACGAGCACCACGATGGCAACCAGGAACAGCAGGCTGGTGGTGCTCGCGCCCAGCGCGAGACCGCCGAGGTCCTTGTCCTGGGTGAGCAGGTCGCCGAGTGACGCGCCGAGCGGCCGGGTGATGACGTAGGCGATCCAGAACGTCAGCACCTGGCCGGCGCCGAGGCGGAACGCGATCCACGTGGCCACGAGCAGACTGCCGAAGATCAGCGCACCGTTGCGGAAGCCGAGGTTCAGCGCCTCGGTGGCGAAGTCACCGGCGGCGGTCCCGAGGGCGAACGTGGTCAGGATCGCCGCCCAGTAGAAGCCTTCGCGGCGCGGCGTGTTGATTGAGGTGATAGCGAGGGTGCGCTCCTGCCGGTACCAGATCGCGAACACCACGGCGAGCAGGACCGAGAACACGAGAGTGCTGACGGCGAGCGGTACGCCCAGGGTGTCGGTGAACAGGTCGGTGACCTGGGTGCCGAAGATGCTCACCAGCACCACGCAGAGCCAGTAGATCCAGGGCGTGTAGCGGCGGGTGCGCAACTGCACGACCAGCGCGGTCGCCAGCAGGACGAACATGATCGCGTCGGTCACGATCGGACCGAGACCGACGTTCACGGCGAGGTAGTCCGCGAACGTCTCCCCGATCGTGGTGGACAGGACCTTGATGACCCAGAAGGTGGCGGTGATCGCGGGCACCTTGGTCAGCCACCCGCGCGCACTCACCGGCCTGTTGGTGGTAACGGACACAACTCTCCCTCACGACCGGACGCAGACGTCGACTCCGCAGAAATCGGTGGGAACGTAGGCCGACCTACCTGAAATTCCGCTGAACGTCGGCACGGATGGGGTCACCCGTTCGGCGCCGCACCGACGGCGGCACCGACGGCGGTACGGGCGGCGCCGACTGAGGCGGTGCCGGCAGTTCCGACACCGGAGGACGTCAAAATCGCATGGCCGACTCGCGGATGCTCTCCGGTTGGCAAGCTCCACGGATCGGTACGACCACCGGCGACAACGCCAGCAGTCGATGAACTCAGGTGTTCACTGGCTGAACCAGTGCGCGGGGGTGGCGCCGAGCTCGGCGCGGAATGCGGCACCGAACGCACTGGGCGTTGCATATCCGACCCGGGCTCCGGCGGCGGTGGCGGTCATGCCGGCGGCGAGGAGGCGGAGCGCCTCGAGCATGCGGAGCCGGCGCCGCCACTGCCCGACGGTCATGCCGGTGTCGGTGCGAAACACGCGCTCCAGGCTGCGGCGGCTGGCGCCCACCCGATGGGCGAGGACGGAGACGGAGGATGTGTCGCCGGGGTCGTCCTGCAGGATCGTGGCGAGGGCGACCGCGCGTGGGTCGAGTGGCGCGGGAAGCTGCAGTGGCGCGTCGGGGAGTGCGACGACCTGGTCGGCCAGGACGCCGATAAGTCGCCGGTGCACCGGGTCGGCCATGCGCAGTGGCGCCAGGCGCACGGCGTGCAGGATGAGCTCGCAGCAGCAGCGGCGGCACGTCGAGGACGCGGCAGGTGCTGGGAAGCAGGTCCAGCCCACGGGCGAGGTACAGCGTGCGGAGCGCGGTCGGGCCGGACAGCGCGAGTCGATGGCGGACGCCGGCCGGCACCCACGCCGCCCGGTGCGGCGGGACGACCCAGGACCCGTCCGGGGTGTGCACGGTCAGGACGCCGTGGACGGCGTAGACCAGCTGACTCCACGCCGGGTGTTGGGGCAGGTCGAGCGGGCCGCCAGGGTGGGACACCGCGTATGAGCGGACATCCGGCTCCGACTCGTCGGGATGACGCATTTTCGACAGGTTACGCCGTGGTATCGGTAGTGCGCACCAGCTCGGCGCGCCTACCGTCCTGTTCATGAACACGCTGTCCCACATCGCGATCAACGCCGACGACATCCCCGCCAGCCGTGCCTTCTACCGGGCGGCGTTCGGCTGGCAGTTCTCCGCCTGGGGGCCGCCTGGCTTCTACCGCGTGGAGGCGGAGGATCCCCACGGTCCAGGTGTCACCGCCGCACTCCAGCAGCGCCGCCAGCTGCTGGCCGACCAGCCGACCACCGGCTTCGAGTGCACCGTCGCCGTGGACGACGTCCGTCACGTCGAGCAGGCCGCGCTCGCCGCGGGCGGCCGGTTGCTCATGCAGACGACGACCATCGCCGGCGTCGGTCATCTGATCTGGCTGGCTGACCCGTCCGGCAACGTGGTCGGCGCCATGCAGTACGACACCAAGGCCCAGTGACGCCGACCGCATCGGCCCGGTGTCGGCACTCATTCCGCCGCCGTCGTCACGCCGGGCGCGGTCGTTTCCGCCGCCGGCGGCGTGGTGGAGTTCAGGACCCACCCATGTGGATGGCATGGCGGTCGAGTCGCCAGCGACGCCGCTGCGCCAGGTTCAAGTTGTCCTAGCCGACTACGCCGCGTGGTGAAGTCGGCGTCCTGGTAGGCGGTATCGCGGCGCTGATGCTGGCCATGCCGGACTACGACGACCCGCCGGACCCGCGCCGTACTCCAGCCGCGGGGCCGCCCTCCATGCCGCAGAACATGCGACAGGGAGCCTCTGTGCGGCCCGTCGAGGGCGGCGAGCACGGAGGAGCCCAGCTGCCCGCGTCGCCGCGATCGATGCTCCCGCTGGAACCATGGGCGTCCGTTGTGCCAATCACACCGGCGACGCGGCCGACGCGATCGCCCGGACCCCCGACCGGGTTCACTCCTCCGCCAAGCGGGTGAGTCCCGCCGACGACCGACCGTGATCCCAGCCAGCATCCTCCGACCGACGCAAGCCAGGCGCGCACACCTGAGCCGCGCCGCAGTCGGGTCACTCGACGAAGCTCAGAGCCGGCATCCCAGCGCCCTCGCCCTCCGGGCGAAGCTCTACCCAACCGAGCCCCTGCTCCACCAGTGCGACCGCCAACCGCGATACCACGCCTGCGGCAGCACCATCGTCGACCGTCAGTTCGACATCGAGGTTCCAACCGCCCATGCCGACCCCGGCCCCGGTCACTTCACCGTCCGCGCCAAGCACCGCCGTGAGAAGGTCCTCGACGTCGTCGCGGTCAACGTTGTCGGGGAGCAACCGTCTGCCGATGACCTCGATGAACACCGACCGATGATAAGCGGTGCCGTCCTACCCCCTGACCCGTTGAGCGCCGGTCCAGGGCAGGCCGAGTACCGGAACTCGGTCAGCTGCTGCCTCTTGGAGCAAGGTCGTCGCGTACGGTCTGCGTTGTGGGTCTGTTCAACCGCCGTCGCCGTGCTGTAGCGGATCCGCTTGTGGAGTTCGACGCGCATGGTCGGCTGAGTGGTGCCTCGATGGCTTCGGTACGCCGGGCGGCGGCGGCCGGGCATGTGGGAGCTGCGGGGATCTTGGGGGCGGCCTTGTGTCAGGCAGGCCGGCACGCCGAGGGGATCCCGTTGTTGGAGCGCGCCTGGGCAGCGGGTGACGTGGATGCCGGGTTCAATCTGGGCACGTTCGCGAATCTGCAGGGCAACAGCGATCGTGCCGAGGACGTGTGGCGGAAGGTGGCTGACACCGCAGCCCGGGGCAGCGCGGATGCGATGCTGGGGCTGGCCCGGCTGGCATTGGAGCGTGGCGATCGGCAGGAGGCGGCTCGCTGGATCGAGCCGGTGCTCGGCTAGGACGACGGATACCCGGTCACAGCATTGGGTGTGGCGTTTCGCGACGCCGGAGACGTGTCGACGGCGTTGCGACTGTTTCATGCCGCCATCGGGCGCGGAGATCCCTATGCCATGGAGTACGCCGCCAGAATCTACGACGCCCGCGGCGCCACGGAGCACGCAGCGGAGCTGCGCAGTCGAGCTGCGGACGTCGGCACGGTCGAGGCCAACCAGCAACCGCCGATCCTCGGCCTGTGACCTGCCGCCGGTGGAGCTCGGTCCGCAGACCTCCGGGGCGAAGTGTTGTTGGGACCGTCGACATGCGGGCGGCTTCGGCCAGTGACGGCGAATTGGAGCTCGAGGCTCCGCTGGTCGCTCTGCGTGCTCTGGTCCCCGGCGAGTCCTGGCGTGCCGATTGAGTCCGCGTCTTCCTTGAACCGTGGGCGTCCGGTCGCGCATCGATAGAAGGCGATCTGCTGACGCACGTAGGCGGCGATGTCGAGTGGTCGGCACCAGTCGTCAATCTTGAGCCACTCACTCCACGACGGTGGCCAGCCGTCCGGGATGGTGAGTTCGGCGGGTCGGGTCGCGGCCGTGCACGTGACGCCTGGGTCGTCCTGGATTGTGACCCGTATACTCGCGTCGCTTGGATCATCACGGGGAGGTCAGGACGATGCGGGTCTTCATGGTTGCCGGGGTTGCCGCGATGGTGCTCGCGCTGGGCGCCGGGTGTGCGGACGAGGGCGGGGCAACGGACGCTGCGGCGTCCGCGGCCGGCACGAGCGCGGCCGCGTCGCCGTCCGCAGCGGGCGGAGACCCGGCATGCGACTCGATCAAGGCATTGCAGGTGCAGTACTTCGACAAGATCATCGCCGGCCTGCAGAAGGCCGTGCAGGCAAGTCAAGGCGGTGACTCGGCCGGCGGCGTTGCGGCGCTCGCGGACGCCAAGAAACTCGCCGCCGAATGGGCCGGCAAACTCGAGCCGCTGGCGGCCCAGGTCGCCGACGCGGAGCTGAAGCCAGCGGTGACGCGTTTCGTGGGGCAGCTCAAGCAGTACAGCACTGATGAGGCGGGCACTATTGCCCAGATCCAGACTGCCGGGCCGGCTTTTACTTCCGTGCTGCTCAAGGTATGCCCGTAGGGAATCAAGAAGCTTACCCACCGGGGTCGCGAGCGGGCCTATCCATCACGATGCAGCGGTACTACCGCGACATCCACGCCGCCCGCCGCGTCCCTGACCGGAGCGTTCGACTTCCGCGAGACGGCCGCCCGTGCCGACGACACCGGCTGACCGTCGCACCCAACCCCGTCGACTACGGGTACCGGTTCGCGGCATGACCGAATGCGCGCTGCATGGTCTGCTACCTTCCAGCCGTGTTCCCGGACCCGCCGGTGGAGCCGGCCGACTGCGTCGCGCTGGCCGAACGCCTCGTGGCCCTGCCCTTTCCGCCAGCGGTGACCGCAGCTGACGATTGGATCATCGGCCGGGCAACGAGCGGGCCTGACCGTCATTTCGCACCGGTCGCTGCGAGTGAGGTTCTGGCGGACGCGCCGGCCGAGCGCTGGACGGAGGCCCAGGACCGGCTCGAGCGCAGGCGCTTGGCGGTGGTCCAGGCACTGACATCGGCCTGGGGTTCTTCGCAGCTCCACTCGTTCGCCCCCGACTTCGATCGGATTATCGCAGGTCAAGCGGTTCGGCCGGTGGTTGAGGACATCACCCTGTTTGCATCTGAGCATCACGCCAACGTTTGGCGTCGGTCCAGGCGAACGGTGTGCGTGGTCCTCGGCCAGCTCGACAAGCACTATCCGATCGTCCTGATGATCGCGGTCACTGCCGAGCCGCTTGGTGATGGGCTCGCAGGCCCTCGCAGCCGAGACGCCCGCGCAGGGTAGGGGTCTCCGGCACCACGCGATCCGAACCAGCTGGAGGTGGATCAGGTTGTCGGTCACCGACGCCGCCGTCACGACCACCGCGATGATCAGCCCCAGCACGTCCACGGCCAGACTCGTTCGCGGCCGGGCACTCACTTGCCGGTGTCCTTACCGCCCGGTCGATCAGGCGGCGCGGCGGCGCACCAGCCAGATGGCCAGGATGAGCAGCGCCACCGAGACCGCAGCCAGGCCGCCGGCCTCGATCGCCTGGAAGGACCAGAACCGGCTTTCGGGATGGTAGCTGGCCAGGTGCCGGTAGCCCTGGTCGGCCAGGTACTGCCCCAGGTCCAGCTTGTGGCCACCTTCGGCGGCTCGATATTGCAGGTCCGCGACCTGGTTGCCGGTCAGGGCATGCCCGTCGGGGCCGGTCCACTGGCTGCTGACGGTCCAGGCGGTCGACGGGACCGTGCCGTTGAGTGTGTTGAGCGGAGTCAGGAAGTTCTGCCGCAGGCTGACGGTGGTCGAGATGACCACCACGAGCCACACACCCAGCGTCACACCGATCGCCGGGACGGTCCGGCGCAGCAGCGCGCCGACGGCGATGCCGACGGCGAAGGCGAACAGCGCCCGGGCCACGAACACCGCACCGTAGCTCTCGAAGATGGTGTTGCCGAGGCGGCCGGTCAGTGGGACCAGCGGCGAGTACCACCACATCACCACAGCGGTGAAGGCGGTGGTGGTCGCGATGGTGAACGAGGACAGCAGGACGATCTTCGCGATCAGCCATCGGACGCGTCCGGCCCCCTGCGTGAACGCGAAGCGGTAGGTGCCCGATTCGTACTCCCGCGCCAGCAAGGGAGCGCCGAGGAAGAGTCCGTAGAGCACCGGTAGCGCCAGGCAGAGTCCGGTCAGCTGACTGACCCGGTCCTGCGCGGGACGGAACGCGTCCAGGGCGGCACCGCAGTAGCCGGCCTCGTGGCCGGGCAGGCAGTTGATCATGCCGCTGGACGTGAAGGCGGAATGCATCGAGCGCCCGTCGAGCAACAGGACCAAGGCGCCGAGGCCCATGACCGACAGCATCCCGAGCAGCGCGGTTCGATGCTGACGCCAGGTCACCCAGACGAGCTTGGACAGGCCGGGTCGGGCTACGGGCGTCGGACCGGCCGTGCGGTGGGTCGTCATGGTGCTCACAGTGCGGTCCCCTTCGCGGTCAATTCGAGCGCGCCGTGCGTCACCGTCGTACGCGGCTTGCGTAGGTACGCCAGGACCAGCTCCTCCAGCCCGACGCGGGTCGCCTCCCAGCCGTGCGGCGGCTGGGCCTGCGGTCCGGTGGAGCGGACCAGCAGGTAGGCCAGCACGTCGGTGCGGCGGTCGCGGAGCACCGGCAGGTCGGCAGCGATCCGGTCGGCCTCGGCGACCGGGCCGGTGTAGAGCCAGTGCGTGCCCAACACGTCGTCGACCTCATCGGCGAGCTGCACCCGGCCGCCGGACAGCACGACCAGATAGTCCGATACGCGCTCGAGTTCGGAGACGACATGGGATGAGTACAGGACGCTGATCCCGTCCTCGGCGACCGCGGCCATCAACGCGGCCATGAAGTCGTGCCGGGCGAGCGGGTCCAGGCTGGACAGTGGCTCGTCCAGGATCAGCAGCCGCGGACGCTTGGCCAGCGCCAGGGTCAGCGCGACCTGGGCGCGCTGGCCGCCGGACAGCTTGCCGACCTTGCAGCCGAGCGGAACGTCGAGCTCGGCGATGCGTTCGTGCGCACGACTCACGTCGAAGCCGGTATTGAGGTTGTGCGCCAGGTGAATGGTGTCGGCCACACTGAGGTTGGGGTACAGCGCCGCATCCTGGGCGACGAAGCCGACGGTGCTCAGGGCGGCCAGGCTGCCCGCGGCCAGACCGCCCTGGACGCGGACCTCCCCGGCGGTGGGCACGGTCAGGCCCATCGCCAGGTGCAGCAGCGTTGTTTTGCCGGCGCCGTTGGGGCCGACGAGGGCGATGACCCGCCCTTCCGGCACGGCCAGCTCCACGTCGCGCAGCGCCCACGTCGAACCATAGCGCTTGCCCAGGCCACTGGCCTGCAACGCGAGGCCCGGTTCGGTGATCGCGGTCATGGGGTCTTCACTCCAGTCCTTCCGGTGCGAAACTCGTGCAGCGTGCTGGTGAACAGCGCGACCATCGCGTCAGGGTCCAGGCCCGCCTCCTGGGCGGAGTGCATCCAGGTGCTCAGCTGTGTGCGCAGCCGGTTCTGATCGCTCTCCTGCGGCTGCTCGCCCAGGGTGCTGCGGATGAACGTGCCCTGTCCGGGCCGGCCGACGGCCAGCCCTTTGTGCTCGAGGTCCCGGTACGCCTTCAGGACCGTGTTCGGGTTGATGGCCAACAGGGCCACGACGTCCTTCACCTTCGGCAGCCTGTCCCCGACGTTCAGGTAGCCCAGCCGTAGTGCGTGTTCGACCTGGTGGACGAGTTGCAGATAAGTCGGCACCCCGGACCCCGGGTCCAGCCGGAACTCGATAGCGGACCCTCCTGTCGACGGCCGCTTATCTATTATCATAGTTAAAGGGTGAAGCGGCTGGTGGTGGTTTGTCAAGCGGCACGCGAAGGTGGGCGGCAGGGCGCGCTGTCTCCGTGTTCAGTCGCAGCAGCAGGCTGTCCAGGACTGGGTCATCGCCGGTCGTCGCGGCGATTCGGCCTGGTGTCGGCCAGGGCTCGGCGAGTGCTCTGCAGCCGCTGCGGCCCCGCCAATGCCTGAGGGTTGGCCGCTCGCGGTGATTGGCGGCGCCAAAGGTGCGATCGGCCGGCTGGTCACGGCGAACACCCCCGATCGCGAAGATCGGCGGATGACGGTGGGAGCCTCGCGGCATCGGGGCAACGGGGCTGAATATGTTTGCATTGGGCCTGGCAGCACGCTACAGGTCCGTGAAGGGTGCCGAAGATGGCTGGTTCCAAACTGACGATCGAGGACGTCGCGCGTGCGGCCGGCGTGTCGCGGTCGACCGTGTCGCGGGTGATGAACGGCGTGCCCGGTGCCACCGAGGCGGTCCGGCAGCACGTCAAGGACGTCATCGCCGAGCTGGGATACGTGCCTGACCAGACGGCGCGGGCGCTCGCGTCGCGGCAGCAGCCGGCGATCGACGTCGTGGTGGCCGCGCCCGTGCCCGCGGTGGGGTGGATCGGTTCGCACCCGTACTACAGCCGGGTCCTGGCCGGGATCATGACCGTGCTCGCCGGCCGGGACGTGCAGCTGCGCATCCATTCGGTCGCAGCCGCGGAGGATGCCGACACCGTCGACGTGATCGCGCGCCGGGCGTCGGTCGGTGTGGTGCTGGCCGACGGTTCGCCGGCCCTCGCGTCGCGGCTGCACCGGCAATGTCGGCGGGTGGTATCGCTGGTGGCGACGGCGCCGTCGGTTCCGGCCGTCGAGGCGGACAACGTCGGCGGTGCGTACGCCGCCGTGCAGTACCTGTATCAGCTCGGCAGGCGGCGCATCGCGGCGATCCACGGTGCCGACGACACCTGCGGGACCAGCCGCCGGGCCGGATACATGCGGGCCGTCGCGGAGCTGGGGCTGCCGGATCTGGGCACCGGCGGCGCCTTCCGGCGGGAGGTCGGCCTCAGTGCCGCGCGGGACCTGCTCGCCCGGCACCCGGACGTCGATGCGATGTTCGTGGCGTGCGATCTGACGGCCGCCGGCGCCGTCCAGGCGATCACCGCGACCGGCCGGCGCGTCCCGCAGGACGTCAGCGTGGTCGGGTTCGACGACAGTATCGCCGCGGTGTGCGCGAACCCGCCGCTGAGCACCATGCGGATGCCGGTCGAGGACATGGCCGCCGCCGCGGTGCGGCTCCTGCTGGACGGCCCCGTCCCGACCGGCTACCGGCAACGTTTCCCGGTCGAGCTGATCGTGCGGGAGAGCACGGCACCAGGCTGACCCTGGTCATGAGAGCGCTCTCGCCCCTACCGTGCGCCCTTACGCGAACGGAAGGGCACAGCCATGGCACTCCCCGAAACAGCGCCTCCCACAGACGTGCCGCTGACCGAGCCCGCGGTGCACCGGTCGGCGGTCCGACTGGTGCTCGCCACACCGCTGTACCGCGGGGCGACCATCGCGATGCTCCTGTCCGGGCTCGGGTTCTCCGCTGCGGCCCCGCAGATCGCCAGGTTCCTGGTCAACGATCTGGGCGGCTCGCTGACCGCCGCCGGGCTGTTCTACTTGACCAACCTGACGGCGCCGGTGGCCGGCTACCTGGTCGGTGCGCGGTCCGACCGCACCGGCCGTCGCCTGGGGTTGTTCCGCGTCTGTGCCGTGGCCGGGTTCGTCAGCTGGGCGGCCATCGCGTACTCGACCCAGCTGTGGATGCCGTTCGTGCTCAGCGCCGTGATCGGCGGGTTCGGCGGCGCCGCGACGTCGCAGCTGTTCGCCGCGATCCACGACGAGACGAAGGCGCACCCGAACCCGAACACCGACGGCGTGGTCTCCATTGTGCGGATGGCGCTGACCGCCGGCTGGGTCGTCGGCCCGGCCGCCGGCGCCTTCCTGGCCGCGCACACCTCGCTGCGCACCATGCTGCTCGCGACCGCCGTCGCCACCCTCACCCAGATCATCCCGCTCGGCAACCTCAAGACCTCGCCGGCCGCGGCCCCCGCGGTCGCGGCGTCAGCACCCGGCCCACGCCTGCGCGCGATGCTGCCGCTGCTCGCGTTCACGGGACTGTACGTCCTGGTGTACGCCGGCGAGTCGATCAAATACGCATACCTGCCGATCTACATGACCGACCAGCTGCACTACCCCGCCGCGCTCAGCGGCGCCGTCATCGGCATCCAACCGCTGGTCGAACTGATCCTGATGCCCGTGGCGGTGCTCGTGGCCCGCCGCATCGGGATGATGCGCCTGATGGTGATCGGCGCGGCGTTCGGCGTCGCCGCCAACGTCTGCTTCGCCACGACCGGCACAGCCGCCGGGTTGTTCGCCGGGCAGGTCCTCATGGGCGGCGTGTGGGGCATCTTCGCCGGGCTGGGCATCGTCGTCGCCCAGGATCTGCTGCCCACCGCCGTGGCCACCGCCTCGGCCGTCTTCCTGAGCTCCACCGCCGTCAGCTCCGCGCTCGGCGGCGCCGCCGGAGGCATCGGCGCCGCCATCTTCGGACTCCCTGCGGTGTTCCTGATCCCGGCGGTGGCCGCGCTGCTCGCCGTGACAGGCCTGGCCGTCATGGCCCGCCGACGTGCGTGATCCGGGGGAGGGGTAACCCACATTCGGCAGATCGGCGCGGCCGTCGGCCTTCCGCCGTAGGTGCGGACGTCGCGTCGGAGCAGGAGCCGCGCTGTGACGACCGGGGCCGCCAGCCTGACGCCCAACACCCGGCCGACGCCGTTCATGTGTCGTGCTCCGCCCGTGCCCGTCGCCCCGCTGGAGACCCGATCGCGCGGATCTGGTGACGCCTTCACCAGACCCGGCCGGCGTGCGACGGTGTCGTCTCGGTTCCCTCTGTGCACGTCCAGCCGACGAGGACGGATCCCGCGATGACGATCGCCGCCTCCGAAGTGTTGCAAGAGCTCGACGGGCGCGGCGTCCATCTGTACTTCGACGACGGACAGCTGCTCGCGCTCACCGCGAAGAACGCCATGACGGGCGAGGTCCGGCAGCTCATCGAGCGGCATCGCGAGGAGCTGATCGCCCATCTGCGCGACCGGGACGGCCGGCGCCAAGCGCGCATCGCGCCCGCCGACCGTGCACACCCGCTGCCGCTGTCGTTCGCGCAGCAGCGGCTGTGGTTCCTGGCGCAGCTGGAGCCGGGCTCGGTCGAGTACAACATGCAGACGCCCATCCCGCTCGAGGGCGCCCTGTCGGTCGAGGCGCTCACCGTGGCGCTGAGCCGGCTCGTCGCCCGGCACGAGGTGCTGCGGACCCGGCTGGTCGCCGACGTCGAAGGGGTCCCGCACCAGGTGATCGACCCGCCGTCGCCCTTCGACCTGCCGGTCGTGGACCTCGCCGGGCGACCCGACCCGGCCGCGGCCGCGGAGGCGTGGCTGGCCGCCGACCTGGCCGTGCCGTTCGACCTGGCCGCCGGCCCGCTCTTCCGGGCGACGCTGCTGCGGCTCGCCCCCGAACGCCACCTGCTCGCGATCGCCAAACACCACCTCGTGTCCGACCAGTGGTCCAGCCCGATCCTGCAGCGGGAGCTCGAAGCCCTCCATCGAGGCGACCGGCTGCCGGCCCTACCCGTCCAGTACGCCGACTTCGCCGCATGGCAGCGCCAGTGGTTGACCGGCGAGGTGCTCGAGGCACAGCTGGACTATTGGCGGGCGCGGCTGGATGGCGCGCCGGTGTTGGCGTTGCCGACCGACCGGCCCAGGCCGCCGGTGCGGTCGTCGGCGGGTGCGGTGCTGGACTTCGTCGTTCCGGCTGATGTGGTCGAGGGTTTGCGGGCGTTGTCGCGGGCCGCTGGTGTGT
>NZ_BONQ01000171.1 GCF_016862795.1 Dactylosporangium siamense | reverse complement strand
CACGCTGGTGTTGCGTACGGACCTGTCCGGCGATCCGACGTTCGTGGAGTTGCTGCAGCGCGTCCGCGCCGACACCCTGGCCGCATACGAGCACCAGGATGTGCCGTTTGAGCAGTTGGTGGACGAGTTGGGTGTGGTGCGGGACCGGTCGCGGACGCCGTTGTTCCAGGTGTTGTTCAACTATGCGGCCGGTGGTGCGGAGGGTCCGGTCGGTGATGGGCCGGTGTCGATGCCGGTGAAGTTCGATCTGTCGGTGGCTTTGGCTGAGGCCGGGGCGGGCGTGGTGGGTTCGGTGCAGTACAGCACGGCGCTGTTCGACGCGGCGCGGATGTCGGGGTTTGTTGGTCATTTTCAGCGGCTGCTGTCGGCGGTGGCGGGCGCGACGGATGTGCGGTTGTCGCGGCTGCCGTTGCTGACGCCCGGCGAGCTGGTGGACCTGTCGAGGTGGGGCGCTCCCGTGGTGGAGCTGCCGCCGGTGGAGACGATCCACGAGTTGATCGGTGGGTGGGTGGTGACGTGTCCGGATGCTGTGGCGGTGCGGTGTGGGGATGAGTCGGTGACGTATGGGG
>NZ_BONQ01000170.1 GCF_016862795.1 Dactylosporangium siamense | reverse complement strand
GTGAGTCTCGCCAGCGCGCGCGACGAGGTGTTCCGTGGCTGACGGAAGCCGTGCGCGAGCCGTGGTGACCGGCGCGGCCGGCGGCATCGGCTCCGCCGTCGCGCGCCGGCTGCGCGCCGACGGCTGGGACGTCGCCGGCCTGGACCGGGTTGTCACGCCCTTCCGGCAGCTCCCGGCTGTCACGCCCTTCCGGCAGCTCCCGGCTGTCACGCCTTTCCGGCAGCTCCCGGAGCCAACCGGCCAGGCCGGCGTCGAACCGGTGGACCTCCTCGACGAACTGGCCGTGGCCGCCGCCTTCGCCGCGCTCGGGCCGGTCACCGCGCTCGTCACGTGCGCCGGCCTGACCGCCGGCGCGCCCGCGCACGAGACCACCCTGGAGGACTGGCACACGGTCCTGGACGCCAACCTCACCTCCGCGTTCCTTGCCGTCAAGCACGCCCTGCCCGGCATGATCGCGGCGGGCCGGGGTGTGATCGTCACCATCGGATCCATCCACAGTGGATCGTTCGGGCCGGGACTGCCCGCGTACGCCGCCGCCAAGGCCGGACTGGCCGCCTTCACCCGGCAGGTCGCCGTCGACTACGGCCGGCACGGCATCCGCGCGGTCACCATCGCACCGGGCTGGATCCGCACACCCGCCACCGAGGAACGCCTCGACGGCGACACCGACCGCGAGCGGCAGCGCGACGCCCATCCGCTGCGCCGGCTCGGCGAGCCCGCCGACGTCGCCGCGGCCGTCGCGTTCGCGGTGTCCGACGGCGCGGCGATGCTCACCGGCACCGAGATCGTGCTCGACGGTGGCGCCACCGCGGTCCAAGCCGCCGCCCTGCTCCGTGCCGGCCCGCGGGCCCGGCTCGGCCTGAAACCCCTGGAGGAACCGCAATGACGTTCGACGAGCTGCTCGACGGCCGCCCGCTCGTGGCGATCCTGCGGGGTGTACCGGTCCCGCGCGCCCTGGAGATCGCCCGCGCCGTCTGGGACAGCGGCCTCGGCGTCGTCGAGGTGCCGATCCAGAGCCCCGAGGCCGTCGAGTGCCTGCGGGCCCTCGCCGGGCACGGGCACCCGGTCGGCGCCGGCACCGTGCGCAGCCCGGAGCAGGTCGCCACGGCCGCCGAGGCCGGCGCGGTCTTCACCGTCGCGCCCGGCCTCGACCTCGACGTCGTGCGGGCCAGCCACGCGGCCGGCCTGCCGCACCTGCCGGGCGTCGCGACGGCGTCCGAGGTGCATCACGCGCTGAAGGCCGGCTGCGACTGGCTCAAGGCGTTCCCGGCCGGCTCGCTCGGTCCGGGCTGGCTGCGCGAGCTGCGCGGCCCGTTTCCCGAGGCGAAGTTCGTCGCCACCGGCGGCATCGGCGCCCACAACGCACCCGAATACCTGGCCGCCGGCGCGCGAGCGCTGGGGGTCGGCGGCGCCGTCACCCGTGACGGCGGCCTGCCACCGCTCCTGGAGGTCCTGAGAACGACCCGACGCACGACCTGAGCCAGCCCCTGAGGAGGGGACACATGAACAGAGCCGTCCTGGTCGCCGCCACCGCCATGGCGACGGCCCTCGTCACCGTGCCCGCAACCGCCGTGCACGCCGCCCCGGCATCCGTCACCCTGGTGCCGTACCCCATCGACAGCTCCAACCAGGCGGCCTGGTGGTCGCCGCTGGACACGTACACGCCCGGCAACGACTACGCGTATCTGGCGTTCAACGAGCCCGGCTCGTCCGCCGGCACGCACCGCGTCGCCATCGCCCGCCGCGACACGGCCGGCGGCTGGACGAAACTGCCCGTCATGAACGGCGCGGCCCAGGCCGAGTACACCGACGACGTCGGGCACAACCAGCCGTCGATCGCCCGGGACGGCAGCGGCCGGTTCCACGTGCTGGCCAGCATGCACAACAACGCCTGGCGGTACTTCCGTTCCGACACCGTCGGTGGCGCGCCCACCAACCACTCCGGCGACCTGCCGGATCAGGGGATCGGCGTCACGTACCCGGTCCTGACCACCGCGCCGAACGGCGACCTGTACCTCATCGCCCGGCTCGACGGCGGCACCGCCCGCTCCGGCCGGCTCTACCGGTGGGACAACGCCGCCGCCACGTGGACCCGGATCGCCGTGTTCGCCGAGTCCGCCAACCGGGCCGTCTACCCCGACGACCTGCAGTTCGACGCCGCCGGCAACCTGCACATCCTGTGGGAGTGGGGGCTGTACCCGGCGACCGCGTTCCGCCACCAGCTCAGCTACCTGCTCTACCGGCCGTCGAGCAACACGTTCGCCGACCACACCGGCGCGGCGGTGACCGTGCCCGTCAGCACCGCCACCGCCGACGTCATCCAGCCGATCGAGGCCGGTGAGGTGTACCAGGGCAACGACGGCACGGGACCCGCCGTGCAGAGCGCCAAGCTCACGGTCGACGGCACCAGCCCCAAGGTGGCGTACCGGTACCGGAGCGGGACGAACTTCATGGTGCGCTACGCGTACGTCTCGGGCCCGACCTGGGTCCGCGACACCGTCTACTCCGCCACGCAGACCACCGCCGCGATCGACATCACCTGGCACCCGACCGAACAGAAGCGCGTCTACTACGCCACCGACGCCGGGGCGATGTACGTCGCCACGAAGCCCGGCACCGCGTGGACCGCCGCCGCGGTCGCGCCCGGCATCCCCGTGCAGCGCTTCGCCGTCGAACGCACCACCGCCGGTGTCGACGTGCTGTACCTCGTCGACCTCACGAACCTTCGCCTGTACTACGGGAGGAACTGATGCGCCGCCTGCTCACCATCCTGTTGCTGGCCCCTGCCGCCGCGCTCATCCCCGCGGTGGACGCCCACGCCGACCCGGCCGGCACCGGCTACACGCTCGTCTTCGCCGACGAGTTCAACGGCTCCGCGGTCGACACCGCGAAATGGAACTACCGCACCGACTCGAAGGCGTACAGCACCCAGCGCCCACAGAACGTCTCCGTCAGCGGCGGCGCGCTGAACATCGCCCTCAAGAAGGAGACCTACGGCGGCAAGGACTACACCGGCGGCGGCGTGGTCAGCAAGCAGACGCTGCGCTACGGCTACTACGAGACCCGCGCGAAGCTCAACGACGGCGCCGGCTGGCACAGCTCCTTCTGGCTCATGGCCGGCGACGGCTCGACCACGTACCCCGCGTCGCAGCGCACCGAGATCGACGGGTTCGAGATCGACTCGGTGACCCCGACCCGGATCCACCACGGCGTGCTCACGTGGAAGGGCAACGGCGTCTCGGCCGGGAAGTCCTACGGCACCACCTACACCAGCGCCACGGTCGACTCCAGGGACTGGCACGTCTACGGCATCGACTGGTCCGAGACCAGCACCAAGTTCTACGTCGACGGTGTGCTCAAGTACACCGCGCCCTACCTGCCGACGGACTGGACGCACGACTACACGAGCATCTGGCTCACCAGCATCGCCTACGGCAGCGTCCCCGACGCGACGAAGTTGCCGTCAAGTGTGCAGTTCGACTACGTGAAGTACTGGCAGAAGGACTACTACGTCGACGACGACGGCCCGGCGGCGTACGGGTACGGCGAGACGGGCACCTGGTCCACGTCGACGCTGACCGGCTGGACCGTGGGCTCACCGACCCGGTACGCGACCTGCAACTCCAGTGGGAACACCGCCACCTGGCGCCCCAACCTCCGTGCGGCGGGCACGTACAAGGTCTCCTACTACAAGGTGACGGCCGCCAACAGCGACTCGGCGGCGAAGCTCACCGTCGCCGGCACCCAGACGACCGTCAACGGCACGACCGGCCCGTCCGGCTGGGTCGACCTGGGCACCTTCACGCTGCCGGCGGGCACCGGCACCGCCGCGACCCTGACCAGCTCGGGCAGCGGCTGTGCCAGGGCGGACGCGGTGAAGTTCACGAGGATCTAGACCGCGGGCCCAGGGCTGGGCGGAGATTGTTGACTTGCGGAATACTTGCCCGGCAAGTATCGTTACGGCAGGCGACAACCCGCTCAGCCCTGGAGGCATCAGATGCCCGCGATCACCGTCGACAACGTCCTCGCGCTGCCCCGCGTGTCCACCCCGGACCCGGTCACGGCGCGCCCCCGCCAGGTGGAGTCCGTGACCACGGCGCCGAAGGGCTTCGAGGGCGAGGGCTTCCCCGTCCGCCGCGCGTTCGCCGGGGTCGACCTGCGCAAGCTCGACCCGTTCATCCACATGGACCAGATGGGCGAGGTGGAGTACGCGCCGGGTGAGCCCAAGGGCACCCCGTGGCACCCGCACCGCGGGTTCGAGACCGTCACCTACATCATCGACGGCGAGTTCGTGCACAGCGATTCCAACGGTGGTGGCGGCGTCATCCGGGACGGTGACACCCAGTGGATGACCGCCGGCTCGGGCCTGCTGCACATCGAGACCCCGCCGGAGCACCTCGTCGTCAGCGGCGGCCTGTTCCACGGCTTCCAGCTGTGGGTGAACCTGCCGAGGGCCGACAAGTTCGCCGCCCCGCGCTACCAGGACATCCGCGGCGGCCAGGTGGCGCTGCTCAGCTCGCCCGACGGCGGTTCGCTGGTGCGGATCATCGCCGGTGAGCTCGACGGCCACGCCGGTCCCGGCAACACGTACACGCCCATCACCATGATCCACGCGACGATCTCGCCCGGCGCGTCGCTGACCCTGCCGTGGCGCAAGGACTTCAACGCCCTGGCGTACACCCTGGCGGGCAAGGGCACCGTCGGGACGAAGGGTCGGCCGGTGGAGCTGGGTCAGCTCGCCGTCTTCGGCGAGGGTGACAGCATCACCGTCACCGCCGACGCGAAGCAGGACCCGCGTCACCCCACGATGGACGTGCTGTTCCTCGGCGGTAAGCCGATCCGGGAGCCCGTCGTGGCGTATGGTCCGTTCGTCATGAACACCAAGGCCGAGGTCGTGCAGGCGTTCGAGGACTACCAGGCCGGTCGGCTCGGCAGCATCCCCGCGGCGCACGCCGGCGTTCGGGGAGAGGCGTCCTGAGTGGACATCGAGGTCGTCGACAGCCCGGAGCAGCACCGCTTCGAGCTCCGGGTCGACGGTGAGCTCGCGGGTGCGGCCTACTACCGGCTGCACCCCGACGAGATCGTCTTCACCCACACCGAGGTCGACAAGGCGTACGAGGGCAAGGGGCTGGGCAGCAAGCTCGCCGCCGGTGCCCTGAACGCGGTGAAGGAGCGGGGACTGCGGGTGGTCCCGCAGTGCCCGTTCATCGCCAGCTACCTCAAGCGGCACCCCGAGCTCGCATAGGTCACGCGGGCGCCGGCAGCCCGATCGGGTTCGGGTGCCGCAGCAGCTGCGACATCCGCACCGCGACCGGTCGCAGCAGCTCCGCACAACGCGCCGTGGCGTCGGTCCCCAGGACCCGCCACGGCGTCGCCGCGAGGGCGTCCGTCGTGGCCTCGATCGCCGTGTACGCCTCCCGGGCCGGACCCGTGGCCTTCCCGTCGGCGTCGACCCACCCGCGGGAGCGCAGCCGTTCGGTCGCGGCGTCCCACTCCTCGTCGGTCCAGCCCCGCGCCGGCTGGTAGAACTCCCGGCCGTCGCCGTCGCGCAGGGCCACCCGCCACGCGATGGACTCCGCGCCGTCGAGCTGGTGGACGAGCAGCGCCGCGACGTGGCCGTCACCGCGGTGCTCCCGCAGGATCGTCGCGGCCTGCCACAGCACGCCCGCCGGGTCCTCCGGCCAGGGCAGCATCGCGTTGGCCGCGCCGAGCACCCGGCCGTGCAGGTCGACCGCCTCCGCCGCCGTCCGCAACAGGCGTGCGACCTCGGTGAGGTCGGCGTCCACCCGCAGCAGGACCCGCCGCGCCCCGTCCAGCCGCGCGGCGAGGGCCGCCTCGGGCGTGATCCTGGTCCACACGTCCGGCAGCGCCCGGGTGACCATCCGCGGCGCGAACCCGTAGAACGCGGCCAGCACCGGACCGGCCGGAACGGCGCCGAGCGGGGCGCTGCGGCCGGCGAAGTACCCGCGCCAGAACCCGCGCAGGCCCGCCGCCTCGAACGCGCCCAGTGCGTCGTCGGCGAAGTAGGTGATCGCGTGGACCGGTTCGAACAGGCTCCACATGCGCCGTTCGATCGACAGCTCTGTCATGGACCTGACGATATATGCACTGGGCGTGCGTGCACCGGGAGCCGGCAGTGGAAAAGGCAACACCCGAGGCCGGGCCTGCCGCGAACCATTCCCGGAACGCCCTGTGACGTCGTTCACGAGGGTGAGGTGTACGGAACGGTTTCGTACCGGAGTCGGTCGGGAGTAGGGTTTCGATACGAAACGGTTCCGTACACCTGCGATCCAGGGCTTGCGAAACCGGTCCTTGCAATCTAGGAAGTGGTCATGTCTCCCACACCGAAGCCCGGTCGTCGCGATGCGATCTGCGAAGCGGTCTTCGAGTTGCTCGGTGAGGTCGGATACGACCGCATGTCGATGGATGCCGTGGCGGCGCGGGCCCGCGCCAGCAAGGCGACCATCTACCGGGGCTGGCCCACCAAGCCCGACCTGGTGATGGACGCCTTCGAGCACCGGTTCGGCGGCTCGTTCGAGCCGCAGGACACCGGTTCGCTGCGCGGCGACCTGATGGCGCTGCTCGCCGCGGCGTGCAGCTTCGCCAACAGTCCCGACGGCGACGTCATGACCGGTCTGATGACCGCGGCCACCCGCAATCCGGAGCTGGCCGAGACGATCCGCCGCTGTGCCTACGAGGCGAAGCAGTCCGCCTACGACACCATCGTGCGACGTGCGGTGGAGCGCGGCGAACTGCCGCACTGCGCCACCGCTGAGCTGCTGCACGAGATCCTGCATGCCATGGTGCTGAACCGGACCATGTGGCGTGAGGCCCCGCTCGACGAGTCGTTCGCGACCCGCATGGTCGACCGGGTGCTGCTGCCCGTCCTGCGTCAGCCCGCCTGACCTTTTCGCACAACACGCTTGCACTGCCAAGACCCGTCCGTCCACCTGGACGAGGTCTCGATCAACCATGCCTTGGGAGGCATACGCTCATGTCGAACGACTCGGGGGGAACGGCCACCGCCAAGGCGGCGGCCACGGCTGCGGTCGACCCGAAACGCTGGCTCGCGCTGTCGGTCATCGCCATCGCGCAGCTGATGGTGGTGCTCGACGCCACGGTCGTGAACATCGCCCTGCCTTCTGCCCAGGAGGCCCTGCACATCTCCACCGCCGACCGGCAGTGGATCGTCACCGCGTACACCCTGGCCTTCGGTGGCCTGCTGCTGCTCGGCGGGCGCATCGCCGACTTCTTCGGCCGCCGTCGCACGTTCCTGGTGGGCCTGCTCGGCTTCGCCGGTGCCTCCGCCCTCGGTGGCGCCGCGGTCAACGCCGAGACCCTCTACGCCGCACGCGGCTTGCAGGGTGCGTTCGGCGCGCTCCTCGCGCCGGCCGCCCTGTCGCTGATCACGGTGACCTTCACCGAGGCGAAGGAACGGGCGAAGGCGTTCGGCGTCTTCGGCGCGATCTCCGGCGGTGGCGCCGCGATCGGCCTCATCTCCGGCGGCCTGCTCACCCAGTACGCCAACTGGCGCTGGACCCTGCTGGTCAACATCCCGATCGCGATCATCGCGTTCGTCGCGGCGCTGCCGGTCGTCCGGGAGAGCAAGGCCACCGGGGACACCCGATACGACATCCCCGGTGCGATCCTGGCGACTGTCGGTCAGGTCGCGCTCGTGTACGGCTTCACGAAGGCCGCCACCGACGGCTGGAGCGCCGGCGTGACGATCAGCTGGCTCGTGGCCGCCGGCGTCCTGCTCGCCGCGTTCGTCATCTGGGAGTCGCGGGCCAAGCACCCGCTGCTGCCGCTGCGCGTCCTGTGGGACCGCAACCGGGGCACCTCGTTCCTGGTCTCGATCCTGGTCGGCGCGGGCATGCTCGGCATGTTCCTGTTCATGACCTTCTACCTGCAGCAGACGATGGGCTACTCGGCGCTCAAGAGCGGCTTCGCCTACCTGCCGTTCTCCGCGGGCATCATCGTCGCGGCCACCGTCGCGGCCCGGTTCCTGCCCCGCGTCGGTCCCCGGGTCATCATGTCGATCGGCGGCGTCCTCGGCACCGTGGCGATGATCTGGCTGACCCGCCTGGACCTGCAGTCCGACTACGTCGTGGACATCCTGCCCGCGTTCATCGCGATGAGCTTCGGCATGGGCCTGGTGTTCGTGCCGCTGAGCAGTGTCGCCCTGACCGGCGTCGCGAACCACGACGCGGGTGTGGCCAGCGCGCTGGTCAACACCACCCAGCAGGTCGGCGGCTCGCTCGGCACGGCCCTGCTGAACACCATCTTCACCACGGCCGTCACCGGCTACCTCACCTCGCACGCCGCGTCGCCGCTCATCCAGGCGGAGGCGGCGATCCACGGGTACAACGTGGCCTTCACCGCCAGTGCCGTGCTGCTCGGCGTGGCCGCGCTGCTGGTCATCCTGTTCATCCGCCGCACGCCGGCGGACGTGAACAGCACGTCGGACCAGGAGCAGGTGCCGGTCCTCGTGCACTGAGCACGATCCCGGCCCCGGGTCCCTGCGGCGCTGTTCCGGCCGCGGGGACCCGCTGTGTTCAGGCGGGGGGTGCGGTGCTTTCGCGGACGACCAGCTCGGTGGGGATCAGCAGGTGGTCGGCTGTGACTTCGGTGCCGGCCCGGGTCTCGGCGATCGCGCGGGTCAGCGCGGCGGCCGCGGCCCGCCCCTTCGCCAGCACGTCCTGGCGGACCGTGGTCAGCGCCGGCCGCATCCGGGCGGCCAGGGGGCTGTCGTCGAACCCGATCACCGACAGGTCCTCCGGGACCCGCAGGCCCAGGTCGTACGCCGCCTGCACGACGCCCTGCGCGATGGCGTCGGAGAAGCACAGCACCGCGGTCGGCCGGAGGTCCGACTCGAGGAGGAGCCGGGCGCCGTCGTAGCCGTCCTCCGGGGTGCAGTGCGCGAGCCGGACCACCGGTGGATCGATGCCGGCCGGGGTCAGCGCGTCGAGCCAGCCCAGGATCCGTTGCTGTGCCACGTATCCGTCGATGACCTGGGATTCGCCGCCCTCGTTCGCGGCCGAACCTGAGACGACGGCTCCGGCCGGCTCCAGGCCGTCGGCGCGGCGGACACCGCCGGTGATGATGGCGACGCGCTGGTGGCCGAGGCCGACCAGGTGCTCGGCGGCGGCGCGGGCACCCGGCCGGTCGTCGACGTTGACGCTCGGGATGCCGGCCGCCGGCACCTGGTCGATGAAGACCAGGGGGAGCCGGCGGCGGATCAGCCAGTCGATGGCCGATGAGGTCGGGTCGCAGGAGTAGACCATCGCCCCGTCCATCGCGACGTCCCGTGCGGGGACGACGTCGTCATGGGCGGTGGCGGTCAGCAGCGTCAGGCCGAGGCCGGTCGGGGTGAGCTCCTCCGCGATCGCGCCGAGGAACGTGGTGGCGACCTCGTCGTTGAACGCATACCGCAGTGACTCGGTGAGCAGGACGCCGACGGCGCCGGTCGTGCCGCGGGCCAGGGCCCGGGCCGCGGGGTCCGGCCCCACGTAGCCCAGCTCCGATGCGACCGCGAGGATCTTGTCCCGCAGGGTGGGGGAGAGCTGATCAGGCCGGGAGAAGGCGTTGGAGACGGTCATCCGGCTCACGCCGACCTGATCGGCGATCGTCTGCAAGGTGACCCGTGCCATCGCACCTCCCGCCATCCGTCGAGCGAGTCCCCGTGCCGTCAATTCGCCGGGGACCCGACGACGATATCGCGCTTCAGCGCGCCGGGCTGCACGCGGCGGCCGGGGCGACCGCGTCGGCGGCCCGGTGCAGCGACGCGGCTAGGGCCGCGCGGACCTGGCGGACCCTGGGGCGCCGCCGGCCAAGCAGCGGCACCGGCGGCGCGACCACCGGTGCCTGGGGCAGTGCGCTGCGCATCTCGTGGGCCATCGCGTTCTGGGATTCGATCATCGCGAACGGGAACACGGCCGACCTCCTTGAACCGGCACCGCCTTCGTGCAGCGCCTATACCGGTACAGTACGGCGGCGTGCTGTACCGGTCAAGAGGGTATGCCGGGCGTCACTTCCGGCGCGTGGTCGTCCTCCGGGTGGAGGTCTTGCGGCTCGGTGTCCTCCGTGCGGCGGCCCTGGCCGCGATCGACTTGCGGTGGAACAGCCAGGCGGCCAGCCCGGCGAGCGCGGCGACGCCGAGGGCGTACCACACCCAGGTGTACGAGGCCTTGGGCGCGGTCGCGGCCGGCGGCGGGGTTGCCGCAGCCGGGGGCGGCGCGCAGACGATGTCCTGCGGCGCGCCGTCGGCCGCCACGTGCAGCACGCCCTGGCAGCGCCCGATCGCCGGGGTGCCCATCTCGGCCACGACCGTCCAGTCGCCCGCGTCGAGGGTGCCGGCGAAGGTGAGCGCGTCACCGTTGCGGCGCAGCCCGGCGGGGCCCTGTCGGCGGCCGTCGGCGGTGGTGGCCAGCAGCGTGATGCCGACCGCCTCGGTGACCGGGTGGCCGTCCTGCCAGGTCGCGGTCACCCACACCGAGCCGCGGCCGTCGCCGTGCAGCGTGAGGATGACGCCGTCGTGGGCCGCGGCCGGCGACGCCGTCCCGAACACCACACCGGCGACGAGCGCCGCGGCCACCACCGCGCCGGCTGCGCGTGTCGTCCCAGCGGTGGCCGTCGCGCGGGCGGCGGACTTCACGCAGGCCGCGGCCCGGCGCCACAAGGACGCCGGGCCGCGATCGGTCGGGGACTGGTTCACGTGCGCTGCGGGATCCAGCTCTGGTACTTGGCGCCGCTCGGCTTCTGCAGGACGAGCAGCCGGCTGCCGAAGTACTCGTTGTTGCTGACCCCGACGACCAGGCCGCTCGCCGACTGCAGCGAGACGCCGAACTCGGTCTTGGTGAGGGTCCACTGCAAGGCCTTTGCACAGTCGCCCTGTACCAGGGTCGCACCGGCGGTGTCCTTGTCACCCGCGGTGGTGATGCAGGCGTTGGTCGCCTTGGACTTGACCACGAACCTGCCGTCGGCCGCCGGCTCCAGCTTCCACTGCTGGTTCGCCCCGCCGTGCCGCTGGTAGATGATGATCGGCGTGCCGGCCGCGCTGCGGGCGCCGAACACGTCGGCCACCCCGCCGGTCAGGCTGTTGCCGAACACCATCCACGAGCCGGCCGTCGGCGCCGGTGCGGCGGCGGTGTGGACCTTCACGGTCGTGGTCCACGGGGTCAGGGTGCCGTTCTGCGCGAGCGAAATCCCGATCTGATAGTCGGTGTCGGGGCGCATGCCGACGATCCGGACGTTGGTCGAGCCGACCTGGCCGATGGAACGTCCATTGAGGACGACCGCGTAGCGGCTGCCGGCCGCGGCCGCGTCCCAGGACAGCCGCACCGAGTTGGCGGTGGTGTCACTGACTCGCAGCTCCTTGAGCCCGGTCGGCGGCTTCGTCGGCGTCGGCGTGGGCGACGCGGTCTTCGTCGGCGTGACCGACTTCGACGGCGTGGGCGACACGGTCTTCGTCGGGGTCGGCGACGCGGTCTTCGTGGGGGTGGGGGACGCCGTGGGCGACGGCGGCGGAGGCGTGGTGCCGCCGGGGCCCGCGATCAGGAACTGGTTGTTGGCCACGTTCCAGTTGTTCGCGAGGTAGCTGCCGGGGCTCGGGTTGGTGTTGTAGTAGTCGTCGTGGTTGCAGTCCATCCGGTTCTCACCGGCCTTGTCGGTGCAACCGGTCCTGACCGACGTCTTCAGACCGCCCGAGTCGTTGTAGCACATGATGTCGTACTCATCGAGGCAGTGCCCGGCCTTGCTGGAGTTCGGCGCGTTGTTGTTCACGGCGCCGAGGTTGTGCCCGAGCTCGTGCGCGGCGACGCTCGCCGCCCAGCAGCCGGAGTCGCTGCGGCCGTAGCCGGGACCGCCGTTGCTGCGGTTGTTCGTGCCCGGCTGGGTGTCGCCGTTGAAGGTCCCGATGCCGCAGTACACCTTCGACTCGCCGAAGATCATGTACTTGCGGTCGGTGCGGTTGTAACCGAGCGCCTTCAGCCCGTTGATCGTGGCGTCGAAGGTGTTCAGGCCACCCGCCGGCAGCTCGACCTCGCGCACGTCGACCTTGCAGTCGGCGGTCGTCACGAAGCGGACGTGCCGCTCGCCGCCGGTCTCCTTGGCGCTGGTGTTGTAGATCGCGTCGACGCCGGCGCTCCAGGTGCGGAAGCTCTCCAGGTACTGGTTGAACCGGCTCGCCGTGCTGGCGTCGCGCACGTACAACACCTGCACGCGCTTGCCGGCCACCCCGTCGCCGTCGCAGGCCACGCCCGCCGCGCCGATCGTGTACCCGACGGCGGTGTCGCCGGCGGCCTCCGGTACCAGGGCGAAACCGCTGTCGGAGGAGACCGATCCGTCCTGGGCGGCGACAGTCTGTTCCAGCGGGGCGGCCGCCGTGTCCGACTCAGGGACGACCTGGGTGGGGCCGGCCGCCGTGATCGGAGCGATGGTGCCGCGGACGGTCAGACCGGCCGGTGGGACGTCGGGGCCGTGGCTGCACTGGCCGCGCTCGGTGAGCTGGTACCCGCCGACGCACGGCTGGCCCTTCTTCGCCGGCGTCAGACCCGAGTACACCAGGCCCAGCTCGGGGTTGTCGGCCGGGACGCGGCTGATCGCGGCCGGGCCCTTCTCGTGGAACAGGTCGTCGATCGCGCCGGGTCCGGCGATCGCCGCACCTGTGCCGACGACCGCGACCGCGACGGTCACGGCGACACGGTGCAAGAGTCGAGACACGCTCGGTCCTCCGGAGGGGGGAAAGGGGGCGAGCGGCAGGGACGGGCACAGGGCAGAGGTACCCGTCCCCGCCGCTCGCGGGACGGCCGGCCTTCGAGGGTGGCAAGGCGGGTGAGTGCCGGTCCGTCCACGTGGGAACGGGCTGACCATAGCGAGCCGTCAACATGCCGTTCCAGCCCAAACGACCCAATTAAGGGACTCATAACCGAGACTTGTGGCGCTCCTACGCTGCCGCGCTGCCAGGTGGCTGTCTGCACCTGTCCGGCTCCGGCCCGGTGGCCGTCGGCGCGGATCTGTCCTGCTCCGGCCGGGCGGCCCGGCGGCCTGGACGACCGCGCCGGACACGGCGGGAGGGTGGCCCGGAGGACCCCGCCGGACATCGCGGGATGGTGGCCCGGACGGCCGCGGGGTGACCTGGCGGCGACGGGTTCGGGACGACGCGGCGGACGTGCGGCGGCGGATCGGCCTACGGATCGGCCTACGGATCGGACTACAGGGCGGCTACGGGGCGGGTTTGCCGCGGCGGCGGCGTTCGTTCGGCTCGCGGGAGAGGCGGCCGACCAGGCCGAAGCGGCTCTGCGGTGGTTGTTCCACCGGAGCGGGGTCGGCGTCGGCCATGACGATGACGACGCTGGCGCCGCCGAGGGTGCCGGACGTGCCGATGTTGACGGTGCCGTTGCCCTCCACCGCGACCCGCCGCACGATGTCCAGGCCCAGGCCCGTCGAGCCCTGGCCGCTCTCCCCACGTTGCAGTGCGAGCTCCGGGTCGGGGATGCCGGGCCCGCCGTCCTCCACCCGCAGCACGACGTAGCCGTCGTCGCGCCGGGTGACCGCGACCTCGAAGGGGACGCCCTGTGGGGTGTACCGGATGACGTTGCCGATCAGTGCGTCCAGCGCGGCGGCGAGCTCGCTCTTCGCGACGTGGACGGGTGCCGGCCGGTCCGTGCCGACCGCCTTGCAGTCGCGCTCCTGGTCGCCGGCGACGGCGGACCAGAACATCATCCGGTCCCGCACGACCTCGGCGACGTCGCAGCCCTGCTCGCCGGTCGAGGCGGCCGCCCCGTCGCTGCGCTCGCCGCGGTCCGGGGTGGGGGAGTGCGCGTCGATCGGCTCGCGCATGGCGCGGATCAGCTTGTCGATCTCGACCTCGAGCGCGGCGATGGCGTCGCGGATCCGGTCGGCGTCCTGGCTGTCGTCGAGGGTCTCCGCGTCGAGCCGGAGCGCGGTCAGCGGCGTGCGCAGCCGGTGCGACAGGTCCGCGACGAGTTCGCGTTCGTTGGTCAGCAGGGCCATGATGCGATCCGCCATCACGTTGAGCGCGAAGCTCGCCTCGGCCAGCTCCCGCGGCCCGGACGGGTCGAGCCGCACGTCGAGGTACCCCTCGCTGAGCGCTCCCGCGGCGCCGGCGAGCTGCCGGGCTGACGCGGTGACCTTCGCCGCGAGGCGGTCGCCGACCCAGACCGAGGCGATGACGAGGCCCAGGGCGACGGCGCTCAGCGCCCACCAGGCGCCACTGACCCCGTCGGACAGCTCATCCTCGGGGATGAAGACCTCGACAACCGCCGTGCGCCCGGATCCGACGTCCACCGGCTCCAGGTAGGACAGGCCGCCGGCGACGGTCGCGGTGACCGGCGCGGCCTGGTCGGCGGCGTGGGCGAGGTCCTTCGCGGCGGCGTGCCCGGTGCCGATCTCCAGGCCCTCCTCGCCGAGGTTGTGCACCGACACGCGGCTGACCGCCGGCCCGCCGGTGCTGGCGATGGCCCGCTCGATCGCCAGGGGGTCGGTGGTCACGGTGAGGACCGCCACGACCACGGCGGTCTGGCGTTCGGCGTCGGCGAAGGCACGCTCGCGGGCGAGCTGCTGCACAACCAGCCCGAGAGGGATCAGGAACGCCAGGGCCACCATCGTGGTGACCGCGGCGCAGACGTAGGCGAGGGTCCGCCTCAGTCCGGGGCCGCGAACCTGAAGCCCACGCCCCGCACGGTGTGCAGGTATCTGGGCGCCGAGGCGCTCTCGCCAAGTTTCCGGCGTAGCCAGTACAGATGCACGTCGATCGTCTGGTCCTCGCCCACTGAGGGTTGCCGCCATACCTCCTCCAACAGCTCACGGCGTGAGACCACCCGTCCGGGACGGGCGGCGAGGTACGCCAGCAGGTCGAACTCTTTGCGGGTCAGCGTCAGCGGCTCGCCGTGCAGGTGTGCCTGCCGTTGTCCGATGTCCACCCGCAAGCCTCCCACCTCGATGGCGGTGGGTTCCTCGCGGCTCGCCCGTCCGGTGCGGCGCAGCACGGAGGTCATCCGGGCGTCGAGGTGGGCGGAGGTGAACGGCTTGATCATGTAGTCGTCGGCGCCCGCCTTGAGCAGCCGGACGATCTCCGCCTCGTCGTCGCGGGCGGTGGCGATGATGATCGGCGTGTCCGCGATGCCGCGCAGCATCCGCAGGGCGTCGGCGCCGTCGAGGTCGGGCAGCCCGAGGTCGAGCACGACCAGGTCAGGTGTCTCCGCGGCGAACCGCCGCAACGCCTCCAGGGCGGTGCCGACCGCGTGCACCGTGTGGCCCCGGTCGGTCAAGGAGCGCAGCAGGGCGCCCCGCACGACATGGTCGTCCTCAACCAGCAGCACCGTGGCCATGCGAAGAACATACGTCCTGGCGCAAGTGGCAGCTTTCGCGGTCGATGGACGATTCCGACATGTCCGCTTTTTTCAAGTGCGGCATCGTACGTTCGTCGAGACTTCTGTGCACTCGGGTACCGGTGGGCAGCCGGGTGCCGTACACCTCCCAGGCATTGCTACCGGTTCCTGTGTGCCAGCAGCCTCAGCCGGTCAGGGTTGGTCGTCCAGGAGTCGCCCGATGACCAGCAGCGCCTGCTCCACATCCGGCTCCCCGTCGGCGATGGCGTCGGCGTAGAGGAAGCTCTCGCCGATGCGCACCAGAACGAAGGCGAGGGTCCGTGCGTCCATCCTGGGGATGAAGGCGCCGGCCGCGATCTCCTCCTGGAGGAGGCCCTCCAGGTGGGCGCGGACCCCGGGCTGGACGACGCCGTGCTTCGAAGTGAGGATGCGCAGCGCCGCCTCGGGCTCCGCGGCGAGGAAATGCCGCAGGCTCGGCTGCTCGATGACGCCTGCAAGGAAGTTGCCGATCACGGCCAGGATCCGGTCGGCGCCGCGCCGGCCCTCCGCCTGCTTCACGGCCCGCTGCAGGCTGCGCTGGGTGAGCTGCCACAGCACCTGACCCAGGAGCTGGTCGCGGCTGCCGACGCGCCGGTACAGGGTGGCGCGGCCCATGCCCAGCTCGACCGCGAGCGAGCGCATGTCGACCCGGCGCTGCTCCAGGAACCGCCGCATGGCCGCGTCGAAGATCTCGTCGAGCGGCATGCCAGGCAGGCTACACGCCTTGAGACAGATCCTGAACTGTCTCAGCGGTGAGATCCGCCGGGTCGGTGTTCGCCCCGCACAGCACCACCGCCACCCGGTGCCCGGCCTCGACCTGATCGAGCGCGGCGTACGCGGCGGCCGCGCCGAGCTCGACCACGATCCGGTGCTCCGCCCACAGCCGCCGCCGGGCCCGGACGATCGCGTCGTCGTCCACGAGCAGGCTCCGCACCCCGTGCCGCACGGCCGCGTCGAAGCCGATCGTCCCGATGCGCCGCGCACCCAGCGAGTCCGCGGCGACGCTGTCCACCACTACGTCCACGGGATGACCCGCGGCGAGCGCGGCGTGCAACGTCGGTGCGCCGGCCGGCTCGACCGCGACGACCCGGGCCCGGTCTCCGATCGCCGCCGCGATACCGCCGACGAGCCCGCCGCCGCCGGTGGCGACCAGGACGATGTCGACGTCGGGCAACTCCAGGGCGAGGGTGCCCTGGCCGGCGACGATCTCGGGCTGGTCGTATGCGTGCACGAACAGCGCACCGGTCTCCGCCACCCGGATCGTCGAGGCGGCGTAGGCCTCCGCGTACTCCCGGCCGTGCTGGTGCACCACCGCGCCGAGCTCCCGCAGCCGGCGCACCTTCACCGCCGGCGCCACCTGCGGCACGAACACCTCGGCCGGGATGCCGAGCCGCGCCGCCGCGAACGCCACGGCGAGCCCGGCGTTGCCGCCGGACGCGGCGACGACCCCGGCGGCCGGCAGCTCACCCGCCTCACGGGCGGCCAGGATCCGGTTGAACGCCCCGCGGGCCTTGAACGAGCCGCTGTGCTGCAGCAGTTCCAGCTTGAACCACAGGCCGGGCGCCACCTCGAACGACGGGGTGCGCCGCACATACCCGTCGATCCGCCGGGCCGCCGCTTCGACCGCACCTCTGTCGACCATTCGCCCACCCTACGGTTCCGGCGCGTGGCGCGGTCCGCGCGGTCGGCCTGAGCGACCACCGTGCCGACTTCGATCTGGACGTGATCGACGAGGGTGTGGAGTCGCCCGCGGTCGCCGGACCGGTTTGTCGATCTCCATGGCGGAGCGGCGCATCCCATCGCGACGGGCGTCGTCAGGCGCCGCCACGGCCCTCGCCGGCGGCGAACCGGGCGGCGCCGGCGGCCGCGCCCGCGCGCAGGGACGCCACGCCGTAGCCGTGCTCGATGGCCAGGGCGTCCGGCAGGGGGCGGCCCAGTGACTCGTACACCGAGCTGCGGTCGTTGCGCAGGCAGTCCTGCGGCAGGGCGGCGAGCGTGGCCGCGAGTGCCTCCGCCGCGGGCCGGGACCCGCCGGTCGGCACGACCCGGTCGGCGAGCCCGATCCGGTGCGCCTCCGCGGCGTCGACCGCACGGCCGGTGAGGATCAGGTCGAGGGCGCGGCCGACCCCGATCAGCTGCGGCAGCCGGACCGTGCCGCCGTCGATCAGCGGTACGCCCCAGCGCCGGCAGTACACGCCGAACGTCGCCGTCTCCTCGACCACCCGCAGATCGCACCAGATCGCCAGCTCCAGGCCGCCCGCGACCGCGTGGCCGGCGACCGCGGCGATCACCGGTTTGCCCAGCCGCATGCGGGTCGGGCCGAGCGGGCCGTCGCCGTCCGCCTCGACGCGGTTGCCCTCGCCGGTTGCGACCGCCCTCAGGTCGGCGCCGGAGCAGAACGTGCCGCCGGCGCCCCACAGCACCGCGACCGCGGCGGTGCCGTCGGCGTCGAACTCCCGGAACGCGGCCGCGAGCCGTTCCGCCGTGTCCCGGTCGACGGCGTTGCGGGTCTCCGGCCGGTCCAGCACGACCGTCCACACCGGACCGGCCCGCTCGATGTGCACACTCATACCGGCCAGTGTCGGCCACCAGGACGACGGCCGCGCCCGGACCCCGTTCTGAGGTCGGACGCGGCCGTGGCAGCGGGTTGCGGGCGGTCAGCGGCGGCGACCCCGGCGGTAGCTTCCGTAGCGGGTGTGCCAGGTGCCCGCGCCGGCCAGGTGCAGGGCGACGCACAGGAACCCGGCCAGGCTCAGGGTCCCCACGTCGAGGATGGGCCCGGCGTCGGCACCGAACAGGTCCATCAGCAGCGCGACAGCGAACAGGATCGCGGCAACAACAGCGAACACAACGGCCTCCTTGGTAGTGACCGCTGAGTACCCAACCGCCGCGAAACCTAATCGACGCCGTCGATGCCGAGCAGGTCGGCGAGCGCCGTCCGGCCGTCCGGGGTGACCCGCACCGCCCGCCCGGACCCGATCCGGGCCACCCAGCCGCGGGCCATGAACCGCTCGCACAGCCGCGCGCCGGCGATCCCGGCCAGGTGCGGCCGGCGCTCCGTCCAGTCCAGGCAACCCCGGGCCACCGGCCGCTTCCCGCCGTCCAACGCCAGGCCCTGCCCGGCCATCCACGCCCGGCCGGCCTCCGTCAACGCGAAACCGCCCGTCTGGTCCAGCAGCCCGCGTGCCGTCAGCGCGTCCGTCACCGCCACCCCGAGCCGCCCGGCGAGGTGGTCGTAGCAGGTCCGGCCCCGCGCGAGGGCCGCGGACGCCGTCGCCGCCCGCAACCCCACCGGCCGTGACAGGTCCGGCGCCAGCCGCGCCGACATGTCCTCCAGCAGTGCGGCCACCGACGGGTCGGCGAGCCGGACGTACCGGTGCCGCCCCTGCCGTTCCTCGGCCAGCAGGCCGCCGGCGGTCAACCGGTGCAGGTGCTCCGTCGCCGTGGACCGCGCGACCCCGGCGTGCCGGGCCAGCTCCCCGGCGGTCCACGCCCGCCCGTCGAGCAACGCCAGACACATCGCGGCCCTGGTCTCATCGGCGAGCAGCGCGGCGAGCCTGGCGAGCGAGGACGGAGCGTTCACAGGTCCCATTGTCCCCGTCATCAGTTCGTCGGGCACCGAACGGTCCCGGCCGTACGTTCGTCCCATGCGGATGATCGACGACCCGGGCGACGCGCTCGCCGTGCTCCACGACCCCGCCTTCGTCGTCCCGCCGGTGCCCGCCGCCACCGACGGCGTCGCCTGGCTGCGGTCCACCGTCGGCCGGTTCAGCACCGGGGAGGCGCACACCCGTCGCCGTGCCCTCAGCGAGTCCCTCCTGTCCACAGTGGACCCAGCGGCGCTGCGCGAGGCGGCCGCGTCATCCCCGCACGCGCACCCCGTGCAACTCCTCGCCGCCGCGCTCGGCCTGGACTCCTCCCCAAGGACGACCGACGCGGTGCGTGCGGTCGCGGCCGCGTATCAGCCCGGCACCGGCGACGAGGCCGCGGCGGACGTCGCCGTGCGAGCACTGATCGACACGTTCGGCGGCACGCCCGACGAGGTGACCGCCGCGCGGATCGGGGTGCTGGTCCAGGCCTGCGACGCGACGGCCACCCTGATCGACCGGGCCCGGGCCACCGACCTGGAAGCCGCGCTGCGTGACACCCCGCCGGTCCTCGCCACAAAGCGGATGGCCACCAGACCGGCCGACCTCAACGCCACCCGCGCCGTGACGGACCGTTCCCGCGGTGGCCGGGTCGGGGCGGATGACGCCGCCGGTGTTCGCGTTGGGGCGGATGATGCCGTCGGTGGCCGCGGCGGGGTGGACGGTGCCGTCGGTGGCCGCGGCGGGGTGGACGAGGTCAGCGATGGCCGCGTTCGAGCGGATGACTTCAGCGGTGGCCAGGTGGGGGTGGATGACGTCGTCGGGGTGGGCGACCTTGGCGGTGCTCGCGGTGGGACGGACGACTCCAGTGGCGCCCACGTCGAAGGCGACCACACCGGCGGCATCCGCGTCGAGGCTGGCGAGGTGGTGCGGGTCAGCCTGCGCGGCATCCCGTTCGGTGCCGGACCACGCGGCTGTCCCGGCCGCGCCCACGCACTCGCGCTCGCCGAGGGCGCACTGCGCGGGGGCTCCGGCGCTGCGGTTGATGCCGCGGCGGGCGATGCCGCGGTGGGCGATAGTGCGGTGAGCGATGGTGCGG
>NZ_BONQ01000169.1 GCF_016862795.1 Dactylosporangium siamense | reverse complement strand
CCGCGGCGGTAGGTGGTGCGGTGGGCGATGGTGCGGCGGGCGGTGGTGCGGAGGCCGACGGAGCTGAGGCTGACGGTGCGATGGCCGACGGTGCGATGGTCGACGGCGGTGATGGGCGGTGAACGACTTCCGCTCGCTGCACCGCGCCGGTGACCCGCTCATCCTGCCGAACGCCTGGGACGTCGCCTCAGCCCGGCTCCTCGCCGGTGCGGGCTTCCCGGCGATCGGCACGACCAGCCTCGGCGTCGCCGCCGTCAACGGGCTGCCCGACGGGGAAGGTGCCACTGACGCCGACACGTTGCGCCTCGTCCGGAGGATTGCCGGGCTGCCGTGCCACGTGACGGTCGACATCGAGCGTGGGTCGGTCGCCGCGGCGGTCGCGGTCGCCGCGGCCGGAGCTGCCGGGATCAACGTCGAGGACGCGATGGGGCCGGTCGAGCCGCAGGTGCGCCTGATCCGGGCGGTGAAACGGGAGCTGCCTGGGCTGTTCGTCAACGCCCGGACCGACACGCACTGGCAACGGGTCGGGGACCTGGCGGAGACGCTGCGGCGGGTGAGGGCGTACGCGGACGCGGGCGCCGACGGGATCTTCGTCCCGGGGTTGCGTGAGCCGGGGGACATCGCGGCTGTCGTCCGTGCGGTGGATCTGCCGGTCAATGTGCTGCACGACCCTTGCGGACCCACGCTTGGCGAGTTGACGGGGCTGGGGGTGCGGCGGGTGAGCACCGGATCGCTGCTGTTCCGGGTGGCGCTCGCGGCGACCGTCGAGGCCGCCCGCGCGGTCCGTGACGGCACCCCGGTCCGCACCACCGGGCTGCCCGGCTACGCCGAGATCGCCGCCGCCCCATGAGGCCCGCCGCGCTTCGCGCGACCCACTGTCCGCGGAGCCCTCCCAATGCGGGGAATTCGGCCGTGATCCAAGGATGGATCGGGCTGTACGGACGACCATCAGGCGAAGGTCAACGAAGGTCTTGTCCAGCGGCTGATGGCGCGACAAGCCGAACGGCCGCCGGAGCCAGGCGCCAGGGGAGTGGATCTTCCCCGTGATCGAAGTCGCCGGCCGGCTGTCCACACAGCCCGTGCACGACTTCGATCAACGGACAAGGGCGGCGTCTGGGAGTACCGAAGCCGCCAGGAACGTGCAGATCACCGCAAAGCAACCAGTCAGGTCAGCGGGGCTGAGGACTCCCGGTGCACCAGTGTTGCCAGGGCCGGTTCGACCCGAGGGGTCCGGGCCCGGTCCTCCAGCGCGAGCGTCATCGCCCGCGCGCCCATCTCCGTCAGCGGCAGCCGCACGGTGGTCAGCGCCGGTGTCACGTCCCTGGCGATCGGCATGTCGTCGAACCCGACCACGCTCATCTGGGACGGCACCGCGATGCCCCGCTCCCGCAGCACGCTGAGCGTGCCGACGGCCATCGAGTCGTTCAGGGCCACGATCGCGGTCAGGTCGGGCGAGTCGTCCAGCAGCTGCCGGGTCGCGGCGGCCCCGCTGTCGCGGTCGAAGTCGGCGAAGACGATCCGGCGCTGGGGCAGGGTCCGGCCGTACTGGCGGGCGGCCCGGCGCAGCCCGGCGAGCCGGTCGGTGGTCGTGGTCAGCACCTTCGGGCCGGCGATGACCCCGACCTTGCGGTGGCCGCCGCCGAACACCTCGACGCCGGCGAGGTGCCCGCCGTCGGCGTTGGCCGGCATGACCGCGTCGCCGGGCAGCTCGTGCCGGCCGATGACGCTGACCCTGCCGCCGGTGCGGGTGTATGCGCCCAGTTTGCCCGTCAACGCCTTCGTGAACGCGGGGTCGTGGTAGCCGGAGCCGGCCAGGATGATCGCCGCGACCTGCTGGGCCCGCAGCAGCTCCACGTATTCCAGCTCGCGGGACGGGTCGCGGTAGCTGTTGCAGATGATGACGAGCCGCCCGTTCGCGGTGGCGACCTGTTGCAGGCCTCGGGTGATCTCGGCGAAGTACGGGTCGGACACGTCGTGCACGATGACGCCGACCGCGGTGCGCTGGGCCCTGGCGAGGAACTGGGCGTGCGCGTTGGGCACGTACTGCAGCTCGTCGACGGCGCGCAGCACCCGCTCGCGCAGCTCGTCGGTGACGAGTTTGGTGCTGCCACTGATGATCCGCGAGGCGGTCGCGGGGGACACCCCGGCACGGCGGGCCACGTCGGCGAGCGTCGCCATCGTCCGCCTCCTTCCATTGACTCGTTCGCAGCATACGGGTTAGCGTCGACATGACCAGAGGAAAGCGTTTTCCTGGCGTGTGGAAGGGGTGGCGATGGCGGACCAGATGCCCGGAGCGGTCGGGATCTCCCGGTTGTCCGTCTACGACTCGGTGGCGCCCGACGGGCTCCTGGGCGGGACGCCGCACATGCACCTCACCTGCTCGGAGGGCTACGTGGTGGCCGCCGGCGAGGGGCTCGTGCAGACACTGTCCGGCGAGGGCTACCGCGAGACGCCGCTGCGCACCGGCACCGTCGCCTGGTTCCCGCCGGGCACCATCCACCGCCTCGTCAACCAGGGCGGCCTGCAGATCGTCGTGGTCATGCAGAACAGCGGCCTGCCCGAAGCCGGCGACGCCGTGCTGACGTTCCCGCCCGACTTCCTGGCGGATCCCGCCGCATACGCCCGGGCCGCCACGCTGCCCGAGGGCGGGGTGCCGGGCAGCGACATCAGCGCCGCGTTCCGCCGCCGCGACCTCGCCGTCACCGGCTTCCTCGCGCTGCGGGAGAGCGGGCCCGACGCGCTGCAGGCGTTTCAGGCGGCCGCCGCCAGGCTCATCGCACCCAAGCTGCCCGCCTGGCGCGAGCGGTGGGAGCGCGGCGCGCTCCAGGCCGCGCTGGAGACGGGCCGGCAGATCGACGCGCTCGCCGCCGGCGACGCGGGTCACCTCGGCCGGGGCGGCATCAACGTGCTGCCCGCGCCGAGCGAACACGGCCGGCACGGCATGTGCGGCCTGCTCGACACGTACCACGCAACCGTCGCATGAGGAGCCTGAGGAGTCCTGTGTCCCGCATCCCGATCGGTATCGTGCTCAACGGCGTCACCGGCCGCATGGGGTACCGCCAGCATCTTGTCCGCTCCCTGCTCGCCATCCGCGAGGCGGGCGGCCTGCCGTCCCGCGACGGCTCACTGATCTGGCCGGAGCCCGTCCTCGTCGGCCGCAACGCCGACAAGCTGGCGCAGCTGGCGGCAGCTCACGGCCTGACCGAGTGGACGACCGACCTCGACGCCGCGCTCGCCCGGCCCGACGTGCAGATCTACTTCGACGCGCAGGTGACCCAGCAGCGGGAGAAGGCGATCCGCGCGGCCATCGACGCCGGCAAGCACATCTACACCGAGAAGCCCCTGGCCGACGACACCGACGCCGCGGTCGCGCTCTGCCGTGCCGCGCGGGCGGCCGGTGTCAAGCACGGGGTGGTGCAGGACAAGCTGTTCCTGCCCGGGCTGCGCAAGCTGAAGCGACTCATCGACGGTGGATTCTTCGGCCGGATTCTGTCGGTACGCGGCGAGTTCGGCTACTGGGTCTTCGAAGGTGACTGGCAGGCCGCGCAACGCCCGTCGTGGAACTACCGCACCGCGGACGGGGGCGGCATCGTGGTGGACATGTTCCCGCACTGGCAGTACGTGCTGGAGCAGCTGTTCGCGCCCATCCGCTCCGTGCAGGCGACCGTCGCGACCCACATCCAGACCCGGGTGGACGAAAGTGGCACGCCGTACGAGGCGACCGCCGACGACGCGGCCTACGGCACGTTCGAGCTCGAGGGCGGCATCGTGGCGCAGATCAACTCCTCGTGGACGGTCCGGGTCCGCCGTGACGAGCTGGTCGAGTTCCAGGTCGACGGCACCCACGGCAGCGCCGTCGCGGGCCTGCGGGAGTGCCACGTCCAGCACCGCGGGACGACGCCGAAGCCGGTGTGGAACCCGGACCTGCCCGTCACCGAGCCGTTCCGCGCGCAGTGGCAGGCGGTGCCGGACAACGAGCCGTTCGACAACGGCTTCAAGGCGCAGTGGGAGCTGTTCCTGCGGCACGTCGTGGACGGCACCGACTTCCCGTGGGACTTCGCCGCCGGCGCCCGTGGCGTCCAGCTCGCCGAGCTCGGCCTCCAGGCCGCTCGCGAGGGCCGCCGCGTCGAGATCCCGGCCCTCGACCTGTGAGCGGCGGGCTCGACCGGTTCTCCCTCAACCAGGCCACCACGAAACGCTGGCCGGTCGAAGAGACCGTCAACGGCTGCGTGAAGCAGGGCGTCTCGCAGCTCGGGCTGTGGCGCGACCAGGTCGACACGTTCGGTCTCGAACGCACCGCCGCCCTGGTCCGCGCGGCGGGCATGAGCGTGACGACCCTGTGCCGGGGCGGGTTCTTCACCACGCCCGGCTGGTTGGACGACAACCGGCGCGCCATCGACGAGGCGGCGACGCTGGGCGCGCCGGTGCTCGTCCTGGTCAGCGGCGGGCTCCCCGAGGGCAGCCGGGACCTGGACGCGGCCCGCCGCACCGTCGGTGACGCGATCGGCGAACTGGTCCCGCACGCCGAGGCGGCCGGAGTGCAGCTGGCGATCGAGCCCCTCCACCCGATGTTCGCCTCGGACCGCTGCGTGGTGTCGACCCTGTCCAACGCGCTGGATCTCGCGGCGCCGTTCCCGCCGGCGGCGGTGGGAGTGGCCGTCGACACGTATCACCTGTGGTGGGACGACCAGGTCTGGACGCAGCTGGCCAGGGCCGGCGCCGAGGGACGGATCGCCTGTTTCCAGGTGGCCGACTGGATCACGCCGCTGCCGGAGGGCGTGCTGCTCGGCCGCGGGCTGCCCGGCACCGGCTGTGTCGAGCTGCGCCGCTTCCGCGAGGCGGTCGACGCGACCGGGTACACCGGCCCGATCGAGGTCGAGGTCTTCCATGAGGCCGTCTGGTCCCGCCCGGGCGCCGACGTCCTCGCCGAGTCGATCGAGGGTTACCTCACGCACGTGCTCTGACCGGAGACGAAAACGGGAGCGGTACCCCCATCAAAGGGTGCCGCTCCCGAACCGTGTGGAGCGTCAGGGCACGGTGTTGCCACCGGGGTCCGGGTCAGCGGAGCTCGGCGGCGCGCTGGTCGGTGCGGTCGTGGTCGGTGCCGCGCTGGTCGGCTCGGTGCTCGGCGTCGGCGGCGTCGTGGTCACCGTGGGAACCACGGTCGAGGTGGCCGACGCGACCCCGGAGACCGTGGGGATCACCTGGGGACCGTTGGTCGGGTTGCCCACCGTGGTCGTGGAGCCCGCGTTGGGCCGCTGGCCGGCGGTCACGTTCGGGTTGGGTGCCGGGGACAGGTTGGTGCCGACCTCGTCGCCGCTGGTGCTGCCGCGGTGGGTGCCGGGGTCGGACTTGCCGCCCATCATGTCCGAGGTGGTCTCGGCCGCGGCGAAGACGAGCGCCAGCGCCATCGGCACCGCGATCGCCATCGAGGTCACCCGGCGGCGCGACATCGTGGTGGAGCCCCGCAGCCAGCGGCGCTGCGCCGGCAGGGGCGCCGCGTCGAGGTCGTCGACGGCGAGCCCGAGCAGCAGCTGCCGGGCGTCGGGCCGGTCCAGGGCGTCGCGGCTGAGCGCGGCGGCGACGAGCTCCCGGACGGGGTCGGGGATGCCGTTGAGGTCGGGCTCGCCCTCGAGGATCTTCCAGGCACGGGCCGCGGCCTCCTCGCCGCCATACGGGTGGCGTCCCGTCGCCGCGAACGCGACCAGGCAGCCCCAGCCGAAGATGTCCATGGCGGCCGTGGGCTCCTCGGCGCGCAGCTGCTCGGGGGAGGCCCAGCCGAGGCTGCCGACGATGTTGCCGGTGCCGGTGATGTCGCTCGCGGCGTCCATCGCGCGGGCGATGCCGAAGTCGATGATCCGGACACCGCCGAGGGTGACCATGAGGTTGCTCGGCTTGAGGTCGCGATGGACCAGGCCGACGTTGTGGATGGCGGCGAGCGCGGCCGCGACGCCGAGCGCGACGCTGTGCAGCATCGCCGGGTCGAGCGGGCCGTCGTCGGCGACGAGCCGGGACAGCGGGATGCCCTCGAGATACTCGGTGACCAGATATGGCCGGTCCTCGTGCATCCCCGAGTCGAGCACCCGGGCGGTGCAGAAGCCGGGGACCCGCTGCGCGGCCCTGACCTCGCCGGCGAAGCGCACCCGGAACCGGGGGTCGCGGGCGAGGTGCGCGTGGACCAACTTCACCGCGACGCGCGAGCCGTCGGAGGACTGGGCCAGGTAGACCGTGCCCATGCCGCCGACGCCGAGCTGACCGATCAGCCGGTAGTCGTCGATGCGGATGGGATCGTTGTTGTTGAGGTCCCCGATGGCGGCGCGACGTGACGGCGCGGCCGAGCGCAGCGGCAGGTCCGGCGTGCCGGACTCACCGGCGCCGTCGTGCTTGCCAGCCTCGGTCATCGGGGTCCTTCCAGCAACTCGGCACAGGTCTCATGCAGTCTGATCCGTCCACCGCAAGATGGAAAGACCACCCTGGATGCAACCCTCGTGTCCGTTCGGACACATTTGCACCGGGCGGCATCCGCGCATGGTGCCCCGACAGTAGTCGAGATGCGGGCAGACGTCCGCGCCGGAGGTCACACCTCTTGACCTGCTCCGTCCAACGACTGACACCCGGTCGGATGACGCGGATGTGCGCCACTTCAGCGTGGTCGCTCCAGGTGAGCGATCATTCCACGCAGCGCAGTCGTGACGACGGCGAGTTGTGCCGGCTCCAGATAGGAGAGGGCGAACACCTCCTCGCTCTGTGACTCGGGCAGCAGCTCACGGATGAGCCGCTGGCCCTTGCGGGTCAGTTGCAGCACGACCAGCCGGCCGTCGTCGGGGTGGTCGCTGCGGCGCACCAGCCCCCGGCCGGACAGTGTGTCGACGACGCCGGTCAGCGTGGCCTTGGAGATGCCCGCCTGCTCGGCGACGTGCCTCGTCTCCATCCTCCTGGCCGCCGCGACCGTGCGCAGCACCACGAAGCCGGTCCACGTCAGCTGCCGCGGCCGCAGCACCACCTGCTCGACGTGCTGCCGGACGGCGTTGGCCGCCCGATGCAGGTGCAGCACGGTCTCCGTCGCCGACGAGTGCGCGGCGATGTCCTGCGTAGCGGTCACCGTTCGTCACGCAGACGCTCATGTTGTGACACGACACCTCGCATGCCCATGTGGCGGCCCCCCTCCGGTCCCCATAGAGCACACAGAATATCGGGAACATAGCGGCTCCGTTGTCCCCTCATCACCCTCAGCGATTCTTTGAACGCAATAAGTAGACCGACTTCGGGGCATCTGTCGGTTTTGTCCAACCAATTCATCGGCTATCGGATGAATTGAAACTTCTGAAGCGCGCAGCTGTACCGGTCGGCGCCGCATCGACGACACTGGAACCATGCGGGTCGCACTGCTGGCCGCCGCAATGCTGCTCGGGCTGACCGCCTGCGACGGTCCGTCCGATCCCACCCATCCCACCACTCCGGCAGCAACCGGCACAAACCAGGCCACCAGTCCGTGGCGGAGACTGCCCGACGCGCCCTCCGAGCGCACCGAGGTCGCCGCCGCGGTCACCGGGACGCGGATCGTGGTCGCGGGCGGGTACCAGCGCGACGGCGGCAGCGTCAAAACCGTCGAGATCTACGACACCGCCACGCGCGCCTGGAGCACCGGGCCGCCGCTGCCGCTCGCCGTGAACCACGCGATGGCCGCCTCGGTCGGCGGCGTGGTCTACGTGTTCGGCGGCTACCTCGGCGACGGCACCCCGAGCGCCGCGGCGTTCAAGCTGGCCGCCGACCTGGGCCGGTGGGAGTCGGTGGCGGACCTGCCGGAGGCACGCGGTGCCGGTACCAGCGCCGCACTTGGCACTTCGATCTTCGTGGCGGGAGGCATCGGCCCCGGCAAGGACGTCCTGGCCGGCTCCATGCTCGTCTACGACAGCGGGACCGACCGGTGGCGCTCCGCACCCGGACCACCCACGCGGCGTGAGCACCTCGGCGGCGCGGCCGCGGGCGGGCTGTTCTACACCGTCGGCGGTCGCACGGGCGCGGGCAACCTGGCCACCGTCGAGTCCTACGACCCGGCCACGGGCGCCTGGACCAGACGCCCCGACCTGCCGACCGCGCGCGGCGGCCTCGCCGCGACCGGCACCTGCCACGGCTGGGTCATCGCCGTCGGCGGCGAGGGCAAGGCGACGTTTCCGCAGGTGGAGCTGTTCGAGCCGGCAGCGGACCGGTGGCGGGCGCTGCCGGACATGCCCAACCCGCGGCACGGACTCGCGGTGGTGACCGTCGGTGCCACCCTCGTCACCCTGCCGGGCGGGCCGATGCCGGGCCTGTTCGTCGCCGCGACCACCGAGACCCTCGACCTGGATCCGTGCTGATCAGTCCCCGTCGCGGTCTGGTCAGTGCTCGTCGCGGCCTGGTCAGTCCTCGTCGCGGCCTGGTCAGTCCTCGTCGCGGTGCCCGCGGCGCAGCAGCCGGTTGCGTTGCCAGACGAGGAACGCGAACAACGCGATCAGCAGCATGATCACGCACAGGAACTTGGCCATCGCGACAGCCTACGGCGGTCCGGCCCGGCCGACGTCCAGCCCCCGCCGCCGCGCCAGTCCGGCCAGCGTGAGGGCGTCGCGCACCGCGGCGCCACCGGGGTCGTTGTTGCAGTAGACGTAGGAGTCCGTGAACCGCGCCAGCCGGCCGGCCCACGTGTCCAGCGCGGTCCGCCCGTACCGCGGCCACGGCGTCGCCCGCCCCTCGTGCAGCCGCAGGTATCCCCAGTCACCGGTCGACCACAGCGGTGTCACCGGTCTGCTCCCGCGGTCCGCCCAGCTCAGCGCCGCGCCGCGGTCCCGCAGCACCTGCCGCACCTCGTCGACCCACCACGAGGCGTGTCGCGGCTCGACCGCCACCCGCGTGTCCCTGGGAAACGCCGCGAGCGTCGCGTCCAGCGCGGCCACGTCGACCCGCATGGTCGGCGGAAGCTGCAGCAGCACGGGCCCGAGCCGGCTGCCCAGTCCACTCGCCCGTTCCATGAGCCGGCCGACCGGCTCCTGCGGGTCCCGGAGGCGGCGGACGTGTGTCAGGTACCGGCTGGCCTTGACCGCGACGACGAAGTCCCCGGGCGTGCGGTCCCGCCACGCCTCGAACGTCGCGCGTTCCGGCAGCCGGTAGAACGCGTTGTTGACCTCCACCGTGCCGAACACGCCCGCGTAGTGCTCCAGCCAGCACCGCTGCGGGAGCGCGGCCGGGTAGAACGGTCCCTTCCAGTCCCGGTACTGCCAGCCCGACGTGCCGATCAGCATCATGCGGCACCGGGTACCCAGTTCGGGCTCTGTCGTCTACGTGTACGTACGTCGGTCGTGCGGCCGACTACGTATGCCACCCCGGTGGGATTAGGTAAGTGTTACCGATGTTGTGCGGACCTTACCGCGCGACGATATGAACACACAGATCGAAGAGGAGCCCGAAGTGAACATCCACCCGATTCTCCTGACCGAGCTCGTCCGCCAGCGGCAGCTGCACATGCTCGACGAGGCCAAGCACTGGTCAAGCCGTGTGAAGCTGCGCCGCCGAGCGAGCCGCTCCGGTGCGGCGGCCTGAGTCCAGGTCCGACACCCCGCAGCCCCGGACGCTCAGCGTCGACGGCACCCAACTCCTCCGGGTGCCGTCGACGCTGAGCGTCCGGGGCTGTTGCGCGTCCGGGGCTGATCGCCCGACGGGGCGGCAGCGGTAGCCGGAAAGCGGCAATGGCAGTGGCGGGTAGGCAGGGAGGCGAGGTGACTATGCGTGGTAGCGACGGACTAGGTAACGGGTCGCCGGCCAAGATACGTAACAGGTACCGATGGAAACGGCTCCTTACGCGACCAGGATGGAGACAACACCGAATCAAGGAGCTACGACATGATGCATCCAGTGTTCCTCTTCGTTCAGGTCCAGCACCGCCAGGAGGACCTGCTCGGGCTGCACCGCCGCACGCGGCGCGGCAGCGGGGACGACCGGCCATGGTGGCGCAGGTCGCGTCCGTCACAGCCATCGCACCGGCCGCCCGCCGGTAGGCTGGTGGCGTGCGGGCCAGCCGTAACGGAGTGAGCCAGGTGATGGTCGGCCGCGACGATGAGCTACGCCGGTTGCGGCGGCTTCTCGACGGGTCCGAGCCTTCCATCGCCATGCTCGGCGGCGAGCCGGGCATCGGCAAGAGCCGTCTGGTGCAGGAGCTGTTCACGGGGTTGCCCGAGACGGTGCCGGTGCTGGACGGACAGGCCGATCCCGGCACGCTGAGCCGGCCGTTCGAGGTGCTGCTCGACGCGATCGACAGCTGCCACCGCTCGACCGAGCTCGACCCGGAGCTGCTCGTCGTCGTCACCGACGCGTCGCGGTCGATGATCGACCGGATCCAGGCCGGGCTGGAGATCGTCCGGCTGCTGACGACGCCCGGGCCGTCCGTGGTCGTGTTCGAGGACCTGCACTGGGCCGACTCGGAGAGCGTGGCGCTGTTCGAGCGGATCGCGGACCTGCCCGGCAGCCGGCTGCTCATCGGCACCTACCGGCCGGACGAGGTGACCCGCCGGCATCCCCTGGCCGACCTGCTGACCAGGCTCGAGCGGCGATACATGGTCACCAACGTGCGGTTGGAGCGGCTCAACCTCGCCGAGACGTCGCGGTTCCTCAAGTCCGTGACGGGGCGGCCGCCGGCGTACCGGACGGCGCTGTCGCTGCACAACCGCACCGGCGGCAACCCGTTCTTCCTCGAAGAGCTGATCAAGGCCAACGGCGACGAGGACCTCGACACGCTGTGCGACCGGCCGTTGCCGTGGAACGTGGCGGAGGCGCTCCGGCGGCAGCTCGACGACCTCGACCCGACCGAGAAACGGATCGTCGAGGCGGCCGCGGTGCTGGGCCGCAAGGTGCCGTTCGACCTGCTCGCGGCGGTGACCAGCCACAGCGAGCCGGAGCTCATCGACGCGCTGCGTGACCTGGTGCGACGCGGGCTGATGGTGGAGACCGGCGACGACGAGTTCAGCTTCCGGCACGCACTGACCCGTGAGGCGCTCGTCGACGAGATGCTCGCCCGGCAGCGCCGCCGCCTGCACGAGCTGGCCCTGGAAACGCTGCTGTCGACCGGCAGCAAGGACTACGCGCTGGTCGCGCACCACGCCCGCGGCGCCGGGCGCTACCTGGACATGGTCGAGGCCGCCCGGCGAGGGCTGGCCACGTATCTGGCGATGGGCTCGCCGTATCAGGCGCTGCAGCTGGCCGAGATGGGCCTCGACGAGCTGCCCGACGACGTGGAGCTGCTGGCGTGCGGGGCCCGCGCGGCGTGGCTCGCCGGGCTCCTCGACGACGCGCAGGAGCTCGGCCGGCGCTGGCTCGCCGCGGCCGGCACCCGCGGCGAACGCGCCGACGCGCTGCGGCTGCTCGTGCGGCTCAGCTGGGAGATCGGCAGCAGCGGCAGCATGCAGGAACGGGCCGCCGAGCTGCGGGCGGAGATCGAGCCACTCGACGACGGGCCGGCCAAGGCGCACGCGTATGCCGCGATCGCGCAGGCGTACATGCTGCACGACGACACCGAACGCGCCATCGAATGGGCGGACAAGGCGATCACCCTCGGCGAGGAGCTGGGCCTGCCGGGCGTGTGGCTCGCCGGCAAGGTCGAGAAGGGCTCCGCGCTCGTCAACTTCGCGGCCGGCGTCGACGACGGGATCAAGCTGCTCAACGAGGCGGCGCAGGAGGCCGAGCAGGCGGGGGAGTGGCTGCTCGCGGCGCGGTCGCTCAACAACCTGTACAACCTGTTGCCCGGCGGCCCGGCGGACTGGGCCGCGGCGCTGGAGCGGATGCGGACGTTCGCGGAGCGGGCCGGGTTCGAGTCCCTCGCCGTCGCCGCGTACTTCCAGGGACGGGCCCGGCTCGCCGTGCAGGAGGGCAACCTCGGCGGGGCGCTCGCCGAGCTGGAGTCGGCCCGGCGGCGCGACCGGGGTCTGCTGCGCACCCGCAACGGCATCGACTACCACGGCGTGTTCTTCGCCGGGCTGCTCCTCGAGGCCGGCGAGCTCGACCGGGCCGACACGGTCATCCGCGGCATGGCGGAGGCGACCGACACCTACACGATGCTGACCCAGACGTCCGTGCCCGGCCTGCAGTTCCACCTGGTCGCCCGGCGTGGGCAGACCGAGCAGGCCCGCGAACTGCTCCGGGCGGTCCTCGACGCGGTCCGCGTCACCGGGGTCACCGGCCGCGACTTCGCCCACGACATCATCTCCGCCGGCCTCGTCGGCGGGCTCGGCGTCGAGGAGCTGCGGCCCGTCGCCGCCGCGATCGACGACCCGTTCTTCGACGACGCGTGGCGGTGGCTCGCCGACGCGCAGATCGCCGAGGCCGCCGGCGACCACGCGGGTGCCCTGGCCGGCTACCGGCGCGCCGTCGCCGAGCCGTCGATGCTGCTGCCCGCCACGAAGGGCTCCGGCCACGTCGGCGCCGCCCGCTGCCTGCTCGCCCTCGGCGACCTCGACGCGGCCCGCCAGCACGTGCGCACGGCCGAGCCCCTCCTGGCCCGCTGGTCCGGGTGGCGGGTCGCCGAGCTGTCGGCCCTGCGCGGGCGGCTCGGCCTCGGCACCCCCGTCGCCGGCGACCAGGCGCTGACCCCGCGCGAGCGGGAGGTCGCGGTGCTGCTCGCCGAGGGGCTGACGAACGCCGAGCTGGCCCGCCGGCTGTACATCTCACCGCGGACGGCCGCCGTCCACGTCTCCAACATCCTCAGCAAGCTCAACCTCGAGTCGCGCACGCAGATCGCGGCCTGGGTCAAGGCCGGCAGCTGACCCGTCCGGCACGCTGTCGGGCATGACCGTCTTCGTCGGCC
>NZ_BONQ01000168.1 GCF_016862795.1 Dactylosporangium siamense | reverse complement strand
TGGACCAGGGGAGGGCCGGACACGGCGCCGCGGTGCTCGTCACCGGCGAGGCCGGCATCGGCAAGAGCACCCTGGTCGACCGGTGCACCGCCGCCGCCCTGGAGGCGCTCGGGCAGGCGATCGGCGGGGCTGGAACTGCCGCCGGGCGAGGACCTGGCGCTGCTGCCGGGGCCCGACCGGGTCAGCTTCCATCCGGTGGCCCGGGTGGTCGAGCCGACGTGAACGCCAGGTGCACACGAGAGCCCGCGTGGGCGGGCCCTCATCGTGCAACGGGCCTCCGGGCCGGCCGGTGCTGCGATCGATGTGCAGGCCGTATGGTGAGCGGGTGCTGGTCGTCACGAACGCGCTCGCCGGTCGGACCGAGGCCGATGCCGTCGAGGCCGTCCTCGATGTCCTGCGCGGTGCGGGCGACGTCGAGACGGTCGCCTGCGGTGACGAGGCCGACGTCGACCGGATCCTTGACGCCCGCCGGGGCCGCCGGCTGGTCGTCGTCGGCGGCGACGGCTCGTTGCACACCCTGGTCGGCGCGCTGGTGCGGCGCGGTGAGGCCGATGCGTGCGAGGTCGCGCTGATCCCGCTCGGCACCGGCAACGACTTCGCACGTGGCGTCGGCATCCCGGTGGACGACCTGGAAGCCGCCGCCCGGCTCGCCGCCGGCGGCACCGCGCACCCGACCGACCTGATCGTCGCCGAGGGCGCCGGTGTCGTGATCAACGCCGTCCACGTCGGCGCCGGCGCGGAGGCCGCGCTGAAGGCGCGCCCGCTGAAGAAGCGGCTGAAGATCGCCGCGTTCCCGATCGGGGCGGTCCTGGCCGGCTTCACGGCACGGGGCTGGCGGCTGCGGGTCACCGTCGACGGCACGGTGGTGGCGCGCGGGCGGCGGCGGGTGCTGATGGCCGGGCTGTCCAACGCGCCGACGATCGCCGGCGGCACCGGCGAGCTCGGCCCGGACGCGGACCCGACGGACGGCCTCGCCGACGTCACGGTCTCCTTCGCCGTCGGGCCCTTCGCCCGGGTCGGCTACGCCCTCGCCCTGCGCAAGGGCCGCCACCCGGACCGGGACGACGTGACCCACCTGCGCGGCAGCGACATCCGCATCGAGGGCGAGCCGTTCCACGTCAACGCCGACGGCGAGCTCACCGGCCCGTTCAGGACCCGCCGCTGGACCGTCGCGAAGGGCGCCTGGCTCCTCGTGCGCTGACGCACGCAAAGCCAGGCACGCCACAGGCGCACCGGCAGGCGTCAGGCCAGGCCGGCGAGGTGCAGCAGCAGCCCCTTCACGTCGGTCGCGTCCACCGAGTCGGCGTCGAGCTGCAACGACGGGTCGTTGCACAACCAGACCGGCCCGTCGTCCACCGTCGCCGGCATCAGGCCGTGTGAGCCCTTCACCGCCTTCGCGCCCGCGTCCAGGCCGACCACGCTCATCATGTACCGCATCCCGAGCTTCTTGCGCGCCAGCGCGACCCCGGCCCGGGCCTTCGCCGCACCCGGCCCGGCCGGGTCGAAGAGCAGCTCCGCCGGGTCGTAGCCGGGCTTGCGGTGGATCTCGACGAGCTGCGCGAAGTCCGGCTTGCGGGCGTCGTCGAGCCAGTAGTAGTACGTGAACCACGCGTCGGGCTCGGCCAGCAGGACGAGCGCGCCGGCGCGCTCGTGGTCCAGGCCGGTGCGCTGCTTGCCGGCGGCGTCGAGGACCTCGCCGACGCCGGGCAGGCCGGCACACAGCTTCTGCACCAGCGGCAGGTCCGCGGCGTCGCGCACGTAGACGTGCGCGATCTGGTGGTCGGAGACCGCGAACGCCCGCGACGTCCACGGGTCCAGGTACTCCATGCCGTCCTGGGTGTAGACGTTGAGCAGGCCCTCGGCGCGCAGGAGCCGGTTGACGTCGACGGGCCGGCTCGCGTCGGTGATGCCGTATTCCGAGAGGACGACGACGGTCACGCCCCGCACCTCGGCGGCGGCCAGCAGGGGCGCGACGACGTTGTCCAGGGCGGCGGCGGCCTCCGCGGCCTGCGGCGAGGACGGGCCGAAGCGCTGCAGGTCGTAGTCGAGGTGCGGCAGGTACACCAGGGTCAGGTCCGGCGACTTCTCGACCATGATCTGCTCGGCGGCCCGGGCGATCCACGCCGAGGACGGGATGCCGGCGCCGGGGCCCCAGTAGGTGAAGAGCGGGAACTCGCCGAGCTTGGACGTCAGCTCGTCGTGCAGGGCCGGCGGGAACGTGTAGCAGTCCGGTTCCTTGCGGCCGTCGGCGTAGTAGATCGGGCGCGGGGTCACGGTCCAGTCGACGTCGGCGCCCATCGCGTACCACCAGCAGACGTTCGCCACCGTGTAGTCCGGCTTGACCCGGCGGGCGGCGTGCCACAGCTTGTCGCCTCCGACGAGGGCGTTGTGCTGCCGCCACAGGAAGATCTCGCCGAGGTCCCGGAAGTACCAGCCGTTGCCGACGATGCCGTGGTCGGACGGCAGCGCGCCGGTGAGGAACGTCGATTGCACGGAGCAGGTGACCGCGGGCAGGACCGGGCGGAGCGGCACGGTGGCGCCGACCGAGGACAGGCGCGGCATGTGCGCCAGCAGTCGCGGGGTCAGCCCGACCACGTCGAGGACCAGCAGGGGCTTGCTCATCGGGACTCCAACGTCTTGAGACCGAGGTCGTGCAGGATGTCGCGGGCGTACGCGAGCTCGGCGGCCATGCCCGCGGCGAGTTGTGAAGGGCTTGACGGGCGCTGCGACGCGGGCAGCACGCCCCAGGTGTAGGTCTCCACCTCGAGGTGGTCGCAGCCGGCGACGGGCCCGCCGAGCAGCGCCGCGAGGCCGGACCGTAGCACGTCCGTGGTCGCCTGCAGCGGCGGCTCGGGCGAGGCGTGCAGCGGCACGTGGTAATGCACCCGCCACGGCCCGCCGGCGCCGCTGGCCAGCGCCTCGTCCAGGTCGTCGAAGGACGCCGCGCAGCCGCGGGAGCGGGTCTGGTGCATGAACCGCGGTTCCACGTAGGACGCGAGCGCGGGTGAGGTCGGGTCGTCGACGGCGAGCGCCGCCGACACCTGGATCTTCACGACCGGCAGCCCGGCGCGGGCCAGGCGCTGCACCGCGGTGACCGGGTCCTCCCAGGCGCAGGCCAGGTGGGCAAGGTCCACGCAGACCCCGAGGTACGTCGGGTCGACCCGGGACAGGTGCACCGTCGCCTGCAGGGTGTTCTCGATGACGCAGCCGGGCTCCGGCTCGAACGCGACCCGGATCGGCCGGTCCAGGAACGACAGCCCGTAGGCGAGCTGGTCCAGGGCCCGGTTGACGGCGCCGACCTGCGGGCCGTCCCACGGGTCGCGCCAGCCCAGCGGCAGCGTCGAGATCGAGCCGCGCACGGCGTCGTCGGGCAGCAGGTCCACGAGGACGCGCGCGCAGTCCATCGTGTACCGCAACCGCCTCGGGTCGGCCCAGTCCGGCAGGTAGACGGCCTTCTTGACGACCGGCGCGTGGAACGCCTCGTACGGGAACGCGTTGAGCGTCACGACCTCGAGCCCGCGCACGTCCAGCTCGCGGCGCAACTTGAGCCGCAGCGCCGGGTCCGCGGCGAGCGCGGCGGCGACGTCGGCGGCCAGCCACAGTCCCAGGCCGAGCACCGGGGTGTCCAGGAACGCCCGGACCTTGGTCGCGTAGACATCGAGTTGCGTCAGGATGCCCGGCAGGTCCTCCGCAGGGTGGACGTTGGTCCCGTAGGCCAGGTGGACCACCTGGCCGTCAGGGTGCCGCAGCCGCATCACGACCCGCCGCGGAGGATCGAGTTCCCCTCGAAGGTGGCGTCGACATCGAGAAGGTCCGAGACGTCGAGGCGCTTCGACTGGCCGTAGAACTCGACGGGATTGCGCCATAGCACCCGGTCGACGTCGTCGTCGGTGAACCCGGCGGCCAGCATCGCCTCGCCGGTGCGCAGGGTCAGCAGCGGGTCGGAGCGGCCCCAGTCGGCGGCGGAGTTGACCAGGACCCGGTCCAGGCCGTGCTCCTGCAGGATCGCCACCATCCGCGACGGCGTCATCTTCGTGTCGGGGTAGATGGAGAAGCCCATCCAGCAGCCGCTCTCGGCGACCCGCGCGACGGTGACCTCGTTGAGGTGGTCCACGACGACGCGGCCCGGGTCGATGCCGGACTCGCGGACCACGGCGATGGTCCGGTCGGTGCCGCGGGCCTTGTCGCGGTGCGGGGTGTGCACCATCGCCGGCAGGTCATGCTCAACGGCCAGGGCGAGCTGCGCGGCGAAGACCTCGTCCTCTTCCGGCGTCATCGAGTCGTAGCCGATCTCGCCGACCGCGACGACGCCGTCCTTCTCCAGGTATCGCGGCAGCACCTGCAGCACCTCGCGGCACCGCGGGTCGTTGGCTTCCTTCGGGTTCAGCGCGATCGTGCAGTGGTGCCGGATGCCGAACTGCGAGGCCCGGAACGGCTCCCAGCCGACGAGGGAGTCGAAGTAGTCGGTGAACGAGCCGACGCTGGTGCGCGGCTGCCCGAGCCAGAACGCGGGCTCGACGAGTGCGCGGACCCCGGCGGCCGCCATCCGCTCGTAGTCGTCGGTGGTCCGTGACGTCATGTGGATGTGTGGATCGAAGATGCGCATCACGAAACCCTTTCCTGGAGGCGGTGCAGCAGTGCCGTGGCGTCCTCGGCGACGGCGCGCCCGGCGGCGTGGCGCTCCTCGACGAGCCCGCCGAGCATGGTGGCGAGCTCGGCGTCGGCGCGCTCGTCGAGGTCGGCGACGGCGGCCAGGGGCAGGCCCATGAAGACCGCCTTCAGCACGCCCTGCCGCCACGCGGCGTCGGGCAGGCTCGCGGCGGCGGGCCCGAGCGCGGCGGCGACGAGCCGGGTGTCGTTGGTGCGCAACGCGTCCAGCAGGATCGGTTCGAACGCCTCCGAGGCCGGCAGCAGCGGCAGCGCCCGCAGGACGGCCCGCTTCTCCGCCGCGTCGCCGTAGCGGTACAGCGGCTCCAGCTCGGTCGCCAGGGCCTCGACCGGCAGCCGGGTCAGCAGGAGGACCCGGGCCGCGTCGTCGACCGTCCAGCCCGGCAGCCCCGCGAGGGCCCACCGGCCGCAGCGGCGCCCCGCGGCGGGGAAGAGCCGGCCGACCGCGGCCGGCTGGCGGGCCACGGTCTCCAACGCCGTGTCCAGCCACACCGTGTCCGTCAGCTCGGCGGTGAGGGAGTCGTACAGGTTCATGGCACCTCCTGGAATCGGTCCAGTGACTGCGCTTCGGCGGCGCGCAGGAAGGCGAGGGAGTCCCGGGCCACGGTCGGTGCGGCGTGGCTGTGCCGCGGCAGCTCGACGGCGACGAGGCCGCCGTAGTCGGTGTCGTTGAGGGCCTGCAGCACCGCCGGGAAGTCGACCTCGCCGGTGCCGAACTCGAGGTGCTCGTGCACCCCGCGGCGCATGTCGTCGATCTGCACGTTGACGAGCTGGCCGGCGACGCGGCGCACGCACTCCTCCGCGGACACCGGCTCCAGGCAGCGGCAGTGGCCGATGTCGAGGGTCAGTCCGAAGTGGACGGGCGCGCCGAGGTCGGCCCGCAGCCGCTCCCAGTCGTCGATCGTCTCGACCAGCATGCCCGGTTCGGGCTCGAAGCCGAGCATCATCTCCGCGCCCTCGGCGGCGGCGAGCACCTCGGCGCTGCCGGTGACGAGCCGCCGCCACGCGAGGTCCGGCGGCAGGTCCGGCGGGCGGACCCCGGCCCAGAAGCTGACCGCCTCCGCGCCGAGGTCGGAGCCGATCCGCACGGCCCGGCGCAGGAAGTCGATCCGCGCGTCGGGTTCGTCGTCCAGCAGCGTCGGCGAGTGCTTGTGCCACGGGTCGAGCAGGTACCGGGCGCCGGTCTCGATGACGACGCCGAGGCCGAGCTCGTTGAGGCGGTGGCCGAGCGCGCGGACGTGCCGCCACAGGTTGCTGTCGTACGGGTCCAGATGATGGTGGTCCAGGGTCAGGGCCACACCGGTGTATCCGAGCCCGGCGATGACGGTCAGCGCGTCGTCGAGGCGGTGGTTGCTGAAGCCGTTCGTCCCGTACCCGAACCGCAGGCTCATGTCGGTGACAGCCGTTTCGCGAGGTGCCGGCCCAGTGGCGCGGCGGCCGCGACGGCGATCCCGGCGATCGGCGCGCCGGCCCGTGCGGTCAGCGCGCCCTGCAGCGTCGGCAGGTTGACGATCCCGGCGCCGACGGACGCGCGGATGTGGCCGGCCGTCGGTTTGTCGAGGGCCTTGAGCTGCGCCTCGCCGTAGCGCTTGGCGTACCAACCGGACAGTGCGACGGGGATGAGCGACCGCCACCCGAACGGCCGCGACGGCAGCGCCGCGGACACGGCCACCGCGGCGGACCCGGCGAGGGTGGCGGCCGGCAGGGCCGGCGTGGAGCCGTGCACCTCCGCGCGGGACAGGGCGGTCACGGTGTACGTGTGCGCGAACACCGTCGCGGCCGGGAACGCGGCGGAGCGCAACCGCCCGCCGCTCGCGCCGAGGAGCACGTCCAGGGCGCGGCAGGCCGCCATGGCCGCGGGGCCCGCCGGGGTGTTCTTGAGCTTGAGGTCGTAGGCCCAGACGGCGCCGGCCAGGGGGACGGCGACGGCCAGGGCCCGGCGGCCGCCCGCGAGGCCGGCGAGGGCCACACCGGCGGCGGTCAGCCCGGCCGCGACCCCGAACGCGGTCCGGGGCGTGATCCGGCCCGACGGGATCGGCCGCTCCGGGCGTTCCTCGGCGTCGAGCTCCCGGTCGGACCAGTCGTTGGCGGCCATGCCCGCCCAGTACAACAGCACCGACGACGAGGCGAGCAGCGGCGTGCGCGGCCCGAGCGTCCCCGCGGCGGCGGCCCCCGCGACCACGTCACCCGGCACGCTCAACGCGGCGGGCGCCCGCACCAGCTCGGCGAGGGTCCGCCAGTCGGGGCTCACAGCGACCGCACGAACACGGCAAGCGCCTCGAACTGCGCGCCCAGCGCGTGGTCCACCTCGCCGAGCGGGTCCTTGAAGAAGAACGCGAGCTCGGTCAGCGGCCCCGCCCGCCCGGCCCCGTGCGCGGCGGCGGTGAGCCGGGCCAGGTCCAGCACCAGCGGCGCGGCGAGCGCGGAGTCGCAGCCGTGCCAGGTGAACTCCATCCGCATCGGCGTGCCGAGGAACCCGGCGAACGTGATGAGGTCCCAGGCGGTCTTGAAGTCGCCGATGTCCGGCACGTATTCGATGCGGGTGTGCCCGTCGGGCTGATACCCGAGGGTCTCGCTGAGCACCCGCTGCTTGCTGGCGGACTTGGCCGCGTTGGCGGCGGGCTCGGCGAGGGTCGCCCCGTCGCCGCCGCCCAGCAGGTTGGTCCCGGACCAGGACTTCACCCGCAGGTTGCGCATCGCGAACATCGGCGCGAGCACCGACTTGATCAGCGTCTCACCGGTCTTGCCGTCGTGGCCGGCGTAGGCGACGTTCCGGATCTGCGCCAACTCGTGCAGTGCCGGCAGGCGGGCGCCCGTCGACGGCGTGAAGTCGACGAACGAGCAGCCCGCCTCGAAGGCCGCGTACGCCATCAACGAGCTCGGTGGCAGCGTGTCCAGGGCGTCGCGCAGCGTCTCCAGCGACGTGTGCGCGGGGTGTGGCGCCGCCGCGGCCTCGGTGGAGGCGACGTTGACGACCACCACCCGCGCCAGGTCGTGCCGCCGCTGGAAGTCCAGCAGGTCGGCGGTGACGGCGGCGGCGACCTCGGCCGCGGTGCCGTGCGGCAGCGGACGGATCTCCTCGTCCACCGCCAGCAGCTCGTCGTGCAGTGTGGCGACCAGTCTTCCCGGCACGACCCCGGCCTCGGCCAGGGCCTCGGCCTTCTTCGCCACGCTGATCGTGGCGATGTCGTGGCCGCCGAAGACGAGGTCGCCGAACCCGGGCAGCGCATCACTGCGCAGCACCGGATGCTCGGTGACACAACCGATCGGCTCGGTGAGCCCGGCGCGCACAGCGGCAGCGCCGACGATGCTGGTGACGGCGACGGAACCGCGCGCGCCTACCAGCCACACACCCGTTCGCACCGGGCCCTCCTATGGCGGTTGGAGTTGTGTGACGATCTTGTGGGCGACATCGCCGACTGTCGCTGATTTGGGAGCGTAGAACTCGATGCCTTCCTTCCGCCAGTGGCAACCGAACTTTTCTACAAACCAAAAAAACTTTGCGCCTGTGCGTGCAAAAGCGTTGTGGCTCATCGCCGTGCGACGAAGCGCTCGACGGCTGTCCACAGCCCGGAGGTGACGAGGTAGATCCCGGCCGCGACGGGCGTGAAGACGGCGAATACCACGGTCCCGAACGACAGGGCACGGACCAGGGCCGGTGAGCCCTCCGGCAGCTGCCGGACGTTCCAGCCGGCGATCGCGGCGAGGGCGGCGACGATGAGCCAGCCGGTGAGCAGGGCCGGGTGGTCGAGGAGCCGGGCGGTCAGGTCGGCGCCGAGCAGGCTGTGCCCGCGGACGGCGTCGCCGCTGAACTCGCGGTACAGCAGCCAGATGACGGGCGCCTGAGCGAGCATCGGCAGCATGCCGGCGAGCGGGCCGGACCCTTCGGCCCGCATGAGCTCGGTGGTCTTCTCGGCGAGGGCGACGGGGTCCTTGCTGTGCCGCTCCCGCAGGGCGGTCAGTTGCGGGGCGAGCCTGGCACGGACCTTCTCGGCGCGGTACGCCCGCAGGCTGAGCGGGAGCAGCGCCGCGCGGACGGCGAGGGTGGCGATGACGATGGCGGCGGCGACGGATCCGGTGGTGGAGGCGAGCAGGACGAGGACATGGTGCAGCACGATGGGAGCCCTTCGGCGGGATGCGCGCACGCGCCGGCCACCGTAGGGGTCCGGGATGCGCGGAGATGGACGAGCGGGAGTCGGGAGGGACTACCGCTGTCCGGGCGCGCGGGGCCGCGGCCGCCCGGCCGCGTCGGGGTCCATCGCCCTGGTGGGCTGCGCGCGGCGGGAACGGGCCCGCGCCGGCACGGGGATGGCGCGCTGCGCCGCGGTGGGCGCGCCGGTGAGCAGGCGCGCCGCGAGCACGATCGCGAGCGCGGCGAGGACCGCCGTCGCCATGGCGACGGCGTCGGCCGGCGAGGTCACCGAGGACCACGCGGCGAGGAGGGTGGTCAGCGACCACGACATGCGAATGACGATACGCTTGCCGCGCGACTCTCATGTCAACCGCGCACGCGATTGCTCAACCGCGCGATTGACAGTGCGCGACGGTGTCGTTACGCGAGCTGAGGTCGATTAGGTCGGCTGACAGTGCGCGACGGTGTCGTTACGCGAGCTGAGATCGATTAGGTCGGCGGGTGTAACGTGCTGGTAGAGCTGCCCGGCGAGCACATGGCCGCGGTCTGACGAACGACGGGCCGGCCCGCTATGCCGGCTGGACGGCGGGGTGGCGGCGGGCCGCCTTCTCGCGGTACATCTCGGCGTCCGCGGCCCGCAGTAGCGCGTCGAGGGTGCCCTCCGTGGCCGTCGCGGCGCCGATGCTCGCGTCGACCTGGACGAACCGGCCGTCGATGCGGATCGGGGCGATCAGCGCGAACCGCAGCCGCGCCGCCACCTCGGCCGCCACGTCGTCGGCGGCGTCGGGGAGCAGGACCACGAACTCGTCGCCGCCGAGCCGGGCGACCAGGTCGCCCTCGCGGGCGTGCGCGCGCAGCCGCGAGGCGACGACGCGCAGCAGCTCGTCGCCGGCGGCGTGGCCGAGGGTGTCGTTGACGGCCTTGAACCCGTCGAGGTCGAGCACGAGCACGGACGCCCGGACGCCGGGCCTGAGCCCGGAGCGGGTGAACTCCTCCAGCAGGTTGCGGTTGCCCAGGCCGGTCAGCGGGTCGTGCAGCGCCTGGTGGCGCAGCTCCGCGCGGGCCTCGCCGAGCTGGCGCAGATGGTTGCGGTGGCCGCGGGACAGCAGGCCGGCCAGGACGGCCACGACCAGGTGCAGGGCCGGGGCCAGGGAGACCAGCTCGTTGGGCAGCGGGCGGCCGGCGATCGGCTCGGCCCAGCCGTAGAGCGCGACGCAGCTCAGCGAGGTCGCGAGCCAGGTGAGCAGGGCGCCGGTGAGCTGGTTGCGGAAGGCGCCCACGACGATGGGGATGACGAAGATCGGCCAGAGGGTGACGTCGGTGTAGCGGATCGTGCCCATGATCGCGCCGATCGTCGTTGCGGTGTCCAAAGCCACCAGAACCGCACTTATCCGTGTATACGAGACATGTCCGACGTTGCGGAGCGCGTACCAGGCCAGAATGTTGGTCAGCACGAGCGGCGCCGCCCACAGCGTGAGCGTGTTGGGCACCGGGAGCAGCACCACGGTGCACACCACCCACAGCACGGAGCCGGACCGGCTGATCAGTCCGGCCCACTCGATGCTGCGCCGGAACCGGAGCAGGGGCAGATCCACGCCCCCACGTCGACCGCGAGTAACCGAACCTGAGAAGGATCTGAGGCAATCTGAGGAAAATCTCAGGTTGGACCCCTAGGTGGACGCTTTCAGGTGCGTTCCGGATAGTCCTCAGGGTTGACGGTCCGTAAGGTCGGCGACGTGGCACTCATCGAGACGCGTGCGCTGACGAAGCGCTACGGGGGTGGCGTCACCGCCCTTTCGGAACTTTCCCTGGCGGTGGAGCCAGGGATCATCGGGCTGGTCGGCGCGAACGGCGCCGGCAAGTCCACCTTCATCAAGATCATGCTGGGGCTGCTCCAGCCGTCCGGCGGCGACCTGCGGGTGCTCGGGCTCGACCCGACGACGCAGTCGGTGCAGGTGCGGCAGCGGGTCGGCTACATGCCCGAGCACGACTGCCTGCCGAGCGAGACGTCGGCCGCCGAGTACGTGACGCACCTGGCGCGGATGAGCGGGCTGCCCGCCAACGCCGCCCGGGAACGGGCGTCGGAGGCGCTGCGGCACGTCGGGCTCTACGAGGAGCGGTACCGCCAGATCGGCGGCTACTCGACCGGCATGAAGCAGCGGGTCAAGCTGGCGCAGGCGCTCGCGCACGACCCGGACCTGCTGCTGCTGGACGAGCCGACCAACGGCCTCGACCCGGCCGGCCGGGACGCCATGCTGGAGCTGGTCTACCGCATCGGCACCGAGTTCGGCATCTCCATCGTCGTGTGCTCGCACCTGCTCGGCGAGGTCGAGCGGATCTGCACGTCGCTGATCGCGATCGACGGCGGCAAGCTGCTGCGCTCCGCGACCGTGTCGGACATGACGACCAGCCGCGACGTGCTCACCGTCGAGGTGAGCGAGGGCGTGGAGCTGCTCGTCGCCCGCCTCGCGGAGCAGGGCCTGCCGGTGACCCGTGACGGCGCCGCGCTCATGGTGCCGTTGGACAGCGAGGAGGTGTACGACCAGATCCTCGTCGCAGTGGCCGAGCTGGACCTGCCGCTGCACCGCCTCGACCAGCGCCGGCACCGCGTCGCTGAGCTCTTCCAAACCCCGTCAGTGACCGGGCCGAACGGACAGGCCGGACCGGCAGCACAGGAGGTCGGCCATGGCGCAGCCAACTAGCGTCATCCATGACATCGGCTACCAGCGCTACAAGGGGCCCCGGCTCGGCCGCTGGTACGCCAACCGCTCCCTCTACGAGCAGAGCCTGCGCACGGCCTTCGGCATCGGCCGGGGCGCCAAGGCGAAGATCTTCCCGTGGATGGTGATCGGCATCGCGCTCAGCGTCGCCGTCATCCAGATCGCGGTCCGGTCGCTCACCGACCAGTCGTTCATCACCTATCGGGGGTTCGCGGCCACCATCGCGTTCCCGGTGATGCTGTTCCTCGCCATCGTCGCGCCCGAGCTGGTCTCCCGCGATCTGCGGGACCGCACGCTGCCGCTGTACTTCAGCCGGCCCCTGGCCCGCACCGACTACGCCCTGGCGAAGTACGGCGCCCTGGCCACCGTGATCCTGCTGCTGCTCGCCGTGCCGCAGCTGCTCATGTACATCGGCGCGGTCTTCACCCGCACCGACGGGTTCTCCGGCGCCATGAAGGAGCTCGGCGACATGGGCCCGGGCCTCGTCGGCGCCTTCATCCGGGCGCTGGTCCTGGCCGCGATCGCGCTGCTCGTCGCGTCGCTGACGGGCCGGCGGGCGTTCGCGGCGGCGTTCATCGTCGGCGTGTTCATCATCACCACGCCGATGGTCGGCATCCTCAACGTCATCGGCGGCGAGGGCAGCGCGCTGGCCAGCCTCTCGTTCGCGGTGAACCCGATGACCCTGCTCATCGGGCTGGACCAGTGGCTGTTCGGGGCGGAGCGGGATCAGGGCGGGGGCATGCCGCTCGGCGACTACGGCCCCTTCTACGGCGCCGCCACCCTGGTCCTGCTCGCCGGCTGCCTCGGTCTCCTGCTGCTTCGTTACCGGAAGGTGGCCGCCTGATGGGCACCGTCGACCTGCAACACGTGTCGCGCTGGTACGGCAACGTCGTCGCCGTCAACGACGTCACGATGACCCTCGGTCCGGGCGTGACGGGCCTGCTGGGCCCGAACGGCGCGGGCAAGACCACGCTGCTGCACATGATGTCGGGCTTCCTCGCCCCGTCGAAGGGCACGCTCACCGTCGACGGCGCGCCGTCGTGGCGCAACCCCGACGTGTACCGGACCCTCGGCCTGGTCAGCGAGCGGGAGGCGGTGCACGGCTTCCTCACCGGCAAGGAGTTCGTGGTCGCCAGCGCGCGGCTGTTCCGCCTGGCCAACCCGGAGGAGGCGGCCCGCCGCGCCCTGGCGATGGTGGAGATGGAGCCGGCGCAGGACCGGCGGATCGACACCTACAGCAAGGGCATGCGGCAGCGGATCCGGGTCGCGGCCGCGCTCGTGCACGACCCGGGCGTGCTGCTGCTGGACGAGCCGTTCAACGGCATGGACCCGCGCCAGCGCTTCCACATGATGGACCTGCTGCACAAGATGGGCGACGACGGCCGCACCGTGCTGTTCTCCTCGCACATCCTGGAGGAGGTCGAGCAGGTGTCCGGCACCGTGCAGGTCATGGTCGCCGGCCGGCTCGCCGCCTCCGGTGACTTCCGCACCATCCGCCGGCTGATGACCAACCGGCCGCACGTGTTCTCCATCCGGTCCAGCGACGACCGCCGCCTCGCGGTGGCGCTCATCGGCCAGGCATCCGTCGCGGGTGTCGACGTCGACGCGACGGGCCTGCAGGTGCGCGCGTCCGACTACGGCACGTTCACCCGGGCGTTGCCCCGCATCGCGCTCAAGGAGGGCGTCCGGGTGCGCCAGCTGCTGCCCGCCGACGAGTCCCTGGAAAGCGTCTTCTCCTACCTGGTGGGTGCCTGATGAATCCGACCATCGCCCGCATCACCCTGCGCGGCCTGCTCGGCCGCCGGCGGATCTGGCTGCTGGTGCCGCTGCCGATCCTCCTCATCGGCTTCGCGTGGGCGGCCCGCGCGTTCGGCGAGCCGCCGGCAGAGTGGGGTGAGCCCGTCATCGTCGGGCTCGGCTTCACCGCCGTGCTGCCCGTCATCGCGCTCATCGTGGGCACCGGCGTGCTCGGCTCCGAGATCGACGACGGCACGATCACCCACATCCTGTCCAAGCCGCTGCCACGCTCCGAGATCGTGTTCACGAAGCTCGCGGTCGCGGTCGGGGTGACCGGCGGGTTCGCCGGGGTGCCGCTGTTCGTGGTCGGGCTCCTGGCCGACTCGACCCCGCTGGCCTTCGCGCTGGTCGTCGGCGCGTTCGTCGGCGCCCTCGCCTACTCGGCGCTGTTCCTGGCGATCAGCGTGCTCACCCGCCGGCCGGTGCTGCTCGGCCTGGTGTACGTCGTGCTGTGGGAGGGCCTGCTCGGCAACATCATGTCGGGCACGGCGAAGCTCAGCATCCAGCAGTACGTGCGGACGATCGTCGACTGGCTGGCACCGACCGACATCCTCGCCGGCTCGGTGTCGGTGCCGGTGAGTTTCGTGATGGCCGGCGTCTTCACCGTCGGGATGACGGCGCTCGCGGTGCAGAAACTGCGGACGTTCGCCGTCGCGGGCGAGACGGGCTGACGTCGCGGCCGCCGGTGCGAGGGGCTACCGTCCGCATGTGAGCGGGCCGGAGCGGAGCGCAGGAGCCGACAACCAGCATTGCCGTATCGGCTCGGGCCGACGCCGGAGCGCGGTGGAGGTGGCGGCATGAGCTTCCACCGCGTCTACAGCGTCGCCGTCTTCATCGTGCTGGCGTCGCTGGACAACGTGGCGATCAGCCTGGTGCCGCCGCTCTACTCGCCGATCAGCCGCTCCCTCGGCGTCGGCGAGGGAGCGCTCGGCGTGGTGACCGCGGTCGGCTACCTCGTGACCGCGGTCGCCGCCGTCGGCTGGGCGTATGCCGGCGACCGCACCGACCGCAAACCCGTCCTCATGATCGGCACGCTCATCTGGGCCGGCGGCGCGGTCGGCACCGTGTTCGCCGGCGGCTACTGGACGTTCCTCGCCGCGCAGCTGGTCGCCGCGGTCGGCCTCGGCGCCGTCGGCTCGGTCGGCTTCTCCGTCGTCAGCGACCTCATCTCACCCCGCCGCCGCGGGCTCGTGATGAGCCTGTGGGGGCTGTCGCAGGGGATCGGGACCCTGGCCGGGGTCCTCGTCGCCAGCCAGCTCGGCGGCGCGGACTGGCGGCGGCCGTTCCTCGTGCTCGCGGTCCTCGGGGTCCTCGCCTCCTTGGCGTACTTCACCACCGCCGACATCCGCCGCGGGCAGAGCGAACCGGACCTCGCCGCGGTGTTCGCCGCCGGTGAGGAGTACGAGCACCGCATCTCCCGCGGCGACCTGCCCGGCATCGTCGCCCGCCGGACCAACGTCTGGCTGATCCTGCAGGGGCTCACCGCCCAGGCGGCGTTCGGCTCCCTGGTGTGGCTGCCGCGGCTGTTCCAGGCCAAGGCCGAGGCGCAGGGCTACGACGAGCAGTCCGCCATCCAGATCGGCGGCATCCTCGCAACACTGTTCCAGCTCGGCGGGGTGCTGTCCGTCGTGGGTGGGATGATCGGCGACCGCTGGCAGCGGCGGGACGCCGGCGGGCGGGCCAAGGTCGCCGCGATCGGGATCCTCGCCGGTGTTCCCCTGTACGTGCTGCTGTTCTTCGCGCCGCTGACCCTGCCCGCCCCGGACGGACGGACGGCGACGGTGCTGGTCCTCGGCGCGCTGTTCACCACGCCGAGCCTCCTGGCGGCGTTCCTGTGCGCGCTGCTGGCCCTCGCGCTCACGTCGGCGAACTCGCCGAACTGGTTCGCGCTCATCGCCGACGTCAACCCGCCCGAGCACCGCGGCACCGTCTACTCCCTCGGCAACCTCGTCAACGGCGTCGGCCGGGCCGCCGGCAACGGGCTCGTCGGGGCGGTCTTCGCCGCGCTCGCCCGCAGTTTCCCGCCACCGACGAACCTCGCCGTGGGCCTCGCCGCGTTCCAGGTCTTCTTCATCCCGACCGGGGTCATGTACTGGCGCGCCTCCCGCACCGCCCCGGCCGACATCGAGGCGGTGCACGAGCTGCTGCGCACCCGCGCCGCTACAGAGTCCGCAGGTGGAACCCTCCATCCACGTCGATGACCTGGCCGGTGGAGAACGGCAGCAGGTCCGTGGCGATCGCCACCACCGCGCGGCCGACGTCCTCGGGGGTGCCCCAGCGCCGGATCGGGGTGATGCCGTCGGTGAGGATGAGCTTGTCGTACTTCTCCTGCACGGCGCTGGTCATGTCGGTGGCGATGATCCCGGGCCGGACCTCGAACACGGTGATGCCGTGCTCGGCGAGCCGGGCCGCGAACAGCTTCGTCATCATGCCGAGGCCGGCCTTGGTCACGCAGTAGTCGCCCCGGTTGACGCTCGCGGTGTAGGCGCTCATCGAGGAGATCGTGACGATCTTCCCCGGCGTGCCGTGCTCGATCATCCGGCGGGCGACCTGCTGGGTGAGGAAGTACGGGCCCTTGAGGTTGATGCCGACCAGCCGGTCGAAGGACTCCTCGGTCGCCTCGAGGAGGTCCGCACGGACCTTCGGCGCCACACCCGCGTTGTTGACCAGGAGGTCGAGGGCGCCGAGCGCTTCGTGCGCCTCGTCCACGAGCCTTGCGCGGTCCTCGGCGTCACCGACGTCCGCGCGGACGAGTGCGGCGCGGACGCCGAGCTTCTCGATCTCGGCGGCGGTGTCCTCGGCGGCGCCGAGGTTGGACGCGTAGTTGACGACCACGTCGAAGCCGGCTTTCGCCAGGGCGAGGGCGATGCCCCGGCCGATCCCGCGGGACGCCCCGGTCACCAGTGCCGCGCTCACTGCGACACCCCCGCACCGCTGGTGGCGGGCGGGCCGCCGAAGAACGTGTAGTACGGCCCGTCGACCAGCCGGCCGACGTACAGCGCCAGCTCCCGCAGGTGGTAGTCGCCCCACATGCTCGACTCGCCGTTCGGCACCGACTGGCCCGGCGCGACGTGGTCCCAGCCGTTGGGCCGGTGGTAGACGGAGTGCAGCAGCAGCCCCTCGTGCCGCGGGTCCACCGACAGGTAGGGCTCCTGCAGCAACGTCCTTGCGACGGTGAGCCCCGCCTGGGTGTACCGGTCCTCGCCCGTGACCCGCCCGAGCCGCAGCAGTCCCTGCGCGGCGATCGCGGCGGCGCTCGAGTCGACCGGCTCGTGGGCGTTGAACGGGTCCGCGGGCGCGTCCACGTCCAGGTGCACCAGGCCCGGCGCGCCCGTGTCCCAGTACGGCACGCCGTCGGCGGGGGAGTGCTCGATGTAGAAGTCGCACGTCGCTTGCGCCGCGGTCCGGAACAGGTCGGACTCGTGGAACTCGAGGAGCTCGGCGAAGCCCAGCATCGCCCACGCCAGCCCGCGGGTCCACGTGGAGAACGGTGAGTACCCCTGCTGCGTGCTCGGCGCGCGGAACCGCCCGTCGTTGACGTTGAACAGCGCCTCGTGCACGGTGCGCCCGCGGATGTCGTACACGTCGCGGCCGTCGCCGAAGTAGACGTTGTGCTTCGCCGTGCTCGCCGCGTGCTGCCGCAGCCGCTCCAGGAGGTCGATCCGCTCGTCGTGCTCGCCCATCAGCACGTGCCCGAGCCGGTGCGCCACCGCCAGGGACCGGCACGAGCGGATCGTGTCCACGAACAGCGACTGCGGACCGTTGAACGAGTAGATGTACCCGCCGCCGTCCGCGGTCCTGCTCCAGCGGGACGCCTGCACGGCACCGCTGACCTTCAGCGCCAGCTCCGCCATCAGCAGATCCCGGTCATCGACGCGGCCCTCGCCGATCAGCCGGCGCAGCGTCCCGTAGGTGCTGATGTTGTTGAACCCGTGGTCGTGCACGCCGATGTGGCTGACGTGCGGCGCCATCACGCCGATCGTGTGGCGGCGGCCCTGCTCGTAGAAGTGGCGGTCGCCGGTCGCGTCGAACTGCAGCAGCGCCGAGCCCACCTGGAACCCCTGCGTCCACTCCGTCCAGCCGCGCGCGGTGTATCGGCCCTCAACGGTGAACACGGGCGCGCCCTGGCTGCCGCCCGGCGGGCTGGACCGGTCGATCGCGTCGATCTTCCCGGCGGACAGCTCCCACATCCGCCCGACCGCGGGCAGCAGGTCTTTGGCTGTGAGTTCGTCATCGATGCGCAACATGCCCCCGAGGATAAGGGGAAAGCGCTTTCCTGAGAACCCCGGGGTGGGGACGAACCTGCGCGTGGCAGGATGACGCGTGATGGACGCGACCGCTGTTGAGGATGTCGCCGCGCGCTGGGTCGCGGCCTGGACCACCGGCCGCACCAGCGGGCTGTTCATGCTGCTCGCCGCCGGCGCCCGGGTCGAGTCCAACCTGGACCCCGACGGCGACTTCATCGAGAAGCTCACCGGCTACGCCGCCGCCCTGACGTCGGTCTCGGTCTTCTCCCGGACCGTGATCGACCGGCGCGTCGCCCTCGTCTACGACTGCGCGGTCGACGCGGAGCAGTTCCGCCTCGCCGAGTTCCTGGTGCTGACGGAGTCGGGCCTGATCTGCGAGGTCCGCCGCGTCTACGACCTGTATGCCGTCGAACGCCTCATGCCCGAGCTCCTCCTCGAAACCTGAGGCCCGCTCCCGGAATGCTCCCGAGCGGCAGCCGTCGGCATCCGACCGGTCCTGCACACTGAAAGAGGCCGGGCCCCCTGGACAGGGCCCGGCCACTTGAAAACTGCAGAGGCTTACGACATCGCGGCGGCGGAGACGAAGGTGTAGCCCAGACCCTGGATGCCTTCCACGGTCTGCTTGAGGTAGTCGGTGCCGAGGTACGGGTGGTAGAAGAAGCTCGCCACGCCGTCCCGGACCGCCAGGTTGGTCTTCGCGTTCGCGATCAGGTCGGCCGGCAGGACCGCCGGGTGCTGGTTGAACGGCTCGGGCTCGATGTTGCCGATGTTCTCCGGGACGACGGTCGTGCCGTAGACGTCGCGGACGGTGTAGGGGAAGAACTGCCCGACCATGCGCGCGGTGCTGTTGTCGACGGTGCCGCCGGACAGGACGCCCGGGAAGTACAGGCCGCGCTCGTAGCGGGTGCTGTAGAGCGAGTTGATCGTCTTGTAGTCCAGGGCGCTCGCCGCGTAGTGCGGGAACTCGAAGATGGTCGGCTGCTTCAGGCCGGCGAGCATCCAGTCGGCGCGGGAGGCCAGGACGCGGGCGGTGACGTTGAGCGCCGAGTCGTTCTTCACCGGGCCGTCGTAGATGACGGCGTCGTTGGCGTCGACGTGGGCCATGAAGAACTCGAAGTCGTTGGCGCTGACCCCGTCGTAGGGGTTGTTGAGCGCGTCGAGCTGGTGGGTGTAGCCGTGCTGGAGCAGGGTGCCGCCCTTGCTCTGCATGTACTTCAGGGCGCTGACCACCAGTGGCCGCTGGCGCAGCGTGTAGTCCTCGGCCTTGCCATTGTTGTTCACACCTTTCGGGTCACGGTAGCGGCTGTAGACGGCGACGGTGAACGGGACGTTCTTCGACGACAGGTAGTCGGCGACGGCGCGCAGCTCGGCCGGGTCGGCGTCGGGGCCGACGTCCTCGATGCGGACCAGGGCCCGGTGGCGGGCGGCGGTCTGCGGCGCGAGGACCGAGTACAGCAGGTCGGAGAACGCCAGGTAGCGGTCGTTCGACGTGATGTAGGACAGCGGGATCTCGCCGAGGTAGGTCAGGTTGCCGGACTTGATGCCCCACGGGAACGTGGTGCCGTCGGCGCCGACCGCGGTGCCGACGGCGACGGCCTTGGCCGGGTCGGAGATGACGTAGTCCATGATGCCGCCGGCGTTGCGCACGTCGCGGGTCATCTTCGTGCCGTTGTACTCGATGGTGGAGACGGCGGAGGTGTCGTAGCCCTTCCAGGTGTACCCGTACTTGGCGACGAAGTCGGCGGAGCGCGCGGTCAGCTGCCAGATGTTGTTGTACATCCAGACGACCGGCTTGGTGCCCGCGAGGGTGTCGTCGAGGAACGCGGTCGGCAGCGGCTCGTCGTAGGTGGAGCCCACGTAGACGACGGCGGAGTACGCGGCCATCTCGCCGGCCTTGTAGGCGCCGACCGGGTGCGCGGTCCAGGAGCCGAAGTGCGAGACGAGGTTCGTCGCCATCGTCCCGTAGTCCTCACCGAGCCACGAGTACGGGCCGGTGTTGTCGTACAGGACGAGCGTCTTGGTCGCGGCGTTGGAGCCGGGGGCGCCGGTGCCGGAGCGCGTCGCGGTGGGCGCGGCGGCGAAGGCCTGGGTGGCCGGCACGGTGAGAGCGAGCGACGCGGCCACGGTGACGGCGGCGAGCGAACTGATCAGCTTGCGCATGTCGGTACGAGATCCCTAATTCAGACGGAAACGGTGGTCGGCATGGGGGCGGGGTGCGAGGCGAGGCCCAGGAGTGCGGCCACGGCCTGCTCGGTGCGCTGGGAGGCGAGTCCGTCGCCGTAGGGGTTGCCGTTGGCGGTCATCGACTGGCGCAGGATCGGGTCGTCGAGCAGGCGGGCCGCCTCGGCGACGATCAGGTCCTCGTCCGTGCCGACGAGCTTGGCGCAACCGGCGTGCAGCGACTCGACGCGCTCGGTGACCTCACGCAGGACCAGGGCCGGCACCTTGAACGACGGCGCCTCCTCCTGGATGCCACCGGAGTCGGTGAGCGCCAGGTACGCGTTGGACAGCAGTCGCGCCAGGGCCGGGTAGGGCAGCGGGTCGGTGATCGTCACCCGGGGCACCCCGGCGAGGCCGGCCTCGACCTGGGCGCGGACCGCGGGGTTGGCGTGCGCCGGCAGGACGACCCGGATGTCGGGGTAGGCCTCGATCAGGCGGCGCACCGCGCTCAGGATGCGGTCCAGGGGCTCGCCCCACGACTCGCGGCGGTGCGCGGTGACCAGCACGAGCCGGGCCTCACCATGGGTCGCGGCGTCGACCGCGGCCGCCACGGAGGGGTTCTCGAACGGCATCGCCTTGCCGGCGATCTCCAGCGCGGCGTCCACGACCGTGTTGCCGGTGATGAGGACGTTGGCCGGGGAGACGCTCTCGTCGAGGAGGTTCGTCGCGGCGAGGGCGGTCGGCGCCAGGTGCAGCGCGGCGAGCTGGCCGACGAGCTTGCGGTTGGCCTCCTCCGGGAACGGGGAGTCCAGGTCGCCGGAGCGCAGCCCCGCCTCGAGGTGCACGACCGGGATGCGCCGCCAGAACGCGGCCATGGCACCGGCGAGCGTCGTGGTGGTGTCGCCCTGCACGACGACCGCGGCCGGCTTGCGCTCCTCGAGCAGGGCGTCCAGGGAGGAGATCATCGACGTGAGGAGCTCGGGCTGGCTGCCGGTGACCCGCTCCAGCGGCAGGGTCACGTCGGCCTGGACGTCGAACGCGTCGAGGGCCTGGGTCACCATCGTCGGGTGCTGCCCGCTGGCGACCAGCACCGGGGTGAGCCGGCCGGCGGCGCGCATCGCGGCGGCGACGGGCGCCAGCTTGATGGCCTCGGGGCGGGTACCGGCGATGAGGAAGACTTCGGGAGACATGTGCTGACGTCCTTTACGAGAGAGCGGGCTCTTCGACCAGGCGTTCGGTTTTCGCCCAGGCCTGTCGCCGGCTGACCTGCCGGCCGATCGCCCGCCAGGTCGAGACCAGGCCGAGCAGGAGGAAGAAGGGGTACGCGACGGCGGCGACCAGCAGTCGCCAGAGCTTCTCGTCGCCGAGCTGGAAGCGGTGGACCAGGGCCCAGACCAGGCCGGGGAGGGTCATGCCGAGCGCCCAGAAGAGTGCGACGTGACCCATCTGCGACCACGAGTGGATCATGATGGTCCGTCCGTGGCCGGGGACCAGCCGCCACATCGCGACCGCCCAGAGGCCGAAGACCGCGGCCGTGCCGAAGGCGTTCATCCACGGCGCGAGCAGGTAGTACAGCATTTCCAGCAGGGCGTGGTTGCGGATCTTCCGGGAGGCGATCAGCTTCGGCACGTAGCCGACGCACTGCAGGTTGCCCTGGGCCCACCGGGTGCGCTGGCGCAGCAGCCGCGTCACGTCGACGAGCCCCTGCTGCCTGACGTTGGCGATCGAGGTGTACCGGATGCGCTCGCCGTTGAGGTGCATGCGCAGCCCGAGCTCGAGGTCCTCGACCAGGCAGTGCGACCAGGGCGCGTCGCCGAGCCGCATCAGCGACGACAGCCGGGCGAACTGCCCGTTGCCGCCCAGTCCGACCGTCCCCGCGGCGTTGCGGAGCAGCTGGCTGGCGTTGGCGATGGCGGCGAACTCGAGGTCCTGCACGGCGCCCAGGACGCGGTTGCGGTTGTGGATGCGCACCCGGGTCTGCACCGCCCCGACCTGCGGGTCGCGCATCTGCCGCGACACCTCGGTGAGGATGTTGTCGCTGCCCCGCCCGTCGCCGTCGATGACGCCGACCGCGACCAGCGCCGGGTCCTCGCCGTAGCGCAGGGTCAGGTCGCGGATCGTCCGGAAGGCCGCGTTGAGCGCCTCGCCCTTGCCCTTGCGGGCGTTGGGGAAGTCCCGGCGCAGCACGGTCAAACCCGGGTGGTCGATGGCGGCGAGGACGTCCGGGGTGCCGTCGTCCGATCCGTCATCGACCACCAGGACCCTGGTGCGTGTGCCCGCCGGGCCCGCCAACGCCAGTGCGGCGGAGACGGTCCGGCCGACAACCCGTTCCTCGTTGAGGGCGGGCACGACGATCCAGAAGGTCAGCGGCTCGTGCTGGTTCGGCGCGACGGCGTCGCGCCGGCGGCGCCGGCCGGCAGTGGCCGAGTCGCGGGTGGTGAAGGCCACCAGCGCCAGGTTGTATGCCGGCCAGAGCGTCAGCAGCGCGAAGCCGACCAGAAGGATCGCCGTCATGCGTCAGGCGGCGCTGCGGTTGAAGCGGGACGCCCGCACCATCAGGAAGCCGGTGACGACGAGCGCGACACCTGCGACGACGATGGCGAAGACGGGGCTTCCGGTGACTGGCAGCGACGCGGCGGTGGATCCACCGGTCACGACGACGCCGGTGACCTTCGTACCTGACATGACAGCTTCCCCTCGGCTATCTCTCCGGCGGTGCTTCCCGGCTCCTTGCTGGCAACCGTTGTGCACCTTGTCCGAGAAGCTTGGAACGACCGAGGGGCAATCACAATGGGTGAGGATGGTCGGATGCACCCGAGCGGACCAAGTCCGCCCAACGACCTGACAGAGCCCTTACGCAGGCAAAACTCGGCGACTACGCAGAGTGGTGCGACTGTGTGCGGTAGCTCTCAGTGAAGGACGTGGGGTGTTGCCAGTCGGGTGCGAACTCTGCCCAGAGCGACAGGGCGACCCTGGCACTCTCGGGTCGGTCCGCCGGCCGCTTGGCCATGCACTGCCGGCACAGCTCCGCTACGGAGCGTGGTAGTCCGGGCGCGAGCAGGACCGGCGTGGCCACCGGTTGCAGCAACCTGGCGCCCGGCGCGTGCGGTGAGCGTCCGGTGAGCATCTGGTACAGCAGCACACCCAGGGCGTAGACGTCCCAGGCCGGGGCGTGCTCGATGCGGGAGGCCGCCGGGTGCGCGAAGGGCACCGCGAGCCCGAAGTCGATGATCTTCACGCCGGCGGTGGTCAGCATGACGTTGTCGGCGGTCAGGTCGCGGTGCGCGATGCCCCGGCGGTGCGCCACGGCGAGGAGCTCGGCGACGGACGCGGCGATCTCGACGGCGTGCTGCCACGGCAGCGGTCCCTCGGCCAGCCGTTTTGTCAGCGGTACGCCGTTGAGCAGCTCCATCGCTACGCACGGGACGCTGGCGCGGCCGGTGTCGAGCTCGCCGTACCCGAAGATCTTGGGCACCGTGGGATGCCGCATCCGCTGCATGAGCAGGGGTTCCCGGCGGGCGGAGTGGACGGCCCGGCCGTTGTTGGCGAACGCCGGTGCGAGGACCTTCACCGCGGCGGGGCGCAGCTCCTCGAGGTCGACGGCCTCATAGACGAGTGACATGCCGCCGCGAGCGATGGGTCGGACGAGCAGGAAGCGCTCCAGCACCCGGCGCCCCAGCTCGATCTCCGACACAATCGCCGACTATTCCCTATTCGGTCCCGATCGCGGAAGTCCCAGCGACGTTTACCACAGCCCGTGTCGATGCGATAAATACGGATATGTCGGGTCCACCAAAGGAACCACACAGCCGATCGAAACCCATAGTTGACATCCGGGTAACCGTGGCTGACGCTGGCCGCAGGAATCGCTCTACAGGAGACGGGATGCCTGACGAGCCATCGCCACCAACCGTCACCGAGGTCGCCGCCGCCGCGGGGGTCTCCGCGGCGACCGTGTCGCGCGTCCTCACCGGCCGGGTCAGGGTCAGCACCTCGGCCCGGGTGTCGGTGCACGACGCCATCGCACAGCTCGGCTACGTCCGCCACCGCGGGCCGCGCCGGCCCGACCGCGTGGCGCAGCGGCTCCCCGTCGCGGCCCTCGTCTTCGAGCCCACCGCCCGGCTGTTCCACGACACCTTCTCCGCCCGGCTGCTCGCCGGCGCCGAGGAGGAGCTGACCCGCCACGGCATCCCGCTGCTGACGATGTCCGCGACCCGCGGCACGATCGCCTCGGCGACCCAGTTCCTGACCACCGGGGGCGTCGGCGGCGTGCTGCTGCTCGGCGGGCACAGCAGCCACCCCCTCGCGGTCTCCCTCGCCGCGTCCCGGGTGCCGCTGCGGGCCACCGGCCGCCCCGCCGAGGGCCTCGAGATCCCGTTCGTCGACGTCGACAACCACGACGGCGCACGGCAGGCCGTCGAGCACCTCATGCTGCGCGGCCGGCGCGCCATCGCGACCATCGCCGGGCCACCGGACTCGGCCGCCGCCGCCGACCGCCTCGACGGCTACCGCCGCACCGTCGAGGCCGCGGGCCGTGCCCCCGCCGTGGCGTACGGTGACTTCACCACCGCCTCGGGTGGCCACGCCGCCGCCTGGCTGCTGGACCGCATGCCCCGGCTGGACGCGCTCTTCGTCGCCTCCGACGCGATGGCCGCCGGTGCGCTGCAGGCGCTGCGCAAGGCCGGCCGGCGCGTCCCCGAGGACGTCGCCGTGGTCGGCTTCGACGACGCGCCCCTGGCCTCCTACACCACGCCGGCGCTGACCACCGTGCGCCAGCCGGTCTCCGACCTCGGCGCGGTCGCCGCCGCGCTGCTGCTGGAAGGCTCGGAGGACAGCCCCGTCCTGCCGACCGAGCTCGTCGTGCGGGCATCAAGCTAACGACGTGATGCATGACGGTCAGCTCCGGCAGGGCGACGTCCTGGCCCGCCGGTACATCCTGAGACAACCCGTCGGCGCGGGCGGCATGTCCGTCGTGTGGCGGGCCTGGGACTCCAACCTGGAGCGCACCGTCGCCGTCAAGGTCCTCGACGGCCCGGTCGGCACCGACGGCGGCCAGCGGGAGCGGATCCGCCGCGAGGCCCGCGCCGCCGCACGGATCGAGCACCCCAACGCGATCGGCGTCTACGACTACGGCGAGACGGTCACCCCGCACGGGCGCATCGCCGCGTACGTCGTCATGCAGCTGCTCGACGGCGTCTCCCTCGCCGGCCGGCTCGCCGAGGGCCCGCTGCCCTGGGTGGACGCCGTCGCGGTCGCCGCCACCGTCGCCGACGTGCTGCACGCCGCGCACCGCCGCGGCGTCGTGCACCGCGACGTCACCCCCGAGAACGTCATGCTGACCACCGACGGCGTCAAGCTGCTCGACTTCGGCATCGCCGCCGACGTCGGCCAGCGCGACACGCTGACGTTCGGCACCCCGCCCTACGTCGCGCCGGAGCGGCTCGTCGGCGCGCCCGCCAGCGGCTCCACCGACGTGTACGCGCTCGGCGTGCTGCTGTTCGAGATGCTCACCGGCGCACCGCCCGTGCAGGCCGGCACCTGGGACGAGCTCGAGCGGGCCGTCGCTCTGGACCAGCGGCCCGCCCTCAACGTGCCCGGCCTCCCGCCCGCCGTCGCCTCCGCCTGCCTGCGCTGCCTCGCCACCGACCCCACGGAACGTCCCACCGCCGCCGAGGTCGCGGCCATCCTGGAATCGGCGTCAGAACGCGGCCGCCGCCGGTGGGTCACGGTGCTCGCCGTCGTCCTGGCGGCGTCGGTGCTGGCCGGGCTCGGCTACGTGTGGCGCGACAGTGCACGGCGCGACACCACCGCCCCGGCCCCGAAGGTGAGCATCGTCGTGTCGATCCCACCGGCGGTCACGGTCCAGCCGACGCCGGCGGCCACCCCCACGCCGACCCGGGGCCGCACCCCGTCCGCCGGCGCCACGACGGGCCAGCCGTCGTCGCTGCCGCCGTCGTCGCCGGCGACGTCCAGGCTCAGCCCGCAGCAGGCCGGCCAGGCCGTCCTCGACGTCGTCGACCGCCGCTCCGCCGCCGGCGAGATCCGCACCGACGTCGCCGGCGACATCCGCAACCAGGTCAACAACATCATGGGACAGCCGGTCGACGCCGGGCCGCGCGTCGACCGGCTCCGCAACCAGCTGGTGGACCGCCGTCGCGAGGGCGGCATCACCACCGCCGCCGCATACGATGAACTCGACGCCGCCGTGGCCGCGTTCGCCGCGTCACTGACCTGACGCGGAAGGTAATTTCCGCAAGGTCGATTAGATGGGCGATGTTACGGTGTGAAAGCAGCCTGGCCGCACCTGACGTAGCTCCTGGACCCATGCAGGAGCAATCCCAGGTCCGCCTCAGGCCGGTGTGACGACAGCAATCCCGGGCCCCGCCTCAGCTCGGTGTGACGACCCAGGCAGGTGTGACGACCCAGGCAGGGTGTGACGAACCAGGCCCGGTGTGACGACAGCAATCCCGGGCCCCGCCTCAGCTCGGTGTGACGACCCGATGCCGGACCGCCCACATCGCCGCCTCGGTCCGCGACGCCGCGCCCGTCTTGCGCAGCAGGTTGGACACGTGCACGGTGACGGTCCTGATCGAGATGCCCAGTGAGCTGGCGACCTGCTGGTTCGACATGCCCGCGGCGAGGCAGCCGAGCACCTCGATCTCCCGGGCGGTGAGGTCGCCGCCGGCCCGCAGGCTGTGCAGCAGGGTCTCCGCCTCGGCGAGCCGCCAGCCGGGCCAGTGCACGAGCAGCGCGACCGCCCGCTCCGCGTGCTGCCGGGCGTCGCCGGCGCGGCCGAGCCGCAGCAGGGCGTGCGCGACGGCGGTGTGCACCGCGGCGTCGTACGGTGCGGCCTCCACCACCTCGACGGTGCCGCCCCCGCCGCCGCCCACCGCAGCCGGGTCACCGTGGTCGAGCCGACCCGCGTCGCGGTGGTCGAGCCGCCCCGCGTCGCGGTGGTTAGGCCGGCCCGGGCCGGCGTGGTTGGGCCGCCCCGGGCCGCCGTGGTCGAGCCGGCCCGCGTCGCCGTGGTCGAGCCGCCTCGGGTCGCCGTGGTCGGGTCGGGTCGGGTTGCTGTGGTTGGACCGGCCCGGGTCGCGGTGATCGGGCCGGGTCTGGTCGCCGTGGTTGGGCCTGGCCGGGTGGCCGTGGTGCAGGGCGGCGGGCAGCAGGTCGACGGCGGCCGCGTCCCGGCCCGCCGCGACCGCCAGGAGCAGCCGCAGCTGCGGCGCCGCGCCGACGGCGTCGCCGACGAGGTCCTCGACCGTCGCGGCCGGCACGCCACCGTGCAGGGCCCACCGCGCCGCCTCGACCAGGCGGGCCGGCCGGCACCGGCCGACGCAATCCGCGAGGGCGAGCGCCGGGTCGACGGGGTGGACGCCCCGGGCCGCGACCGCCACCCGCAGCACCCGGACCAGGCCCACGTCACGACCCTCGCCGTCGGCGCGGGCGAGGAGCCGCACGGCGAGGGGATCGTCGCCGCGTTCGACCGCGAGGAGTCCGGCGGTCGCCGCGAACCGGACCCGTTCGACGGGGTCGGTCTCGATCGGCAGCCGGGACCACACCAGCGTCTCCGCACGGGAGAGGTCGCCGGTCCGCAGCGCGTGCGCGACGCCGAGCGCGGTCGTGCGTCCCGCGCAGAACTCCAGGCCGGCCCGGCCGATCGCGGCCATCGCCTCGTCGAACAACCGCCGCCCGGTCACGTCGCCGAGCCGGGGCAGGCTGACCGCCACGAGGTTGTTGACGGCCCGGCCGACGGTCACCGGGTCCCGGTCGTGCTCGGCGATCTGGCGGCAGGCGTGCAGCAGGGCAACGCCCCGGTCGTGCGCCCCGCTGAACGCCAGTGCGGTCCCGAGCGTGACCCCGGCCGACGCGATGCTCTCCCCGGTCCGTTCGGCGACCACCATCGCCGCCTCCGCCAGGGGCACCACCTGCGCCGGCTCGGACAGGCGCAACGCGCTCGCCGCCTCCGCCGCCGCCTGCCGCGCCCCCACCCCCGCGGCCGCACCACCGCTCCCGGTGCTGTCCCCCGGCGCGGTGAGGGCGGCGCGGGCGTCGGCGAGGGCGGCCAGGTGGCCGGCGCGGTCGGCGAGACACCAGCGGATCTCGGCGAGGAGCCGGTGCGCGTCGGAGCGCCCGGCCGGGTCGGCCGCCTGGCGCAGCCAGTCCGCCGCGTGCCGTTCCGCGGCGGTGAACCGGCCCGCCACGAAGGCCGCGGCCGCGCCGACGCGAGCCAGGTCGCGGCGGGTCGGATCGGGCCGGGCCGGGTCGGCGGGGTCCCCGGCGCGCAGGCCGAGGTCGACCAGTTCGAGGGCGGCGTCCGGTAGGCCGGCGGCCAGGCTGGCCTGGGCACCGCGCACCGCTGCCGCACTCGCCTCACCCAGTCGCCCGAGGGCGGCCGCGTGCCTGGCGAGGGCGGCGTCGTCGCCGAGCTCGACCGCCAGGGCCCGGGCCAGGCCGTGGACCCTGGCCCGCTCGCTCGGCAGGGCGCTGCGGGCGAGGGCGTCGCGCAGCAGCGGGTGCCGGAACCGCAGCGGGCCGGCCGGGGCCAGGTCGGGGGCGATGACCAGCATGCCGAGGTCCAGCAGCCGGCGCAGCGCGGGTTCGATCTCGCCCTCGCAGACGTGCACGAGGACGTCGGTCTCGACCGGGTCGCCGAGCAGCGCCGCGGCGCGGGCGACCCGCCCGACCAGGGCCGGCTCGCCGGCGAGGGGTTCGACGAGGAGGCCGGCGACGTGCGCGGGCAGTGGCGCGCCGGCCAGGTCGCCGCGGGCGGTGACCAGCTCGGTCAGCCAGAACGGGTTGCCGCCGGTGCGGGTCAGCAGCGCCCGGACCGTCTCCGGGGCCGGTGCGCCGCCGCGGTGCGCCTCGATCAGTTCGGCCGTCTCGCGGGCGTTGAACGGCGCGAGGTGCGCCCGGACCACCGAGGGTGCGCCGCTGAGTCGGCGCAGGGTCCGCGCGGCGGCCGGTGCGAACGCGGCCTCCTGCGGCGGGCGGGTCGTGACCAGCAGCAGCGCCGGCAGGGCGGCGGTCGCGGCGAGCTCGCCGATGAGCGTCAGGCTGGCCGGGTCGAGGTCGTGCAGGTCCTCCACGACGAGGACGCCGCAGCGCCCGTCGAGCAGGGTGCGGACCACGTCGACCGCGGCCCGCAGCATCGCGGCGGGCGCCAGCCGGGTCCCGGCGCCGGGGGCGGGGGAGCGCTGCGCGAGCTCGGCCGGCACGCCGCCGTCGAGGGGGTGCCCGCTGAGCACGGAGGCCAGCCAGTCGTGCGGTGCAGCGCCGAGGGTTCGGGCCGCGCCGGCCAGCACGACCGGTGGCGGCGGGTCGAGGCGCTCCAGGACCTCCGCGACCAGCCTGCTCTTCCCGCTGCCGGCCTCGCCCGTGACCAGCACGACCCGTGGGCCGTTGCCGGACGCCGCCCCGGTCTGGGCCGTCCAGGCACCCGTGATCTCGGCGAGCTCCTCGGCTCGTCCGATGAACGGGGTGGCGGGCATGCGGCCACGATACGCAGAAGTGCGTACAGACGCTGTCTGTGTCGATCGGGCACGCTGACGGCCATGGAAGAGTCGCAGCCGCGCCCCCTCGCGCTGGAGTGGGCCGCCCGGACCGAGGTCGGGATGGTCCGCAGCAACAACCAGGACTCGATGTTCGCCGGTGGCCGGCTCCTCGCGGTCGCCGACGGCATGGGCGGCATGGCTGCCGGCGACGTCGCCAGCCGGCTCGCGATCGAGGCGATGACGCCGCTCGACGAGGAGTTCGCCGGCAGCGACCTGCTGACCGCGTTGCGCACCGCCGTTTCCGACGCCAACCGGCGCATCCGCGACGAGGTCGAGGCGGACCCGGAGAAGCAGGGGATGGGCACGACGCTCACCGCGATCCTGTTCTCCGGCGACCGGGTCGGGCTCGTCCACATCGGTGACTCCCGGGCGTATCTGCTGCGCGGCGAGGACTTCGACCAGGTGACCCGCGACGACACGTATGTGCAGATGCTGGTCGACGAGGGCCGCATCACGCTCGAGGAGGCCGCGACGCACCCGCAGCGGTCCCTGGTCAGCCGGGTCCTGCAGGGCCAGCCGACCGACCCGGTCTACTCGGTGGTCCCGGCGCGGGCCGGCGACCGGTATCTGCTGTGCAGCGACGGCCTGTCCGGTGTGCTGCGGGCGGAGACGATCGAGGAGGTCCTGCGGGAGCACGACGACGTCGCCGAGTGCGCGGACCGGCTCGTGGACCTCGCCATGCGGGCGGGCGGGCCGGACAACATCACCGCGGTCGTGGCCGACATCGTGGGTGACGACGTGCCCGAGCCGAAGGGGCTGCGGCACCGGTTGAAGAGCTGGCTCGGCCGCGACGAGGTCAACGGCGCCCGCCTGCCGGCCTGACGCCGGCGGCGCGGTTGACGTCCTCAGGGGACCAGGTGGCGACCCGTTGCGCGCCGGCGGCGGCCAGCCGGTCCGGGGTGAGGCGCAACAGCGTCCGCACCAGCGCGCCGCTGAGCCTGCCCTTCGCGCCGACCAGCCGGCCGATCTGCCGGGACTGCCGTGAGATCGCGGCGGTGCGGGCGCGGCGCTGCTGGTCGTACACCTCCAATGCCGGCGGAAGCGAAGCACCCTTCGGCAGCAGGAGCGCCAGGGTGACCGCGTCCTCGAGGGCCTGGCAGGCGCCCTGGCCGAGGTTGGGCGTCATGGCGTGTGCGGCGTCGCCAACCAGCGCCACCCGCTCGCCGAAGCGCATCGGGGCGACCGGGTGCAGCTCCAGCAGCGGGTGGTGCAGCAGGTGCTCGGGCGTGGTGGCGTCCAGCAGGCGGCCGACCGGGTCGTGCCAGCTCCCGAGTTCGCCGCGGAGCTCGGCGAGCTGTTCGGCCGGGGTGCCGGTGCGCAGCGGGCCGGGCGCGGCGACGTACCAGTAGACGGTGCCGTGGCCGGTCGGCGCATACCCGAAACGCCAGCCACGCCGGCCCATGGTCTCGCCGCCGCCTGATGTCTCGGCCGCCACCACCGCGCGCCAGGACACCTGACCGCTGTCACGGATCTTCGTTTTCGGCGTGTACGCCGTCCGCACGGCGCTGCGGATGCCGTCGGCGCCGACGATCAGGTCCGCGTCGAGCGCATGGACGTCGGTGACGGGGCTTGCCGTCCTGACTGTCGCCGGCAGGCCGTCGAGCAGGATCTCGTGCAGGTCGGCGCGGTGCAGCATGAGCGGGGGCGCGCCGAGCTCGACCCGGCTGAGCCAGCGACCGTCCCAGGTGCGCAGCCCGCCGCCGCGGACGCGGCCGCCGGCGCGTTCGACGGCGTCGGCGAGGCCGAGGTGGTGCAGCGCCCGCAGCGCGTTGGGCCACAGGGAGATGCCGGCGCCGATCTGCCGAAGGTCGGGCTGCCGCTCCAGGACCGTGACGTCCCAGCCCTGCTGTCCGAGCCCGCGGGCCGTCGCCAGCCCGCCGATGCCGCCGCCGACCACGATCGCGTGCATGTCTTCCTCCCTGTTGCTACAGCTGTAGTGACTTCACGCTACACCTGTAGCATCGTGGTGTGAACGCTCGTGACGCGGATCGCAAGACCCGCCTGGCCGACGCGGCGATCGAGGTGATCGGCACCGGCGGCGTCCGGGCGCTGACCCACCGGGCCGTCGACACGCGGGCCGGGCTGCCGCAGGGGACGTGCGGCTACCACTTCCCCAGCCGCGCCGCGCTGCTGACCGCCGCGCTGACCCGCATCGCGTTGCTGGATGGTGCTGACTCCCGCGCGGGGGACCTTGCCGACGTGCTCCGGGGCTGGGTGCACGGCGACGCGGCCCGCACCCGCGCGCGATTCATGCTCATGCTCGACCCGCAGGCCCGGGCCGAGCTCGGCCCCTCCGCGGCCCGGCTGGCCGACGGGTTCGTGGAGCAGGGGACCGCGCTGTTCGGCTCGGCGGAGCGGGCCAGGCTGGCGATCGCCCTCATCGACGGGCTGCTGCTCGACGAGCTGATCCGCGGCACCGTCACCGACGAGCAGCGCGCCGCCCGGCTCGCCGCCGTCCAGGAGATTGTCACAACCCGGCGGTAACCTCAGGCGGCTCGGATCGTTGAGCGAGTTGAGCACGAATCCCCCCGTGCCCATTGCCTCGCGAAAGCGACACGACCGTGGTCAGCAACCCGCGCATGTTCTGGCTCGTCCTGGTCACCGCGATGGCCGCGTTCAGCGCCGCGGCCTCCGCCGGTCCGGAGCTGTCCTTCGGCGCCGTCGCCGCCGGCGTCACCGCCGGCTCGCTCGTCCACGCCGGCTCGCTGATCCGCCTCGCCCTGCGGATCCACCACGGCCGCCGTTCCTTCGGGCCGTGCCGTGGTGCCGGGTTCCTCGGCATGGGCGCCCTGTTCACCGGCCTCGGCGTGGCCGCCACCGGCGTCGCCGCGCTGACCCCGTCGATCGCCGCGCCCGGCCTCGTCGCCGCCGTCACCACCCTCGTCGCCGCGCCCACGTTCCTGCTCGGCCTGCTCCTGCTGCCCGGCACCGCGCCGACGGTCAGCGCCCGGCTGCGCCGCCTCCTCGACGGCGCCGGGATCGGCGTGACCCTGTGCTACAGCGTCTGGGTCCTCGCCTCCGGGCCGGCCGCCTCCGCCCTCGCCGGCCCGCTGCCGCTGACCGTCGCCGTCACCTGCTGCGTCGCGGTCTCCGTCGCCGTGGTCACCGGCCTGCGCGCCGTCCGGCACCGCCCCGCCGCGATCGCCTGCGCCGGCGGAGCCGCGCTATCGATCGTCGGGCTCGGCGTCTTCACGGTCCTGCTGTCCGCGCTGCGCAGCCCCGACCACCCGTTCGGCCCCACCGCCGACTGGGTCGCCGCCGGCCTCGTCGCCGCCGGGCTCGCCCTGATCGCCGGCCCGTTCCTCATCGTCACCGGCGCCCGCCGTGCCGACGACGTGCCCACCAGCCCGCACGCCGCCGACAGCAGCGGCACCCTCGCCGGCTACCCGCTGCTCGTCGGCCCGGCCCTGCTCGCCATCGCGGTGTCCGTGCTGCACCTGCTCACCGGCGGCCGGTTCGACCGGGCCGCGCTCGGCCTCGGCTTCGCCGCCGTCGTCGCCGTCGCGCTCCGCGAGGCCCTCGCCGCCCGCGACATCCGCAGCTACGCCCGGGTCCTCGCCACCCGCGAGGCGCACTTCAAGACCCTCGTCGCCGGCTCGACCGACGTCACCGTCGTCCTGGACGCCGACCTCGTCGTGCGGTGGCAGTCACCGGCCGCGGCCCGCCAGTTCAGCCTCTCCGACCAGGACGTCCTCGGCCGCCCCCTCACCGACCTGCTGCACCCCGCCGACGCGGCCCCGGCCACCGAGGCGCTGCACGCCGTCCTCGCCGGCCGCCAGCACGTGCTCGTCCAGGCCCGCCTCCGCGACGGCTTCGGCCGCTGGCGCGACACCGAGTCCACCGTCAGCGACCAGCGCGCCGCCCCCGAGGTGGCCGGCGTCGTCGTCCACGTCCGCGACGTCGGCGACCGGGCCCAGCTGCAGCGCAGCCTCGACGAGGCCACCTGGACCGACGACCAGACCGGCCTCGCCAACCGGCGCAAGTTCCTGGCGAGCGTCACCGAGGCGCATCGCACCGCCACCGCCGACGCCGGCTCCGTGCTCGTCGTCGAGCTCGACCGCTTCGAGAGCGTCGCCGACCTGCACGGCCCGACCGTCGCCAACGCCGTGCTCGTCGAGGCCGCCCGCCGGCTGCGCACCGGCGTCGGCCGCGACGACCTGCCCGCCCGCCTCGCCAGTGCCGGGTTCGCGGTCCTCACCGACGCGCCGCTCGTGCACGCGTTCGCGCTCGCCACCCGCCTCGCCACCGCCTTCGCCGAGCCGTTCCACCTGCCCGGCCACACCGTGCACCTCACCGCCGACGTCGGCGTCGCCGACCTGCTCGGCGCCACCGACGCCGAGGACGCCCTCCGCCACGCCGACATCGCCCGCCGCCGCGCCCGGCAGCTCTCCCGGGGCCGCGACGGCGGCCGCGTCGAGTGCTACGACAAGTCCTTCGAGGCCGCCCTCGTCCGCCGCACCGACCTGGAGCAGCAGCTCCCCGGCGTGGTCGGCCGCGGCGAGCTCGACCTCGTCTACCAGCCCGTCGTCGACCTCGTCACGCGCCGCCCCGTCGGCGCCGAGGCCCTGCTGCGCTGGCGGCACCCCCGCCTCGGCGCCGTCCCACCGCAGGAGTTCCTGCCCGTCGCCGAGGAGCTCGGCCTCGCCGAGGAGCTCGGCGAGTGGGCCCTGCACCAGGCCTGCCGCCAACTGTCCCGCTGGCGTGGCGACGGCCGCGACCTGTGGATGTCGGTCAACGCCTCCGCCCGCCAGCTCGCCGCCCCCGGCTGGCTCGCCACCGTCGCCACCGCCATCGACACCCACTGCGTCCCCGCCGAGTCGCTGATCGTCGAGGTCGCCGAGGCCGCACTGCCCGACGACGCGGGCGCGATCGAGCAGCTCGCGGGCCTGCGGGCACTCGGCGTGCGCACCGCGATCGACCACTTCGGCACCGGCCCGACCGCACTCGCCCACCTGCGCCGCCTTCCCGTCGACGTCCTGAAGATCGACCAGGTCCTGTTCAGCGAGCCGGCCGGGCAGCGGGCCCCGGCGACCCCGATCGTCGACGTGGTGGTCGGTCTGGCCCGGCGGCTGGGGATCGACGTGGTGGCGTGCGGGCTGGAGACCGAGTCGCATGTCGACGTGGTGCGGGCGGCGGGGTGCCAGCTGGGGCAGGGGTTCCTGCTGAGCCGGCCGGACCACGCCGAGCACGTCGAGGCGTTTCTGGAGCGGCATCGGGCTCGGTTGTTCTGAGGCTGAACACCGCCTTCGGTCAACGAACGAGCACCATCGCCTGCGGGTCGAGCCCGAGAGCAGCCAGGACGGCGGCGCCACGGGCGGCATGCTCGCCACCGGCGAGCACCATCGTCCGGGCTGCCTGGTAGCGGCAACCGGCGGCCTCGAATACGTCCGCGGTGGCGAGCAGGCGCTTGTGGTCCTGGTCGAGGACGGACTCCGCCCGCTCCACGATGGCGCCGGCGACCGGGTTGCCGGCAGTGACGGCGCGGGCGTCGGTCAGGCGGTCGCGCGCCTCGGGACTTCCGGCGAGCACGGTTGCCTCGGCGCGTATCGCCACGTACCAGTGAAGCCAGATCCAGGTCACCCACTTCCACACCTCGCCGGGTTCGGGCGCCATCCGCTCCATGGCCTCCCCGGCGCGCCCGTGATGGAGCATCCGCATCCCGTCGAACAGTGCCCCATAGCCATACGTGCGCTCGGATGAGTCGCCGAGCCGATCCAGCACCACCTGCCATTCGCGCTCGGCGTCGTGGTCGCCGCGGAAGTTGTGGATCATCGCCACTGCGGCAGCCGCCGGGCCGAGGGTCGCCTTGGCCGGGCTGCCCGCACGCCGCCACGCGTCGAGGAAGCGCGTGCTGCCGGCGAGCAGTTCCTCGACGTTGCCCGCCAGCGCGTCGGTGACCAGGAGCCAGCTCGTGGCCCGATGGCCGACCTCGGCCAGTGCCGGATGGTCGGCCAGCTGGCGTCCCCTCCGCCGGGCGGCTGCCAGGTTTCCCACGCCGAGGCTGGTCTGCACGGCCATGCCGAGCCCGTCGATCAGCTCGTGGATACCGCCCGGCGTCTCCGGCTGGTCCGCCATGGTGGAGAGCAGCGTGATCCGGCGCCCGGCCGTGGCTGCGCAAGCGAACGTGTCACCGGCCCAGGCGTGTGCCGCGGTGAGCGCGTCGAGCGCAGCGGACTCCGCGAGCGGGTTGCCGAGCCGGCGAGCCAGCTCGACCGCACGTCCGGCGCGCGCAAGCGTCTCCGGCACGGCGTTGTCGGCCGGGCCCTGCACCGCGCCGAACGCGTCGCTGAGCACCCCGGCCTCCGCCAGCGCCACCGCCGCCTCGGCGGCCGGGTCGTCGCCTCCCAGCTCGCGGGCCTCGCCGACCAGGGCGATCGCCTCTGCCTCGGGCGGGATCTGCCCGAACGTGCTCGAGAACCGATACGCGGCGGTGGCGGCGGTGGCCAGGTCCACGGCGGCGCCGGCGCTGTCCCCGGCACGGCGAGCGGCGTCCGCGGCGGCGCGGTAGAGGCGATACAGGTCATCGCCGCGGGTGCGGCAGCCGGCCACCTCCGCGGCCTGCCGGAGCATGGACGCGGTGGCGGCGGGTTCGTCGGCGAGTGTGGACGCCTGCTCGTATCGCTGCTGCGACTCCCCGATCAGATGGCGGGTGAACGTCAGCTCGGCCAGCTGCCGGGCCAGGCGGTAGGCGTCCGCGCGCTGCTCCGGCTCGCTCGCCGCCCATCTCAGCGATGCGCGGAGCTCGTCCGCCGCCGCGTCGAACCGGGCCCGCCAGTCCGGCCCGGCCACCGCCAGGTCGGCGGCCTGAGTGAGGCACCAGCGCAGGTGCCGGGCCCGGGCGCCGGCCAGCTCACCGGCCTGGCTGAGCCGTTCCGTCCCGTACTGGCGGATGGTCTCCAAGGCCCGGTAGCGGGTGCCCTTCGGGGATGCCGTCACCCCCAGCAGGCTCTGCTCGGCAAGTCGGGCCAGTCCGTCGGCGACCACGCCTGTCGCGGATCCGGAAACCTCGGCCGCCGCCGACACGGTGAAGGGCGCTACGAAGATCGACACGCGGTGCAGGAGCTCCTGGTCGTCCGGCTCCAGCAGGGCGTGACTCCAGTCCAGCACGGCCCGGACTGAGCGGTGCCGCTTATCGGCACGGGAGCCGCCGATGAGCATCCGAAGCGGGTGCGACACGGCGGCGGTGATGCCGTCCAGCCCCAACGTCGGAAGGCGGGCTGCGGCCAGCTCGATCGCCAGCGCCATGCCGTCCAGCCGCGCGCAGATCGCGGCGACCTGGTCGTGCTGTGACGGCTCCAGGGGCCAGCCGGCCGCCTGCGCCCGCTCCATGAACAACGCGACCGCGTCCGACTCGCCGGCCAGCGACAACGGCGGGACCTGATACACCCGCTCGAACGGCACCATCAGCCGGGCCTGGCTGGTCGCCAGAACGGTCACTCGAGGGCAGGCCGTGAGCAGCCGCTCGAGAAACAGCGCCACCCCGTCCACAACATGCTCGCAGTTGTCGAGCACCAGCAACGCCTGACGGTCGGTCAGCGCGGCGACCACCGACTCGATCAGGTCGCGGCCGGGCTGCTCGCCGAGTCCCAGCGCACCCGCGACAGCGGTCGCGATCAGGCCGGGATCGGTGACCGGGATCAGGTCGACGAACCACACCCCATCGGCGTGCCGGCCGGCTACCTCCGCTGCTACCGCCAACGCGAGCCGGGTCTTGCCCACGCCGCCGGGACCGACCGCAGTCACCTGACGATGCGCCATGATCATCTCGGCCAGCGCGGCCCGCTCCCTGGCCCGGCCGATGAACGAGGTCAACGGGCCCGGCAGGGGGACCGGTTCCCGATGCGGCCGGTCGACGGCTGCGTGCCGGGCGAGCGCTCGCCGATCCGGCAGGTCCAGCTTGCGCAGCAGTGAGGAGACGTGGCTTTCGACGGTGCGCACCGAGATGAACAGTTGCGCCGCGATCTCAGCGTTGCTGCGGTGAGCGCCGAGGAGCTCCAACACCTCGGCCTCCCTCGGGGAGATGTCACCTTCGATCGCCATGGTCACATTCTGTCGCATCCGCTCCGTGTGCCATCCGTGCCGGCGATCCGTGGTCGGTTCCGTGGTCACCACGGATGCCCACCGAGCGGGACGGGCTGAAAGCTAGGAGCACAACAGATCGCGCCGACGGGAGCAACCATGATCAGGACTGTGCTGCACCCCGTGTCCGACCTGGCCAAGGCCAAGGAGGTCTACGCGGCCCTGCTCGGCCGTGAACCGGAGAACGACACTCCTTACTACGTCGGCTTCGAGGCCGACGGTCAGCACATCGGGCTGGTGCCGAACGGTGGACCGCAGGGCATGACCGCCCCGGTCGCCTACTGGCACGTACCGGACATCGAGGCGAAGCTCGCCGAGGTGACCGCCGCCGGGGCCACGGTGCGGGAGGCGGCGCACGACGTCGGCGGCGGCCGCCTGGTGGCCACTTTCACCGATCCCGACGGCAACGTCCTCGGCCTCATTCAGGACCAGTGAGCACCGCGCTCGCAACCAGCTTCACCCATGCATCACATGATCATCTACGCAGAAGGAGTACGACAATGAAGGCACACGTCAGCTCGATCCTTCTTGGCGTCCGGGACATGGACCGGGCCAAGCAGTTCTACACCGAGGGGCTCGGCTGGACGATTCGGAGCGACTTCGGCATTTCGGTGTTCTTCGAGTCGGACGGCGCCTCGCCCGTCGGCTTCTACCGCCGCGAAGGCCTGGCCGCTCAGGTGGGCGCGGACCAGGAGGGCAGCGGCTTCAGCGGACTGGTGCTGACCTATGTCGTGCGCAGTGAGGCGCGGGTCGACGAGATCATGGCGGAGGCCGAGAAGGCCGGCGCCACGGTCCTCAAGCCCGCCGGCGCTCTGTCGTGGGGCGGGTACGGCGGCACCTTCGCCGACCCGGACGGCTACATCTGGAGTCTCGGCTACAGCAGCCAGGGAACCGACCAGCCCTACGCGGAGTAGCCGCGATCGTTGTCCCACAGCCGTCGGGACGGCAGCGCGTGCCGCTGCCGTCCCGGACGGCGGTGACCCCGGTGCGGGAAGCGGCGCCGAAACAGCGACCGGCCTTCCTCACCACCCGTAGCCGAAACAGGAGGCTCGACACCATGACCGCCGCACCCCGACCGCGCGGGCAGCGCGTGCAGGACGCCCGACGCCGCCTCGACGAAGACGTCGACGCCTGGGTGGCCACCGCCGACCGGGCGGGTACGCCACATCTGGTGCCGCTGTCGTTCCTCTGGGACGGTGAGACGCTGTTGATCTCGACGGCGGCCGGCAACCCCACGGCCCGCAATCTCCGTGCCGGCGGCCGGGTCCGGCTCACGATCGGGCCGACCCGCGACGTGGTCCTGATCGAAGGATCCGCGGTCGTCGCCGACAGGATCACCGACGAGGTCGCCGACGCGTTCGCGACCAAGACCGGGTTCGACCCCCGCGAGCAGCGCGACTACCCGTACTTCCGCATCCGGCCGGCACTGATCCAGGCCTGGCGCGAGGTCAACGAGATCGCCGGACGGGACCTGATGGTCGGCGGCGAGTGGCTGACGTAGCGCCCTTCCACGCAGGAGATACCGGCCGCATATCAGTAGTCAGCGGGCCGGGGATGCGGTGGTGCGTGCAGGTTCAGGATCAGGTCGATGACCAGCGCCGTCCACCCGGTCTGATGCGCCGCCCCGAGACCCGCCCCGGTATCCCCGTGGAAGTACTCGTAGTACAGCAACAGGTCATGCCACCCGGGATCGTTCTGGAACAGCGGCACGTCCCCGAACACCGGCCGCCGCCCCGAGTCGTCGTTGCGGAACAGGTTCACCAGCCGGCGGGACAGGTCGTCGGCCACGGCGGCCAGCGTCGCCATCTTGCCGCTGCCCGCCGGGTACTCCACCTGCAGGTCGTCGCCGAAGAACTCGGAGAAACGGCGGACCGCCTCGATCAGGATGTAGTTGACCGGGAACCAGATCGGGCCGCGCCAGTTGGAGTTGCCGCCGAAGAGGCCGCTGGTCGACTCGCCGGGCTCGTAGCCGACGGTGTAGTCCGCCTCGCCGACGTGCACGGTGAAGGGCTCGTCCTTGTGGGCCCGGGAAAGGGTCCGCAGGCCGTAGGGGGAGAGGAACTCCTCCTCGTCGAGCATCCGCTGCAGGATGCGGATCAGCTGGTCGGGGCCGACCATCGACAGCAGGCGCAGCTGCTGGCCGCCGCGGCTCTTCTTCGCGCCGACGACGTCGCCGTACTCGGGTTTGTTGGTGAGGAACCAGCGCAGGCGGGCGGCGACGTCGGGCAGGCGGCGCAGGGTGGAGGAGCTGATGATGGTGGTGGCGGTGAGGGGGAGCAGACCGACGACGGAGCGGACCTTGAGCGGGATGCGCTGGCCGTCGGCGGTGCGCAGGACGTCGTAGAAGAAGGCCTCCTCCTCGTCCCACAGGCCGAACTCGTAGGCGGCGTCGGCGATGTACGCGAAGTGTTCGAGGAACTTCGCGGCGATGTCCTCGTAGACGCGGTCGTGCACCGCGAGGGTGAGGGACATGTCGAGCATGTTGAGGGCGTACATCGCCATCCATGCCGTGCCGTCGGACTGTTCGAGGCGGCCGCCGACGGGAAGGGCGGCGGAGCGGTCGAAGGGGCCGACGTTGTCCAGGCCGAGGAAGCCGCCCTCGAAGACGTTGTTGCCCTCGGCGTCCTTGCGGTTGACCCACCAGGTGAAGTTGAGCAGCAGCTTGTGCAGGACGCGGGCGAGGAAGTCGAAGTCCTTGGAGCCGTCGATCGCGAAGACCCGCAGCGCGGCCCAGGCGTGCACGGGCGGGTTCACATCACCGAAGGCCCACTCGTAGGCGGGAATCTGGCCGTTCGGATGCATGTACCACTCCCGCAGCAGCAGAAGCAGTTGGTCCTTGGCGAATCCGGGGTCGACGCGGGCGATGGCCACGCAATGGAAGGCCAGGTCCCAGGCCGCATACCAGGGGTATTCCCACGGATCGGGCATCGACAGGACGTCGCAGCTGTTCATGTGCCACCAGTGGCTGTTGCGGCCGTGGCGGCGGCTGTCCGGCGGTGGCTCGGAGACGGGGTCGCCCTCCAGCCAGCGCGCGACGTCGAAGTGGAAGAACTGCTTGCCCCACATGAGACCGGCGACGCCCTGCCGGACGATCATCGCCTCCTCGGGGGTGGCGGTGGGCGGGACCAGCGCGCCGAAGTACTCGTCGGCCTCGGCGGAGCGCCGCGACATCGTCGTGTCGAAGTCGGTGCGCAGGTCGGCCGGGGCGAGGTCCTTGGCGCCGGGGGCGTTGAGGTTCAGCCGGAGCCGGATCTCGTGGGTGCCGCCGGCGGGCACAGAGACGAGGTAATGCAGGGCGGCCTTGGTGCCGACGAGGTCGGGGTTGACCGTGTCCTTGCCGTGCAGGATGTGGTCGTTGATGCCGTCCTTCGGGAACTCGCGGCCCGGCTTGCCCCAGATCCGGTCGCCGTTGGTGTCGTTGTTGCAGAACAGCGGGCGGGGCGCGCCGTCGCCGGTGAGCGCGAGGCGGCCGAGGAGCCGGTGCTCGGCGAGCAGCCCGTTGTCCTTGGCGCGGATCTCGGGCATGTAGTCGCGGCCGGGCAGCCCCCAGGCCCAGGTGTTGCGGAACCACAGGGTCGGCAGCACGTGCAGGCTGGCCGGCTCGGGGCCCATGTTCTGGATGGTGATCCGCATGCACACGTCGGTCGGGCCGGCCTTGGCGTAGTCGACCTCGACGGCCCAGTAGCGGTCCTCGTCGAAGATGCCGGTGTCGACCAGCTCGTACTCGGGCTCGTCCCGGCCGCGGCGGCAGTTCTCGGCGACCAGGTCGTCGTAGGGGAACGCCTGCTGCGGGTAGTGGTACCGCCACTTCATCCACGAATGGGTGGGCGTGGAGTCCATGTACCACCAGTAGTCCTTGACGTCCTCGCCGTGGTTGCCGAGGTCACCGCCGAGGCCGAACATCCGCTCCTTGAGGATCGGGTCCTTGCCGTTCCACAGGGCGAGGGCGAAGCAGAACGTCTGGCGGTCGTCGCAGATGCCCGCCATGCCGTCTTCGTTCCACCGGTACGCGCGGGAGCGGGCCTGGTCGTGCGGAAAATAGTCCCAGGCCGTGCCGTGGGCGCTGTAGTCCTCGCGGACCGTGCCCCAGGCGCGCTCGGACAGGTAGGGCCCCCACCCCCGCCATGGGCGCTCCCCGCTGTCGGCCTCAGCGAGCCGGCGGCGTTCCGCGTTCCCATCGTCCTCGATCACGAAGTCATTCTCCGTCGCAGATGTTTCGCTCAAGTTGAGCGCGGTCCTGGTCTAGCCTGATGTCTGTTTTGTCGCCCCCCAATCTTGCCTTGATCAATAATCTTGTCGCGAGTCGCTCGCACTCTGCCACCTCTTGCCACCAAGATTGTGCCCATGGTGGTGTTCGGTGCGCAGGTATGCGGTGATTTGTCGGCCGGAGCGACCCGGGAGTGGCTGGTGCCGGACGGGACCGGCGGCTACGCCATGGGCACCGTGTCCGGGCTGCGAACCCGCAGGTACCACGGCCTGCTCGTGGTCGCCGAACCCGGCCAGCCTGCCCGCCGGCACCTCGGGCTGGCCGCGCTCGACCCGGTCCTGACGCTGCCGTCCGGGGCCACTGTGTCCCTCGCCACGCACGAGTGGGACGGCGGCGTGGTCAGCCCCGAGGGCCACACGCTGCTGGAGCGCTTCGAGATCGTCGACGGCCTGCCGCGGTGGCGCTGGCGGATCGGGCCGGTCGTCCTGGAGCGCCGCCTCGCGATGGTCCACGGCAGCCCGCACGTCGGCGTGGTGCACCGCCTGCTCAGCGCGCCCGGCCCGGTGACGCTCACGCTGAAGGCCCTCGTCACGTGGCGCGACGCGCACGGCGAGCGGGGTGCCGCCGGGCCGCCGCCCGCGGTGGCGTCGGATTCCGGCGGCGCCGTCGTCGAGCGGGCGTTCCGCTTGCAAGGCCCTTCCTGGCAGCCGGGTGGTCAGTGGTACCGGGGTGCCTACGCCCGCGAGGAGGCCGCCCGCGGGCTGAACGCGACCGAGGACCTGTGGTACGCCGGGGAGTTCAGCGCGCGGTTGCACGCCGGAGAGGCCCTCGAAGTGGAGGCGTGGGCCGGTGAGGGCGAGGCGCTCGGCGCGCAGCGGGTCGTCCTCCGTGCGGAGGAGCGGCACCGATCGTTGACGCACGACGCTTCCGATGCGGTGGATGCGGCGCTGGTACTCGCGGCGGACGCCTTCGTGGTCGCCGGCGCGCAGGGCGCGCCCGACGTGGTGGCGGGATACCCGTGGTTCGGCACCTGGGCCCGCGACACCATGATCAGCTACGAGGGGCTGTTCCTCTCGACCGGCTGGTGCGACGAGGGCCGCGAGCTGCTGCGCGCCTACGCGGCCACCCTGTCCGAGGGCATGCTCGCCAACACCGCCGACACCGGGCAGACGGAGTACAACACGGTCGACGGCACACTGTGGTTCCTGCACGCCGTCGAGCGGCACGTCATGGCCACCGACGACGAGGACCTGGCACGGGAGGTCCTGCCGGGCCTCGAGCAGGTGATCGCCGCGCACGTCGCCGGGACCCGGTTCGGCATCCGCGTCGACCCGGCCGACGGTCTCGTCACGCAGGGCGCCCCCGGGGTCGCCCTCACCTGGATGGACGCACGTGTCGACGGGATCCCTGTCACACCGAGGGTCGGCAAACCGGTCGAGGTCAACGCGCTGTGGATCAACGGGCTCGCCGCCGTCGCCGGGCTCAAGGAGCGGCTCGGGGGCGACGCGAGCGGGCTGCACCGGCTCCGCGAACGGGCCACGGCGAGCTTCGGCGCCCGCTACCGGATGTTGCACTCTGCAAGCGGCGTGCAGGATGCAGCCCCCCTCTTCGACGTGGTCGACGGCCCGGACGGAGACGATCCCTCGACCCGGCCGAACCAGCTGCTGGCCTGGAGCCTGCCGCACGGCCCGCTGCGCGGCACACCGGTGCCAGATGCACTGTTTTCGCTGTTCACGCCGCTTGGGCCGCGGTCGCTCGCGATGGACGACCCGGCGTTCACCGGCCTGCACCGGGGGTCTCCCGGCGACCGCGACCGGGCCTATCACCAGGGGACGGTCTGGCCCTGGCTGACCGGTCCCTACATCGATGCGGTCCACCACACTCAGTTAAAAAATCACCGTGAGTTGTTGGCCGGTATCGAGGCGCATCTGTGGGAGTGGGGTGTAGGTTCGGTCAGCGAGACAGCAGACGGACATGCCCCACACCGGGGCACCGGGTGCCCGTTCCAGGCGTGGTCTGTCGCGGAAACCCTGCGGGTCCGGCGAATCTTCGGCTGACCGTTACACCCCAGAAATGAGATTTGCCTCCCTGGTAACCCTCGCCCGGCAGGATGAGTCTCAAGCCCACCCACCTCGTCACACGCGAGTCTGATATGCGTGTGTCAGCGTTGGCGCGCGTGGGTAGCAGGGCGGGCGTTTTCGATCAACAACTCGACTGTGGGGGCGGCCACGTGGACCAGACCATCGGCAGTGCGGCGACACCGATGCGGATCCTGATGCTCTCGTGGGAGTACCCACCCGTCGTGGTCGGCGGGCTGGGACGGCACGTGCACGCGCTCGCCACCTCACTGGTGACGGCGGGCCACGAGGTCACCGTCGTCACGCGGCACGCGCCCGGCGCTCCGCTGGAGGAGTATTCCGAGGGCGTCCGCATCGTCCGCGCGGCGGAGGACCCGCCGCTGTTCCCCCTGGCGACCTCCACGCTGCTGGCCTGGACGATGGCCTTCAACCACACGCTCACCAGGGCCGCCCTGCGCGCCGCGGCCACCGGCGAGTATGACCTCATCCACGCCCACGACTGGCTCGTCACGCACACCGCCGTGACCCTCAAGGAGTGCCTCGACCTGCCGCTGGTCGCGACCATCCACGCCACCGAGGCCGGCCGGCACCAGGGTTGGCTGCCCGACGAGATGAACAAGTGCATCCACTCCGTCGAGTGGTGGCTGGGACACGAGGCCTGCCGGGTGGTGGTCTGCTCCGAGTACATGCGCTGGGAGGTGACCCGGCTGCTCGACCTCGTGCCCGGCCGCGTCTCCGTCGTCGCCAACGGCGTCGACTCCAGCGTCTGGAAGGCCCCGTCGCGAGCCGTCAACGCCGCCCGCGCCAGGTTCGCCGGCGAGGGTCCGCTCCTCGGCTACGCCGGCCGCCTGGTCTACGAGAAGGGCGTGCAGGACCTCATCGCCGCCCTGCCGGAGCTGCGGGCCAGGCACAACGGCCTGCGGGTCGTCATCGCCGGCGACGGCCCGCACCGGGGCGAGCTCCAGGAGGACGTGCGGCGGCTGCGGCTGCAACGGGCGGTCAGCTTCGCCGGCTTCATGGGCGAGGGCGAGCTGCCGGCGCTCATGGCGGCCACCGACGCCCTGGTGGTGCCGAGCATCTACGAGCCGTTCGGCATGGTCGCCCTGGAAGGCGCCTCCGCGGGTGCGCCCCTCGCGGTCGCCGCGACCGGTGGCCTGGCCGAGATCGTCGAACCCGGCGAGACCGGTGTGACGTTCCCGGCGAAGAGCCCCGAGGCGCTCGCCGCGTCCGTCGGCACCCTCCTCGAGGACGAGCCGTTCGCCCGCCGGGTCGCGAAGAAGGCCCGCACCATGGTCGGCCGCAAGTACGGCTGGTCCACCATCGCGGCCAACACCGCCGACGTCTACCGCACGGCCATCAACGAGGCGCCCGGCTTCGCCGCCCGGCAGGCCGCCGCGGTCCTCGAGCACGGCCGGCCGCAGATCGTCGTGCCCGACGGCAACCTTTTGACGATTTAAGTCGGATGTCCGGGCGCGCGTTGCGGTAGAGGCCGGTGCGAGGCGAGGTCCAGGCGTCGGCTGGGGCCGCGCCGGGTGCGTCCGGATACCGGGGTTGTATCCGGACGTGACCGGCGTGGTTCCAGGCGGCACCTGGGCCCGCCGCAGCCCGGCCTCTACCGCAACGCGCGCCCGGTTGGCCTCGACGGGAAGTTTGCCGGGGCTGTTCGCTTTTGGGGTCTCGCATACCGGCCGGTTCACGATTAGGGTCTCTGGGGTACAGCGACCGGAATCGATCAGGACGGCGACTGGGTGAGCGGGACGGCTGACGAGGTCCTCGGCAACAGGTACCGGCTCATCGCACCCGTCGGCACCGGTGGCATGGCGGTCGTGTGGCGGGCCCAGGACCTCGTGCTCGATCGGGACGTCGCGATCAAACTCCTCGCCGAGGAGCTCGCGAACAAACCCGGCAACCGGGAGCGCATCCGGGCCGAGGCACAGGTCGTCGCCCGGCTCCAGCACCCCAACATCACCGCCGTGCACGACTACGGCGAGGCCGGCGACGCGTTCACGGTGGGCCGCCACGGCCGCCGGCCGTACGTCGTGATGGAGCTCCTCGAAGGCGAACTGCTGTCCAACCGGCTACGCAGCGGACCCATGTCGTGGCGCCGCGCGACCCAGATCTGCGCCCAGGTCGCCGCCGGGCTCGCCGCCGCGCACGAGCGGCACGTCGTGCACCGTGACATCAAGCCCAGCAACATCATGCTCACCGCCGCCGGTGCGAAGATCCTCGACTTCGGTGTCGCCGGGCTCACCGGCTCGTTCGACCCCGACGACGAGGACGGCACCGTCTTCGGCACCCCCGCCTACCTGGCCCCCGAGCGGCTGCTCGGCGGCGGCGTCGTCCCCGCGACCGACGTGTACACCGTCGGCCTGCTCGTCTACCGGTGCCTCACCGACCGGCTGCCGTGGCACGCGGACACGCCGACCCAGATGATCGCCAACCACGTGTACGAGCCGCCGCACCCGCTGCCGGAGATCGCCGGCCTCCCGGCGGAGATCGGCCGGCTCGTCGCCCGCTGCCTGGCCAAGGACCCCGAGGACCGGCCGTCCGCCGCCGAGGTCGCTGGGGTCCTCGCCGCCGCCACCGGCATCCACGTCGTCCTCCCCGGGGAGGACGGCTCCTCCACCCAGGAGGTGCACGTGCCCCACGTGATCGGGGCCCGGCACCGCGAGCCGGCCGACGCGACGTTCGGCCGTGAGGTGACCGTCCCGCGCCGCCGCCGGGCCGCCCGCCGGCGCAGCCGCCGCGCCCTGGCCGCCTCGATCGCCGCGGTCGTGGTCGCCGTCGGCGCGGGCTGGCTCGCGTACTGGAAGCCGTGGGCGCCGAGAGCCGGTTGCAACGTGGACTTCTACATCCATCCCGAAATGGACGCCGACGGCGACCGCCCGTTCTCGGCCAGGGTCACCGTCGCCAACACCGGCAACCGGCCGGTCGACCCGTGGACGCTGCACTTCCTGCTGCCCGGCGGGCAGGACGTCGACCGGATCGACGGCGCGATCGCCACGTGGGACCGCATCGGCGGTGGGGTAAAGATGATCGGCGCCTACGCGCTGCCACCGGGCAAGGCGCTCACCGTCGGCCTGGCCGGCAGCGGTGGCAACCCCAGCCCGCCGAGCAACTTCACCGTCAACGACGTCGACTGCGACACCCGGATCTCCCAGCGCCCGCCGGGCTCCGCGCTCCCACCGATGACCGACCTGGTCCCGGCCCCCAAGGACAAGGACCGGCCGGGCAAGGACGACCGCCCCCCGCCGCCGCCCGGTGGTGGCGGCCCCGGGGGCGGCGGCCCTGGTGGTGGCGGCCCTGGTGGTGGCCCGCCGCCCGGGGAGGGTGGCGGTCCTCCGCCGTCCGGGCGGCCGTCGAGTTCTGCGGCGTCCGCGCCACCGAGTTACGTTGTGAGCCGTGCGTGAACGGTTTCCCGGACCCGTCGGGTTCGTCTTCGGCGGCGGCGGCGTCCTCGGCGCGGTCGAGGTCGGCATGGCCCGCGCCCTGCTGCACGCCGGGATCCGCCCCGACCTCGTCGTCGGCACGTCGATCGGCGCGTTCAACGGCGCGGCCGTCGCCGCCTCCCCGGACGAGCGGGTCGCCGACCGCCTGACCGAGCTGTGGGTGTCACCGGAGGCCCGCACCGTCTACGGCGACTCGCTGCCCCGGCAACTGGGCCGCTTCGCCCGCCGGACCCACCTGCACTCCCCGGCACCGCTGCGCCGGCTGCTGACCCGGGAGCTCGGCGCCGACACCACCTTCGACGACCTCCCCGTGCCGTTCCAGTGCTGCGCGGCCAGCATCGAACGGGCCGCGGAGCACTGGTTCGCCAAGGGACCCCTCGTCGAGGCGGTCCTGGCAAGCTCCGCGGTGCCCGGGTTGCTGCCACCCGTACACCTCGAGGATGAGCACTTCATCGACGGCGGGATCGTCAACTCCGTGCCCGTCGGCCGCGCCGTCGCCCTCGGCGCGAAGACCGTCTTCGTCATGCAGGTCGGCCGGATCGAACGCCCGCTACGCCCACCGCGCCGGCCGTGGGAGGTCGCGCAGGTCGCGTTCGAGGTCGCCCGGCGGCACCGCTTCGCCCGCGAGCTGTCCGAGGCGCCGCCTTCGGTGACCGTCCACGTCCTGCCCACCGGCGGCGGCACCACACGCGACGACTCACCGCTGTCCTACCGGAACATGGCCCTCGCCCGGGCCCGCATCGACCGCGCGTATGACGCCTCGTGTCACTACCTGCAAGCGGCTTCCTGATGCCGCCCCGGTGGCTGCGACGGGTCGTGCTCACCCCGGTCTTCCTCGTGGTCATCGTCGCGGTCCTGCTCACCATGCCGGTCTGGCTGCTCGTCGCGGCCCTGTGCGCACCGTTCGGGACCGGACGGCTGCGCGCCCTGCGGGTCACCTGGATGCTCGCCGTCTACCTGCTGCTGGAAGCGGTCGCGCTGGTGGTGCTCTTCGGGCTCTGGGTCGGCAGCGGGTTCGGCCTCCGCCTGCGGGGCCCGCGCTTCCAGCGGATCCACTACGTGCTGACCGGTCGGTTCCTGCGGGTGCTGTACGGGCAGGCCCGCTGGGCGCTCGGCGTCAAGGTCGCGGTCGTCGGCACCGACCCCGACGTCGCCGCGCCCGGCCAGCCGGAGCTGGTGTTCTGCCGGCACGCCGGCCCCGGCGACTCGTTCCTGATCATCCACGCGCTGGTCAACTGGTTCGACCGGGAGCCACGCATCGTCCTCAAGCACACCCTGCAGTGGGACCCGGTCATCGACGTCATGCTCAACCGGCTGCCCAACCAGTTCCTCACCGCCGGCGGCGGCGACCCGTCGCACGTGGCCCGCCTCGCGACCGGCCTCGACGACAACGACGCCCTCGTGCTCTTCCCGGAGGGCGGCAACTTCACCCCAACCCGGCGGGAACGCGCCATCCAGCGGCTGCGCGACCTCGGCCTGCACGCGATGGCCGAACGCGCCGCCCGGATGCGGCACGTCCTCGCGCCCCGGCCCGGCGGGACGCTCGCCGCGCTCGACGCCGCACCCGAGGCCGGGGTCATCTGGGTCGCGCACACCGGCCTCGACAAGCTGCTGACGGTCGCGGACCTGTGGCGGCACCTCCCGCTCGACCTGACCATCACGATGCGGTGGTGGTCCGTGGACGCGGCGGACGTGCCGGTGGGTCACGAGCAGCGGGTCGACTGGCTGTACGAGTGGTGGGCCCGCATCGACGCGTGGATCGACCAGCACGGCCCGGCCTGACCGCCGCGACCCTGTCGTTTCGTGGCGCGGCCCGTCGTGCTGTTTTGTGGCGCGGCCCGTCGTGCTCGTTTCGTTGCGCGGCCCGTCGTGCTGGCGCGGCCCTCGTGCGTCCGTGGTGCGGCGTTCGTGGAGAATGGCCGGATGCGATTCGGGGTGCTGGGCACGGGCCACTGGGCTAGGACGACGCAGGCGGTGGCGCTGGCGGCGCACCCCGACGCCACCCTCACCGGTGTCTGGGGCCGATCCCCGGCCAAGACCGCCGAGTTCGCCGAGTCGTTCGGGACCACCGCGTTCGACGACGTCGACGCGCTGCTCTCCGCCGTCGACGCGGTCGCGATCGCCCTCCCGCCGCAGATCCAGGCCGACCTCGCCGTCCGGGCCGCCCGCGCCGGCAAGCACCTCCTGCTCGACAAGCCCCTGGCACTGACCGTCGAGTCCGCCACCGAGGTCGTCGACGCGGTCACGTCCAGCGGCGTCGCGTCCGTGGTCTTCTTCACCAACCGGTTCATCCCGGCCGTCGACGCCTTCCTGCGCGACAACGCCGCCCTCGGTGGCTGGTACGCCGCGCACGCCACCATGTACGCCTCGATCTTCCAGCCCGGCAACCCCTATGCGGGCTCGACCTGGCGCAAGGAGCACGGCGGGCTGTGGGACCTCGGCCCGCACGCCCTGTCGGTGGTGCTGCCGCTGCTCGGCCCCGTCGTCGACCTCAGCGCCGCCGACGGCCCCCACGACACCGTGCACCTCCTCCTGCGGCACGACAGCGGAGCGGCGAGCACGCTGTCGCTGACGCTCGACGCGGCGCCGGACGCGACGTCGTTCGGGTTCTCGTACTTCGGCGAGCACGGCGCACTCACGCTGCCCGCCTGGGGCGACGACACCCCCGTCACCGCCTTCGGCCATGCGGTGACGGCCCTGATCGGCGCGGCGGGCGGCACGCCACATCCGTGCGACGTGCGGTACGGGGCCTCCATCACCGGGATCCTGAGTGCGGCGGACCAGGCCCGCCGCACCCAGATGATCGTCCCCGTCTGACGGTTCCGACGCTTGCCGCGTCTTTCGCGGCACTTGCCGCGTTTTGCGCGGGGCGGTTCAGTGCATGCGGGTGACCGCTGCCCGGAGGCGGCGGACGTCGCGGATGCGCCGCTCGTAGGTGGTGGCCAGGGCGACCAGCACCAGGCCGGCCACCGCGAGGGGCGCCCACCTCGGCAGCAGGTCCCAGTACACGGCGATCTCGTGCAACGCGATGACCACCAGGACCACGCCGCCGGCGACGGCCGGGGCCTGCAGCCGCCGCACCGCCCCCAGGACGACGACGGCGAGCGCACCGACGCCGAGCAGCAACCGCCGGGTCGGCTCGCCCTCGCTCACCAGCACCGACCCGAGGCTGGGCCCGAACGCGGCGAACAGCGCGGGCCCGTAGGCCACCCAGCTGCCGAGCGGCTCCTGACCGGCCGGGTGGCGGTGGACCGCGTACCACCCGACGGCGGCGGCGACCGCACCGGCCGGCAGCGTGTACGCCTCCAGCATGGCGACCTCGTTGGACGCGAGCACCAGCCAGTACGCGACCAGCTGCGCGGCGGCCGCCGCCCCGGCGAACGCGATCCGGGGCCCGCCGGTGAGGGCCCGCAGGCCGAGCGCCACGCCCCAGAGGCTGCTGATTCCGGCCATCGCGGCGAGGTCGCCACTGGTGAGCAGGAACGCCACCACAGCGGTGGCGTGGGCGACCACCTCGAGCACCTGCGCCTCACCGGGCAACTGCCCCTGCCCCTGCGCCAGGCCTTGGCCGTGCGCTTGTGCCAGCCCCTGGGCTTGCGCCGGACCCTGCGCCTGCGCCAGGCCTTGGCCGTGCGCTTGTGCCAGCCCCTGGGCTTGCGCCGGACCCTGCGCCTGCGCCGGACCTTGGCTGTGCGCTTGTGCCAGCCCTTGCGCTTGTGCCGGTCCTTGCGCTTGTGCCGGTCCCTGCGCCTGCGCCTGCGCCTGCGCCGGACCTTGGCTGTGCGCCTGCGCCGGATCCTGACTGGATGCCGGGGTCGGACCTTGACCCGGTGTCTCAAGCAGCGCGGAGCCCGGCTGCACGAGGCTTGCAGCCGGCCGGAGCCGGCGGATGACGACCGACGCCGCGAGGACGAGGAAGGCGGCCAGCAGCACCCAGTATCCGGTCCACCGCAGCGGCAGGTCCGCCGCGCGGGCCGCCGCGAACGCCAGCCACCCGGCGCTGACCGCACCGACCAGCCAGCCGAGGACCCGCGCCGTCGCGGTCCGTCCGGCGGCACCGGCGACCGCGCCGGTCACGAGGACCGCCGCCAGGGCGGACAGCGTCGCGGGCCGCGTCGCGAGGCAGCCGGCGAACCCCGCCCCGGCGGTGAACCAGCACGTGAACGCCCCCACATTGACCGGCAGCACCCGAGACCCGGGCCCGACCAGCGCCGCGGACAGGGCCGTGACCAGCCCACCGGCGAGCGTGACGGCCGGCACCACGGGCCACGGCGCCTCGGCGGCCAGACAGCCGAGCACCACGGCCAGGGTCACGGGTGCCCCCGCGAGGGTCCACACCAGGGTCCGGGTGCGCCGCCCGATGAGCACCGCCAGCACAGCGACGAACCCGAGCGCCACGGCGGCCGGACCCGGCCCGAATGCCTGCGCCTCATCGGCCCACCAGCGCCCCGTCGGGTCGAGCCCGACCCCGTCCGGCGCACCCTGCCAGACGGCGCCGAGCCACCGGTACGGCCGCAGCAGCGTCTCGAACACCGCCGGCGCCACCGCCACCACCGCCACCACCGCAGGGATGACCGCGAGCAGCGTCGCCGGCACGAACCGTGCAGGCACGAGTCCTGCCGAGGGAGGAGCGCCGTTGTCAGGCTCCGACCGGCGGGTGACCCCGGCCGCGACGAGCCAGACCGACAACACAGCCGCGGCCGCGAACACCCCGAACGGCAGGCGCCCGCCGTCCGACGCGGACAGCACAACCGCGGCCAGGGTCACCCCGAGACCGCCCAGCGTCACGCCGAACACCCCCGCCACGCCCGCCAGCACCGCAGCACCGGACACCCCCATCGCACCGGACGCCCTCGCAGTGCCGGACGCGCCGGATCTGGTCCGGGCCACGGCGACCAGGACCGTCGCGAGCACCAGCCCGGCAGCCGCACCGAACATCGGCGCCGGCACCGACAGCGCGCCGCCGGACCAGGTCAGCCGGACCGCCGCCGTGACGAGCAGCGGCAGCCCCGCCAGCCCGACGGTGACCGCGGGCGCCGTGAGCTGGACCGTCCCGCTCTTCGCGGCGAGCAGCACGCACACCGCGACCAGGCCGACCATGCTGAGCAGCGTCGCCGCCGGCGTGTCCAGCCCGACGAGGACGGCGTGCGTCGCCACGACCGGCAGCCCCACCGTCGCCCACCACCCGCCCGGCAGGTTGACTCCTGGCAGCCCCGCGGCGGCCGGTTGTCCCACGCCGCCCGCCGGTGTCGTCGTGATGGTTCCGGCGGCCGGCTCACCGTCTCCGGTCGTGACCGCGGTGGCGGGCGGGGTCGCGCGCTGCGCGGACCGGCGCAGCGCGGCGACGGACAGGCCGGCGAGGACGGCGAAGTCCAGGACGGACACGACCGGCAGCGGCGCGTCGAACGCTCCCGGGACGGCGAACGCGACCAGCACCACCGCCGGCCACACCACCCAGCGGAACCGGGTCAGCACGAAGAACGCCGCGGCGACCGGCAGCAGGGCCACCGGAACCTGCCAGGAGAACAGTCCGTCCATGGTGGACATCGGGCCGTTCCAGGCGGGCAGGGCCCAGTCGACGGCGGAGGCGGCGGCGAGCAGGGCGGCGCCGGTGTACGGGAGGGCAGTCACACCGGCGACCACCAGCGCTCCGGCCCGGGCGCCGGCTCGGACCCGGTCCGGCAGCACCATGACGGCGAGCGCGACCAGGACCGGCACGCAGGCGAACGCGACGACCTGCTGGTCCGGCACGACCTCCGCGAGGATCCGCACCGCGACGAGCGCGACGATGCCGACCGCCACCCCGGCGCCGGCGTGCGCCGTGTCCCGGTGCAGGAGACCGGCGATCACGATGACCGCGGCCAGCGACAGCATCGCGGCGCCCGCGCCGAGCGCTCCGGTCACGCCGTCCACCGTGGACAGCGCGACCAGTCCCTGCAGCCCCGCGGCCGCGACCGCGAGGCCGGCCCCGACCCACGCGGCCTTCTCCACCGTCCGGGCGAGGAGCATGTCGAGCGCGGCGATCGCGACGAACGTGAACGTCCAGCCCGTCGCCTCGAACGACCGTTCGGCGGCGAGCAACGGCAGCACCGGCTGGGCCGCGAGGACGGCCGCGAAGCGAGGCCCCCGCAAGCCGGTTGCGACGGCGTACCCACCGGCGACGACGGCGGTGACCGTGAAGACCAGTCCCGCGTACGTGTTCGGCCGGGTCGTGTCGGCGAGCCCGGCGAGGTTGACGTACCAGGCGGCGTATCCGTCCAGCAGCACGAGCAGCAGCCCCAGCGCGGCGAACGTCTCCGCCGTGGACCGCAAACCCCGCGCGAGCGCGACCGGCGGCACCGCGAGGGTGATCAGCGTGACCGTCGCCAGGATCGCGGCCCGCCCGAGCACTCCGAAGCTCGCCCAGGCGACCGCCGTGAACACGATCGCCGCACTGCCGAGCAACAGGCCACCGAGGACGAACAGCAGGTTCTGCACCGTCCCGGGACTGGCCTCGGCCCGCCCCACCGGCGTGAGCACCGGCCCGCGGCCACCCGGCGCAAGGACCGGCCCGCGGCCACCCGGCGCGGGCACGGCTCCGGCCGGCGGCTGCTGAGGCGCGGCGGGCGCCAGCGCTGCCGGAGACAGCGCGCGCTTGGCCGCCTGCACCACCTGGCTCACCCGCGCCGCAAGCATGTTGCGCTGTGCGCGCACCGCGTTCAGCCGCTGGACCGCCGCGTTGTACCTGCTGCGTGCCTCGTCGAACTCCGCGCGGGCCGCCTCGACCTCGGCGAGGAGCTCGTCGGCGCGGACACCGAGCCGTACCACCTCGGCGGCATCCGGGAACGGCGCCCGACCGCAGCCGGCACAGCCGGCCTCCAGGTCGGCCTGGCCGCCGCAGAACGGGCACGGATACGTCATCATGCCGATCAGGATGATCCCGCAAGGGCATTGTGCGTATCGGGTGCCCTACTCATCCTCGTCTGAGTAGTGAGATCTTCCTGTCCCGTGAGCGACGCGGCATGCTGGCGGGATGCGGTTGCTCACCGAGGCTGAGTACAAGGCGACGATGGAGCCCGAACCGATACAGATCGGTCCGGACGACGAGCCGCCGTTCGACTTCTGGCCCTACTTCGACGCCATCCCCGAGGCGCACCTCGGCGGCCACGACTTCAGCGAAGGCAGCGTCAACTACGCCTGGCAGATGCCCCTCGGCAAACTGCAACACGTCCTGGTGAACTGCGAGACCCCGAACGTGTTCCTGGTCCTCGTCCTCGACCTGCGCACCGAGACCGTCCTGGGCCACTACCTGCTCGACATCTACGGCGTGTGACCATCCGGCACTGGACCGGCGCGACCACCCGGTGGTGGACTACTCGTCCAGCCCGCGCTCGATCGCATACCGCACCAGATCGACCCGGCTGTGCAACTGCAGCTTGCCGAGCGTGTTCTGCACGTGGTTCTGCACCGTGCGATGCGACAGCACCAGCCGCTCGGCGATCTCCTTGTAGGTGACGCCCTTCGCCACCAGCCGCAGCACCTCGGTCTCCCGCTCGGTCAGCCGCGGCGCGTCGGGGTCCTCGGCCCGCGTCACCGTCGCCAGCCGGCGGAACTCCCCGAGCACCAGCCCCGCCAGCCCGGGCGTGAACACGGCGTCCCCCTCGGCCGTCCGGCTCACCGCGGCCAGGAACTCCTCCCGGGCCGCCGACTTCACCAGGTAGCCGGTGGCACCGGCCTTGACCGCGTCGAGGACGTCCTGCTGCTCGCCGCTCGCCGACAGCATCAGGATCCGCACCTCGGGGCACGACGCCAGCAACCCCTGGATGACCTCGACGCCGGACCGGTCGGGCAGCTGCAGGTCGAGCACCACCACGTCGGGCCGCACCGACCCCGCGATCCGGACCGCCTGCGCTCCTTCACCGACAGCGGCGACGACCTCATAGCCGGCCTCGGCCAGATCCCGGGCGACACCCTCACGCCACATCGGGTGGTCATCGACCACCATCACCCGGAGCCGTCCCGCTGCGTCCACACCCAGCACCCTATAGGTCCGTTTCCCCGCCGGCTGCCCGTGTCCACCCGCCCGCCGGTCACCGGGAAACAAGCACCCGGACCACGAGCTGGTCGATCCGGCCGCACATCGCACGGTCCGATCCTGCCGCCGGGGAGATCCACTGGTCGTGTCCGCTGCGGTGGTGTGCGAGCGGTCGGGTGGCGCCTTGGATCACGAACGAGCCGGCCGAGTTTCGGTGAAGGCGTGCAGCACCGGGGCGTCTACACGCCCCCACCTTCACGCTTTCTGGCGGACATCCGCACGGTGCCCCGGCCCGCGACCTCGATCGCCAGGGAAAGATCCGCTCCCGGCGGAGTGCAGACGGGCGAAGGCGCTGACCCGGTCCTCGGCAACGCCGGATCGCGAGCCGGACGTGCGGGGGTCGTCGCCGGACTTCTCCACAACCGGAAGGATCCCAGGGCACCTGACCCCGGAAATGGTTCCGCTTGTCGCGCCATGCCGCTGGGGCCCTGCACAGTTCGAAGTCGCGGCCCGGCCGTCCGGACGGGCTACGGGGCGACTTCGATCCAGCACGCGGCCGCACACCACCGCAGTCAGTGACTAGCTTCGTGGTGTCCGGCGGACTCGCTCCACCACGGCATGCCCCGCTCCGGCGGTGGCCATGTCCGCTCTTGCAATGCTCTCGAGCAAGAGCTCGAGGAACTCGTCGACCGCCTGGCGCCCACCCTGCTCACGATCCGCGGATGCGCCACCCTGACCGCCGCGAAGATCCTCGGCGAGACCGCTGACATCCGCAGGTTCCGCTCCCGCCACGCCTACGCCCGACACAACGGCACAGCACCACTACCCGTCTGGTCAGCCAACCAAGAACGCCATCGACTCTCCCAACGCAGACAGCACCAGCGAATCCCTGCGCGCACTCAAACGCCTACTCTCCGACGTCGTCTACCGAGCGCTCCTCGCCGACGCACCAAGAACTCCGAACACATCCCCAACTCTCGGCGCGGAGTGGCGCGGGGCGGATCGGGGTTGCGGGTCGGCCAGCGGGTGGAGGGGTCAGCGGGGGACCTGGAGCTCGATCTCGGTGCCCGTGGTGGGGGTGCTGGTGATGGTGGTCGTGCCGCCCAGGTCGCGGATGCGGCCGCGGATCGACTGGGCCAGGCCGAGGCGGCCGGCCTGCTCGGCCTCGGTGAGGCGGCCGTCCGGGATGCCGGGGCCGTTGTCGCGGATCGTGACGGTGACCGTGTCGTCGAGCTCCTCCACCAGCAGCCACGCCCTGGCGTCCGGGCCGGCGTGCAGCTGGACGTTGTCGACGGCGGCGGCGACGGCGGCCGCGACCTCGGCGGCGATCGCGGCCGGCAGCAGGACCTCGGTGGCCGGAGCGGCGACGCTGACGCCCATGGCGCTGTAGCCGGCGAGCAGGGTCCGCAGGTCGACGAGGTCGGCGGAGGACGCTCCGCGCACGCCGGCTGCGGCGGTGGCGCGTGCGGCCGGCGTGGCGCGCTGGGTGGTGGACGGCGAACGGGACAGGCTGGCCGGAAGGCGGAACGAGCGGCGGCCGGGTGGCTGGGGCGCCGCGGACGTGGTGCGGCGGCGGGTCGTGGCGGCGGGCGGGGGTCCGCTGGACGTGACCAGGGAGCGCAGGGTGGCCTCCTGCTCGCCCGCGAGGCGGCCCAGCTCGGCTGCCTCGCCGCCGAGTTCGGCGCCACGGCGCTGCAGGAGGGCGAGGACCTGCAGGACGGAGTCGTGGATGCCGCGGGCGAGGCGCTCGCGCTCGCGGGTGGCGGCCTCGAGCTCGGTCGCGCGCTGCAGGCGGGCCTCGGCGTCGATGGCGAGCCGGGCGATGTGGCCGATGCCGATGCCGGCCAGGACCATGAGGACCGGGCCGTTGACGGTGGCCTGGGAGAAGCCGTCGCGGACGACCACGTCGGCGCCGCTCATCAGCAGCGCGGCGATCGCGCCGCGGCGCCGCCCGCCGGAGATGGCCCAGGCCACGACGGGGCTGGCCACCCACGCCATCGGCAGGGTGGGTGCGCCGACGCCGAGACCGTCGGGCTGGACGATCCAGCGGGTGGCGAGCAGGCAGCCGGCCGTGACCGCGAGGTCGGTGATGAGCAGGGGCCAGTCGCGCCGCTCGGGGCGGGCATAGGCCAGGCTGCTCACCACCGTCCAGGCGGCCATGACGGACAGGATCAGCCAGCCGCCGAGGGGCCAGTAATAGTGCTGGAAGTTGCCGATCATCAGCACCGCCGCATAGCCGAGCGCGGCGATGCGGAAGACGAGCAGCGCCCGCCACAGCGGTCCCTCGAGGGCCTTCATGGTGGGGTCAGACCCAGCGGACCGGGGGCAGGCCGGCCTCGATGAGCGCGGCGTCGGTCTGGCTGAAGGGCTTGGAGCCCAGGAAGCCGGCGGGGTTCATCGGGCTGGGGTGGCCGGCCTCGACGATCTTGTGCTGGGGGTTGGTGACCAGGACGGCCTTCTTGCGGGCATAGCTGCCCCACAGGACGAACACGACCCGGCGGGGCATCGCGTTGAGGGCGGCGATGGCGGCGTCGGTGAAGTGCTCCCAGCCCTTGTTGGCGTGGGAGGCGGCCTTGCCGGCGCGGACGGTCAGGACCGCGTTGAGCAGCAGGACGCCGTCGCTCGCCCAGCCGGTGAGGTCACCGTTGGTGGGAGGGGTGACGCCGAGGTCCTCGCGAAGCTCCTTGTAGACATTGCGCAGGGACGGCGGGATCGACACGCCGGGGCGCACCGAGAAGCTCAACCCGTGGGCCTGGCCCTCCTTGAAGTAGGGGTCCTGGCCGAGGATGAGCACCCGCGCGGCCTCCGGCGAGCAGAGCCGGAAGGCGGTGAACAGGTCCGGCAGCGGGGGATAGACCGGGCCGGCCGCATACTCCGCCTCCACGAACGCCTCGAGCTTGTGCACGATCTCGAGGTCCAGGTGCGGCTTCATCAGGTCCCGCCAGCCGGCGGGGAGCAGCTCGAGCAAATCCAACGACATGCACCGCACTCTACGAAAGCGGTACGACAAAAAGCAGCAGGGGCAAAACGCGGAGGTATGTCGGAATTGGCAACATTGACGCGCTGAACCCGGGAGACTGGACCCGTGGCACACGTGGGACCGGTCGGAACTGGTGGCGAGCCGTTGACGGTGCTCTGGGCGTGGCGGCAGGCCCAGCTCGAGCAGCACGATCGGGCGGCGTCGCCCAGGCCCAGGCGGGTGCAAGATCAGCCGAAGGACAGTCTTGCACAGGACGGTCCCACGGACGGGCCGAAACCCGGCGATCAGGGCTATCTGACGCAGCTCCAGCAGCGCCTCCGGGAAACCGTGAAGGAGCGGGCCGTCGTGGCCCGGCTCGCGGAGGTGCCGGCGGAGCAGCGCACCGTCCTGCACAGCGCGATCGCCGCCGACCCCGCGGCCGCCGAGCGCGGGTTCGTCTGGCTGCTGGAGCACTTCGACCAGCCGAGCGCCGTCGTGCCGCACTTCGCCCAGCTGGCCCCGGCGCTCGACGCGCTGATCGGGCCGCGGAGCCGGCAGCTGGACCTGTTCGGCGAGGCGCTCGTGGCGGCCGTTCGCGACACGTACCGCGGCGAATGGAGCGACGACAACGACGGCTCGTGGCGCGAAGGCTGGCGTTTCGTCGTCGGGTGGCTGCGCCAGGCCAAGTCGTTGCAGCAGGAGCAGATCCCGTTCTGGACGGCCACCGTCCTGGCGCACGACCAGCGCCGCGACGACGTGGCGGTGCTGCGCCTGGCGACGGACCTGCCGTATCCGGCGCGCTCCGGACAGCGGGCCGTCGTCGAGCACCCGATGGTGCCGGGCTCGTGGCGGTCCTGCTGGATCTCCGCCCCGCCGACCGACGACAACCGCCTGGAGCTGCACGTCCAGGCCATGCCCAGCGACGACGCGACCGGCGCGCTGGTGCACGGCACCCGGGTCGGCGACCGGGTGCGGCTGCACCGGGCCGAGGGCGAGTTCGTCATCGAGAAGCACGGCCGGGCGATCCTCATCGTCGCCGAGGACGTGCACGTCGCCCCGGTGAAGGCGTTGCTCGACGAGCTGGCGGCCCGCCAGGACGAGCGGGTGGTGCACCTGTTCTGGGGCGTGTCGACCCGTGAGGACCTGTACGACCTGGAGTCGCTGCGGGCCCACGCCGCTCAGTGCGCGCACGCCACCGTGCACGCGGTCGTGGCGAGGGGGCCGGCGCACCCGTACCTCAGCGGGTCGCTGCCCCAGGTGGTGGTCGACTTCGCCGAGTGGACCTCCCACGACGTCTATTTGTGCGGCACCCCCTTCGGCGTCGGCGTGATGCGCAACATGCTGCTGGAGCGGTCGGTGCCGGCCGGCCGGATCCACTCGGTCACCCTGGAGCGGCTCGCCAGGACACCATCGTCGCGGTGATCACGGTGTTGCCGGAGTAGGTCGTGGTCGCCCGGTCGAAGGTGCCGCCGCAGGTGACCAGCCGCAGCTGGGGCCGGTCCGCGGGGCCGTAGACCAGGTCGGCCGGGAACGCCTGCTTCGGGTAGAGGCGCACGCCGTCGACGGCGAACGTGACCGTCGAATGGTCCCTGCGGCGCACCGTGACGAGATCGCCGGGTTTGAGCCGGCCGAGCAGGTAGAACACCGCCGGTCCGCTGTTGGCGGTGTCGACGTGGCCGACGAGCACGGCGTTGCCGGTCTCGCCGGGGGTGGGCCCCCGTTCATACCAGCCGACCTGGGAGGCCGTCCGCAGCGACGGCGGGATCAGGGTGCCGTCGCGGTCGACGTCGACCCGCTCGACCGGCGCGTCGACGGAGATCGCCGCGATGCTGAGCCCGACCGGCGGCGAGGCGGGAGCCTGCGTGGCGGAACCCAGTCCGGTGGAGGCGCTGGACTCCACGACCGGCGGCGGTGCGGGCGTGCCGTAGCCGGCGCCGATCAACGAGACACCGCTGACGGCCAGGGTGATGACGCCGACCACGGTGCCGCCCCGCCAGGTCCCGTTGGACCTGACGAGCATGTGCCGCGGCCGGTGCCTCGGCGTCACACCGACCGGCGGCGCAGCGCCAGGGCGCCGGCCGCGCCGACCAGCAGCAGGCCTCCGCCGGCGGCCATGAGCGTGCGGTTCGGGCCCTGCGCGGTGGAACCGCCGCCGGTCGGGATCCCGCCCGACGGCGACACGACCAGCTTGACCAGCGACGAGCTGCCGTCCGCGCAGTCGATGCTGACGTTGAAGGTGCCGGCGCTGATCGTCGCCGGGATGTCGACCGAGACGGAGAAGGTGCCGGGCGACTTGCCGGCCTCCATCGGGATGCGAGCGGCCAGTCCGAGCGTGGTCCCGGCGACGTCCGCGGACTTCACCCCGTCGGCGCACACGGTACTGAACGTGACGCGCCCGCCCGGTTTGACCGTCTCGGGGGTGACCGCGCCGGCGCCCTCGGCCGCGGCCACGCCAGGGAGGGCGAGCGCGGCCGTCGTACCGGCGAGCATGGCGCCGGACAGCAGGATTCTTCGCATGTTCCCATTTGCCGCCGCACCGGGGTGATCGCCGAACACCTTCCGCGGAGGAGTGGCAACATGACACTGGGGTCACCCGGTAAACTTGAGAGTTTCCAGAAAGGTGCGGTTGGTCCCGCACTTCCTCCGGTGCGAGGATGAGGTAACGAGTAGGAAATATCGCACGTGAGCGCCCCGCGTGGCGGCGCGGCCCGAGCGTCTGAAATCCTGCGCGTCGGCGCCATAAGCGCCGGTCGTGGGCAATGGCGGCCGCGGCCAGAAGCCGGACTGCGGGACGAGACGGGAACGACGCTGATGAGTGAGTACAAGATCACCTACCCGGACGGCGAGCTCGACCTGCCGGCACGCAAGGCAACGGAAGGGCCCGCTGGTCTCGAGATCGGCAAACTGCTCAAGGACACCGGTCAGGTCACGCTCGACACCGGATTCGTCAACACCGCCTCCTGTGTATCGTCGATCACGTACATCGACGGCGACGCCGGCATCCTGCGATACCGGGGCTACCCGATCGAGCAGCTCGCCGAGCGGTCGACCTTCCTGGAGAGCTCCTACCTGCTCATCCACGGCGAGCTGCCGACGCCGGCCCAGCTCGAGGACTTCACCTCCCGCATCCAGCACCACACGCTGCTGCACGAGGAGATGCGCCGCTTCTTCGACGGCTTCCCGCGCGACGCCCACCCGATGGCGGTGCTGTCCTCCGCGGTCAGCGCGCTGTCCACGTTCTACCAGGACAGCCTCAACCCGTTCGACCAGGAGCAGGTCGAGATCTCCACGATCCGGCTGATGGCGAAGGTACCGACCATCGCGTCCTACGCCTACAAGAAGGCGATCGGGCAGCCGATGCTGTACCCGGACAACTCTCTCGGCTACGTCGAGAACTTCCTGCGCATGACGTTCGGCGTCCCGGCGACCCCGTACGAGATCGACCCGGTCGCGGTCAAGGTCCTCGACATGCTCCTGCTGCTGCACGCGGACCACGAGCAGAACTGCTCGACGTCCACGGTCCGGCTCGTCGGCTCCAGCCAGGCGAACCTGTTCGCGTCGGTGTCCGCCGGCGTCAACGCGCTGTTCGGCCCGCTGCACGGCGGTGCCAACCAGGCGGTCCTGGAGATGCTCCAGGTGATCCGCGAGGACGGCGGCGACGTCGCCAAGTTCGTCAGCAGGGTCAAGGACAAGAAGGACACCGCCACCCGCCTCATGGGCTTCGGTCACCGTGTGTACAAGAACTACGACCCCCGCGCGGCACTGGTGAAGAAGGCCGCGCAGGAGGTGCTCGGCCGGATGGCGAAGCCCGACCCGCTGCTGGACCTGGCGATGCAGCTCGAGGAGATCGCGCTGTCGGACGAGTACTTCGTCTCCCGCAAGCTGTACCCGAACGTCGACTTCTACACGGGCCTCATCTACAAGGCGATGGGCTTCCCGACCACGATGTTCACCGTCCTCTTCGCGCTCGGCCGGCTGCCCGGCTGGATCGCCCAGTGGCGTGAGATGATCAACGACCCGGAGACCAAGATCGGCCGTCCGCGTCAGGTGTATATCGGTTACGGCGCACGGGATTACGCTCCGATTGCTGGTCGGTAAAGACCCGCAGCGTCAACCGGTTCTACCTCGTTTGTACCTTGACGGAGATCGACCCCGGCTGTCTCATACATGAGGTCCATCTGGGGTCGTTGTCCGTTTTCGACAGGGGAGACCGGTTTTCATGAGCGCGCCAACGTTGTCGCCGCTACTCACCGCGGCAGTGCAGGACAGGACCTCCGGAGCGACCGGAGTGGCCCGGCAGGTCCTCGACGGCCTGGCGGAATTCGTGCACGATCCCGTCACGCTGCGCCAGGTGGTGGCGCCGTTGCCGGGGCTGCTGCCGGGGTACGCCTCGATGTGGCACATCGCCCGTGCGGCCAACGCCGATGACCCGGGCCCTGCCCTGCGCGCGATCCGGGAGCAGCTCGACCGCGACGTCGAGGCGAGCGTCGCCACCGCGACCCGCCTGCTGCACCAGCGCGGCGGCTGGGCCCGCACCGCGCCCAGCAGCGCGCTGGTGAAGGCCGTCGCAGCGCAGCTGCCCACCGGCACCGTCGACGCGCCCGGCACCGAGGGGCTCCTGCCCGTGACGGGGCTGGCCGGGGCCGACGCGATCAGCCCCACCCGGGTGCTCAACATCAAGGGCACCCTCAAGCTCGCGCAGGGCATCCCCACGGTCGTGGTCACCACGTCGTTGAAGCTGGTGCCGGAGCGGGTGTTCGACGGGCTCGGCTCGCCACTGTTCGAGCGGATCCCCCTCACCGCCTTCTGGGCCGTCGTCCTCGACGGCGAGCTGCTGACCCCGGCCGAGGTCGGCCGTCGCGCGGCCGCGCTCAGCTGAGGCCCACCGAACGTGTGTGAATCTGTGTGGTTACGTCGGCTGGACGTTCTACATTGGACGGTTCTCCGACACTGGTAAGACGGCACGGATTGGGGGCTGTGCAGTGGCTCACGTTGGGAGTACATTGCGTTGCATCCAAGGACGCCGGGGCCGCCGCTTCCCCCGTGGCGGCGGCCCCGGTCTTGAATCCCGGGCGGCCGGTCAGGCCGAGACGCGTTTCGATGCATGAGCGCGCGGAGACCACATCGACATGGTGACCACCGCTCGCCCGCGCGCCACGGCCCCCGCACACGCCGCCGGGCCGCCCCCACGCACCGTGCTCTTCATCGGCGGCATGATCCTGCTCGCCGTCCTCGTGCTGGCGGCGGTCACCGTCGCCGTGTGGCGCGCCGGGCACAAGGACGGAGACCGGGCGTCACACACCGTGACCGCGGCCGTGGCCGGTCGCGACGAGGCGACGCTGGACCTGCTCAGCGGCGTCACCGCGGTCACCGTGACCGCCGCGGACCTGGGCGACGTGCTGTATCGGGTGCGCACCCCCGACGGCGGCCGCATGGTCCCCAGCGTCGCCGACCTCGGCGGCCGGGTCGGCGTCCAGCTCAACGACACCGGCAACGGCGCGGCCGACAAGGGCGTCGTCGCCGTCGAGCTCAACCGCGACGTGCGCTGGACCGTCCGGTTCACCGCCGGTGCCACGAGCAACACCGCCGACCTGCGCGGCCTGCGCGAGATCGGCGGTGTGGAGTACATCGGGGGCGTCTCCGCCATCGAGCTCAGCCTTCCCGCCGCGAAGGGGACGGTCCCGGTGCGGATGAGCGGCGGCGCCAGCACCTTCCGGATCCATCTGCCGCAGGGCCGGCCGGTCCGGGTCGTCGCCGGCGGCGGCGCCGGCAGCGTGACCCTCGACGGCACCCGCCACGACGGGGTGGCCGGTGGGGCGTCGTTCACGAGCGGGGACACCACCGCGAACGACCGGTTCGAGATCGACAACACCGCCGGAGTGTCCGGCGTCGTCGTCGACCGGTACTGACACCTACAAGGGCAGGATCGCGCCGGCGCCCGAGACGGGCGCGTCGATCGGGAGGTCCGGCAGCCCGAACAGCTCCGTCAGCCCGGTCACCTGCAGCAGCCGGTGCACGAACGGTGACGGGCTGCGCACCTCCATGCGGCCGCCGACGTCCCGGGTCTTGTTGTTGATCGCGACCAGGGTGCCGATGCCGATCGAATCCATGAACGGGACCCGCCGCAGGTCGACGGTGAGGACCGCCGGACGCTGGACGTCGATGGTGTCGAGCACCACCGACCGAAGCGCACCGACCGTGGCCGCTTCCAGCGGGCCCAACACTTCCACCACAAGTACATCTCCGGAGCGGTGTGTCCGGACCATCGCGTCGCCCATTGAGGTCGCGTACCCAGTCAGCGGAACCGGAAACTCACGGGTTGGCGGAGATCAGCAGGGGCAGGACGCACACGTAGGCGGCCAGCAGGACGCAAGCCTCCGGCCGGGTGATCCTGCTGCCCCGCCACAGCAGCAACCAGGCCAGGACCGCGGCGAACACCATCGCGGTGACCGCGGCGAAGCCGAACGGCGCGATCGTCGAGCTGCCCGCGGCGAGACCGACGACCGCACCGCCGATCAGGCTGTTGAAGATGTTGCTGCCCAACAGGTTGCCGACCAGCAGGTCGCCCTCGCCGCGCCGCTGCGCCTGGACCGACGTCATCAGCTCCGGCAGCGACGTGCCGAACGCGACCAGGGTGTAGCCGATGACCTGGTCGCTGACGTTCCACCGGTGCGCGAGCGTGACCGCGTTGTCGACCAGCAGCTGCGCCCCGCCGAGGGTCGCGGCGAGCCCCACGACGGTCCGCAGCGCCTCGACCCACCAGCGGCGCGGCCGCTGCGACACGAACGCGGCGACCTCGTCCGGCAGCGGGTCGCCGTCCTGGACCCGGGACAGCCGCACCAGCAGCGCGAGCGTCCCGACGCTGAGCACCGCCAGCAGCACCCCGGCCGCGAACTTCAGCCCGACCAGTGCGAACGCGCCGAACACCGCGACCGCCGCCGCCATCAGCGGCGCCTCCCGGACCGGCACGGACGAGCGCACCATCACCGGGGACACGACCGCGACCACCCCGAGGACCAGGGTCACGTTGAGGATGTTGGAGCCGACGAGGTTGCCCAGCGCCAGGCCCGCGTTGTCGCGGACCGCCGCGGTGCCGGACACCACGAACTCCGGGGCGCTGGTGCCCAGCCCGATCACGACGACGCCGACGATGACCGGCGCGACCCGCAGCAGCGTCGCGAGGCGGCTCGCACCCACCACCACCTGGTCGGCGCCCAGGGTCAGCAGCACCAGCCCGACCAGGCCGAGCCCGACGACGAGCAGCGTCGACATCAGTCTCCAAAGGTCCGGATCAACGGACCGACACGATACCGCCCCCTGTCACGCCCGAAGATCCGTAACCGGTTCCGGTGGATTGCCTCGGCGCACGGCTGGCGCAAAGTCCCGTCGAGCCTTATCGTTTTCAACGAGACCGGCGTCTTCCCCCGTGGATGCCGGTCTCACCATTTCCGGAGCTTGTCGCGGGCGTTGCCCCGCCGCCGGACCAGGATCGTCGCCAGCACCGCCGCGACGACCGAAGCGGCCAGCACGGCGGCAGCCGCGGCGTCGGCGGCCTCGCCGGGCACCGACAGGCGGGCGATCAGCAGGCTCACCGTGTAGCCGACCCCGCCGAGCATCGCCACCGGGAGCACGTCACCCCAGCCGACCTCGGGCGGCAGCGCGCCGAGCCGGATCCGCACCGCCAGCCACGCGCCGAGCAGGATGCCGACCGGTTTGCCCAGCAGCAGCCCGGCCGCGGCCCCCCGCGCGATCGGGTCGCCGATCGCGTCGGCGGCCGCGGCGAGGGGGATTCCGGCGGCGGCGAGCGCGAAGATCGGCACCACCACACCGGCGGACAACGGATGTAGCCGGTGCAGGAGCCGGTCGCAGGCGGACTCGTCCTCGCCGCCGCGGGTCCGGACCGGCGTCAGCAACCCCAGCACGATGCCCGTCACGGTGGCGTGGACGCCGCCGCCCTGCACGCACACCCACGCACCGACCGCGACCGGCACGACGAGCCACGCGGGCGTCCAGCGCAGGCGGTGCAGCAGCCCGTACCCCAGGCACAGCAGCAGACCGCCGGCCAGCCACCAGAGCCGCACGTCGTGCGCGAACAACACCCCGACGAGCGCGATCGCACCGAGGTCGTCGATGACGGCGAGGGACAGCAGGAGCACCCGCACCCCGGACGGCAGCGTCGAGCCCGCGAGGGCCAGGACCCCCAGCGCGAACGCGATGTCGGTGGCGACCGGGATCGCCCACGCCCCGCCGTGCGCGGCCGCGCCGCCCGACACCGCGATCGCGACGACCGCCGGCACCATCATGCCGCCGAGCGCCGCCACGACCGGCAGGGCCGCGACCCGCCAGCCGGCGAGCTCACCGACCGTCAGCTCCCGCTTGACCTCCAGGCCGGCGACGAAGAAGAAGACGGTCAGCAGTCCGTCGGTGACCCAGCCCGCGAGGGTCAGGTCCAGGTGCAGCGCGTCGAGGACCGCCGAGGACGGCAGGCGCAGGGACCAGAACTGCTCGTAGGTGCCGCCGGGCAGGTTGGCCCACAGCAGGGCGACCCCGGTCGCGAGGATGAGCAGCCGGCCACCGGTCGTCTCCAGGCGGAGGAACTCCAGCAGCATGTCGAGCCGGCGTGCGGTGCCACGTGCCATCCCGGGTTTCCTTCCAGCGGGCAGACTCATCCTGTCCTGCCGACCAGACTTCCCGGCGCACCTGAGCCGAATGCTACCGCACCGGGTCTCACTCCACTGTGGAGTGTCGTGGCTTGGGGTCGCACTGTACCGTGTCCGCATGCGGTGTCCGAGATGCGGTGCGACCGGCGTCGACGCGCAGGGACTGTGCCTGCGGTGCGGCCTTCGGATCGGGGCGCCCCCTCCGGTCCAGCGTAACCCGCTGCTGATTCCCGGCATCGCCTTCGCCGTGGTGGCGGTCCTGATGATCGCCGCCGTCATCGTCTACGCGGCCACCAGCGGCGACGGCTCCGACGACACCGTGGCGGCGCCGACGGCCGCTCCCGTGACGACGGCCGGCACGCCGGAGACGACCGTCGGCCCGAGCGTGGGTCCCAGCCCGAGCGACAGCACGAGCCCGGGCGCCAGTCCGTCGCCGTCGGGGGACCCCTGCATCGTCGGCGTGTGGCTCGAGGAACGGCACGACGAGGACCTCACGACCCCCGACGGCACCGTCGTCACGGTCCACGGCGGCGGCACGTTCCAGCGGTACAGCTACGACGGCGTGGCCTTCTTCGACTACGACAACGGCCTCCGCCTGGCCGGCACCAAGGGATCCTCCCGATACGAGTTCCTCTTCACCGGATTCATCAGCTACACCTACCGGGTCGAGAACGGCGAGATCATCTACAGCAACCCGCGGGCCCAGGGCACGGAGCTGCTGTACAACGACAACGGGCACGTCTACACCCGCAACCTCTCGGCGCGGAACCTCCCGCCGCGGAAGCTCAACTGCGGCAACGTCGCGATGAACCTCACGAGCGCGGGCCTGAACATCGACCTCAAACGCACCAGCGCCCGCCAGTAACCCGGCCGGACCGGGCCGCTCTCGCCGGGTGGCCGCTGTTTGCTCAGGTTCCCCCTCCGACGGTCGATTGGGCCGTCGGAGAAGGGGAGCGTGGCAGTGAGCGACGACTTGGGTGACATCGTTCAGGAGTTTC
>NZ_BONQ01000167.1 GCF_016862795.1 Dactylosporangium siamense | reverse complement strand
ACGGCGAAAGCCAAAGCCAACGGCACCCCCGAAGAGGAACTCGGCGCGCTGCTCAACAGCGGCGACACCTGGACCATCCGGTGAACGAGCATCAGGACGGTTTCGCGATGACCAGGAACTTGTTCTCGGCGTGCCGGGCGAACTTCAGGAAGCCGCGCAGCCCCGGGATGCTCTCCATCAGCCCGAAGATCGGAATCAGCAGGACCACCGCGAGGGACTCCCACCATCGGCGCCGGGGGTCGGCGGACACCTCGGCGTTGACCCGCAGGCCCTCCCAGTACATCCAGACCACGTAGGCCATGTTCAGCGCCCAGAGCGGGATGACCAGGTACGTCACCGGCGAGGTGTTGGGGTCGGCGATCATCACCCCGATGAGCATCACCACGCCGACGTTCTGGATCGGGCCGACCACCCACGACATCACCGAATATCCGAGCAGCAGCCGGTTGCGCCGCTGCAGCGACCGGTTGAACACCAGGCCGGCGAGGCCCCACGACCAGCGTTCGCGCTGCCGGAAGAAGTCCCGGAGGCAGGCCGGCGACGCGCCGTAGCACCGGCCCCCGAACCAGCCGCTGCGACCCTCGTAGCGGGCGCTGAAGATCAGGGCGAACTGGGCGTCCTCGACGATGCTGCGCGGTCCGAAGTCCCAGCCGATCGTCGCCTCGATCGAGGCCCGCACCAGCAGGAGCTCACCGTGCACGCCGGCGCGTGGCGTGCCGCTGCCGGTCCAGGCGGAGAAACGCCCCACGTCCTCGGCCGGCCGGGCCGAGTCCGCGAGCCAGGTGAGCCGGTTCACGGCGTATTCGCGCGGGTACGTCAGGATGCCCTGGGCGAGGTGTTTGGCGTTGCGGCCGGCCTGGGCCTGTTCCTCGATGAACCGGGCGACCGCGAGGGCGGTGTCGGGTCCCACGCCGGTGTCGTCGTCCATGTGCAGCACCCACGTGTCGTCGCGGTGCTCCTGCTCGCAGATGCGCAGCTCGTGCGAGTAGTGGGTGGCGCGCGCCTTGAACCTCGTCCCGTTGGCGGTGCGGTACCACCGCGGCACGGTGACCACCCGGATCAGCGGGCTTCCCGCGGCCAGCTCGGCGATCCGGTCCGCCGCCTCACAGCCCTCGTCGACGACGATGTCGATCCTGAGCCGCGGGAAGCAGCGCGGGAGGAAGGTGACGTAGGACAGGACGGAGCGTTCGAGCGCCGGGTAGGTGTCGTGCCGGCCGACGGTGGGCACGACCACGATCAGGAAGCTCCCGCTGATCGTCAGCCCTTGGCCGTGCCACCGGGCCGCCGACGCGCGCAGCGCCCTGCGGGTCCGCCGGATGCCGACGATGCCGGTGAGCGTGGTGAAGATCGGCCACGTCCACATCACCGTCAGCGGCCAGCCGAGCGTCCCGGGGGTCGGCCCGGCGGCCCAGAAGTCACTCGCCACGATGACCACGTACGCGACGATCAGCGGCTGGTACGCCGGGCGCCAGCGGGACAGCCTGCGGTGCAGCTCCCGCGCCTGCTGGGGCACGTCCCTGTCCCGGGGTGTTGCCATCGAACGTCCCACGTCGGCTCTCCCCTCGTGGTCCCGGCCGGACTGCCGTTCTACCCGGCCGCCGCCTCCTCACCGCCGTAGACGGTGGCTTCCTTGGCGGTGGCCCGGATGCCGTCGGCGCCGTCGAAGATGCGCCGCCCCCAGGCCGTCTGCTGGTCGGCGTCGAAGCCGGCGGCCATGTCGAGGTATTCGACGCCGCCGCTGTTGCCTGCCCACGACCAGCCCAGGTATCCGATCCCGCGGGCCTGTGCCTCGCTCATGACGGTGTCGGCGGCCACGGCACCGTCGGTGTGCTTCCACCCGAACTCGCCGACGACGAGGGGCAACCCGGCGTCGCGGAAGGCGTCGTAGTAGTCGGTGACCTTGGCCGCGGTGCTGTACACGCCATACATGTGGACCGAGAACACGACGTTGTGCAGCGGGTCGTTGGCGAGCACCGCCGGGGCGTTGCCGCGCATGACGCCCGACCAGTCCTGTCCCCAGTTCGGCCCGTCGACCATGACGAGGTGCTTCAGGCCGGCGGCGCGCAGCTTCGTGACCGCGCCGTTCGTCGCGCCGGTCCAGCCGGCGGTGTCGGTGTTGCCGTACGGCTCGTTGCCGACGTTGATGACGACGTAGTCCTCCTGGCCCGCGAGGACCTGCCGCAGCCCGAGCCAGTAGTCGGCGGCGGCGTCGAGGGGGACGGAGTCGCGGTCCTCGCCGTATCCGGTGGTGCCGTGGAACTCCAGGACGCAGATCAGCCGGTGGCGTTTGCACGTCGAGATGACGTCGGCCACCTCGCCGGCCCCGACGTCGGCTGTCAGCACCACCCGCACGGTGTTGGCGCCGAGCCGCTTGATGTCGGCGAACGACTGGCTCTGGTCCTTGTACCAGGCGTACGGGTGGCTGACGCCCCGCATGACGAAGGCCGCTCCGTTGCCCTCGACGATGTTTCTGCCGCTGACGTGCAGACCGGCCCCGTGCGGCAAGGTCTGTGTCGAGCGGGCCGGTTGCCGGGCGGCGAACCCGAACGCGATGAGTGCGACGCACACCACTCCGACGATAACGGCTGTCCTTCTCATGATCTCCCTAGGCGACGACGCGGACCCGGATGGGCGCGGGTGACCCCCGCCGCCGGGCACGCATGCGTCGGCGGCGCTGAATCAGGCGGGAAATGCCGGCCCGCAGCGGTGCGGTCAGATGCCGCGCCGGACCGGCGGCGGTCCGCGGGCCCGGCAAATGCCGTCGAGTGTACGACCCGGCCAATCACCCGCAAAGCCACTCGAAATCGCAGGATGTGCCCGGCCTGGCCAGCCGCCGGTGGGCAGGCGGCCGCATTGCTCGGCGTATCTGTAAAGAAACTGTACGATACTGCGCGGTGATCGATGGACGTCACGGGACCACGGAAGGACCGGTGGCATGACAGCACAGATCATGGTTGCCTTCGAGGGCGAGGGCTCCGGCGTCGACGACCTCTCCTGGGGCCAGCTGGACCTCTGGATGGCGATGCGGCGACAGAACTCCTGGTTGCCGATGGGCGGCGCGACACCGTTGCCCGACGGCACCGCGCTCACCGACGTCGTGGACAACCTCCGCTATCTGATGAGCCGCTATCAGCCGATGCGGACCCGGCTGCGTTTCGACGCCGACGGCCGGCCGTCGCAGGTGGTGTCCAGCTCGGGCGAGATCGCCCTCGATGTCATCGACGCGGGCGACGACGACCCGGCGGAGGTCGCCGACACGCTGCGGCGGACGTACGAGGAGACCGACTACGACTTCGAGGCGCAGTGGCCGCTGCGCATGGGCGTGGTGCTGCGCGACGGGCTGCCGACGCACCTGGTCGCCATCATGTGCCACCTGGTCACGGACGGTTCGGGCGCCGCGGTGATGATCGCCGAGTCCGGAGCGCGGGTGACCACGCCGGTCCGGGGGATGCAACCCCTCGAACAGGCCCGCTGGCAGCGTTCACCGGCCGGGGTCCGGCAGAACGAGGCGGCGCTGCGCTACTGGGAGCGGCTGCTGCGGACCATCCCGGCCCGCCGGTTCGCCGGCTCGGACGACCCGCGGACGCCACGGCACTGGCGGGGCGAGTTCAACTCGCCCGCGCTGCACCTGGCGACGCGGGCGATCGCCGACCGGGCGGGCATGGACGCCTCACCGGTGCTCATGGCCGTCTACGGGGTGGCCCTGCACCGGATCACCGGCATCAACCCGGTGGTGTTCCGGCCGACCGTGAACAACCGGTTCCGCCCCGCGCTCGCCGACGTGGTGTGCACGGTGGCCGAAAGCGGCCTGTGCGCGCTGGACGTCGCCGGGGTGCCGTTCGCCGAGGCGCTGGCGCGCACCCAGCGGGCGGCGATGACGGCGTACAAGCACGCGTACTTCCACCCGGTGGACCTCGACGACCTGATCGCGCGGGTGGCCCGGGAGCGGGACCCGGACTTCGACCTCGGCTGCTTCTACAACGACCGCCGCATCACCACGCGGACCGGTTCGACCGGCCCGGCGCCGACGCCGGACCAGATCCGCGAGGCGCACGCCGGCGACCGCACCACGTTCCGCTGGACGATCCAGCAGGACGACCCCTTCGAGCGGCTGTTCGTCCACATCGACGACGTGCCGGACACCGTCCGGATCACCGTGTTCATGGACACCCACTTCGTCTCCCCCGCCGACGCGGAGGCGTTCCTGTTCGGGATGGAGACCGTCGCCGTCGAGGCCGCGCTGGACCTGGTGCCCCAACCGGGTTAGCCGGACGCGCGCACCAGCATGTCCTCGACGTGGCGGAGCATGTCGCCGGCCGCCGGTGCCCAGGTCGTGTCGCCGTGGCAGGCGATCGTCATCAGCGCCGCGGCCGGCCGGTGCTGGACCGACAGGATGTAGCGCGACCCGCCGGGGCGGTCGGGCTGCTCGGTGACGCGGTCCTGCACGGCCGGATCGGTGAAGGGGATGGCCTCGGCGCCGAGTGAGCGGCTGTTCGCCGCGCTGCCCACGATGGACGCGTCGATGTAGTTGAACCGGGCGACGGCCGCGCCCGCCGCCGCGAGGTCGCCGAGGACCTCGGCGCCGATCGCCGCGGCGCTCGCCGGGTCGAGGTTGGCGAACCGGTGGCCGTGCAACTGGTTGCTGGCCGTGGCCGTCAGCCGCGCCGACAGGTCGCCGGTCCCCGGCACGAGGACCGGCACCGGCATGACCGCCTTGCGGACCGACGCCTGCGTGCCGGCCGACAGCCGGTTCGCGGCGAGGGACCGGATGCCGGCGCACGGCGAACCCTCGACCCGGCTGATCGCCGCGCCGAACGCGGTCAGGTAGACCGCTGACACCGGCAGGCCGGTGCGGGTGGCAACGGCCTGCGCGGCCCGGGCGGCGCGCGCCGAGGCGAGCCAGCGGGACCGCAGCACCGGCTCCGCCGGCACCGGACCGCCGCTCGGGCGCCAGCCGGACAGCCCGTCGCGCAGCGCGCCCAGCTGGCGCCGCCAGTGCGCCTCCGCCCGCGCGGCATAGGCGCGGCCCGATCCGGAGCGCTCCCATTCGGCCGTTTCCAGGGGCTGTTCCGGCGCGGGCCGGCCGTCGAACGCCGGCCGGCCGCTCGCGCGGCCGCGCAAGGCTTGCAAGAAGTCGCCGCGGAGCACCCGCATGCCCCATCCGTCGACCGCGGAATGATCGACGACGATGCCGATGCGGTGCACGGCGCCGGCGGCGACCTCCAGGACGAACAGCACCGGCGGTTGGTCGGCGAGCCGGAAGGGCGTCGCTGCGGCCTCGGCCAGGGCCCGATCCGCCTCCGGGCCGGCCGGGGCGACCCGGACCATCTCGCCGAGCCGCGAAGCCGCCGGAACGACGTGCTGCTCGCGACCCCCGGAGCCGGCGACGGGCAGGAGCGTCCGCAGTCCCTCGTGCCGGTCCAGCAGGTCGCCGACGGCCGCCAGGACCACGTCCAGCCGGGCGGCGGCGCCGTCGACGAGGCCGGTGAAGTTGGCGGCGGAGGACCACGGCGAATCGGCGTCGATGCCGACGTCCATGAACCACTCACGTTGCGCGCAGGTGAGCGGCCCACGTCGAGTCGAGTTCATTCCCGTTCCTGTCCAGTTTCTAAAGTCGACTGCGTTGGATATTGCAGGACTTCACTGCGTCATGCAACCCTGTTGCCGTGGTTTTGCACGCCGTTCCGCCGACGGTTCCACGCCTCCTCGCCGACCGGTCCGAATCGGAGCCGGACCGCGAGGCGCTGGTCGTTGACGGTGTCGGCGCGCTGACGTTCGGCGCCTGGCAGCGACGCGCGACCGGCCTCGCCGGGCGCCTGCGGGAGCACGGCGTCGCGCCGGGCGATCGCGTCGGGCTGCGGTTCGGTGCCGCCGGGTGGCTCGACTACGCGGTCGCCTACGTGGCGGTGCAGCGGCTGGGTGCGGCCGCCGTCCCGGTCCCCGACGACGCGCCACCCGCCGAGCTGGCGCACGTGCTCGGCGACTGCGGGGCCACCGGGCTCGTCCACGCCGGCGACGCAGCCGGCTGGACCGGCGGATGGACGCACGCCGCCGACGACGGCGCGGAATCCCCCACCGGCGCCGACCTGTCCACCTCGGACGGTCTGGCGCAGATCCTGTACACGTCCGGCACGACCGCGCGGCCCAAGGGCGTCGCCGCGAGCCACGCCAACGTCACCTACGGGGCGGGCGCCCGGCACCGGCCGTTCCGGCACTCCCGGCACCTGGTGCACGCGTTCGCGATCGGCACCAACGCGGCCCAGGTCATGCTGATGAACGCGCTGCTCGCCCACCCCGCCGTGGTGACGCTGCCGCGGTTCACCCCGTTGCGCTTCGCGCGGGCCATCGCCCACTGGAAGGCCGGCACGGTGTTCGTGGTCCCGGCGATGGCCATGGAACTGCTCGCCTGCGTGGACCGTGGCGACGGCCACGACCTCAGCAGCGTGCGGCTGCTCGGGTCGGCCGCCGCGCCGCTGCCCGGGCCGGTCGCCGCCCGCCTCGCGGCCGCGTTGCCGAACGCGACGATCGTCAACTACTACACGTCGACCGAGGCCGCCCCGGCGCAGACCGCCATGGCGTACGACCCGGAGCGGCCGGACAGCGTCGGCCGGCCGATCGCCGGCGGTGGCCTCCGCGTCCTCGACGACGGGCGGCCCTGCGCGCCCGGCGAGATCGGCGCCGTCTGGATGCGTTCCCCCGCCCCGGCCCGCACCTACTTCGGCGACACGGCGACCGGCGTCACCACGTTCCAGGACGGCTGGGTCCGGATGGGCGACGTCGGCTACGTGGACGCCGAAGGCTTCCTGTACCTCGTCGAGCGGGACAGCGACGTCGTCAAGACCGGCGCCCACCGGGTGTCGACGCTGCGGATCGAGGCGGCCATCCACGAGCATCCGGCGGTCGCCGACGCCGCCGTCGTCGGGCTGCCGCACGAGGTGCTCGGCGTCGAACTGGCCGCCGTGATCGTGGTCGGCGGCGACGCGTCGCTGACCCCGCCGCAGCTGCGGGCGTTCCTCGCCGACCGCCTCGCGCCGCACGAGATCCCCTCCCGGGTCCACGCCGTGGACAGGCTTCCGCGCAACCGCGGCGGCAAGGTCGACAAGTCATCCCTGCGAAGGACGCTGACATGATCCAGGCATCCGCGGCGCAGCACGGCATGTGGGTCGCCGCGGCCGGCGCCGGTCCCACCGCCTACCACCTGCCGCTGGTCGTCACGTTCGCCCACGAGCCGGACGTCGGCCTGCTGACCAAGGCCTGCGCGGCCGCGGCCGACCGGCACGCCCTGCTGAGCAGCGCGATCGTCGACCGTGACGGCGTCGCCCATCTCACCCCGGTCGCCGCGAGCGGCCTGCGCGTGGCCGGGCCGCACGAGCCGGTCGACGAGGAGATCGCGCGGCCGTTCGACCTCGAACGGGGACCGCTGGTCAGGTTCGCGCTGTTCGGCCGGACGCTGGTGATCACCGCGCACCACCTCGTCTTCGACGGGCAGTCCAAGGAGGTGCTGCTGCGCGACCTGGCCGCCGGCTACGCGGGTGAGATCCCGGCGCCGCCGCCGCGCACCGCCGCGGACGAGCTCGCCGCCGACGCCGCGCGGCTGGCGGACCGGCGGGCCGCGGCGGCCGCGTTCTGGGACGGCCGGTGGGCCGAGCCGCTGCCCGTGCTCGTCGGCGACCAGGTGCTCACCGGCCGGGACCACGGGCCCGGGCAGGTGCACGCGTTCACGCCGCCCCTGCCCGACCTGCCCGGGCTGACGCGGTTCGAGACGCTCCTGGCCGCGGTCCACGCGACCCTCGCCGGGCACGGCAACCAGCGCGTCACCACCGGCGTCGACCTGTCGACCAGGGAGCCCGGCGCCGCCGACGTCATCGGACCGTTCGCGACCGAACTTCCCGTCGACTCGCAACCGGGTGACGCCACGTTCGCGCAGTTCGCCGCGGAGTTGCGCGGCGCGCTGCGCGCCATGTACCCGCACCGCTCGGTGCCCCTGGCCCGGGCGGTGCGCCGGATCCGGCCGCACGCGGCGGTGGCGCCCGTGTCGGTCAGCTACCGCCGGGTCGGTGCCCCGCCCCGGTTCGACGGTGCCCCGGCGGACGTCGACTGGCTGGCCTTCGCCGGCAGCGTGCGCGGCGACCTGCAACTGCAGGCCGTCGACGACGGCACGACGGTCACCGCGCGGCTGCGCTGCTCGGCCGCGGCGGCGCCGGTCGCGCAACGGTTCGCCGGGGACCTGTGCGCGGTGCTCACCCGGGTCGCCGCCGACCCCGCGACCCCGCTGCGCGACCTGGTCGTCACGGCCGCGCCGGTCCTGCCCGCCGCCGTCCCCGCACCCGCCGCCGGGCCCACGCCGGCGCCCGGCGGGGACCTCGTCGAACCGGTCCTGGCCATCTGGCGCGACGTGTTCGGAGACCAGGCCATCGGTCCCGACGACGACCTGTTCGACCTGGGCGGCGACTCGCTGACCGCGACGCAGATCATCGCCCGGATGCGCAAGACGCTCGGCCTCGACGTCGACATCGACACGTTCTTCGACCACCCGACGGTCAACGGAGTCGTGCATGCTGCCGGCCCTCGTTGACGCCCCCGACCAGGTCCGCGCCGACCGGGCGGCGATGCTGCTCATCCGGCACTTCGAGACGGCGTTGCTCGACCTGTTCGCGCGCGGCGAACTGTCCGGGACCACGCACACCTGCCTCGGCCAGGAGCACGTGCCCGTGGCCGTGAGCGGCCTGCTCGGACCGGACGACCACGTGCTGAGCAACCACCGCGGGCACGGCCACTACCTCGCCCGGTTCGACGACCCGGAGGGGCTCCTCGCCGAGATCATGGGCCGGGCCGGCGCGGTGTGCCACGGCGTCGGCGGCAGCCAGCACATCCACCGGCCCGGATACCTCTCGACCGGGGTCCAGGGCGAGAGCCTCCCGGTCGCGGCCGGGCTCGCGCTGCACCTGCGCCGGCACCGGCCGGGCGCCCTGGCCTGCGTGTACATCGGCGACGGCAGCTGGGGCGAGGGTGCGGTGTACGAGGCGCTGAACCTGGCCGCGCTCTGGCACCTGCCGCTGCTGGTCGTGGTCGAACACAACGGCATCGCCCAGTCGACGCCGACCGGGCAGGCCATGGCCGGCACCGTCGCCGGGCGCGCCGCCGCGTTCGGCCTGGCCCACACCCGGATCACCGGGACCGACCCGGCCGCGATCCGGGCCGGGCTGGCGCCGCTCGTCGCCCGGGTCCGGGCCGGCGAGCCGCTGATCGCCGAGTTCCACGTCCCACGGCTCGGCCCGCACAGCAAGGGCGACGACACCCGCCCCGCCGAGCAGGTCGCGGCGCTGCCCGACTGGTATCCGGCCCTGGCCGCCGCCGCGCCGGAGCTCGACCGGGCGCAGCGGGACCGGGTCGCCCGCGTCGTCGCCGACGTGTCGGCCCGCCCGCCCGCCGAGTGGACCGACCGGTGAGGGTCGCCGACAACATCAACGCCGCGCTGCACAGCGTCCTGGCCGGCGACGAACGGGCGTACCTCATCGGCGAGGACCTCCTCGACCCGTACGGCGGTGCGTTCAAGGTCGCGCGCGGGCTGTCCACCCGGTTCCCGGACCGGGTCCTGTCGACGCCGATCAGCGAGTCGGCCATGACCGGCGTCGCGGCCGGCCTGGCCCTGGCCGGTGACACCGCGATCGTCGAGTACATGTTCGCCGACTTCCTGACCCTCGGCTTCGACCCCCTGGTGAACTTCGCCGCCAAGTCCGTCACCATGTACGGCACGCGGCTGCCGATGCGCCTGATCGTGCGCTGCCCCAGCGGCGGCGGCCGCGGCTACGGCCCGACGCACAGCCAGACGCTGACGAAGCACCTCATCGGCGTCCCCGGCCTCGCCGTGTTCGAGATGTCGCCGTTCCGCGACGCGGCCGAGGTCTTCGCCGAGATGCTCGCGCTCGCCCAGCCGTGCGTGTTCGTCGAGGACAAGATCCTCTACACCCGCCGCATGCACGCCGTGCCGCACCCCTTCACCGCGTCGGTACGCGACGGCGTGGCCTACGTCGGCACCGGCGAACCGCCGGACCTGGTGCTCGTCGCGCCCGGCGGCACGGCCGGACGCGCCGTGGCCGCGCTGCACCGGCTGCTGATCGAGGATGAGATCGCCGGCCTGCTCGTGGTGCCGTCGCGGCTGTATCCGGTCTCGCTCGACCTGCCACCCGTCCCGCACGTGGTGGTGGCCGAGGACGGCACCGCCGGCGGCACCTGGGGCGCCGAGGTCGCGCAGCACGTGCACGCTCGGCACTTCGCGGACCTGGCCGCGCCCGTGACGCTCGTGCACGCCGCCGGCGCCGTCATCCCCGCCGCGCCGCACCTGGAACGCGAGGTGCTCGTGACCGCCGGGACCATCTACGACGCCATGGTGAGGACGGTCCGTGGCTGAGATCGCCGTGCCGAAGCTCAACACCAACGACGACAGCTACGTGCTGCTCGCCTGGCTCGCCCCGGACGGCCAGGCGGTGCCCGCCGGCGCCCCGGTCGCCGAGGTGGAGACGTCGAAGGCGGTCGAGGAGCTGACCGCCGCCGCCGGCGGCGTGCTGCGCCACCGCGCCGCGGCCGGCGCCGACATCACCCCCGGGCAGGTCATCGCGCTCGTCGACGACCTCGCCGCCGGCCCCGTCGAGGCGCCGGCCCCGCCACCGGCGGGCGGCCCGACGATCACCGCGCCGGCGCTCGCCCGCATGGCCGAACTCGGCATCAGCGCGGAGCGGGTCGCCGCGCTCGGCCGCCCGATCGTCCGCCGCGCCGACATCGACGCCCTGACCGGCGCCGCCCCCGCACCAACGGCATCCACAGCGTCCACAGTGGACACAGTGGACACAGCGTCCATAGTGGACACTGTGGACACAGTCGAAACGGTGGACACGGCGGACACGGTGGATGCCCTCGGTGGGCCGTCCGCCGGCCTGTCGCGCAACCAGCGGGCCGTCGCGCGCACCGTCGCCCGGTCGGCCGCCACCATCCCCGCCGCCTACACCGCCATGACGGTGGACGTCGGCGCCGCCCTGGAGCGGGCGCCGCGACTCACCCGCGAGGCACGGCGGCCGGTGGGCCTGGCCGAACTGTTCGTCGCCGCGATCGGGTCGGCGCACGCGACGCATCCGATGTGCTTCGCCCGGCTGGACGACGACGGCGTGACGCTGCACCCGGCCGGCGCCGCGCACGTCGGCGTCACCGTCGACCTCGGCGAGGGCCTCTACGTCCCGGTGGTCCGGGACGCGGACACCGCGACGATCGGCGCGATCGCCCGGACGCTGACCAGGCACCGGGTGGCAGCCGCCGGCGGCACGTTCCGCCAGGCCGACCTCGACGGCGCGAACATCACGCTGACGCTGCACCTGGACGCCCACGTGAGCCTGGCCGTGCCGATCGTGTTCCCGGGTCAGACCTGCGCGGTCGCGGTCACCGCCCCGCGGCCGGAGCTGTACCTCGACGGCGACGGCCGGCCGGCGACCCGGACCGTGACGCAGGTCGGCCTCGCCTACGACCACCGCGTCATCAACGGCCGCGAAGCGGCCCGGTTCCTGACCGCCCTGGCGCAGACCGTGAAGGAGCCGTGATGCGCGCGCTCCGCGCCGCCCAGGAACGCCTGTGGTTCCTGCACCAACTGGACCCCGCCGACGTGTCGTACCACCTCCCGCTCGTCCTGCACGTCCGCGGGCGACTGGACCGGCCGGCGCTGCAGCGCGCGCTGGACGACGTGACCGGGCGGCACGAGACCCTGCGGGCCCGGGTCGACCTCGTCGACGGCACGCCCGTGCTGGCGGCCGCGCCCGGCGGGGTCCGCCTCGAAACCGCCGCCGCGGCCGGCCTCGAGGACGCCCGCGACCTGGTCGCCGGGTTCGTCGCGCGGCCGTTCGACCTCGCCGCCGGCCCGATGCTCCGCTGCCTGCTCATCGACGCCGGGCCGGACGGGCACGTGCTCGCGCTCGTCGCCCACCACGTCGCGGCCGACGGCTGGTCGCTGCAGGTGCTGCGGCGTGACCTCGACACGCTGTACCGCGCCCACACCACCGGCACCCCGCCGGCACTGCCGGCACTGCCCGAGCCGCCGGCGGACGACGCCGGCGCCGCACCGGACCTCGGATACTGGACCGGACGGCTGGCCGGCGCCCCGGTCCTGGAACTGGCGACCGACCACCCGCGTCCCGCGGTGCGCCGTGGCCGGGGCAGCTCCGTCGTCTTCGACCTCCCCGTCGACCTGCTGCGCCGGCTGGAGGCGGTGGCCCGGGCCGAACGCACCACCGTCTACACCGCCCTCGTCGCCGCGTTCTCGCTGCTGCTCGGCCGCGTCAGCGGCCAGCACGACATCTGCCTCGGCACGCCGGTCCTCGGCCGCGACGACCCCGACCTCGCCGACCGCGTCGGCTGCTACGCCGAGACCCTCGTGCTGCGCACGGACCTGTCCGGCGACCCGACGTTCCGCGCGTTGCTGCGGACCACCCGGCGGACCGTGCTCGGCGCGCTGAGCCACGCCGCGCCGTTCGAACGCGTGGTGTCGGCGCTCGGCGCCCCCCGCGACCGCAGCCGCACCCCCCTGTTCTCCGCCATGATCATGTACCTGCGGCAGGAGCAGGACCGGCCGCGCCTCGGCGACCTCGACGCCGAGCTCCTCGACCACCCGTTCGACGCCGCCCGCACCGACGTGTCCCTCGACGTCGTCCAGGGCCCCGGGGCCGCGGTCGGGGTGCTCACCGTCGACCGCGACCTGTTCGACCCCGGCACCGCGCAGCGGCTGATCCGCCGGCTCCTCGTCCTGCTCGACGACGCCGCCCGGCGGCCCGACACCGCGATCGGTGACCTGCGCTGGTTCGACGACGACGAACGGCACGAGGCACTGCACCGGTGGAACGGCACCGGCGCCGGGCAACGCACCCCGCTGGTCGCCGAGCTGTTCCAGGCGCGGGCCCGGGCCACGCCCGACGCGGTCGCGGTCACCGGCGACGGCGTCGAGCTCACCTACCGCGACCTCGACGCCGCGGTCGACCGGCTCGCCGCCCGGCTGCGCGGACGCGGACCGCTGATCGGCGTCGGGATGTCCCGGTCGCCGGCGATGGTCGTCGCGCTCCTCGCCGTCTGGCGGGCCGGCGCCGCGTACCTGCCGCTCGACCCGGCGTACCCGGCCGACCGCCTCGCCTTCGTCATCGCCGACGCGGGCGTCACCACCGTGCTCACCGAGCCCGCCTTCGCGGCGACGTTCGGCGCGGCGTCGCTGCTGATCGACGCCCCCTCCGCAGCGGCACCGGTCGCCGTCCCGGCGATCACCACCGGCCCCGACGACCCGGCCTACGTGCTGTACACGTCGGGATCCACCGGACGGCCCAAGGGCGTGGTCGTGCCGCACGGCGCGCTCGCCGCGTTCGTCGCCGCCCTCGCCGACATCACCGGACCCCAGGAGGGCCGCGCGTGGCTCGCGCTCACCTCGCTGTCGTTCGACATCTCCGGGCTCGAGCTGCACCTGCCGCTCAGCCGCGGCGGCCGGGTCGTCGTCGCCGGCGACGCGCAGACCGGCGACGGCGCGGCGCTGCGGGCGCTCATCGCCGCGCACGGCGTCACCGACGTCCAGGCCACCCCGTCCGGCTGGCGGGTGCTGCTCGCCGCCGGCTTCGACCATGACGTGCCGGCCGCGCTGGTCGGCGGCGAGGCGCTGCCGCCGGCCCTGGCCGCGGAGCTGCGCGGCAAGGTCGACCGGCTGACCAACGTGTACGGCCCGACCGAGACGACGATCTGGTCCACGTACTGGCCGGTGCCCTCATCGCCGGCGGCGGTGTCCATCGGCGGCCCGATCCCCGGCACCCGCGGGTATGTCGTCGACGACCGGACCCGGCCCGTCCCCGCAGGGGTGCCCGGCGAGCTCGTCATCGCCGGCGCCGGCGTCGCGCTCGGCTACCTGCGCCGGCCGCGGCTGACCGCCGACCGCTTCGGGCCCGACCCGTGGGGACCGGCGGGAGCGCGGATGTACCGCACCGGCGACCGCGTCCGCCGCCGGGCCGACGGCGGCCTGGAGTTCCTCGGCCGGTTCGACACCCAGGTCAAGCTGCGCGGGCACCGGATCGAGCTCGGCGAGGTCGAAGCCGCCCTCGCCGGCTGCCCGGGGGTCGCCGCCGCGGTCGCCGCGGTCCGCGACGACGCCCTGGCGGCATACGTCACCGCCCGCCCCGGCGCGGACCTCGACCCGGGCGCGATCCGCGACGCCACCCGCGCCGCGCTCCCCGCGTACGCCGTGCCGGCCACCGTCACCGTCCTCGACGCGCTGCCGCTCACCCCGAACGGCAAGGTGGACCGGGCCGCCCTGCCCGACCCGCGACCGCACACCGCCGCCGCGCACGTGCCGCCGCGCACCGCCGCCGAGACGCGCGTCGCCGCCGTGTTCGCCGAGGTGTTCGGCGCGGCCCGGGTGGGGACGCACGACGACTTCTTCGCCATGGGCGGCCACTCGCTGCTCGCGGTCAAGGTCGCGGCTCGGCTGCCCGGCCTGACCGTCCGCGACCTGTTCGACCACCCGACGGTCGAGGCCCTCGCCCGCCGGGTCCCCGCCGGGGGCGACACCGCCGCCGGTGCGGTGCCGGACGGCCCGCCGCCGCTGACCGACGCCCAGCGCCGGCTCTGGTTCCTGCAACGGCTCGACCCCGGCGACGCCGCGTACAACATGTTCCTGGTGCTCCGCCTGCGCGGCCCCCTCGACGGCGGCGCGCTGCGGCGGGCCCTGGACGGCCTCGCGGCCCGGCACGTCGCACTGCGGTGCGGCTACCCGGAGGTCGCCGGCGACGCGGGCGTCCACATCGGACCGGCGACGGTGCCGCTCGAGGTCCTCGACGTGGAGTCCGAGACGGCGGCCCGGGCCGCGGTCGCGCGGCGGACGAACGCGTCGTTCGACCTGCGGGCCGGCGCGCCGGTGCGGGCCACGCTGCTGCGGCTCGGCCCCGCCGACCACGTCCTGTGCCTGGTCGTGCACCACATCGCCGGGGACGGCTGGTCGCTCAACGTGCTGCGGGAGGACCTCGCCGCGCTGTACGCCGGTCGGCCGCTGGCGCCGCTGCCACCCGTGCCGGCGGCGGACGGTGACCTCGAAGCCGACCTCGCCTACTGGCGGGACCGGCTCAGCGACCCGACCGCGCTCGACCTGCCGACCGACCGGCCCCGCCCGGCCGAACCCACCCACCGCGGCGCGTTCACCGGCGCCCACCTGCCCGCCGACGTCACCGGCCGGCTCGAGGACCTGGCCGCCGGCGCCCGCACCAGCCTGTTCGCCGTGCTGCTCGCCGCCTACCAGGTGCTGCTCGCCCGGCACACCGGCCAGTCCGACGTCCTCGTCGGCTCGACCCTGGCGGCCCGGGACCGGGTCGAGCTGGAACGGGCCGTCGGCTACTTCGCCCGGACCGTCGTGCTGCGCAACCACGTCGACCCGGACGAACCGTTCACCGGCCTGCTCGGCCGGGCCCGCGAAAGCGTCCTCGACGCGCTCACCCACGCCGAGGCGCCGTTCGAACACCTCGGCGCGGCGGCGGAGCCGTTGTTCCGGACCATGTGCATCCTGCACACCCAGGACGAAGGCACCCCGGTCGAGGAGTTCGCCGACCTGCGCGCGTCGTTCTTCGACTCCGGCTACCGGCAGGCCAAGTTCGACCTGATGCTGGAGGCGTGGCGGGCCGCCGGCGGGCTCACGCTCGTCTTCGGCTACGACACCGACCTGCTCGACGCGGCGACCGTCGAGCGCTGGGCGCGCCGGTTCGAGGTGCTGTGCGCCGCGATCGCCGCCGACCCGGCCACCCCGGCCGGCGCGCTGCCGCTGCTGACCCCCGACGACGAGGCCCTGATCGCCGCCCTCGCCGCCCCGGCACCCGTCGCGGCCGCACCATCGCCGGTGTCCGAGCTGCCCCGCCACGCGGACCCGGACCGGGTCGCGCTGCGCTGCGGCGCTTCGTCGCTGACCTACGCCGAGCTCAACCGGCGGGCCGACGAACAGGCGGCCGGGCTGCGCGCGGCCGGAGCCGCCGGTCACGTCGTCGCCGTCGCCGCGCACCGGGACATCGACACGATCGTCGCGCTCCTCGCCGTCTGGCGGGCCGGCGGCGCGTACCTGCCGGTCGACCCGGCGCAGCCGGCGGCCCGGATCGCGGAGCTCGTCACCGGCAGCGGCGCCGTCCACACCGTCGGGGAGGCACCGTGGCCGGCGTTGCCGCCGGCAGCGGCGGTGGACGGCGCCGCGTACGTGCTGTACACCTCCGGATCCACCGGCATCCCGAAGGCCGTCGTCGTCGACCATGGGGCCCTGGCCGCCCGGGTCGACTGGATGCGCCGCGACTACGGGCTCGGCCCGGGCGACACGATCGTCCAGTTCGCGCCCCTCGCCTTCGACACGCACGTCGAGGAGCTGTGGCCCGCGCTCGCCGCCGGCGCCACGGTGCGGCTGCTCCCGGACGGCCCGCTCAGCCTGCCCGACGTCCTCGCCGGTCCCACCGGACCCGAGATCACCGTGCTCGACCTGCCCACCGCGTACTGGCACGACCTGGTCGCCCAGCTCGACACGGTCGCCTGGCCGCCCCGGCTGCGGCTGGTCATCCTCGGCGGTGAGGCCGTCCACGCGGCGGCCGTGGCCCGGTGGCGCGCCCGGTTCGGCGACACCGTGCGCCTCGTCAACACGTACGGCCCCACCGAAGCCACCGTCATCGCGACCTCGACCGACCTCGGCGCCGGCGACGCGGCCTGGACCCCGGCGATCGGCCTGCCGCTGCCCGGCGTGCGCGTCGCGGTCGTCGACGCCGACCTGCGCCCGGTGCCGCCTGGCGCGCACGGTGAGCTGCTGCTCGGCGGCACCGGCCTGGCCCGCGGCTACCTCGGCCGGGACGACCTCACCCGGGACCGGTTCGTCACGTGGCGCGGCGCGCGCTGCTACCGCACCGGCGACCGCGTGCGGCTGCGCGCGGACGGCCGGCTCGACTTCGCCGGAAGGCTCGACGACCAGCTGAAGATCCGCGGGTTCCGGATCGAACCGGCCGAGGTCGAGCACCACCTGCTCGCCTGCCCGGGGGTGACCGGGGCCGCGGTGGCCGCGCACGACGGCGCGCTCGTCGCCTACGTGGCCGGTGCCGTGCCGGTCGACGCGCTCCGCGCCCGCCTCGCCGCCGAGCTGCCCGGCCACCTGGTGCCGGACCGGTGGGTCGCGGTCGAGGCGCTGCCCCGCACCCCGTCCGGAAAGATCGACCGCCGGTCACTGCCCGCCGTGCCCAGCCGGCCCGGACCGTCCGGGCCGCCGCGCACCGACGCCGAACGGCTGGTCGCCGACGTCTGGGCCGACGTCCTCGGCGTCGACGGCGCCGGCGTGGACGACGACTTCTTCGCCCTCGGCGGGCACTCGCTGCTCGCCGTCCGCGTCGCCGCCCGGCTGCGCGCCATCACCGACCTCGACCTGCCCGTCCGCCTGCTCTTCACGCATCGCCGGCTGGCCGACCTGGCCGCCACGGTCGAGCAGCGGCTCCTCGACGACCTGGCCGGGCTCACCGACGACGAAGTGGCCGGCCTGCTGGAAGCGGAGACCCTGTGACCGTCGACGACGCCCGCCAGGCGCTCCTGGCGCAACGACTGCGCCGGCGCACCGCGAACCGGACCGTTCCCGCCCGGCCGGCCGGCACGGTGCCGCCGCTGTCGTTCGCGCAGGAGCGGCTCTGGTTCATGGAGCAGTACGCGCCCGGCAACCGCGCCTACCTCGTGCCCGTGGCCAGGCGGATCCGGCGCGCGATCGACGCCGACCGGCTCGCCGGCGCGCTCCGCCGCGTCGTGGCCCGCCACGAGGCGCTGCGGACCCGGTTCCCGGCCGCCGGCGACGGGATCCCGGCCCTCGTCATCGACGAGGAGCCGGCCGTCGAGCTGGCCGTCGTCGACGCCGCCGACGCCGACGCCGCCCGGGCCGCCGTCGAAACCCTGCACGCCCGGGGGTTCGACCTCGCCACCGAACAACCGCTGCGGGCCGCGCTCGTCCGGCTCGCCCCGGACGACGCGATCCTGGCGCTGACCGTCCACCACATCGCGATCGACGGCTGGTCGGTGCCGCTGCTGCTGTCCGAGCTGATGACCGCGTACGACGGCGGCGGCCTCGCGCCCGTCCCGGTCCAGTACGGCGACTACGCGGCCTGGCAACGGGACCAGCCGGCCGCCGGCGTCGCCCGCTGGGCGCAGCGCCTCGCCGGCGTCGAACCCCTCGCCCTGCCGGCCGACCGGCCGCGCCCGGCCGAACTGACCTACGACGGCGGCAGCGTCGAGTTCGAGATCGACGCCGGTCTCGCCGCCGGGGTCCGGGCCCTCGCCGACAACCACGGCGCGTCGCTGTACATGACGATCCTCGCCGCGTACGCCGCCCTGCTCGGCCGGCACGCGCACCAGACCGACCTCACGATCGGCTCCCCCGTCGCCGGCCGCGGCGCGCCGGAGCTCGACAACGTCATCGGCTGCTTCGTCAACACCCTCGTCATGCGCGTCGACCTCGGCGGCGACCCGACCTTCACGGAGCTGCTGCTGCGGGTACGGGAGACCGCGCTCACCGGCCTCGCGGACGCCGGCACACCCTTCGAACGCGTCGTCGCCGACCTGAACCTGCCCCGCGACGTGTCCCGGTCGCCGCTGTTCCAGGCGCTGCTCGCGGTGCAGAACTACGGCGCCGCGGGCGGCGGCGACGGTCTCGACGGCTACGAGATCACCGCGTGGGCGACGCGCTACGACCTCGAGCTGTACGTCAGCGACACCGCCGGCGGCGGGCTGTGGGGGCAGTTCATCTACAGCACCGCGCTGTTCGACGAGGCCACCGTGCGGCGACTCGTGCGCCACCTGACCGCGCTGCTGCGGGGCGCCGTCGCCGACCCCCTCACCCCGGTGGCCGCGCTCGACCTGCGCGACGACGACGAACGCGCGGCGCAGGCGTCGTGGAACGCGACGTCGGTGCCCTTCGACCGGGCCGCCACCCTGCCCGGGTTGTTCGCCGCGCAGGTCGCCGCCACGCCGGACGCGCCGGCCGTGACGTTCGAGGACACCACGTGGAGCTACGCCGAGCTCGACCGGTACGCCGACCAGGTCGCCGCCGCGGTGCGGGCCGTGGGCGCCGGGCCGGGCACGCGGGTCGGCGTGTGCGCGCCGCGGTCGCTGCGGTTGCCGGGCGCGCTGCTCGGCGTCCTGCGCACCGGGGCCGCGTACGTGCCCCTCGGCCCGGAGTACCCGGCCGAGCGGCTGGCGTTCATGGCGGCCGACGCCGACCTCCGCGCGGTGCTGGTCCTCGAGCCGGCGGTCGCGTTCGGCGGCTGCCCGGTGATCCGGCTCGACGCCCTGGACGCATCCGCGCAACGGCAGCCCGTCACCGCGACCGCCGGCGACACCGCCTACGTCATCTACACCTCCGGCTCGACCGGACGACCCAAGGGCGTGCCCAACGCGCACCGCGGCATCGTCAACCGGCTCGCCTGGATGCAGGACCGCTTCCGGCTCACCGCCGGCGACGTGGTCCTGCAGAAGACCCCGGCCGGGTTCGACGTGTCGGTCTGGGAGTTCTTCTGGCCGCTGATCACCGGCGCGCGGCTCGTCCTCGCCCGGCCCGGCGGGCACAAGGACGCGTCGTACCTGCGCACCCTGATCGACCGCGAGGGCGTCACCGTCCTGCACTTCGTGCCGTCGATGCTCGCCGCGTTCCTGGCGGACGACGCCCCGTTCGGCGGCGCGGCGCTGCGCGCCGTCGTCTGCTCCGGCGAGGAGCTGCCGGCCGACCTCTCCCGCCGCTGCCTCGCCCAGCTGCCCGCCGCCGAGCTGCACAACCTGTACGGGCCGACCGAGGCCGCCGTCGACGTCAGCGCGTGGCAGGTCCCCGCCGCTTTTTCAAACGACGCGCACCGGGTGCCGATCGGCGCCCCGGTCGCCAACACCACGCTGCACGTCCTCGACGACCGGCTCCGGCCGCAGCCCACCGGCGTGCCCGGCGAGCTGCACATCGGCGGCGTCCAGGTCGCGCTCGGCTACCTGCGCCGGCCGCGGCTGACCGCCGAACGCTTCGTCCCCGACCCGTTCGGTGCGCCCGGTTCCCGGCTGTACCGCACCGGGGACCTGGCCCGCTGGCGGCCGGACGGCACAATCGAGTTCCTCGGCCGCATCGACGGCCAGGTCAAGCTGCGCGGCCTGCGCATCGAGCTGGGCGAGATCGAGGCGGTGCTGCGCGAGCAGGCGGGGGTGCGCGACGCCGCGGTCATCGTCCGCGAGGACCGGCCCGGCGACCAGCGGCTCGTCGCCTACGTCGCCGGCGCAGTGCCGGACCGCGCCGCGCTGAAGCGGCTGCTGCCCGACTACATGGTCCCGGCCGCGTTCGTCGAGCTCGACGTGCTGCCGCTGTCGCCGAACGGCAAGCTCGACCGGCGGGCGCTGCCGGCGCCCGTCCGCACCGCGCACGCGGGTGCGCCGCCGGAGACCGCGACCGGGCGGCTCGTCGCCGACGTGTGGGCGGCCGTGCTCGACCTGCCGGCGGTCGGCGCCGACGACGACTTCTTCGACCTCGGCGGCCACTCGCTGCTGGCGACGCAGGTGGTCGCGCGGCTGCGCCGGGCCGGCGCGGCGGTCGGCGTCATCGACCTGTTCCAGCACCCGACGGTGCGGGAGCTCGCCGCCCTGATCGACCGGCCGGCCGGCGGCCCGCGGGCGCTGATCCGCCGGCTCACCCCGGACCGGCCCCAGGCAAAGCTGTCCCTGGTCTGCGTGCCGTTCGGCGGCGGCAGCGCCGTGGTGTACCAGCCCCTGGCGGACGCGCTGCCGGACCGGTACGCGCTGTACTCGGTCGCCATCCCCGGCCACGACGTCGGCATCATCGAGGACCGGCTCGACTTCGACGCCCTCATCGACCGCTGCGTCGAGGAGATCCTCGCGACGGTCGCCGGGCCGATCAGCCTGTACGGCCACTGCGCCGTCGGGTCGGCGCTCGCCATCGCCCTCGCCCGGCGGCTCGAAGCGGCCGGCCGCGACGTGGACACCGTCTACATCGGCGCGATGTTCCCGTTCACCGAGCCGCGCGGCCGCCTGGCCCGGACCCTGTCGAAGGTCGCGCGGATGGAGGCGCTGCGCGGCGACCGGGTCTACCACAACTGGCTCACCTCGATCGGCGCCGACCTCGGCGGCCTCGACCCGGCGGAGGCCCGCCACATCGTGCGCAACCTGCGCCGCGACTCCGTCGACGCCGAGCGGTACTACACCGCGATGTACGCGACCGGCGCCGAGCGGCTGCGTGCCTCGTTCGTCACCATCGTCGGCACCCGGGACCCGGCCACCGAGTTCTACGAGGAGCGGTTCCGCGAGTGGCACTTCCTGTCCGACCACAGCGCCGTCGTGGTGCTGCGGGAGGCCGGCCACTTCTTCCTGAAGTACCGGGCCGCCGAGATCGCCGAGATCATCGACACGCCGCAGTTCGGGCCGCCGCCCCCTGATGCGACGGACCGCACCTGGTTCCGGCACGCGGAGTCACACGACCGGCCTGTGTCACACGACGGCGCCGTGTCACACGACGGCGCCGTGTCACACGACCGCGCTGTGTCACACGACCGCGCCGTGTCACACGACCGCGCTGTGTCACACGACCGCGCTGTGTCGCCCGACCGCGCTGTCGCCGGCGGGCCGCAGCCGAGCCTGGGCCGGTTCGCGGCGGTCTCCGCCGGCCAGCTGGTGTCGATGTTCGGCTCCGCGCTCACCGAGTTCGCGATCCCGGTCTGGATCTACCTGACCACCGGGTCGGTCGCGCAGTTCGCGCTGTTCGCGGTCCTCGGCCTCGTCCCGGGCCTGCTCACGCTGCCGGTCGCCGGGGCGCTCGTCGACCGGCACGACCGGCGCCGCATCGTCCTGGCCGCCGACCTGGCCGCCGGCGGGGTCCAGGCGGTCCTCGCGGCGCTGCTGTGGGCCGGGCACCTGAGCGTCGGCGCGCTCTACCCGGCCACCGTCGCGCTGTCGGTCGCGCTGTCGTTCCAGCGCGTCGCCTACATCTCCTCGATCCCGCAGCTGGTGCCGAAGCGCCTGCTCGGCCACGCGGCCGGGATCGGCCAGCTCGGCGCCGGCCTCGCCCAGCTGGTCGCGCCGCTGCTGGGCGCCGGGCTGCTCGCCACGATCGGGCTGCGTGGCATCCTCACCTTCGACGTGGCCAGCTATCTCGTCGCGTTCGCCGTCGTGCTCGCCGTGCGGTTCCCGGCCACCATGCCGTGGCGCCGCCACGAGACGCTGCGCGCGGAGATCGCCGGCGGTTTCCGCTACGTGTGGGGCAACCGGAACTTCCGTCGCATGCTGCTGTGGTTCGCGGCCCTGAACGTGCCGCTGTCCGCGACCTTCCTGATGCTCTCGCCGCTGGTCCTGTCCTTCGGCACCCTCCGCGAGGTCGGCCAGGTGTCGTTCGTGTCCGCGCTCGGCGTCTTCGCCGGCGGCGTCGTCATGGCCGCCTGGGGCGGGCCGCGGCACCGGCGGATGTCCGGCGTCCTCGTCGCGACCCTCGGCCTGGCCGCGTGCGCGCTCGTCACCGGGCTGCGCGAGAACCTCGTCCTGATCGGCGCCGGCGCGCTCGGCATGGCCCTGGCCCTGACGCTGCTCAACGGCGTGTACACCACCATCATCCAGGTCAAGGTCCCGCAGCGGCTGCACGGCCGGGTGTTCTCCCTGAACACGCTGATCGCGTGGTCGACGATGCCGATCGGGTTCGGGATCGTCGCACCGTTCGGCGCCGAACTGTTCCGGCCCCTGCTGCGCGCCGGTGGCCCCCTCGCCGGCAGCGCCGGACTGGTGTTCGGCACCGGTCCGCAACGCGGGCTCGGCCTCATGTTCGCCGTGTACGCCGTCGCCATCGCCGCGATCGCCGCGGCCGGCCTGTACGTGCTGCGCCGCTTCGACGACGAGGTGCCCGACGCGCTCGCCGACGACCTGGTCGGCCTGGCCGTCCTGGACACCCCGGCCACCGACATCCGGACCGCCCTGGACGCGGCGGCCCGCGCCACCTCGGAGAGGACCTGATGGACTACCGCGTAGTGATCAACGCCGACGAGCAGTACACGATCTGGGCCGTGGACGACGACCTGCCGCCCGGCTGGGTCGCCGAGGGGCACCGCGGCAGCCGGGACGAGTGCCTCGACCACGTCGAGCGGGTCTGGACCGACCAGACGCCGGCCCGCACCCGGATCCGTGCCTGGCTGGCCGGCGCCGTCGCGGAGGCGTCCGACGGCCTGCTCACCCCGGCCGAGGTCGGCGCGGCCGGCTGCTCGTTCATCGCCATGGGCGTGTCGTCCCTCGCGACGGTCCGCCTGGTCGACGCGGTCGAGGTGGAGTACGACGTGACCGTCGACTTCACCCGGCACGCCCTGGACGACCTGGACAGCCTGACCGACTTCATCGCCACCGCTCGGCTGCACCGCCGGTGAGCAGCGCCTCGACCTCGTGGTGCGGCAGCTCCGCGGCGAACCGGTAGCCCTGGCCCAGATGGCAGCCGGCGTCGCGCAACCGGCGCTGCTGCTGCGGGGTCTCGATGCCTTCGGCGACGACGACGAGCCGGAGGGTCCGCCCGAGCTGCACGATGGCGCTGGCGAGGGAGGGCGCCGGCGCCAGGTCGCGCTCCGTCTCCGCCACGAACGACCGGTCGATCTTGATCATGTCGATCGGGAACCGGCGGAGGTACGCGAGCGCCGAGTGGCCGGTGCCGAAGTCGTCGAGCGCCAGCCGCACCCCGACCCGTTTGAGCTCACCGAGGCGGGGGATCATCGCCTCGGTGTCGTCGAGGAGCTGCGACTCGGTGAGCTCCAGGACCAGGCGGGACGGGTCGAGGCCGGCGTCGCCCAGCGCCCGGGTCACGAGCTCCGGCAGGTCGGGCTCCTGGAGCTGGCGCGCCGACAGGTTCACCTGCACCGTCAGCGGCGGCCGGCCGGCCGCGTTCCAGGCGCCGGCCCGCCGGCACGCCTCCCGCAGCACCCAGCCGCCGATGGGCACGATCAGTCCGGTCTCCTCGGCCAGCGGCACGAACTGCCCGGGTGGGACGATGCCACGGTCCGGGTGGTGCCACCGGACGAGGGCCTCGACGGCGACGATCCGGCCGTCCCTGAGATCGAAGATCGGCTGGTAGCGCAGGACGAACTCGTCGCGCTCGACGGCCCGGCGCAGATCGGCCTCCAGGTCGAGCGTGCGCAGCAGCCGCTCCTGCATCGCCGGCTCGAACAGTTCGTAGCGGCCCTTGCCGTTGCGTTTGGCCTGATACATCGCGAGGTCCGCGGCGCGGATCAGGTCCTCCCCCGTGCCGCCGCCGGCCGTGCCGTCGCTGTCCTGGTTGAAGGTGACGCCGATGCTCGCGTTGACGAACACCTCCTTGCCGAGCACCTCGAACGGGTCCTGGAGCAGGCCCAGCATCCGCTGCGCGATCTTCTCCGCCTCGCCGGCGGCCAGGTCGAACAGCGCGACGGCGAACTCGTCCCCGCCGATGCGGGCCGCCGTGTCGGTGCGCCGCAGGCACGAGCGCAGCCGGTGCGCCGCCTCGATCAGCAGCGCGTCGCCCGCGGCGTGCCCGAGGGAGTCGTTCACGACCTTGAACCGGTCGAGGTCGATGAACAGCACCGCGACCCGGCCGGGGTGCCGGGCGGCGCCGGCCAGGCCGTGTTCCAGCCGCTCCAGGAACAGTGCCCGGCTGGCCAGCCCGGTGAGCGGGTCGTGGTGCGCCTCGTACGCCTTCTCGCGGGTCCGGTGGTCGGTCACCGCGAGGCTCACCTGGTCGGCGAAGACCCGCAGCGTCTCCCGGGCCCGGGCGCTGTACCGGCGGGGCTGGTACGCCCCGACCAGGAGGCCGCCGACCACGACGCCGTTGTCGTGCACCGGCGCGGCCATCACGGAGCGCAGGCCGCCTTCCCCGGAGCGCTCCGCCACGACGAGGTCGTCGCGCAGCATGGCCTGACCGGCGACGCCGGCGTCCTCGACCCGGGCGCGGCGCTGCTCCTGGCCCGGCGGCAGTCCCCGGCCGGCGTGCAGCACCGTCATCCCGGCGTCGTCCGGGTCGCGCAGGCGCAGGCCGGCGGCGTCGTCGCCGAGCAGGTCCCGGGCCCCGGCCGTGATCGCGTCGAGGATCGACTGCAGCGGCTCGTGGCGGGCGATGGCCCGCTGCACCTTCGACAGCTCCTCGAGCAGCCGGTGGCGCTCCTGCAGGGCGGCGAGGAGCTGGACGTTCTCGGCGGCCCGCCGGCGTTCGGCCGCGAGGGTGTGCAGCCGGGCGACGGTCAGCTCGAGGACCCGGGCCATCCCGCGCAGCAGGCTCACCTCGTCCGCGGTGAACCCGTCGTCGCCGGACCTGGCGACCACCAGGTGACCGCGGAGCTGGCCGGCGACCGGCGCGACGGCCGTGCGGCACGGCCCGGCGCCGGGCACCTCGAGCACGGTGCGCTCGCCGCGGGCCACCTCGGCCAGGTCGGCGCCGGGTGTCCGGCCCGCCGGGAACCCGACGGCGCTGATCACCACCGGCCCGTCGAGCACGACACCGACCTCGGCCTCCAGGGCCCGGGCGGCCCGCTCGGCCGCGACCCTGGTCGCCGTCGGCTCGTCGGGGACGGCGGAGATGACGGCCAGGAACTCCGCCAGTTGCTGGGTTGGCAGCGCGGTCGCCGGTGGCAGCATGTCAGCCGACCGCGAGGACGACCAGCGTCTGGTTGTGGAAGGCGTTGATCCCTTTCGTCCGGGCGACCTCGCCCCAGGTGTACAGGCCGGCGAGGGGTGCCGGGCGGGCATGGGCCGCCATCCTGCGCACCTCCCGGCGCTGGCCGTCGGGGCCCAGGAGCCTGGCCCGTGTCTCGCAGTCGAACGCGATCAACCCGAGCGGCGCCGCGCCCGCCAGGCCCGCCACCGCGTCCCGGCAGGCGTCGTCGGCCGCCTGCAGCACGGTGTCGACGTCACCCTCCATCGGCCAGATCACGCCGCCCTCCGGCACCTCTCCGGACGAGCACAGCACGCCACGGGCCAGACCGGACGAGTTGCCGACGTTGCGGACCACCTCGCCCCCGCGGCTGCGCACCCCGATCGGCCGGCACTCCGCGAACCGCTCGAACGCCGGCGGGTCGGCGAACGCCTCCGGTGGCGCACCCAACCGGCTCAGGTACGCCTCGACCGCCGGCCGGTCGTCCAGGGTCAGCACCTCGTTGCGGTCGCTCTTGGTGACGATCATCGGCTCGCCGACCTTGCGCCAGCCGTGCCGCAACCCGACGCCGAACGGCCCGTCGGACGCGATGACGGCGCCGACGACCGCGTCCGCGACGACCTGGTCACCGTGGAACTGGAAGGTGTGCCGGGCCGCCGTCGGGTGTGGCGTCGACGCACCCCCGACCATGGGCATGCTCGCACCGACGACACTGTAGGCCCCCGCGAGCATCTCCTCCTGCCCGACCACCAGGCCGTCGGTCAGCAGCACCAGCACCTGGTGCCGGCGGCCGGTGCCGGCCCGGGTGACGCGGTCCGTGACCTCGGCGCCAGCCTCCCGCTGCCGCCCGCTCACGTCCAGGCTGACCCCGGTGGTCACGTCGAAGCCCGGCCCTCCCAGGGCGACGACCGAGACGCCGGAGTCCACATCGGACTGCCCGGCGGCGATGACGGCGGTCGTCGAGCACCCGATCAGCGGCGTGGCACCGGCCACCGGACGGATCCCGGCGAGGACGGCCACCGGGTCGTGCAGCGCCGAACAGAACACCATGAGCAGGCGGGCGTCGTCGCGGTCACCGACGGCGGCCCGGGCCGCCGTCGCGCCGGCCGCGCGGGGGTCGGCCGCACCCGAGGTGCCCACGGCGAACCATCGATGGTCGGCACCCGTCGAAACCATGCCGCACAGTCTTGGTCACGGCACCCCACGACAGCAAGTTCCGACCTTCCACACATAGACAGGCTCCGACCTTACGCGCATAGATAATTGACGATAAAGTCGCGGGCATGGTGAATTTCTTTCCGCGCCGGCGCGCCATGATCCGCGCCTTCGCCACCCTGGTGGCCGCCGCCGCCGTGATCGTCGTCCCGGCGACCGCCGCGCTCGCGGCCCCCACGTTCAAGGTCCCGTTCCCGTGCGGCCAGGTGTGGTCGGGCCAGACCCGCTCCGACCACAGCCCCGCCAACGCCATCGACTTCAACCGGACCAACGACGACGGCGACCCCGTCGTGGCCAGTGCGTCCGGCACCGTGGACCGGGTCACGGACCTCGGCAACACCAGCTACGGCAAGTACGTCAGGATCGACCACGGCGGCGGTTACACCACCTACTACGCCCACCTGAGCCGGTTCAACGTGTCCGTCGGCCAGACCGTGCGCTACGGCCAGGTCATCGGCTACGTCGGCACGACCGGCGGCTCCACCGGCCCGCACCTGCACTACGAGCAGCGCTCCGGCGGCACCTCCGTGAAGATCAAGTTCAACGGCACCCAGGCCCTGTACTGGGGCACGAAGAACTACACCAGCGACAACGGCTGCCCGTCCGGCTCGGGCAACGGCACCGTGAACACCGCCGGCACCCCGCTGACCGTGCGCTCCGGCCCGGGCACGGGCTACGACCCCGTGGGCACGGTCGCCGACGGCACCGGCGTGACGATCGCCTGCCAGACCACGGGCACGACCGTCGACGGCACCTACGGCACCAGCAACATCTGGGACCGCATCGGCACCGGCCGCTACATCGCCGACGCCTACGTCCTCACCGGCTACGACGGCTACATCCCCGGCGTCCCCCGCTGCTGACCACCCGTCGCCGCGGCGGGCCGCCGTCGTCGGAAGACGTGGGTTTCCGACGACGGCGGGCCGCCGCGGTCAGCCGGTGCGGCGCACGACGATCACTGCCGGCTTCGTTCCCACGGGCCCCTCGCCCGCGGTGACCGGCCGGCGGCCGGCCGGCTGCCTGGTCACCGGCCGATCACCCCGACCTCCGCGATCGCCCTCGAGCGACACCGCCAAGGGGGCGGCGAGGAAGACCGACGAGTAGGTGCCGACGCCGATCCCGACGAGCAGGGCGAGCGCGAAGTCGGCGAGGGAGTCGCCGCCCAGGACCAGCAGCGCGGTGAGGATGAACATCGCGCCCAGGCCGGTGTTGATCGTCCTGGGGACGGTCTGCAGGCAGCCGATGTTGGCGTGCCGCGCGAACGGCACCCTGCGCCGCGGGTCGCCGCGGACCAGTTCCCGGATCCGGTCGAAGATCACCACCGAGTCGTTGATCGAGTAGCCGACGACGGTCAGCAGCGCGGCCAGGAACACGCCGTCGACCGGCTTGCCGAGCCACGCGAAGACCCCGACGAGCAGCAGCACGTCGTGGGCCATCGCGAGGACCGCCGCGGTTCCCCACCGCCACCGGAACCGGACCGCCAGGTAGAGCAGCTGAGCGCCCAGCGCCACGGCGAGGGCGACGAGGGCGTTGCGCCGCAGCTCGGCGCCGAGCGACGGTCCGATCGCCTCGTCCCGCAGGCGCTGCACCTCACCGCCGCCCGCCCGCTCCAGGGCGGCGCGGACGTCGGCCTCGGTCGCGTCGTCGAACCCGCCGGCGCGGACGCTGAGGTCGTCCGGGCCCGTCGTGTTCACCACCGCCCGTTCCAGGCCGGCGTCCTGCACCGCGGCCCGGGCGGCGTCGATGGACAGCGGCGCCGAGACGCGGTATTCCACCAGCCGCCCGCCGGTGAACTCGACGCCGAGGTTCAGCCCCCGCACCCCGACGCCGATCACCGCGATCACGACGGCGACGGCCGAGATCGTCAGCCATATCCGCCGGCGACCCATGAGGTCCGGCGGGCGCCGTTCGAGCCGGCGCCGCACCCGCCCGAGCCCGGCGAGACCGCTCCAGGCGGGCCGGGCGGCCAGCCACCGGCTGTGCACCAGCGGCATCGCGAGGGTACGGGTCAGCACCAGCGCGGTGAACATGGACGCGAGCACACCGATCGACAGCGTGACACCGAAGCCGCGGACCGGCCCGGCGGCGAAGGCGAACAGCAGACCGGCCGCGAGCAGGGTGGTGGCGTTCGAGTCGGCGATCGCCGACCAGGCGTGGGTGAACCCCGCCCGCAGCGCGCCGCGCAGACCACGCCGGCCGGCGCCGTCGGCGTACTCCTCCCTGGCCCGCTCGAAGACCAGGACGTTCGCGTCGACGGCCATGCCGATCGCGAGCACGAACCCGGCCAGCCCGGGCAGCGTCAACGTAGCCCCGACGGCGAGCAGGGCCGCGTACGAGACGAGGCCGTACGCGGTCAGCGCGACCGCCGCCACGCCGCCGACCAGCCGGTACGCCGCGACGATGAACAGGATCGTGGCGATCGTGCCGATGACCCCGGCCCACGCGGACGCCGTCACGGCCGCCGCACCGAGCGTGGGTCCGACCGTGCGCTGCTCGATGATCTCCACCGGCACCGGCAGCCCACCGGACCGGATGAGCAACGCCAGGTCCTTGGCCTCCGCGACGGTGAACGAGCCGGTGATCTCGGTGGTGCCACCGGTGATGCCGACCTCGCAGGTCACGTTCCGGCCGACCTGCGGTGAGGAGATGACCTGACCGTCCAGCACGATCGCCACCCGGCGCGCCGGATCGCCGTCGGGGGCGCAGGCGGCCGCGGCGGTCAGCGTCCGCCACGCCGCCGCGCCCTTGTCGCGGAAGTCGAGCGTCACCCGCCAGCCGGCCGGCCCGGCGACCGCGTCCGCGTCGGCGACGTCGTGGCCGAACACGACGGCCGGGCCGAGCCGCAGCCGACGGCCTTCCTCGTCCGGCAGCACGACCTCCGCGCCGTTCGCCGCCCCGGCGGGCGCCGGCGTCGTGGGCGCTTGCGTCGTGGGTGCTTGCGTCGTGGGCGCTTGCGTCGTGGGTGGCTGCGTCGCCGGTGGCGGCGATGTGGGTGCCGGTGTGGCACCGGCACCCGGGCCCGGCTCGGCCGGGGCGGGGCCGAGGACCGGGCGGAACAGCAACTGGCCGGTCCGGCCGATCACCCGCACCGCCTCGGCGGGGTCGGTGACGCCGGGCAGCTCGACGATGATGCGCCGCTCACCGGCGCGGGTCACGGTCGGTTCGGTCACGCCGAGCGCGTCGACGCGCCGGCGGAGGATCTCGAGAGCGTCGTCGGTGGTGGTGGCGTTCGCCTCGGCGAACTCACCGTCCCGGGTTTCCAGCACGATCTGGGTGCCGCCACGCAGGTCCAGGCCGAGCCGGGGCGGTCGGGTGGCGACGAGCCACCCGGAGACCGCCAACACGGCGAAGGCCAGCACCGCGCGCACGGCAATGGCGCGCGACATCGAAAAATCTCCTCGGCAAGGAAGGCGCCGACGGTCCGCACGGCGGGACGCCGTCGGCGAAGGGGAACGGGACGCTGGCTACCGCACGACGTGCGGTGGCGCCCTGCCCCTCAACGCGCCGAGAACGACGAGCGACGACCCGGCCGGACCCGCCGCGCCGCCGCCGGTCCGGGCCGTGGGCCGCGCCGGGCGCGCCAGCAGCGCGCACATGGCGGCGACGAACAACCAGACCGCGGCACCGTCACCGGTGAGGCGGTCGGCGGCGAGCTGGACGTCCGGCCGGACGGCATTGACCGACGCCGGCAGCACCGCGGGCATCAGCACCGCGGGCGTCGGCGGCATCGGCTCCGCGGCCTGCGGCGCCGGGTCGGAGCCGCTGAGGATGCCGAGGGCCAGGAGCACGGACAGCAGCACGCCGGGCATCGCCCACCGCACCGGTCCGCGTCGCATCGCTCGACCCTCTCGTCGTCCGGTTCACCGTACCCGTCATCACGACGCGCGGGCCCCCCGCAAAGGTTCGCCGGGTCGCCCCGGACCCGGATTCGGTCGGTCATCCGGTCAGGCAGAGGTGTCCACCAGCCCCGGACATCGACCCATATACACATATGCGCCGGTGGCCGCCAGCCCTACGGTGTGGAGGTCAGGCCCCGGATCGCTCGTCAGGGGGAAGCCATGGGGGATGTCGCGGTACGGCTCCTGAGCAGTCTCACGTTCTGGACCGGCCTGCTGCTGGGGCTGCCGACCGGTGTCGCGTACCAGCGGATGCGCAGCTCCTGGAACACGCACCGGGCCGCCAAGGCGCTGGTGCCGGGCCTGGCCAAGGCCCGCTGGGGATTCGTCCGCAAGTTCCTCGTGCTGGCCGCCGTGGTGGCGGCGGGCGTGCTGTTCTCGCTGTCGTGGATCGCCGGGCAGAACGCCGGCTCCAATCCGGTGCCCGCGTCGGTGCCCACGCTGAGCCCCAGCCCGCGCTGAGTCCTCAGAAGCGCCGGAAGCTCAGGATTTCGTCAAGCCCGTCGCCGCGCGGATCGTCGATGTCGATGATCACCGCTAGCCTGCGGCAGACGGAAGGTGGAGCCTCATGCCCGACGGGCCGGCCGGCGCCGCGCACATCGGCGGCATCGTGCGCCGGCTGCGGGAGCGAGCGCTGCTGACGCAGGAGGAGCTGGCCGGTCGCAGCGGGTTGAGCGTCGGCACGATCCGGGGCATCGAGGCGGGCCGGATCCGGCGCCCGCACCAGGGCTCGGTGCGGTTGCTCGTCGCGGCCCTGGAGCCGGACGGCCCGGAGCAGGACATGCTGCTGGTCGCGCTGAGCGCCGGCACCCCGGCGGCCGACGGCTCACCAATGGCACCACCCGCCGCCCCGCCGCTCCCGGCCCGTCCGGTGCCGGCGCAACTGCCGGCCGCGCCGGCGGCCTTCACCGGGCGGGGCGACACGCTCGCCCGGCTCGACGCGCTGCTGGCTCCCGAAGCGGACCGGCCGGACCCGGTGGCGGTGCCCGTCGTGGCGGTGGTCGGCGCGGCCGGCATCGGCAAGACGGCGCTCGCGCTGCACTGGACGCACCGGGTCAAGGGCGCCTTCCCGGACGGCCAGCTGCACCTGAACCTGCGTGGCTTCGACCCCGGCGCGGCGCCGCTGAGCCCGGAGGCCGCGCTGCGTGCCTGCTTCGACGCGCTCGACGTGCCGCCCGCCCGGGTGCCGGCCACGATCGACGGTCAGAGCGGCCTGCTGCGCAGCCTGCTCGCCGAGCGCCGGATGCTCCTGGTGCTGGACAACGCCCGGGACGCCGGACAGGTCCGGCCGTTGCTGCCCGGCTCGCCGGGGTGTCTCGTCGTGGTCACCAGCCGGGTCCGGTTGACCGGGCTGGCCGCGACCGACAGCGCGACGGTCCTCACGCTGGACCTGTTCACCGACGACGAGGCGCGCAGGCTGCTGACCGGGCACCTCGGCGCGGACCGGGTCGCCGCGGAACCCGACGCCGTCACCGGCATCGTGGACGCCTGCGCCGGGCTGCCGCTGGCACTGACGATCGTCGCCGCGCGCGCCGCCGCGGGTCCCCCGTTCCCGCTCGGGGTGCTCGCCGGCCAGCTGCGCAACATCCGGGATCAACTCGACGTGTTCGAGGACGACGACGCCGCCGGCGACCTGCGGGCGGTCATGTCCTGGTCGGTGCGGACGCTGGACGACGAGACCGGCCGACTGTTCCGGCTCCTCGGCCTGCACCCGGGTCCGGACGTCGACCCGGCCGCGGCGGCCGCGCTCGCCGGCCTCCCCCGGCCGGCGGCCGCGCGCGCCCTGGCCCGGCTCGCCCGGGTGCACCTGGTCGTGGAGGAGCGGCCCGGCCGGTACTCGTTCCACGACCTGGTCCGCGCCTACGCGGCGGAGCTCGCCGGCACGCACGAGTCCGCCGGGGCCGGCCGGGCCGCGGTCGAGCGGCTGTACGACCACCTGATGCACCATGCGCATGCCGCCGCGTTGCTGCTGCGCCCCGAACGCCGCCCGGGTCTGCCCCTGCCGGTGCCGTCCGGCCCGCCGTCGTTCGCCGACCAGGCCGCGGCGGCCGAGTGGTTCGACGGCGAGTTACAGGTCCTGCTGACCGCGGTGGCGGCGCAGTCCAGGGCGACCGGGTCCGCCCTGGACGGTGCTGTCTGGCGGATCGCCTGGGCGGTGCAGGACGTCCTCGACCGCGGCGGCTGGTGGGCCGAGCTCGCCGCGGTCCAGCACGCCGGCCTGGTGTGCGCCACCCGGCTCGGCGACCTCCTCGGCCAGCTGCACACGCGCCGCGCGCTGGCGCTCGTCGGCTTCCGGCTCGGCCGGGGACGCGAAGCGGCCGAGCACCTCGGGCACGCACTGCACTGCGCCGAGGCGCTCGGCGACGTCCCCAGCCAGGCGCAGGTGACGTACAACATCGCGCTCCTGCTGCTCCGGCAGGACCAGCTCGACGCGGCCCTCGCGGCGGCGGAGCGGGCCGACCTGCTCTACGCGGCCGGCGAGCCCGTGCACCGGTGGCGGGCGTGGCAGGTCGTCGCGCAGTGCCACACCGCGCGCGGCGAGCACCAGGAGGCCCTGGCGGCCTGCCGGAGGGCGCTGCTGTTCGTCCGCGCGAGTCCGGACCCGGCGTCGCAGGCATTCGTGTGGGACACCCTCGCCGACGCGCACCACCGGCTGGGCCGGCTCCGGCTGGCGGCGGCGTACAAGCGGCGGGCGTCCGCCCGGTTCGAGGCGGCCGGCGACGCGTACCACCTGTCGCAGATCCTGCTCGACCTCGGCGACATCGAACGGGACGCGGGTGATCACGACGGCGCGCGGGAGCAGTGGGAGGCCTCCCTGGCGATACTCGAGCGGCTGGAACACCCCGACGCGGAGCTGCCCCGGGCGCGGCTTGCCGCCGCGAAGTTGACGGTAGGTTGACGGCGAACCGCCTGGTTCGGGGATCGCGGGAACGACAGAGTGGACGTGGGCGACATTTCGCCACAAACTCCATATTTCTCCCGCGAGAGGACTCCATGATGCACCGAGCGTTCAAATCGGCCGTGGTCGCCGCGGCCCTGATCCCGGCGGCCCTGATCGCGACGCCGGACGTCGCCTCCGCCGCCAGCAACGGCTACGCCTGGGCGTGCTGGATCAAGCCGGGCTCCGCGACCAACGGCGGGTGCGCCAAGTTCTACGCCGACGGCGACACCCTGCGCGTCTGGGACTACACGGCCGACGGCTGGGGCACCCGCGCACAGATCCAGAAGCTGCTGCCGGACTCCAACGGCGTCATGCACTGGGTGAACCACAGCAGCGACTGCTTCGACGACACCAGCACCAGCAACACCAACAAGGGCGCCACCGTCTGCAACTACAACGTCACCGAGGGAATCCAGGTCCGCGTCCACGTGTGGGCGTCGCACAGCGGCACGACCGCGTACCACATCTACAGCCCCTCGATCACCGCGTGAACGCCGTCCGCACCGCCCTCGGCCGGGCCGCGACCACGCTCGGCGCCGCCCTCCTGATCACCGGCGCGCTGCCGGCGACCTTCGCACACGCCGACGCGCCCGGCGAGTACTGCCGGTCGAACCTCGACGACTACATCGACGTCTGGCGGGGGCACGGCTGCTTCGTCAGCTACGGCGACAAGATCACCGTGCGCGACAACATGGAGGACGGCCTGCGCGTCATCGTCACCTGGCAGACCGACTACGGCCGCTCCGACGTGTGCCACAACGCCAAGGGCTTCGACACGACGGTGACCTGCAACTACGACATGCGTGAGGACAGCCGGATCCGGTTCGAGGTCTGCAACCGCAACGGCGCGTCCGGCGCCAACCTCAACTGCACGACCTGGACGCCCTGGTTGAGCATCAGCACCGGCAAGCCGGCCTGAGCGACCACGACGACGTCCCACCCCACCGTCCCCTCGAACGAGAGCGAACTCCCTTGCCTCCCGTGCACCGCACGTCCCTCGCCGCGGCCGCCGTGGCGGGCGTGCTGCTGGCCCGGCGGTGACTCGTTCAGCGTGTACGCCTGACGTACCGCAGACCGGTTCGAGTGCCGCCGGCCCGCTCCCCCCGGGTCGGCGGCACTCGTCCCGGTCACACCGGAAACGCGGCGGCGATCCGGCGCGGCCAGGTGCCGGACCGCCGGCTGCCGGGACACGGCACGACCACCGTCCCGCGCTCCCCCACCGGGGTCGTGGACGAAGGGTGAGCGGGCATACCTGCTAGCAGGTATACGCGGGTGGGGACACCCGCAGTCGGAGAGTCCCGCTGGCGCCGAGGCTGTCCCCCAACGGTACGAGAGAACGTGGATGAAGAGCCATTCCACCCCTCTTGAACAGGTGATCCCCCATGACGACTTGCCCGGTTGAGCCGATGCTGAGCATGGCACTGTTCGTCTCCGACGCATCCGCATGCTGCGACCTGGACGACGCCACCATCCGCGACACCGTTCACCGCACCCTCGAACAGCTCGGCCCCGACGAGTGCTACGCCCGGGCCGCGGAAGTGTTCGGCGACCGCCCCGAGGTCGCGCTGCCCAGGATCCAGTGGGCGCGTGAGCGGTGCGCCCGCGCCATAGCGCCCGCCCTCGCCGCCGCCTGACCTTCCGATCCGACTCCGGCCCGCCTCCAGCCCAGCCCGCCAGCTGCGCCGCGCGGGTCGGACCCGAGCCACCCCAGCAGCCCACCCCACCCGGGGGCCTGGCCGCCACGTCACGATCCGGTGCGCCTACGCCGCCTCAGCCTGGTTGCCGAACCGACCGGCGACCACCTTCCGCAGCACCTCGAGCGCCTGCTGCGCATCGTCAGGCCCCACCGGCGCCGTCCGCTCCCTGATGTAGGACGTCAGCGCCTCCCGGATGACGTCGGAGCGCCGCGCCTGCTGCGCATCCGCGAGACCGTCCAACTCCTCGACCATCGCGACCGGCAGCCGGATGCTGATCATCGCCATCGGCCCGTCCACCGCCGGGGAGACCACGCCGTCCTCGACGGGCGCCACTGCGGACAGCAGCGGCGAGACGTCGTCCGAGGCGTCGAACCAGGCGACGACCTCGTCCTTGGACATCCGCTCGAAGTCAGGACCGCTCACAGGACTCGCCTCCTCCACTCATCCAGCTCGGCACCGGCCAACGCCTTCACGCTCAAAATCCGATAGGTCGTGGTGCGATACATCTGCTCGCAGATGACCGCGATGACCCGGGCACTGCCGGCCATTCCCATGACGACGAGGAGCAGGTCACCGATCCGCCGCTCGAACCGCAGACCCGGCGGAGCGTGCAACGCCTGATCGACCTCCTCGAGGGCGACCTTGCGACGACGGGCGACCGCAAGGCCCTCATCCGTCCACAGGTACTCCCGCTCGACCACGATCCGACCGTATCACAACGTCATACAGCGTCGGGCTTTCGGTGCTCGGTGGGCGAATGGTCGACGGCCTCGCAGCGTCGCGGTTGCGGTCTTCGAGTTCAGCGGCGCGCCGCCACCTCGGCTCAGGCGCTTATCCGCGCCCGGGCGGGGCAGGTCGCACATCGACCGGTGAACGGCCGAGCCCGGCCCGGACCCGGCCACAAGGGTGAGTCGCTGCGAAGGTGGGGCCTTGACGTGCGGGCTTTTTGGGATGCGCTGGTAGCCAACCTCGATCGGGTGACGTTGGCCGGGTGGATACAGATCATCTCAGCCATCGGCGCGGTCGCCGCGGCGGTTGCCGCCGCCTCGGCCGCCCGCTCGGGGCGCGCCGCGGCCCGGACCGCCGCCAGGCAGCTGCCGGAGCTGCAGAAACAGGTCGAGATCAGCGCGGCGCAGTCGAAGGCCGCCGAGAAGCAGGCCGGCTTCGCCCAGGAGACCCTCAAGGCCGCGACGGCGGCGGTCCGGGAGGCGGCCCGCGCCAGGACGGACGAGCGGGCTCCCCTCGTCGTCGCGCTGTTCGAGGCGCCGCAGTGGCCCCCGCTGGTCGACGCGACGCGGGACGGGATGCCGTACGGCAACCAGCCGGGGCTGCTCGACCACCGTGCCGCGGCGCCGGCCGAGGCGGCCTCGCCGGCGCGGCTCTTCGGACGGGGTGAGGACCGGAGCCGGCTCCTGTGGTTTCAGACCCGGGGCGTGCTGATCAACGAGGGCGCGACCACCGCGCGGGTGCGGCTCGCCGACGAGGCCCAGTTCGTGGAGGCGACCGCCGCGAAGCGGGAGCGCCTCCTGCGACCCGGCGAGGTGGCCCCGTTCGAATGGGGAGCGGGCCACACGGTCGCGGAGTGGGCGGTCGCCCGCGAGCGACCCGACCCGCCCAACCCGCTCGGCGCCTGCTTCCTGACGATCACCGTGTTCGACTCGTTCGAGCAGGGCATCTTCGACCACATCCACGTCGTCATGAGCGGCCGGCCGATCGTCGGAGTGGACGGCGCGTTCGACGAGGTGCGGCTCGCCTCCCGGGAGTCCGAGGCGGACATGGCCGTCACGGTCTTCCCCACCCGGCGCACGTACCGCTCCGACGGTGCGCGACGGGACCCCCTGCCCTGGGACGGCACGTACGCGGCCTGGTGGCGGGAGAACGGGCGGCGCGCCACGGAACTGGGCGCGGCCGGGAACGGCAGACCGGCCGCGAACCGGGCGACGGAGGGACGATCAGGCAATGGAGCGTGAAGAGCGCAGCGCCCGCGCCCGCCAGCTCGCCGACGAGTCGGCCGCCCGTGGGGTACGGGCGGTGGCGCTGACCTTCGTCGACAACGCGGGCGTCACGCGGGTGAAGACCGTGCCGGTCGGCCGGTTCGGGCACGCGGCGGCGTGGGGGGTCGGCATGTCACCGGTCTTCGACGTGTTCCTGCTCGACGACTCGATCACCACCAGCCGCCACATCGGCGGCCCGGTCGGCGACCTGCGGCTGTATCCCGACCTGGACCGGTTCACCGTGCTCGCCGCCCAGCCGGGCTGGGCCTGGGCGCCCGCCGACCGGCTGACCCAGGAGGGTGAGCCGCACGCCGGCTGCCAGCGGACGTTCGCCCGCACCGCCGCCGAACGCGCCCGCAGGCGCGGCGTCGACCTCCGGATGGCGTTCGAGGTCGAGTGGTTCGTCGGCACCGACGACGCCGCACCGGCGTGCCATGGCCCGGCGTACGGCATGACCCGCGTCGTGGAGCTCTCGTCGTACGTCGACAGCCTCCTCGCAGCGCTGGACGCGCAGGACGTGCCGGTCGAGCAGTTCCACCCGGAGTACGCGCCGGGGCAGCTGGAGATCTCCGTCGGCGCGGACGACCCCGTGGCCGCGGCGGACCGGCAGGTGCTCGTCCGGCAGACGATCCGCGCCGTGTCCCAGTCGTTCGGCCATCGGGTGTCGTTCGCGCCGGTCGTGGTCGCCGGGCAGGTCGGCAACGGCCAGCACCTGCATCTGTCCGCCTGGTCGCACGGGCGCAACCTGTTCAGCGGTGGCGACGGGCCGCACGGGCTCACCACCCAGGGCGAGACGATCCTGGCGCACCTGCTCGACCGGCTCCCCGCGCTGGCCGCGATCGGCGCCCCGAGCGTGGCGAGCCACCTGCGGCTGGTGCCCCAGCACTGGGCGGCGCCGTACCAGTGCTGGGGCCACGAGAACCGCGAGGCCGCGCTGCGCCTGGTGACCGGCAGCCTCGGCGAGCGGGACACCGCCGCCAACGCCGAGCTCAAGTGCTGCGACGGCGCGGCGAACCCGTATCTGCTGGTCGGTGCGGTGGCCGCGGTGGTGGCCGGGGCCGCGGGCGGGGACCGGCGGCTGCCGCCCGGGATCGACGTGGACCCGGCACAGCTCCCCGAGGCCGGGCGACCGCCCCGGCTGCCGGGTGGCGTCGACGAGGCGGTCGAAGCGCTGCGCCGCGACGACCTGCTTCCGGCGGCCCTCGGTGAACCCCTGCTCGAGGCGTTCTGTGCGGTGCGGCGCGCCGAGGCCGAGCTGTTCCGCACCGCCGATCCGGCGGCGATCGCGGAGGCCGGCCGGTGGCGGTACTGATCGACGCCCATTGCCACACCGTCGTCGCCGGCGAGCTCGACGCGGCGGCCTTCGAGCTGGCGTGCACCGAGGCGCACCTGCCCGCGCCGGCCGGGACATCCTATCTGGACAGTCAGGTCGGCCTGGCGGTCCGGCGCTGGTGCGCGCCCGCGCTCGGGCTGCCCCGGCACGCGGAGATCGGCGACTACCTCGCCCGCCGTTCGGCCGTCGGTTGGCGCGCGGCGACGCGGACCCTGCTGCGGTCGGCGGGCTTCGAGACGCTGCTGGTCGACACGGGCCTGGACGGCCCGGACCGGCTCGACACCGCGACGCTCGGCGACCTCGCCGGTGCGGCGGTGCGCGAGGTCGTGCGGCTCGAAGCCGTCGCCGAGCATGTGGCGTCCACGGGCGTCGACGCGGCCGGGTTCGCCGCCGCGCTCGCGGGCGTCCTCGAACGCCGCACGGCGCACGCGGTCGCGGTCAAATCGATCATCGCCTACCGCGCCGGGTTGGCCGTGCCCGCCGAGCGGCCGGCCGCGGCCGAGGTGCGCCGGGCGGCCGGCGACTGGTTGCGCGGCGGTGGTGGGCGGCTCACCGATCCCGTGCTGCTGCGCCACGTGCTGTGGGCCGGCGTCGACACGGGACTGCCGCTGCAGGTGCACACCGGCTTCGGCGACCGCGACCTGGCGCTGCCGGCCGCCGATCCCGCGCACCTGCAGCCGTTCCTCGGCGCCGTCGACGGGCCCGTCGTGCTGTTGCACTGCTACCCGTACCATCGCCAGGCCGGCTGGCTGGCCCAGGTCTATCCGCACGTCTACCTGGACGTCGGCCTGACCGTCGGGCACCTCGGTGTGCGCGCCGGCGCGGTGCTGGCCGAGTGCTTCGAGCTCGCCCCGTTCGGCAAGGTGCTCTTCTCCACCGACGCGTACCTGCTGCCCGAGCTGTACCTCATCGGCGCCGCGCAGTTCCGGCACAGCCTGCGCCGCATGCTGGACGCCTGGCGGGCCGACGACGCGATCAGCGCGGCGGACGCGGCGCGGCTCACCGAGCGGGTGTGCGCCGGCACCGCCCGCCGCGTCTACGCGCTCGCGGCGGGCGGCCAGCGTCGACCGGTCAGGCGTCGGTCTTCTTGAGTTCGACGTAGTCGAGCTCGGCGTAGCCGGTGCCCTTCCGCAGGCGGATCCGGTTGGTGCCGGCGGTGAGCGCGACCGTCACCGCGGCGACGCGGCCGGCGCGGTCCTGGGTCGGGCCGTCGAACCACGCGCCGGTGCCCGGGTAGGAGACGGTGCCCGCGGCGCCGCCGTTGACGGACACCAGGTGGGTGGACGTCGCGGTGGTGCCGTTGGCGTAGCCGACCTCGAGGCGGTAGGTGCCCGTCATCGGCGCCTCCACCGCGAACTCGACGGCGCTGTCCGGGAAGTCGATGCCACCGACCTTGTCGGGGAACTCGTTCCAGCGGAAGCCGCCGATGCGGGCGTTGGTCACGGTGGCCAGCTCGGCCTCGTAGCGGTGGGTGTCGGGGCGCACGTCGATGAAGTCGAGCTCCGCGTAACCGGTGCCCTTGCCGAGGGTGATGGTGTTGGTGCCGGCGCGCAACGCCACCCGTTTCGTGGTGGTGCGCAGCTCCGAGTTCGCCCAGCCGCTCGTCACCGCGGGGTAGGTGACCGAGCCCTGCGGCTGGCCGTTGACGCGCACCGTGTGGGTGGCGTTCGCGGCGGTGGTGCCGTTGGCGTAGCGGACCGTCATCGTGTGGATGCCGGCCGCCGCTGCCGTGACGGTGAACGTGACGGCGCTGTCGGCGAAGTCGATGCCGCCGACCCAGCCGTTCCCGGACGCGACGGCACTGCCGGACCTGGCCGCCGCGTTGACCCGCTGGGCCTGCTCCGCCTCGTACTTCGTGGGATACGCGGCGGGTCCGGCGGCCGGCGAGATGAGGATCCGGTAGCCGTTGTAGCCCTCCATCCGGTGGATCGGCACGGTCAGCGCGCCGGAGGCGTCGACCGTCATGGTCGAGTCGAGGAGGTTGAGCGGCGCGCCCTGCCAGTCGCCGCCGGCCTGGACGTTGCGGTCGGTCGCCAGGGGGTCGACCGTCCACACCGCCGAGTCGACCCGGACCCGCACGTTGCCGGTCAGGCCGCGCCGGGCCAGGCCCAGCACCCGCACGTCGACGTCGTTGTCCTCGCCGCCGACGAGGACCTGCACGGTGCGGTTACCGCCGTCCCAGCTGGCGACGCCGTCGCAGGCCAGGTAGTGCCGGGTGTCCCACCGGCTCACGTCGACGCGGGTGCCGGTCATCGCCTTGTACCACGCCATCATCTGCCAGCCGGCGTTCGGCTTGAGCCCCGCCGAGGTGCGCCGCAGCGTGTTGCCCAGCAGCCCCGGGTTGGTGTAGATGCCCATCATCGCGTGGTCGACGTCGTACCGCTCGAACTCCGCCCAGTGTTTGATCATCGAGCCGGGGACGCCCTCGAAGTCCTTCGCGGCGCCCGAGCCGTACTCCTCGATGACGACCGGCAGCGGCCGGCCGGGGATGCCGAGCTCGTTCTCCAGGGGTCGGTAGTACCGGCTGAGCGTCTCCGGCACGTCACCCGGGCTCTGGCCGAGGTTGTGCCAGCCGATCAGGTTGGGCACGGTGCCGGTGTTGCGGGCGTTGACGAGGAAGTCGCGCATCTTCGTCTGCAGCGCGGGCTGCCAGCCGAGGTAGAACTCGTAGTTCGGCCCCATGATGGGGATGCTCGGGTCGATGGCGCGGATGCGGCGGAACGTTTGCGTCCACAGCCAGTTGAACTTCTCGTCGTAGGTGGTGCCGGGCACGGCGGCGTCCTGCGCGAACCCGCCCTGCAGCTTGTTGTCCGGCTCGTTGAACGGCGCGACCGCGAGCAGGACGTCCTTGTACGCCTGGATGGAGCGGGTCGCACTGTCCACCTTGGCGTACCAGTCGGCGGTGCCCTTCCAGTCGTAGGGCCAGCCGCCCATGAGGTCGTTGTAGCGTCCGATCATCTTGACGTCGGTGCCGCGCAGCTTGCCCACGACCGCCTCGGTCGACGTCGGATAGGAGGCGTCGCCCTGGGCGCTCTGGTGCTGGCTGAGGTACCGCTGCGAGGCGATCATCAGCTCGCGTGGCGTGTCCGGCGCGGCGGCCACTCCGAAGAGGGTCCCGAGGCCGGCCTTGCGCAGGGTGCCGAACTGGCGGTCGGTGTCCACGGTGATGGTGGAGGCGGCTGCTGCCGCCGTGGGGGCGGCGTCGGCGGCGCGCAGCTGCGCCACCCCGACCGCGCCCGTCAGGACGGCTGCGGCCACTACGGCACGCAGCGGAACCCATCGGGGAATGCGCATGTGAACCTCACCTTGGCGGAGGTGGGAAACCGGCCCGGAGCAGGGCCGACTATCTGGGAGCGCTCCCAATTCCCCGATGGTGGTGTGGTACCCGCGCGACCGTCGACCGTTTTCGAAACCCCTGGCGGAGAACGGCACAGAAGTCCCGGGCGGCGATCGCGCTACGACGTGGCGGGCAGGGCTTCGAGGCGGGCGAGCAGGTCCTCCTGGCCGGTCCGCCCCGCATGCGCCCGCAGGTCGTCCACAGTGGACGGCTCGACCTCGTACTGGCGGCCGAGGTCGCCGAGGCGGCGGTCGAGGGCGGCGCGGCTGTCGACGTCGCGGCTCTGCGCGATCCGCAGCGCACGGTCGCGCATGGCGGTGCGGCGCAGCGCCCGGTCGTCGCACCACAGCTGCAGGAACAGCTCGTCGTGCACCACGTAGGAGGCGAGCCGCCGGTTGCCGGCCGCGAACGCCGACGCCGGCAGGGTGCCGCGCCAGACACCGTTGGGCTGCCGGCGCAGGGTGCCGCCGCCGTGTTCCTTGCGCAGCCACGCCTCCCAGCGTCGTTCGGCGTCCTCGGGGGGCGTGTCCGGCAGCGCGCTGGTGACCTCCGGCGCCTGGCGGCACAACCCTTCGACGAAGGCGTCGCGGCCGTCGCTGGCGGCCGTGTACGCGAGCAGGCCCTGCCCGGTCCGCACCAGGTACGCCGGCAGCCACGCGTCCCGCACGCCGTCGACGCGGGGCCGGTCGATCTCGGCGGGCACGTTGTAGCCGGTGCGGTCCGGCCGGCGGACGAGGGCGTCGACGATCTCGGGGCGGAACGCGGTGCTGGCGAACAGCGCGGTGAAGCGGCTGCCACGCACCCCGTCCAGCGACGGTTCGGGCCGGTCCAGCACGGTGACCGCGTTGGCGTAGTGCGAGCGTGGGAACGGCCCGGCGGTGTACCGGTCGAACAGCAGCTGCTGGCGGACCTCCTTCGACTCGTACCGGCGGCCGTCGTGCATCGACCGCAGGCCGCGTGGCGTCAGCTCGAGGCGTTCGCCGTCGGCGGTGAGGTGCCCGACGGTCATCAGATACTGCACGCAGCCGCGCACGGTGCGCTCCCCCAGGCCCAGGAAGCCCGCGACCGCCGCCGCGGTGTCGAGGCCGGCCTGACCGACGGCGCGGGTGACGAACGAGTCCAGCAGCTCGTACTCCGCCGGGTCCTCGACCCGCGCGGTGATCTCGACCTGCCACAGCGGCCAGAGCACGGCGAAGACCCGCAGCGGCTGCACCCCGGCGAGACCTGCGGCGTGCTCGACCGCCCGGGCCACCGGGTAGATGGCCGCCATCTACAGCACCGCCGTGATCTCGGCGGAGGTGCGCAGGTCGCCGCTGTGCCGCAGGTACGCCGTCATCGCCTGCATCACCTGGCGGAACTTCTCGTCACCGGCCCGTTCCAGGGTGTCGGTGTCGCCGACGAGGACGAGCTGGCGGCGGGCGCGGCTGATGGCGACATTGAGCCGGCGCAGCTCGTCGAGGAAGCCGACCCGGCCGTCGTCGTTGCTGCGCACGAACCCGAAGATGATGAGGTCGCGTTCGCCGCCCTGGAACGCGTCGACGGTGCCGACGCACTCGGCGGTGCGGCCGGGGTCCCCGAGCCGGGCGTCGAGCAGCTCACGGACCAGGTCGACCTGGGCGCGGTACGGCAGGATGACGCCCCAGTCCGGGTGCCAGGCGGTGAGGCCGGTGACGAGCTCGACGATCAGCCCGGCCTCCAGCGGGTTGACATAGCCGTGGGACTCCGCCCGTTTCGGCGGTCGCCGCTCGCCGCGTTCCGCGGCCGGCCGGTCGGCGGTCGTGACCATCGCGAACGGGCTGCGGAAGACCGGGTTCCCGCCGCCGCCCGGGTGCCGGGTCCGCAACCGTCCGTTGTAGAACGTGCGGGACACGAAGGTGGCGAGCTCCTCGGGCATCCGCCGCTGCAGCTGCAGCATGTCGCGGTGGTCCTCGCCGAGCGTGCCGTAGAGCCGCTCGAATCCGCTGCGGGTCAGCAGGTCACCGATCTGCGCGCCGGTGCCCGGGTCGGCGTCCGGGTCGGCGGCCCTGCGCTGCGCCCAGAGGCGCACGTCCTCGTCCAGGAACGGCGGCAGCTGCCGGTGGTCGCCGACGAGCACGGCCCGCCTGGCCCGGGCCAGGGGGACGAGCAGGTTCGGCAGCGAGATCTGGCCAGCCTCGTCGACGACGGCGACGTCGAACTCGAGCTCCGCGAGGAGCTCCGTGGTCGCGGTGCCGATGCACGTGGCGGCCACCACGTCGGCGTACTTGACCAGCTCGCGCTGCAGGCTGGCGCCCGAGGTCGGGACCCGGTCCCGCCACTGGGCGAGCAACGTCGCGCGGGCACGGGACTGTGCGGCCGCCCGGGCGAGGGCGGCGGCCTCCCGGTGCCGACCGGCGAGGTCCACCGCCGGACCCGCCGGTCCCTGCGCCGGCTCCGGTGCGGGCCGCACGTCCGCGGGCAGCGCCGAGCGCAGTCCGGCGGCGGCCTGCTCGACGCGTCGCAGGGTCTCGTCGCGGTGCCGTTCGGCGGCGGTGACCACCCGGCCGAGCCGGGTGACCTCCGGGTCGCCGTCGGCGACGACCCGCGCCGCACCCTCCGCGGTGGCGAGCTCGGAGCGGGCCCGGGTGAGCGCCGCCCCCGCCTCGGCGCCGACCTGCGCGGCGCGGTCCGCCCTGCGCCGCAGCGGGCGCTCCAGCAGGCCGAGGACGCCGCGCAGCAGCCCGGGCAGCGACGCGATCCGGGTGATGCGGTCGCGGGCGGTGGCCTCGGCCCGCCGCGCCGCCTCGAGGGCCTCCTCGGCGCGCGCGACGGCCTGCTCCGCCGCTTCGGCGCGCTCGCGCAGCGGCAGCGTCACCCGGCGCACGGCATGCTCGCGGGCCCCGGCGGCGGCGGTCACGGCCTGCTCCGCCGAGGTCGCCTCCGCCAGCCGGTCGGTGAGGTGGACCGACCAGCGGTCGACGTGGCCGCCGGCCACCCCGGCGAGCCGGGCGGCGGCGCCTTCGGTGCGCCGCAGGATCTCCTCGCGCAGCGCCTCGACCTGCGTCTCGGCGAGGTAGGTGCGGGCACCCGCGGTCAGCGCGTCCTCGTTGCCGACCCGGACCGCGCGCAGGTGCGGAGGGAGCCGTTCCAGGACGTTGTCGACGGCCCGGTTGGTGTGCGAGGTGAGCAGGACCCGCTCGCCCCGGGCGGCGCAGGCGGCGACGATCTCACCGATGGTCCAGGTCTTGCCCGTGCCGGGCGGGCCGAGCACGAGCAGCGCGTCGCGCACGCCGAGCGCGCGCCGGAACACCCGCAGCTGCTCGTCGTCGGCGACGCCGGCCGGGCGGGCGTGCGCCTCCGGCTGGTACGGCAGGACGTGACCGTCGACGAGCATCGGCAGCAGCCGGTCGGTGGCGGCCCGGCCCTTGCGGATCGCGCCGATGGCCTCGAGCTGCTTGGTGTAGACCCGGTCGCTGGGCAGCGGGCGCAGCCCGCCCTGCGGCGGGATCGCCGGGAAGTCCACTGTGGACTCGAACCGGACGGTGACGGTGCGGTCCCGGATGTGCACGACCCGCCCGCGCAGCGCCGGTCGCTCCTCGATCCGCACCACGGCGCCCTTGACGAGGTCCGGCCGGCGCAGCAGCGTGAAGTCGTAGACGCCGCGGGCGGAGTGGCGCTGCTCGCGGGTGGCGGCCCGCTGCCGGTAGCGCAGCGGCTCCGCGTCGCGCAGCTTCGCCGCGTCGATCTCCCGCCCCGCCTCGACGACCTCGGTCAGCACGTCGAGAAACCTCGTGTGGGCCGGGTTTGCGGGCGGCGACGCGGCGACGGCCAGGCCGGCGCGCCAGGCGGCGAGCAGCTGGGAGAACGACGTGTCGAACGTCATGCCCCGCTCGCGGCGCATCCGCGCCACGTCCGCGACATCCGGCAGCGCCCACCACGCCGCCCCGGTCCGCAGCAGCAGCGCGCCCTTGACCAGCGACGCGTGGTCCTTGAGCCCTTTGGGCGCGGCGCCGTTGATCCGGTAGGCGTCACCGTTCTGGGTCAGGCCCAGCCACAGCACGCACGAGTCGGTGTAGACGGCCAGCGACGGCCGGCTGCGGCTCTCGTCGATGCGGGCCGGCAGCCCGTCCCGCTGCGACAGCCGGGTCAGCTCCGCGGCGAGGGTCACCGGGTCGGGCAGGTCGTGGCCCAGCCGCCGCATCGCACCCTGCGACGGCACGAGCGCCAGCGGACCGGGCAGCCGCACCTCGACGACCGTCATCGCGCGCCGCCACCCACCCGGCGCAGCTCGGCCGCGAACGGCTCGAGCCCGGCCGGGCGCAGCGCGGGGTCGGCGTTCAGCCCGAGCAGCAGCAGGTCGTCCAGCGACTGCGGCAGGTCGGGGCAGGTGGCCCGCACCGGCAGCGGTGGCCACTGCGGCGGATGCCCGGTCAGCGTCGCGTGCAGCAGTGCCGCGAAGCGGTACACGTCGACGGCGGTGTCCGGCCCGCCGGCGGTGTCCGCGGCGACCGCCTGCTCCGGTGCCCGGTGCTCCGCCGGCCCGTCGGGGACGGTCCTCGGCAGCGCGGCCAGCCCGCCGTCGCGCAGCGCCGCGCGGCGGCGCCGCGGGTCCACCACGACCGTGTCCGGGCCGGTGGCGCGGTGGGCGTGGCCGGTCCGGTGCAGCGCCGTCAGCGCCTCGGCGAGGGAGACGGCCGTCGCGCAGACCGCCGCGGTGGTGATCCGGTCCAGCGCCCGGCCCGGGCGGGGGCCGTACGCTTCCCGCCAGGTCGGGCCGGGCGGCCGGGCGGTGATCAGCGTGCGGGTGCCCTCCTCGTCGTGCAGCGCGACGACGGCCGGCAGGTGGTGCCGGCCGGCGAGCCCGGTCAGCAGCCGGGCCTGGGCGCTGAGGCCGGCCCGCACCGCCTCCGCGGCCGGCGTCGCGCGCAGCACGCGGACCTGCGCGACGCGGACCTGGGCGACGCTTGCTGCGCCGTCGAGGCGGTCGGCGGTGGCCTCGCGCCACAGCCAGGCGCGACCGGCACCGGCGGTCTCGAGGGCGTCGTCGTGCAGGAAGCAGGTCGCCGCGCCGATCCGCCGCTCGTCCCCCGGCGCCCACGCCGCGTCCGGCGGGGCGGTCGCCGGCCCGTCCGGCGGGAGGTAGAGCGCCGGGCCGGCCGGAGGGAGGGACGGTGCCGGCGCGGCGGCGCCGTAGTAGTGCGCCCTGACGGCGTGCGCGGCGGGCGCGATCAGGTGCTCCCGCAGGACCGTCGCGTCCCACAGGGCGATCCGCACGCCGGTGTCCTTTTCGGTCTGCTCCCGCCAGGTCTCCCACCACATCCGCGCGGTGCGGGTCAGCAGCACCGGCACGCAGAGCATCCAATCGGTGATGCGATTGCCCCGCCGGCCGGCCTCCGCGAGCGCCGAACTGAATGACTTCCTGATCTGCCCGTACTGGTCGCTGCCCAGGTGAATGAAATACTTCGCCTGCCAGATGGCGATGTCCCCGCCGCGCAGGTCGCCGGTCATCACGTCGATTCCGCCGTCGCCCCGGCCGACCTGAATCCGAAACGCGCCGGGCCGTGTCACCCGCACCAGCGCGGCGAGCATGTCCTCGAACTCCTCGCGGGCACCTTCGACATTCGCGCAGCGGATCTCGTGCACCCGCAGATTGATCGGCGGGTCACCGGCCGACAGTCCGCGCACCGACGCCATCGCTCTCCCCCGGTCCCATCACGGCAGCTCGCACAGCTTTGCAGATTGACGCAAGACGCGATACCGGGGTTGCTGGGTGATCACCGGAGATGGTAACTGTATTGACGTGTACTCCGCGGAGATCAACCGCATGCGCCCGGCCTGCCTGCTGATCCTCATCGACCATTCCAGTTCGATGGGAAGCCCATGGGCCGACACCGGGACCTCCATGGCGGAGCAACTGGCCCTTGCCGTGAATCGCCTGCTCGGTAATGCCGTGCTGCTGTGCAGCAAGGGCGACAATCGGGTCTACGACTACTTCGAGATTGGCGTCATCGGATACGGCACCGGCGTCAGCCCGGCCCTGCACGGATCCGATGCCGGGCACATCGTGTTACCGATCAGTCAACTCGCGGAGCACCCGAAACGGGTCGACCAGGTCACCCGGAAGATCCCCGACGGCGCCGGTGGGATCATCGAGGCGACCCTGCCGATCCCGGTGTGGGTCGACCCGGTCAGCAACGGCTGGACGCCGATGGTGGCCGCGCTGGAGACGGCGGAGCGCGTCGTCGCCGACTGGTGCGCCCGGCATCAGACCAGCTTCCCGCCGATCGTCATCAACGTCACCGACGGCGAGAGCACCGACGGCGACCCGCGACCGGCCGCCGACCGGGTCCGCTCGGTCAAGACCGCCGACGGCGCGGTGCTGCTGTTCAACGTGCACCTGGCCGCCGGTCCGCGGCAGGCCGTCTCGTTCCCGAGCTCGCCGGCCGGGCTGCCGGCCAGCAACGCCGACGTCATGTTCGAGATGTCCAGCGTGCTGCCGGGCAACCTCGCCGAGGCGGCGGCGGCGCTCGGCTACCACATCGAGCCGGGCTCCCGCGGGTTCCTCTACAACGCCGACGCCACCACGATGATCGAGTTCCTCGACATCGGCACCCGGGCCGTCACGCCGAACGGCCTGCGCGAGCTCACCGACGGTACCGACGACGACATGCGGTGAGCCCACCGGACGTCACGGGGCGCGGGCTGAGGGCGTCGCTGCACAGCGTGGTGAAGCTGGGCCGGTCCCCGGATGAGAACGAGGACAGCGCGGCCGTCGACGCCGCCGGGGGCCGGTTCGCGGTCGCCGACGGTGCCGCGACCTCGGCCCGGGCCGAGGTGTGGAGCCGGATCCTGGTCGACGCCTACGTGCACGATGCGGTGGAGCCCTGCGCCGCGCTGACGGTGCTGCGCGGCCGGTGGCTCGCCGCCGTCTCGGCTCCGGACCTGCCCTGGTACGCGCAGGCGAAGCTGCTGCGGGGCGGCGCGGCCACGTTCGCCGGCCTGACCCTGGACGCCGCGGCCCGCACGTATCGGGTGACGGCCGTCGGCGACTCCTGCGTGTTCCACTTCCGCGGCGCCGACCTGCTGCTCGCCGCCCCGATCGCCGACTCCGCCGCGTTCAACCGGTTTCCCGCCGCGCTGAGCACCCGGCCCGAGGACGGCCCGATGGAGTGTCCACTGTGGACCGGTGAGTACCGGCCCGGTGACGTGTTCGTGCTCGCCACCGACGCCCTGGCGAAGTTCATCCTGACCCGCCACGAGACGCACCGCGGGACCCCGCCGATCGAGGCGCTGCGGGCGGACTTCAGCCGGCGGGTGGCCGGGTACCGGCGGCGCGGCCTGCTCGGCAACGACGACACGACGCTGTGCGTGGTCCACCCATGAGGCTGCCCGCGCTCGTCGACTACCAGCAGGCGGTGCAGCTGCCGCAGCTCGCGTTCCTGGACCGGGAGCTGCGCCAGGGCCAGCCACGGCTGAACCCGCTCGGCTCGCCGGTCGTCGCGTCCGGCGGGTTCGCGCTGACGTTCGACATCGGCGTCAACGGCCGGCGGTACGCCGTCCGCTGCTTCCACAAGCCGAGCGACCACCTGCAGGAGCGGTACGCCCGGGTCGCCGAGTTCGTCGAGGCGGCGGGTCTGGACGTGCTGGTCGCGGTGGAGTACCTGCCCGACGGCATCCGGGTCAACGGCGCGGTCCAGCCGATCGTGCGGATGCCCTGGGTCTCCGGCGCGCGGCTCAACGACTGGCTCGAGGATCACCTCGGCGAACCCGCCGCGATCGGCGCGATCCGCCGGCAGATCGCCGCCGGCGCCCAGGCGCTGCGGGAACGCGGCGCCGCGCACGGCGACCTGCAGCACGGCAACATCCTCGTCGGCCCGGGCAACGCGGTGCGGTTCATCGACTACGACGGCATGTACCTGCCGTCCCTGGACCGGCTGGGCGCCTCCGAGCAGGGCCACCCGAACTATCAGCACCCCGGCCGCGGCAGCCGCTTCGACGCCACCCTCGACGTCTTCGCCGCGTACGTCGTCGACCTCTCCCTCGAGGCCCTCACCCACGATCCCACGCTGTTCGGCGACTTCAACAGCTGGGAAAACCTGATCTTCTCGGCCGCCGACTTCGCCGACCCGGCCGCGTCCAGGCTCTTCACCCGCCTGGCGGGCATTCCCGCGGTCGCGTCCCGCAGCGCCCTCCTGGCCGCCGCGTGCACCGTCGACTACGACACGATGCCGGCGGTGCTGTCGGGCGCCACCCCGCCACCCGCGCGGCCGGCGCCACGCGCCGCCGGCACCGCCACCGGCACCGCCCCCGCGGCGATCTCGGCGCACGACCGGGCCGGCCTCCTGCAACGGCAGGGCGACACGGTCACGGTCGTGGGCAAGGTCAGCGCGACCCGGGTCCTGGACCGCAACACCCTGATCACGTTCATCAACTTCGGTGACCACCGGCGCGGCGACTTCACCGTGGTCGCCTGGGAGCAGGGCAGCCGCCAGCTGGCCCGCGCCGCGACCAGCGTCGCCGACCTCGAGGGGACCTGGGTCGCGGTGACCGGCATGATCACCGTGTACCAGCCGAAGCGGGGCAAGCTGACACCGCAGATCGAGCTCCGCTCGGCGCGGGCGCTGCGCCGGATCACGTCGCTGGAGGCGAACCGGCTGCTGCGCCCGCCGGCGCCTCCAGCCCCAGCCCCGGCCCCGGCCCCGGCACCGGCTCCCACCCAGCGGGTGCCGGGCGGTGCGGGCCGGGCCGACGACCTGGACACGCGGCTGGGCCGGCTCTACGCCCAGTCGGGGATGGCGGGCACCGCCCCACGGGCCGCCGCGTCCACCAGCCCACCGGCCACGCCGAAACCCGCGACGCCCGCCCCTCCCGCTACTTCCACCACGCCCACCACGCCATCGCCGTCGTCCCGGCCGTCAGCGTCGCCGCCGTCATCACCGTCGTCATCGTCGTCATCGCGGCCTTCGGCGTCACGGCCGTCGACGTCGTCGTCAAAGCGGTCCTCGTCAACGTCGACGCCAACGTCGTCGACGTCGCGGCCTTCGGCATCGTCGACGTCGTCCTGGCAGTCTTCGGGGGCGTCCACCGCGGCGCCGGCCGGCGGTCCGCCGCCGACCCAGCCGCGTGCCGCGCCGTACCCGCCGCCCTACCAGCGGCCGCACCAGTACGTCAGGACGCAGCCCCTGCCGCCGTACGGGACGAGCGTTCCGCCGCCACCCGGTCCGTACCCGCCACCCGCTCCGCACCCGCCGTCGCCCACCTCGGACGCGCCGGCGCTCGGTTATGTCGCGCTCGCCCTCGCGTTCGCCGTGGGCCCGGTCGGGGTCATCGTCGCCGTGGTGGCCCTCACCCGCTCGCTGTGGATGCCCGCCAACGAGCGGCTGTGCGCGCAGGCCGCCGTCGTCGTCGGCTGCCTGTGGACCGTGGCCGCCTGCTGCTGCGGGTTCATCAACTCGGTGAGCAACAGCCCGCTCGGCTGAGTGACGCGTCAGCGACCCGGGAGGGGCGCCCACCTGACGGTGGGCGCCCCGCTGCTGCTTACCGGTACGTGACGTCGCTCTGCTTGACCTTGCAGTTGGCGTCGTTCCAGCCGTCACCGAGGTAGCTCGGCTCGCTGCCCTTGGCGACGCCCTTGTACTTGGCGCAGACGTGGATGCTCGAGCCGTTGTACACGGTGACGCGGGTGATGGTGGCGGTGTCGCCCCAGTTGCTGTTGATGCCGGCCACGTAGTCGACGTCGTCGACGATGACGTTGTCGATGACGACGTGGCGCTGGTAGGAGTTGGTGCAGTTGCCGCAGGCGCGGTACAGCTTGCCGGCGCCCTTGAGGTAGAAACCGCTGATGTTCACGGTGCCGTTGCCGTTGTGCTGGAACGTCTTGTCACTGCCGGACCTGGCGCCGCCGCCGATGACGTACGAGGTGCCGCCGCTGGTGCCCTTGAAGGTGGCGGCGTCCTCGCCGATGTCGTTCCACCAGACGTTGCGCAGGGTGCAGGTGCCCTCGCAGTGCACGCCGTCGCCGGCCGGGGAGCCGAGGATGACGTTCTGCAGGGTGGCGCCGTTGGCCAGCTTGAACATCGGGTCCTGGCTCTCGCTCTGCCCGCCGTCACCGATGCAGCAGTAGGTCTTCATGCCACCGTCGAAGGTGCCCGAGACGTTCTGCGTGCTGGAGATCGACACGTTGCCCCTCGACGTCGGCCACGTCGTGGTCGGGGTGCCGGTGCCACCGGTCGACGTCGGGGTGGCGGTGGGACCCGTCGGGGTGGGGGTCGGGTTCGAGCCGCCGCCGCTGGCGTACGTCTCGAACTCCGCGATCCGCGGCGCGCTGGACGCGCTGGTGATGTCGAGGGTGAGCTTCTTCAGCGAGGTCGAGGAGAAGGAGATGGTGCTCGGGCTGCCGCTGCCGCTGGTGAGGACGGCACCGCTGTCGCCGTTGAGCAGACGCCACGCGCCAATCGAGCCGCCGCCGGATGCCTGCCGGATGACGGCGCTGCTCACCGTCGTGGCGCTGCTCCACTTGACCGAGACGTAGCCGGTCGAGCTGGCCGGCGACCAGTAGGTGCTCGTGTTGCCGTCCTTGACGTTGCCGTAGCTGGTGCCGCTGGCCTTGCTGGAGCCGTCGGCGCCGGCGCCGATGCTCAGGTTGGGGCCGTCGGCGGCCGAGGCCTGGGGCAGCGCCACCACCAGCGTCACCGCGGCGCCCGCAACCGCGACGGCACCTCCGGATATCCACCGCAGGGCAGTTGATCGTCTCATCCGTGTCTCACCTTCATGTCATGGTGCCTGGCGGTCACCAGGCGCTTCCCATTGGAAAGCGCTTTCCCGGCAACGAAGGGTGCCGGGTCATGGACGGGTCGTGCGGAAAACGCCGGGCCGGCCCTGGCGTCGCGAACGGGGCGGGGTGTGCAGTCGACGACCTTCAATGTAGGAATGCGCTTTCCTCAAGGCAAGCCGAGACGTTTGCAGGTTTGTTGCAGCCCCGGCCCTGGCGGACGCCGGGGGCGGATGGGAGCGTCACACCACCGGATGCCGGCCGCCGGCCCCGCGGCCTCCGCGGGGAGGCCGCCATGAAAGTTCCGCGGCGTGCCCGGACAGACGTGGCGGCAATGATCGTCACCGTCCCGCGCGCGGGACGCCCCTCAGGCACGGAGGCGCCCCACCCGGCAGCCGTGCCCGCCCCCGTTCTGGACGGACGGACGACGGCGGAATCAGCGGGTGCGGTGATTGCGGAAACGCAGCGCGTCACGGCACCATCTGGGCAGGTATCGTTGCCGGATCCTCCGTGAGGAGCGTCGTTGCCTGGTTCCATCGAGCGACTCCGCCAGGACGCCGACGCGGCACTGTCGATACTGGGCGCCTACCAGTTCACCGATCGGACCTGGGCGCCCCGCGAGCGGCAGCAGGCCACGCAGGACGCGATCGACCTGCTGCGGCAGGCAGGCGACCCGGTCGCCATCGGGGTCGTCGGCGAATACAGCGTCGGCAAGTCGATGCTGATCGGCACCCTGCTCGGGCGTCCCGACCTGCTGCCGGTCGAGCAACGCGCCGCGACCGGCAACGTGACCGCGCTGCACCTCCGGCCGGGTCCTGCCGGCGAGGCGAGCGCCGTCGCCGGCACCGTCGTCGTCGAATATCTCTCCGAGGCCGAGCTGACCGGATGCGTCGAGTACCTGCTCGGCGCACTGGCGACGGTGCTGCGGCTGGTCGACCGGTCGGAGGAGCTCGCGGCACTCGACGGGACCTGGTCGGCGGCCGGCGGCTGGTCCGGGTTCGAGGACTGGTGCCGCCGATACGTCTGGCCCGTTCCGGGAGCCGGCGAGCCGCTGGACAACATCGAGGTCCGGCGGATCGCGACGGAACTGCTCGCCGTTCGCGACGGGCACCTGCTCGGAGGGCAGCTCCTCGGCACGCGGGTCTCCGCACCGCAGAGCATTGTCCGCGCGGCGCTCGACCTGGGTGCCGGTCCGGACATCGTCAATGCCTTCCCGGACCGCCGGACCGCCGACCCGTTGTCACCACGCGACGTCGGGCAGGACGAAGCCCGGTTGCGCCAGACGTTTCCACTGATCCGCAGGGTCCGCTACAGCGTCTCCGTCGATCCCGACCTGTGGCAGCTGCCCGGCGGCGAACTCCTGCTCCTCGACTTCCCCGGGCTGACCGCGCGCCGCTCGGCGAAGCGGGACGAGTTCCTCTCCCACACCGAGCTCCGGGACGTGCACACCATCATCACGGTCTATGACATGGCACGGGCCGGATCGAGCGTGCCGGACGCCTTCTACACGATGCTCGAACGGCACGGTCGCAGCCGGGAAGACCTCCGCGAGTCGATCATCGCCGTTGGCAACGCGCTCGACAAGCTCCATCACCCGGCGCTCCCGCCGGGTGATGGGGTCACGCTGGACGAGCTGTGTGCGGCCGCGCAGCAGTTCGGTGAGTTCTACCGGGGCGCGAGCGACCTCGTGCGTGGACAGGACGACCGGATCGTCCTGACGTCGTCGGTGGTGGCCATCGACCGGTCCCGGCTGCCGGCCAGGTTCGACGGTGAAGAGCAGCACAAGCTCGCGATCGCCCGGGCGGCCGCGCCGGCCACCGTCGCCGCCTGGCACGAGATCGGCACGCGTCTCGGCCGGACCGAGCCGGTCACCCCGCTGGCCGCGGCCCTCGTCGCCTTCGCCGACGACGGCGGTTTCGCGCACCTGCGCCGCCTGGTCGGACGTCACGTCACCGCTCATGGGCTGGACCTCAAGCTCCGTGGTGCGCAGCGACAACACGCCCGCCTGGCCGGATCGATGCAGCGGTTGTCGGAGCTCGTCCCGGACGGCGGTCCGCACACCGCCGACGAGGTCACGCGTGCGGCCCGGGAGCAGGTCGCGTGGCTGATGGACGGCCTCCGCCAGCATGTCGGCCGGCTGTCCGTCGCGGCCCGCGAATTCGAAGATCCGTTCCGCGTGCGCGGCCCGGACCATACCCCGGTCATCACGATCGCGGCGGCATCCACGCAGGCCACGGTCGCATCGTGGGACGTGTGGCGGATGCTGCTCCAGCGTGCCGACGAGGGGATCATCCGCAAGTCCGGGCCCGTCGAGCGGTCGACGAGGTTTCGCCTTCCGGGGCGGTCGCCGCACACGGGGGTCGTGGTGCCCGACACGACGGAGGCCTTCCGGGCCCCGTTCCGCGAGACCTGCGCCGTCGTCATTCACGAGGGAAAGCGGCAGTTCGCGGCCGCGGTCGAGCGGTGGATCCGGCAATGCAACGACGAAGCCGCCGAGCTTCACGAGCGCTTCACCGAACCCGGCACCGCCGACGTGCTCCGAGCCGGGCTTCGACGGTTGAGCAGCGACCCCGACGACGCCGAGGACCGCTACCTGGTCATGGCGGCGATCCTGGATCTGCGTTGGGCCGCGCAGCCGTATCCGGACCCGGGTGTCGACGGCGACGAGGCGGCGGCGATCGCCGCGGGCTTTCCGTTGGTCCGTGATCGGGCGTTGCCCTGGCATGCCGACGTGCCGGAATCCGCGGGGAACCGGGAGCAGCGGCTCCACCGGCACCAGATCCACGTGTTCCGCCTGCGCCGCGAGCTCGCCAACGCCGCGGTGGCCGTGGCGTCGGATCGCCTGGCCGCCGAGATCGACGAATTCCACCGGGCGCTCGTCGAAACGCTGGCCGAGGCCGGCGATTCCGTGCTGCGGCCGCAGGAGATCCGGCAGATGTATCCGGACGAGGCCGCGGAGGAGTCGCCGGACCTCGACGGCCCCGGGCGGCTCTGGTCCGGGATACGTCGCTGGATTCGTCAGGCGGAGCCGCGTCAATGATCAGCCTGGTCTTCACCGTGCCCGGCGCGGGGCACGGCGCTCCGGATCCACACACGAGGAAAGTCGGGACGCTCCGCTTCGAGCTGCATGAGCGATTCGGGCACTACGTCCTGCCTGAGGTGGCGCTGCAGACGGCTCCCGGCGCGCCCCAGCTGACTGTCCGGGAGACGCGCATCGGCGCCGTGGTGTTTCCCGACGTCGAGGACGGCGACCTCGGCCGTCTCGTCCGGGAGGCGTGGGGCGCCGACGCCCGCGGTTACGAATGGGTGGTCGATCGCCAGGAGATCAGTCGCGGAGCGCGGATCCCGGTCGATCTGCTGGACCGCGCCTTCGCGGCGGTCGGGGTCCGGCCAGTTCGCGCCGTCGTCACCTGGCGGTTCGGTTTCATCGACGCGTCGGGGTTGTCGAGGGACGAACCGGTCGACGTCGAGTTGGTGTTCACGCCGCCCGGCACGCCGTTGCATCCGGCCGACAGCCGCATCGGCGACCTCGACTCGCGGCGGCTCGCCCTGCCGGCACCGCTGCGTGCCCACTCGGCGGGGGACCGGAGCTTTCCCGGCTTCGCCGCCATCGACCTCGGCAACTCGTCGGCCGTGGCGGTGCTCTTCGATACGAGGACGTGGCGGGCCGGTGCCATCGACGGCGGCCAGGCCGCCGCGCTCCGGCTCGGACTGGCCGAGCTCCTGCGCGCCGACGCTCCCCGGGAGCTTGGTCCGGAATGGGTGGCGGCCATCCGTGCCGTGTGCGACGAGGTCGCCGCGACCGTCCCCGGGATCGATGTCCGCGACGCGACGGCACTGGCCGGCGCGCTCAGCACGCGGGCCGCGCCGGGGCATCTGGGTGAGGACTCGTTGCGCGACGCGGTGTCGGTGGCGTTCGAGGGACTGCTCGACGCCGCGAGTGGCGAGCTGCGTCGATGGTTCGCCCCACGACTCATGGCCTGCTATGACGACGCGTTCGCGGTCCCCGCGTTCGAGGACCACAGCCTTCGCGTGGTCGAGTTTCGCCGCGATGGGAGGGTGGACACGGAGGTTTCGAGTGCGGCGAAGGTGACATCCGCCCGGCCGATGGAGATCGAGCTCGGCGGGCGTGGTTTCGGCACCTACCGCAGACTCCGGACCGAGCTGCTCAATCCGCGGCTGTTGCCCGGGCTGACCGGGCGGGACGGCCGGCCGGCATCCACGGACGACCTGCTCGCTCACGCGTACCTGCACCTGGTGCGGCACACGGAGGACTTCGCCCGCCCGGACCAACGGGATCCGTCTGCGCGCATCGACCACCTGGTGATCACGTATCCCACCACCCTGCCGCCCAGGGCCAGGCGGCGGTTGACCACGCTGATCAGGCATTGCCTGGGCGCCGAGGATGTCGCACTGGCCTACGACGAAGGAACGGCCGTGGCCCTCTTCGTCCTCCTCCGCGAGGTCGGCGGCCGGGACCCCGGCCTCGGTGTCGAGTCGTTCATCAGCCGCTCGCGCCGGGTCGGTGAGCACCCGCCGCGATGGCAGCAGCACATGCTGGTGCTCGACGTCGGGGCCGGGACGACGGACGTGGCGCTCGTCCAGCTCACGGTGACGGACGAGTCGCGGACCGGCCCGGGGCAGGACCTCGCCCTGCACGGACGTGCCTACGTCATCCGGCCGAGGCTCATCGCGTCAACCGGCTATCCGTTCCTGGGCGGCGACGATCTGACGCTGCGGGTGTTCTACTGGCTCAAGGCGGTCATCGTCGACGCGATGATCAGCGGCGATGGGAGCGGCCCTCAGCGTTCGCGACTGCGCGCCCTCGTCGCGGAGGTGATCCCGGACGCGGGTGACGCCCGGCTGGGCCAGCTCGTGCTGGACCGGTCGAGCGCGGAGCGGCTACCGGCGGACCTGACCGAGGCACTGCACCGGATACTGCCGACCCGCTCGGTGGTCGACGCGCGGCAGGTGTCGACGCCGGAGTTCCAGGCGCTGTGGGACATCGCCGAGGTGGCGAAGATCGAGCTGGGATCGGAGCTGCGGTCGGACTACGTCGTGCCCCACGAAGAGGTCCTCGCGCTGCTGACGGCGCTGGATGAGCGCTCGGGGCAGCGACACGCCGTGCTGTTGCCGCCGGCCGGCATCCGGCTCGGGGCCGACGACTTCGCCACCCTGGCGCGGCCGGTGCTGCAGCGTGCCGCGTCCCTCGCCAGCTGGCTGGTGGACAGCACCCTGGCGGCCTCCGACGAGCAGCTGGACCGGGTCGTGCTGTCCGGCCGGGGCAGCAGGATGCCGCTGTTGCGGCGCATGGTCGTCGACGAGATGACAGGGCGCGACCGCGCGGGAGCGCGGGCGCGGCTCCGGCCGTCCGTCATCACCGTCGAGCATCAGTACGCCAAGCAGGCGGCCGCGATCGGCGCCTGCTGGGCGTACTCGCTGACGCTGAGCGGCAGGGCGGAGCCGGGCGAGGCGAGCCTGCTCGCAGCCGGCCGCGACCTGGTCATCGTGGAAACCGGGACGCTCGGCGGGGTGCTGCCCTGGAGCCTTGATCAGCTCTTGCCGGGCCAGGTTCCACGACGCCTCATCAAGGCGCAGACCGAGCTTGAGCGGCTCGACGACGGCGACACCGTGGGAGTCCGATCCGCCTGGGTCCCGCTCGTGCCGCGGTTCGCCGTTCACCGGCCCATCGACGCGGGGCTGTCGGTCCAGTGGAGCACCTTCCACCTTGAGCACCACGCCCGCACGGTCGAAGGGTTCAGTCCGGATCCAGCGATCTGGTTCACGGGGGCGTCCACCGGAGTCATGGTGCAACTGGAGGTTGACGATCGCTTCGAGCCCACCCTGCGCATCTGTCAGGGCGATGCGCACTACTGCGTGCCGTCCGGCACAGCGGCGGTTCTCAGCGACCGCCCGGGCGGCATCGTCGATCTGGACAGCCTGCCGTTCGACCTGATCGTGGACGACGGTCAGGTGGTCTTCGCGGCCCGGCCAGCCGGCCCGGACGCCCCGGAGCGACGGCGGCTGCGGTTCCACGACACCGATGAGCCGGACAGCCCGCCGGTCGCGGGCATGCTGTCCGCACCGTTGCCGCGATCGGCGACCGGTGCGTATCGGCTCCTTGCCCGGTTCCCTGACTGGAGTGGACGAGCCGGCGAACCTGATCGGCTCATCGGGTCCTTCCCCCTCGCCAACCGGCCGGACCACATCCGCACGCGCTACGTCGTGTCGCTCGACGAACGAGGCCGGATCGCCATGCACCGCGGCGGCCCCCGATACTGGCGTGCCGAGACGCTCCAGGACGTTGCACGTCGTCCCGGAGCCGTGTACACGGTTGCCATGGCCGCCCGCACCGACGCCGAACCACCGATCGGCTGGGCACCGTTCGACGATCAACCCTGACGATCAGCGCAGCAGGTCGAACGCGTACACGCCGCCACCGGTGCCCCCGGCGCAGATCACGGTGGCACCGGGAAGCCAGGCGCAGGCGACGAGCGGGCTGTCGACGCGGATGGCCGCCATCGGTGTGCCGGCGACGGGATCCCAGATCCGGATCGTGCCGTCGTAGCCGGTGCTGGCCAGCCAGGTCCCGCCCGGTCCGGTGGCCAGGGCGGTGACCCAGTGGGTGTGGCCGGTGAGGGCGTGCCTGCACGCACCGGTGCTGACGTCCCAGATGCGGACGGTCCCGTCCTGGCCGCCGGTGGCGAGCCACGAGCCGTCGGACGCGAAGGCCAGCGCCCGGACCGGCTCCTTGTGCGCGATGAGCGTGTGGCGACGTTCGCCGGTATCGGTGTCCCAGACGGTGACATGCTGCCCAGCGGCCGCCAGGCAGCGCTCTTGCGGTGCCCAGGCGATCGCCCGCACCCGACCGGTGGCGAGGGCATGACCGTGTTCACCCGTGCGGGGGTCCCACAGATTGGTGATGTGGTCCGGGCCACCGGTGGCGAGCCACCGGCCGTCCGGCGCGGCGGCGAGCACCTCCACCGGCCCGAGGTGCGCGGTGAAGCTGCGCGGATCCCTGCCGGTGCGGGCGTCCCACACGACGACGGTGCCGTCCTGGTCGCCGGCGGCCAGCCAACCGCCGTCCGGCGCGACGGCGATCGCAAGGACCCGGCCGATGCCACCGGCGAGCGTCCGGCGTTCCGCGGGTTTCCGCGGATTCCACAGGTCCATCCCGTTGCGGCCGGCAGCGGCCAGCCAGTCGCCGTTCGGGTCCACGGCCAGGGCGAGCACCGGTTGCCCGTCCGTGAACTGCATCGGCTCACCGGTCGCCGGTTGCCAGATCCGGACCATCCGATCAAGTCCCGCCGATGCCACCCAATCTCCGTCCGGCGAGACCGCCAGCGTCGTCACGGCATCCGTGTGCCGGGCCGGGGTGCGAGCGTCCGGGACGGCGGCCGGATCCCAGATGCGCGCGGTGCCGTCCTGGCCGGCCGTGGCGACCCAGCCTCCGTCCGCCGACGCGGCGACGGCCCGAATCCAGTTGGTGTGGCCGGTGAGAGCGTTGTGCCGCGCGCCGGTGACGGGATCCCAGATGTAGGCCGTGCCGTCCTGAGCGGCGCTCGCCAGCCACCCGCCGTCACGCGGCGTGCAGAGCGCGCTGACCCAGCTGCCGTGGCCGGTCAGCGTGTGCAGCAACTCGCCGGTGAACCGGTCCCAGATCCGGATCGCCCCGTCCCAGCCGCCGGCGGCGATGGCGGCTCCCGCCTGGACGACGGCCAGGGAGACCACCGGTCCCTCGTTCCTGGTGAGCGTCTGTTCGAGCGCACCGGAGGTCGGGTCCCATACCCGTACGGTGCCGTCGTGGCCCGTCGAGGCGAGCCAACTGCCGTCGGCGGCGGTCGCGAGTGCGGTCACCCAATGGGTGTGGCCGGTCAGTGTGCGCAACGCCGCACCGGTGGCAGGGTCCCAGAGCCGGATCGTCCGGTCGTAGCCGGCGGTGGCGAGCCAGGTGCCGTCGGCCGCGGCGGCCAGCGCGTCGACGCGCTCGGTGTGGCCGGCCAGGACGTGGCGGCAGTCGCCGGTCCGGGTGTCCCAGATGCTCGTGGTGCCGTCCTGGCCGGCAGCGGCAAGCCAGGCGCCGTCCGGCGCGACGGCGAGCGCATGCACCGGACCCGGGCCGACAACGAGCTTATGCAGTGGGCTCCCGGTCACCGGGTCCCAGATTCGTACACCGCGGTCGGCGGTGGCGAGCCAGGCGCCGTCCGGCGCGACCGCCAGCACGGTTGCGGCATGGGCGAGTGTGCACCGGAGCTCGCCACTGACCGGGTTCCAGATGCGAACGGCGCCGTCCTGGCCGGCGGTGGCGAGCCAACCACCGTCCGGCGCGGCCGCCGCTGCGACCACCTCACGGGTATGTCCGGTCAGGGTCCTGACCAGCCCCGCCTGCGGGCGGTCCGGGAGCGGCCAGCGGTTCGCCAGGCGTGGCCTGGGCAGGCTCTCGACAAACCCGTCGGTCTGCGCGTGGCGGGCGAGCCGGCTGGCGAGCACCGCGCCGAGCGATCCCGGCGGTGCCAGCGGGGTGAAGAGGTGGGCACTCTGGCGCACAGCGCGGGCGAGCGCGATCGCGGCGGGGGTGCCGGCCCGGTCAAGGTCACGCTCGACGGCGGTCGCGCCGTGCCGGGTGAGCCGGACGTGGACCCATCGCAGGTCGGTGACCGTCGCGACCAGCTCGGGCCGCCGCCCGGCGGCAGTGAGATGCTCAGCCAGGTGCGCGACGACGTAGTCGTAGCGCGGCGGCAGCTCCCACCACGCGGGTGGCTGCCCGGCCGGCAGCGTGGCGGCGGCCGCGGCGAGCAGCTGGCCGTGCAGCCGCTGACGCCGGTCCGGAGCCGTGACGTGGACGATGTACGAGCGCACGACACGGTGCAGGCGGATGGTGCCGGGATCGGCGCGGTAGTAGAGCACGAGCGACAGATCGGCGAGCTGGTAGCACAGCAGCTGCACGCGGTCGCGGGTCAGGCGACCGGTCTGCGCCCACAGCAGCTCCAGCACAGCGATCGGGATGTCCACGTCGACCGGGAAGATCGAGAGTTCCTCGAGGCGGTCGTTGTCCGCCTCGGTCAACAACGCGAGCCCGGCCCGGAGCACCGAAGCGATCGCCTGGCCTCGATCGTTCACATCGTCCGGTCCGAAAGCGCCGGGCGCGAACATGTCGGGCTCCGAGGTGGCCAGCCGGTCCGCCACGTCGCGCAACGCCGTCTCGGCCGTGACGCCGTGCCGGATCCGCCGCACGACCACCCGGTTCGCCAGCTCCAACAACGCCGGCCAGTGGCCGGTGCCGTCGAGAATGCGCTCGACGAGCTCCGGCGGTGCGCCTTCCACGCCGACGGTGAGCAGCGCCGTCGCCTGCCGACGGTTCATCCGGTCCACCCAGACGCTCGAGTCCGGCGGCACGATCCACCGCCGGCGGGTGGTCACGAGCCGGAGGCATGATCGGCCACCCATCCGGAACGGCAGGAGCTGCTGCTGGTCGTAGACGTCGTCCAGCACCAGCAGCACGGGGCCGGGCTGAGTGTCGAGCACCTCGCCCAGGCGGTAGCCGGCCTGGACAGGGTCGCCGAAGGTCGGCCTCGATCCCGTGAGCTGCTCGATCAGCTCGTTGATCTGCCCGGCGAGCACACCTGCCGGTCCGGGCTCACCGAGCATCAGCCAGAGCAGACCACCGGAGAACCGCGCCCGGACCAGTTCCTCGGCGCAGAGCCACATGACAAGGCTCGTCTTGCCGAAACCGCTGCCGCCGTGCACCCCGATCGGCACGCCCGGACCGAGGTCCGACTCGCAGACGAGCGTGAGCAGCCGCTGTGCCTCCTGCGCACGCTCGACCAGCGCCGGGCGCGGGATCGGGAGCATCCACGCCGGGCTGTGCGCCGATCTGCCCGGCGGGTCCGCCGGTGACGCGTTGTGCACATTGACGATCTCGGCGTTGATCTGCGTGGAGTTGTCCCTCGACACCCGGCTGGCAGGAGACGAGGCGCGTTCCTGTCCGGTCACGGCGAACGGCGGTTCTCGCCCAGATGCATGGTGACCGACCCATTCGGCACATTGACCTGCGTCGAGTTGTCGTAGGAGCTGAACGTCATCGTCGCCGGTCCCTGTGCCGCAGCCGACTCCGCCCGCAACTGCTCGGCCCAGGCCAGGAGCTCGTCACCGATCTCCGGATACTCGTCGAGGAGCGCCGCGAGCTGCTGCTGCCAGGTCTGCGCCCACTGCTCACGCACCTGTTCGCGGGCATCGGCCGGCGCGTTCTGGATCTCGGCCGCGGTCCGGTCGGCCAACTCCTCGACGGCCTCCTGCCGGGCCGGTCCGCCCCGCCCGAACAGGCGCGCCACACCATCGCGCGCCGTTCGCCAGGCGTCGGTGGCGGCCGCCCCAGCGAACGCCGATCCGCCGGCGGCCGCCACCTGCACCAGCCATTCCGCACCCATCTGCACCCCTTGTCCCCGGACCGGCACCGTGTCACGTCGTGTGATTCGACGGTAGCGTTTCCGCGCACGCTCGGGTGAACGGCTGAACGGCCGGGTGCCGCTACCCCTTCCGTGGGCCCCGTCCGGAACCGCCGCGTTCGGACGTCAGCTGAGGGACGAGAAGGGGGCGGGCACGACGTGCGTGCCCGCCCCGCTCGGGTCCGGTCGTCAGCAGGCCCCCGCACTGCGCTTGACCACGGACGGCGTGGTCGCGGCCGGCGGCTCGTCGTCCGTCCAGCGCATGTCGGTCACCGCCCGGTAGCTGAACAGCGCGCCCTTCGGCACCCACGACAGGTAGTCGGCCGGCTTGAGCACCCGGGTCTCGAACGAGAGCGTGTCCCCGGTGTCGGGGCTGAACACGATGCTCACCGCGTAGGGCCCGCCCGAGTCGGCGCGCTGCTCGTCGGCCGTGTCGTTGCTGGTGATGGCGACGGCGACGCCGTTGCGGCCCACGCCGTCCTTCACCGCGCCGAGCGACGTCACGCCGGGCATCCCGGCGAGCACCCGGTACGCGGCGGCGCGGACCTGCGGCGTGATGGGGTTGAGGAACAGCAGGTTGTGCACGCCGTTGAAGAGCGACTCGCCGAGCTCCACGTCGGTCTTGCGCGGCAGGTTCTGCTTCTTGATGACACCGATCAGCCACTGCTTCAGCGCGGCCGGGTCGGACGGCAGCGCACGGATCTGGTCCGCCGTCAGGTATTCGCCGAGGACCCGGAACTGGGTCGGTTCCTTGGTGGGCGTGAGCCTGCCGTTGCCGGTGTTCCTCGTGCCGTCGTCGGACCTGGAGACCTGGCTGGTCTCGGCGGCGTCGAGGGTGTAGTTCTCGTTCGGGTCCGACGGGCACCCCGGCCCCTGGTCCTTCGGCCAGCTGCGCGGCGACCCGGCACTCTTCCAGGCCGCCTTGTCCGCGTCGGAGGCGGGCTCCGCACCGGACCAGCGGGACTCGAACACGCTGAAGCTGTCCTTGGTCGAGTACCACTGACCGTTGGAGCGGCGCGCCATGACGGCGTACTCGGCGCCCTTCCGGCCGACCTGGATGAGCTGGCCCTCCTCCCAGGTGGACAGCCAGTACCTGCCCGAGCCGGGGTCGGTCTGGTGCAGCGACTGCTCGGCCGCGACGAGCAACAGCTCCTGCGCCGAACGGTTGTCCGGCTTCAGCGGTCCGGTGTCCGCGGTGCGGGTCGGCCCGGGGCGGCCGGTGGCGCCGGGCGGAGCGGGAGGGGCCGGGCTCAGGACGTGCGTGCCGACCACGATCCCGGTCGACACGGCGAGCACCCCGGCCGCGACGGGCAGCAGGAGCCGCACCCGCCAGCGCGACGCGGGCCTGGCGTAGATCTCGCGGCCCAGCCGGCGCCGTGCCTCGTGCACCGTCTCCACCGACGGCGGGCTCACCGGCCGCGCGCCGGCAAGCAGTTCAAGTTCGTCCATGTCGGCCGTCACCTTTCGATCGGGTTGATGTTGTCCAGGGCGGCGCGCAGCCGCTTCCTGGCGCGATGCAGCCGGGATCCGACCGTGCCCGCCGGAATGCCGAGCGCGGAGGCGACCTCGTCGTGCGACAGCTCGCCCCAGACGACGAGCAGCACCACGTCGCGGTCGCCGGGCTGCAGCTCCGCCAGCGCCGCGACGAGCCCGTCCCGGGCCGCTGCCGCCGACACCCGGGAGTCGGCCCGGTCCACGTCGCCGGAGTACGCGGGCTGCGCCGCCACCCGCGTGTGTGCCCGGTAGCCGCGCTCCTCGATCCGCCGGTGCTCGCGGATGAGGTTCGTCGCGATCCCGTACAGCCAGGCACGAACCGTCCCGCGCTCCGGGTCGAAACGGTCCCGCTGCCGGAACGCGACGAGGAACGTCTCGGCCGCCACGTCGTCGCCGCCCGGGCCGCCGAGCCGCCGCGACGCGTACCCGTGCAGTGCCGTGAAGTACCGGTCGAACAGCGCCGAGAAGCTTTCCGGATCGGAACGTGACCGCGCCAGCACCTCGGCGTCGTCCCCCTCCACTGCCACCTTCGAACCCATCCGGCTCCCCTTCGTCGGTCATACCTCTCATGTCCTGATTGACGGCACAGAAAATGATCTTCACGGGCACGGCCGGAATGTTCGATCCCGCCGGACGCGGCCATGACCGTTCGGGGCCCAGGCGGGAAGGCCAGGGCCCTTGCAAGGTAGGTATCCGGCCGGTTCCGCGCTACGTGAGCAGGCCGGTCACCCGGCGCTCAACCGATCGCCCGGCACGGGGTCGCGACCGCGTGCCGGCCGCTCCGACGGGGCTGACGGTTCACTCCCCGGCCAGCAGGCGGGTCGTGGGCATGTTGCGCAGCAGCAGCCGCACCGGAACGGCCGACGCGGCCGCCGTGACGAGCAGGCCGGCCAGAGCCGCCGCCGCCGCGACCGCGTAGCCGACCGGGGGCAGACCGCCGCCGAGGGACGCGGCCACGCCGAGCCCGGCGGCCGCGCCGACCAGCCCGCCGCCCGCGCCGAGGACGACGGACTCCTGCCCGGCGAGGCGCACGAGCTGGCCGTCGCTCCAGCCGACCGCGCCGAGCAGCGCGAACTCGGCGGCACGCTCGCGGATGTTGACGTACAGGACGTCGCCGACGGTGGCGGCGCCCAGCAGGATCGTGATCGCGGTGGCGACGTAGTCCGTCGCGCGCACCTGGACCGTGATCGCGTCGCCGAGCAGCGTGCCGGTCACCGAACCGCGGAAGCCCGTGGTGACGACGACGAGCAGCGTCAGCGCCGCCACGCCGAGCGCGAGGCTGAGCGCGCCGAGCGCCGTGCGGCCCGGCGCGCGCAGCACGTTGGTCCAGGCCAGGCTCGCGATCCCGGGCGGGACCCGGCGGGCCTGGAACCGGGCGACCGCGGGACGCACCGCGGTGACGGGCGCGGTGCGGGTCGCCCGCCAGGCCGGCGGAAGCGCCGCGAGCAGCGTCAGCACCAGCGCCGTAGGCACCGCCAGCAGGAGGTACCGCGGCAACAGGTGGACGGACAGCGGGAGTGCGGTGACGGCGGCGAGGAGGGTGCCCGCCCCGCCCGCCACCAGCCCGACGACCGCCGACTCGGCCAGGATCAGGCCGAACAGCCGGCGTCTGGGCCAGCCGAGGCAGGCCAGCACGCCGAGCTCGGTGGCGCGGACCCGCACCGCTGCGCTCGTCGCGTTGGTCACCGCCAGCACGCAGGTGACGAGGACCAGCGCCGCCAGCAGCAGGCTCTTGCGGTCGATCGCCGCGACGACCAGCGTGGCGACGCCGGGCTGCAGCCAGGGCTCCGTCACCCGCAGCGCGGGACGGCCGTGCGCACCGGCGGCCAGGTCGGCCGGGACCGCGGCGGCCGAGGCACCGGCGGCGACGTCGACGTGCAGGCCGGTCTCCTGCCGGATCCGGTCGGCGGTGGCGCGCAGCCGCTCCGTCGACAGGTCGTCCATGCCGATCTCGCCGGCCAGCCGGACCCGGATGGTACTGATCGGCGCCGCGACGTTCACGCCCTGCTGCGGGGTGAGGTTGGTGTACCCCGACCGCCACAGCGCCGGCATCGCGTCCAGGGTCGTCAGCAGCTGCGGGCGGGCGCCGACCGGTCCGGCGAGGTTCGCGGTCGGTCCCAGGGCCTGGCCGCCGCCGACCGGGGCCGACGACGGATCGTGGTACAGGTCGGCTGGCATCGCGGCGAGCCGTGGGCCGGCGTCGACCTTGGCCGGGTCGTAGACGCCGACCGCCCGCAGCTGGGTCGGCGCGAACGCCTCGCCGGGCGCCGGGACGTACTGGTGCGCGGCGACGGGACGCAACGACGTGTCCGCCAGCTCCAGCGGCAGCGGGTTGAACGGCACGTCATCGCTCAGGGACAGGCCCCACCAGTCCCTGGCCGGCTGGACCGCCGCAGGCTGCCGGGGCCCGGCGCTCCAGAAGATCCGCACCTGGTCGTTCAGCCGCTGCCCGATCGTCGTCGGCTTCGCGCCGCCGAGGATCGCGGCGCCCGGGCGCGTGACGTCCGCCGGGTGCTGCAGCTGCTCCACGACCTTCGGGTAGGCGTCGGTGCCGCGCACCGTGACGGTGCCGACCGGCGTGCCGGGGTCGGCCTCGTAGCCGTCGACGAGGTTGTCGAACGTGATGCCGGCCGCCACCCCGTCGCCGGCCGTGGCGCTCAGGCGGTCGATCCGCACCGTCGCCTGCTGCTCGACGAGCGGCTGCGACGCCACGAGCACGGGCATGGCCGCGTCGTGCGGCGCCGCCGCGCCGAGGTAGGAGCCCGAGACGAGCGCGGCGTCGAGGCCGTTGAGCCGCGCCTCCTGCTCCGGGTCGATCGCCGCCATCAGCATCGGCACCGACACCAGCACGTCGATCTGGGCGTGGTCGCTCGCGTTGCCGGTCGAACCGGAAACCCGGGACCAGCATTTCACCGCCTGCCGGGTGTCGGGCCGCAGCGGGTCCACGTCACCGTCGGCGTGCGTGAGGTCGGCGCAGACCCCGACGCGGGTGCCGTCCGGCCGCACCTCCTGCAGCGACGACGCCCGCGGCGCCTGGTCGCCCTCGATGACCTGGCCGTCGCCGATCTGGTCGCCGGCGACGAACTCCAGCCGGTCGCCGGTCACGTACAGGTACGACGAACCGTCGGTGAAGCGGCTCGCGCCGCGGTCCCAGGTCCAGGTGGGGCGGGCCCGGAGGACCTGCCGCCGGGCCTGCGGGGACAGGTAACCGGTGACGTCCACGGGCACCGCGACGGTCCGCATGACATACCCGACGGTCGCGACCGGGGCGGCCACGGACACCCCCGGCAGCCCCCGCACCCGGCGCCACTGCTCCAGCGTGATCCCGCCGGCCGCGCTCAGCACCGAGTCGAACGAGACCCGCCCCGCCGCGTCCGTCGTCGGGTCGGCACGCACCAGCAGGTCATAGGCGGGCCGGAAGTTGCTGGTGACCGTGCCTTCGGCACGCAGCTGCGCGCCGCGCGAGGCCGACAGCAGCAGCGCGAAGCTCGCGACCGCGATCGCCACCGCCAGCAGGGTCGCGACGTTCCGGCCGCGCCGGAACCGCACCTGCGCCCACACCATCGACATCACGCGCCGGTCCCCATCTCTTCCGCGCCGCGCCGCGGCTCATCGGTGGCCAGCCGCGGCCCGCCGTTGCGGGCGCGGGGCGGGCTCGACGCCGAGCTCCCGGCTCAGCATCCGGTGCCGGTCGCGGCACCCGGCTCTCGCGTCACTGGGGCGCACGTATCCCGGCGCCCTGGTCGCCGGTCGGGCAACCGCCTGCCCACGGTGCCCGTTGCACTGACGAGTGTCAACACATCGATGGATCGTCGGGCACCGCCGAGTCGCGGGTCACACGCGCCGTGAGCTTCCTAGGAAACTGGTCTGCCGTCGCTGTCCGCATCCCATGGCCGGGTGGCCCGGCCCGGGTGACCGGGCCGGGCCACAGGCTCATGCGGGGACGGTGATCCGTTGGGCGTTGGAGGCGTTGCAGTCCCACAGCTGCAGCTGGGTGCCGTTGGTCGTGCTGCCGGACGGGTCGTCCACGCACCGCCCCGACCGGGGGTTGCGCAGTGCCTGGCTGGCGGGCACGTAGGTCCACTGCTGCGCGCCGCTGCCGTTGCAGTCGTACAGCTGCAGCTTGACGCCGTTGGCGGTGCCCGACGACGTCACGTCGAGGCATTTGCCGAGCGCCCGCACGGTGCCGTCGCCGGGGACCGTCCACTGTTGCGCGTTGGTGCCGTTGCAGCCCCAGATCTGGACCTTCGTGCCGTTGGCGGTGCTCGAGTTGTTGACGTCCAGGCACTTGTCGAGCTGGACCAGCGTCACCGGGCCGGTGCCGGTGCGGTCCGGTGGCCGGTTGGCGGTCGCCGTGCCCCACGTGGAGGCCGCGGAGCCCATGGTCAGTGCCAGGGTGCCACCGCCGCGGACGAACGACTCCGGCAGCCACGAGCGGTTCAGGGTCGCGCCGTCGAGGCTGGCGGACTGGACGTACTGGTTGGCGTCGGTGGTGGCGGGGGCGTCGACGGTGAGGACCACGCCGTTGTCGCGGACCAGCTTCACGCTCGGAAACAGCGGGCTGCCGACGAGGAGCTCGGCGCGGCCGACGACCTGGGGGAAGATGCCGATGGCGGCGAACACGTACCAGGCGGACATGGTGCCGAGGTCGTCGTTGCCGGGCAGGCCGCTGGGCCCGGTGCCGTAGACGGTGTCGACGATCTCGCGGGTGGTCGCCTGGGTCTTCGCCGGCTGCCCGAACGCGTTGTAGAGCCACGGCGCGTGCAGGCCGGGCTCGTTGCCGGGGTCGTAGCGCACCGAGCTGCCGCCCTTGACCGCCCAGTTGCCGGCGTCGTCGTGGAAGAACGCGTCGAGCCGCTGCACGGCCGGCCCGGTGCCACCCATCGCCGCGGCCAGGCCGGTGACGTTCTGCGGCACCATCCAGGTGTAGGTCGCCGACGTACCCTGGGCGAACCCGACATCGGTGGACGGCGAGAACCCGCCGACCCAGCTCCCGTCGACGTTGCGCGCCTGCTGGTATCCGGTCGCCGGGTTGAAGGTGTTGCGCCAATAGCCGGCGCGGGTCGCCATGGTGGCCTGCTCGCTCGTGCGGCCGAGGCGCTGCGCCCACTGCGCGAGGGAGAAGTCGGCGAGGGAGTTCTCCAGGGTCTCCGCCGCGCCGCCCCAGCAGTGGCAGGCGTTCTGCGGCGCGTACCTGGAGGCCAGGTACTGGTTGAGCGCGGGCCGCTGACCGGTGCACTGGCCGGGGCAGCCGCCGTCGTTGAGCGCCTCGGCGTTCTGGACGGTCGCCTGGCGGTACAGCGAGGCGTAGGCCCCGGCGGTGTCGAAGTGGTCGGCGCCCATCGCGACGAACGTGGCGAGGGTCGGCGCGGCCGGGTCGCCGGTCATGACGTGGGTCGGGCCGTTGTTGTGCAGCCAGCGGTCCCAGATCCCGTTGTGCTGCTGCGCGAACTGATACATCGACTGCGCGTAGTCGCCGGCGACGGCGGGTTTGAGCAGCGCGAGGAGCTGGATCTGGGCGCGGTACTGGTCCCAGCCGGAGAAGGTGCCGTACTGCGCGCCCTGCCCCGCGGTGATGCTGTGGACCGCCTGGTCGCTGCCGAGGTAGCGGCCGTCCACATCGGACACCAGGTTCGGCTGCAGGAGGCTGTGGTACAGCGCGGTGTAGAACGCGGTCCGCTGGGCGGTGCTGCCGCCGGTCACCTGGACCGCGGACAGCTGGCGCTTCCAGTCGTCGTAGGCCTGCGCGGCGACCGCCGGCACGTCCACGCCCGCGGCGAGCTCCGTGTCGCGGTTGCGTTCGGCGCCGGCGAGGCTGACGTAGGAGATGCCGATCCGCATCCGCACGTCGCTGCCGGAGGCGAAGGAGACCCAGCCGCCGGAGCCGCGACCGGCCCGGTCGGCGCCCGTCGCGTAGCCCTCGCCGCCGGTGGCGCGGGTGCCGCCCGGCTGGAGCGTGCCGTTGACCCAGGTGCCGGTGCCCGTGACGGCCCGGTCGAACTGCGCACTGAAATACAGCCGGTAGTAGGTCTTGCGGTTGTTGGTGCCGCCGTTGGCCCGCCGGCCGCAGAACGCGCCGGTCAGCACGGACCCGGTGACCCGGCGGTTCGCCGCGTCGACGGTGATCTCGGCGTCCTCGCTGCCGTTGAGCGAGTTGGACGTGCGGAACAGCAGGTTGGCGGGGCGGCCGGCCGGGAACGTGAACTGCCCGACGCCGGCGCGGGCGGTGACGGCGAGGTCGGCGCGGACACCGTCGGCGAGCTTGACGGTGTACCGGCCGGGCTTGGCGCTCTCGTCGGCGTGGCTGAAGTTCGTGGCGTACTTCGCGTCGGTGCTGTCGGCGGACGGCGAGGAGTCCACGGCGGACGCGAACGGCAGGATCGGCACGTCGCCCGCGGCGCCCGGGTTGCAGCCGGCCCCGTTGAGGTGCGTGAGGCTCAGCCCGCGGATGCGGGTGACGTCGTACTGGTAGCCGTTCGCGGCCCCGGTGCTGGTCTGGTCGCCGCGGGTGCTGGTCGGGCTCCACGACAGCATGCCGTAGGGCCGCACCGCCCCCGGCCACGTGTTGCCGTCGCGCGCCGACCCGATGAACGGGTCCACGAAGGCGGCCGGGTCGGTGACCACGTCGGCGGCGGCCGGGAGCGCCGGCGCGGCCACCAGACCGGCGCCGGTCAGCGCGACCACTCCCCAGATCTTCACGCGTTTCAGGTGCGGCATCGGTCAACTCTTCTCAGAAGGGGGCTCGATGGCATGAACCGGAGCCGGAAGGCAGCCCTGAAATGGAAAATTATCGCGAAACTCATCGATGTACAGCGGTCCGCGGCTGGACCGATCATGAACAACCTGTGAAGCCCGCGTCGGGTTTCGATCCGATCCCGGCTTCCGGACGGCTTCTTCATCGGATCCGCACGACCGCCTCCCTACCGTTACGCCGCCACCGGCGCGCAACGAATGAGGAAGCTCATGTCTCAGCACTCCCCCATCGCGTGGTCCACCGAGGTGCCCGGCACGTCGTGGGACGACGACCTGTTCGCCCGCGGCGGGCACTTCCTGCAGAGCACCCACTGGGGCGCGTTCAACCAGCGGCTCGGCCGGAGACTGTTCTTCGGCCAGGGCCCCGGCTGGCAGTGCTTCGCCATCCTGGAGCGGTCCAACAAGGCAACCCGCCTCTACTGCCCCTACGGTCCGGTCGCCGAGAGCATGGCGAGCTACGAGGTCGCGATCGCGGAGCTGAAGGCCCTCGCCCAGGACCAGGGCGCCATCTTCGTCCGGATGGAGCCGTGGGCGCCGGTGACGAAGGCCGACCTGCGGCGGCTCAGGCATCGGCCGGCGCTGCGGGAGATCCAGCCCTCGCTGGTGCTGCAGCAGGATCTGACCAAGCCGCGCGAGCAGATCCTCAGGGAGATGTCCAAGAACAACCGGCAGCGGTACCGCAATGCCGCCAGGGCGGGTGTGCGCATCGAGGCAAGCCATGATCCCGGCGACGTGGACGCGCTGCTGATGGTGGTCCACGAGGTGGCCGCCCACAACCACATCGTCCAGCACCCGGACGACTACTTCCGGACCATGGCGCAGGTGCTGCTGCCCCGCGACGCGGCCACCCTGTACATCGCCCGGCACCACGACGAGCCGGTCTCCGCCGCGATCGTCTTCGACGGTCCGACCACCCGCCACGTCGCGCACTCCGGGAGCCTGCACGCCCACCGGCACGTCCACCCGGGCGCCATCATGCGCGCCACGATGGTCCTGGACGCCCAGGACCGCGGGCAGCGGACCTTCGACTCGCTGGGCGTGGCACCGCCCGACGAGCCGGCACACCCGTGGGCCGGACTGACCAGATTCAAACTGTCGTTCGGCGGCGACTACCGGCGCTACCTCGGCACCTGGGAACTGCCGGCGAGCCCGCTGTACCACGCCTACCGGTCGGTCTACGCGGCCTATTCGGCGACCCGTCGCTGACGGCCGGCGGGACGTGCCCGCGGCTCAACCGCCGATGGTCGCCAGCTCCTGCACCAGCGCGTTGGTGAGGCCCTGCTCGCCGGCGCGGACCTGCCGCAGGTACCACTTCTGGATCGGGCCGTGGTTGGCGTCGAACCGCCAGGCCCCGCGCGGGCTGGGGATGTCACCGAGCCGGCCGATCTGCTCGTTGATCGCCTCCGGCGTGAGCCGCGGACCCGCCGCCGCGATCGCCCGGTCCAGCACCGCCGCCGCGTCGTAGGAGGCCATCGCGAAGGTCGTCGGCGTCGGCGACTCCGGGTGCGCCTGCCGCCAGGCGGCCACGAAACGGTCGTTCTCCGCGTTCTGCAGGTCGGCGGAGTAGTTGGCCACCGTGGAGATGCCGACGGCGGCGTCGCCCTCCTCCTTCAGGACCGAGCCCTCGGTGAGGAACGCGCCGTAGAGCGGGATGGTACGGGCGTCCGAACGCCGGTACTGCTTGACGAAGTCGATCGCCGCCTTGCCCGCGTAGAACGCGTAGATGGCCTTCGCGCCGGTCCGTTTGATCTGGTCGAAGTACGGCATGAAGTTCGTCGTCGCCGGAAACGGCGTCCACAGCGGCTCGCCGCCCGGATTGGCGATTTTGCCGCCGGCCGCGACGAACGTGTTGACGAAGCCGCCGATCTCGTCGCGGCCACCCTGATAATCCGGTCCGATCACGAAGACCGGGCCGGCGACGGTGCTTTTGATGAACGGCGCGATGGCCGTCCCCGGGTCCGAGGACGTGAAACTCGTGGACCAGAAACCGTCGACGGTGTCCATGCCCGGCCGCCCGTTGGCGCTGACGAGCGGGATGTGTTCCTCGCGCAGCATCGGGGCGACCGCGGCCACCGTGCCGCCGCCGACGATGCCGGTCATGGCGACGATGTGCTCGTCGTTGACGAGGTTCAGGGCGGCGGGCATCGCGGACGCGGCGCTGTCGCCCTCGTCGGCCACCTTCAGGTCGACGGGATGGCCGCCGAGCTTGCCGCCGTGCGACTGGAGGTACACCTCGAACCCGCGCTGGATGTCGGTGCCCACGGCCGCGTAGGTGCCGTGCAGGGTGGCGAGCAGACCGATCTTGATCGGCGCCGCCGACGCGTCGGTGGCGGGCCCTTCGCCGCACGCGGACGTGAGCATGCCGGTGGCGATGACAGCCACGCACGCGGCGGTCGCCGGCCGCAGTGATGCGCGCATGTCACCGTCACAACCAGGTCAGAGGCGCATTCGAGAAACAGCAGACGCGGGCGGATCGACGGCACCGTGAATGAACCAGTCCAGCCCGTCCCCCGCTGAGCGCGCCTGTGAAGTTATCGGTTCCGACCGCGAAGCGCAACGCACCGTCATCGGTGCCCGCGAATCTCGGCGAGCCGGTGCCGAAATTGAACAGGACTCGGATCTCACATCGCGGCATCGCCGGTCGTGAACTTGTGGAGTGTCTCCACGGTGGTTGCGCACCCGGTGGCGGCATTGGTGGAGGCGGATCGGTGATCCAGTGTCGGATCACGGCATCGCGGGGTGGCCCGCCGCCATTTCCTGTGCTTTCATGACGCCCGATGACCGGACGAGACGCCGACGATGAGCCGGTGGTCGGCGCGGCACGCAACGCCACGCGCACCATCGGTCGGCGATCAGGAAGGAACACCGTCGATGGCGTCGACTGACCTCTGGCTGGTCGAGACCGCGCCCGCGGGCCAGCCGGGCGGCGAGCCCGCCGGACGGCACCATCCGCACCGCCGCGTCGACTGGGCACGGACCGCGCCCGGCCGGCTCACCATGATCCTGCTGGTCATCGTGGCGCTCGGCGGCGCGACGGGGCTCGCGCAGTTCCTGGCCTGGTCGCAGCGCTCCGCGCTGGTGCACGGCATGGCCACCGGCAGCAGCCCGCTCGGCCTGTCGGCGCTGGACATCTACCGGTCGCTGTCCGACGCCGACGCCACCGTCGCCAGCGACTTCCTGATCGGCGGCACCGGCGACCCGGAGCTGCGCCGGCGCTACCTCACCGACGTCGTCAAGGCGGCCGAGGCGATCAACGTCGCGGCCGGAGCCGTGGACAGCGGCAGCGCCGCCGCGCAGGAGCTCGCGACGCTCAACATCCACCTGCCGATGTACACCGGGCTGGTGGAATCGGCGCGGTCGATCTCGCGGCAGGGGCACGCACTCGGCGCCGCATACCTGCGTGAGTCCTCCGCGCTCATGCGCAACACCCTGCTGCCGGCCGCGCAGCGCCTCTACGACACGGACAAGGGCGGGCTCGCCAGCGCCCAGCGACGCGCCTCGGCCGTGCCCTGGGTCGTCGTGCTGATGGTCCTCGGCACGATCGGCGCCCTGGTGCTGGCGCAACGCCGGCTGGCGCGGATGACGAAACGACGCCTCAACTGGGGGCTGCTGGCGGCGACGGCGGCCACGGTGGCCTGCCTCGCCGTGACCGTGGCCGCGACGGTCACGGCCCGCGACAACCTCGAGGAGGGCCGCCGGCACGGCTCCGAGGACGTGCAGATCCTGGCCGAGGCGCGGACCGCGGCCCTGCAGGCCCGCGCGGACGAGGCGCTCACCCTGGTCGCCCGCGGCGGCGGCCGCGACTTCGAGGAGCACTACCAGGCCGCCATGGCGCGGCTCGACGGGCTGCTGGCACAGGCCGAGGCCGACGTGTCCGACGCCGCGTTGCAGCGCACCGTGCGGATCGTGCGGCAGCAGGTGCGGACCTGGGCGGGGCTGCACAGGAAGATCCGCGACCTGGACGACCACGGCCAGTACACGGACGCGGTGAAGCTGGCGACGAGCCAGGACGCCGGCGGCATCACGATCGCCTACCTGCGACTGCATGACGCCCTGGACCGGGAGATCGCCCAGCGCAACACCATCTTCGCCGACACCGCGGAGCAGGCCCGGCGGGCGATCGTCTGGTGGGGGGCCGGAGCACTCGCGCTGACCCTGATCCAGCTGCTCGGCGCGGCTCTGGGCCTGCAGCGGCGAATCGCGGAGTACCGGTGAACGCAGCACCGGCGGATGCCGCCATGACCCTCGAGGAGGCCGAGCTGGCATACCGCCGGCTGGCCGGCATCCGGGACCGCCTCGCCCGCAAGCTGCTCACGGAGATCGAGAGCCACGACGGGCTGCGGCACCTCACCGACCACCGGCTCGCCGGGCACACCCTGCGGCTGTGGCGCGAGCTGCAGGCCGACATCGTGCTGCTGGGCACGCAGTATCAGGCACTGGAGCGGCACGTCGGCACCGTCGAGGCCCTCCGCGCACGCGGCGACCGGTCCGGCGTCGCCCGGCTGGCGCGGCTGAGCGACCTGCTGCACAGCCCGACGGTCCGGCTGCGCGCCGACGGCACACCGGCCGGCGACACCACCGACCCGGTCGCCGAGACGATCACCCTCGACGCGCTCTGCGAACGGGTCGAGGCGCTCGGCGACGGCATCCGGGCGCGGCTGCAGGACGTGGACGTCGCGGCGAAGGCGGTCCTGACCCGCCTCGGCGCCCTCGCCGACGCGCTCAGCGCGCTCGCGGCGCAGCCGCCCGCGCACGACGACCTGGTCGAGCGCTACCGGCACCTGCGCGCCCTGGCCCTCGACGACCCGATCGGCTGGGCCGCCGACGAGCGGGAGCTGTCCGGACTGGAGGCCGACGTGGCCGACGCCCGGGCGGTGCTGGACAGCACGCGCGAGGTCGCCCGCGCGGCCGGCGAGCGCATCGACACGCTGCGTGCGGCGATCGAGGCGGTGGACGCGGCGGAAGCCCACGCGGAGACCACCCGCGCGCGGGCGTCGCGGAAGGTCACCGGCGGCGACCCGGAGCCGGCCGCCGGGCAGGGCCCGGCGCTGCGGGCCGCGGTCGCGGACCTCGAACGGCACCGCACGGCGCGGCGCTGGCCGGAGGTCACCGCGGGACTGGCGGCCGTCGAGCGGGCCGCCGCGGCCGCCCTGGCCGCCGCGGCCGACCGTGCCGCGGCCGCCCAGGCCCTGCTGGACCGGCGCGACCAGTTGCGCGGCCGGCTCGACGGCTATCGGGCGAAGGCGGGCCGGCTCGGCATCGACGAGCGCACCGAGCTCGCCGCCGCCTACCGCACCGCCCGGGAACAGCTGTGGAAGGCGCCCTGCGACCTGGATGCCGCGGCCGGGGCGGTGTGGCGATACCAGGATCTGGTGGCGACCCGGCCGCGTCACGACGGAGGTGCGAAGCGATGACCGCTGACGGCGGTGGACGGTGCGGGCGGCCGGGCTGCGGCGGGTCGTACGCGGCCGACGGCTACTGCGACCGGTGCGGGCTCCGGGCCAGGGCGACCGTCGCCGCGGCGCAGGCGTCCACAGCGGACACCCCGGCCCCACCGGACGCCCGCGACGCCCCCGACGCCCGCGACATCCCCGACGCCCGCGACATCCCCGACGCCCGGCACATCCCCGACGTCCGGGACGCCCGCGACGTGCCGGCGACCCGGCGGTCCGTGCCGGCCGGCCTGCCCAGGCGGCGTTCCGGGTCCGCTCCTGAGCTGGACCGGGTCGCCGAGCTGGACACCGTGCCGGACTTCGGGCCGCGGCACGCCGTCACACAGCGCCTCCCGCGCCAGGCCCGCGGCGAGACGTCCACCCTGGACCGGCCGCGGGCGGGCGCGCGGGGCAGGCTCGGTGCCGGGATCGTCGACATGCCGACGATCCCGTCGCCCGACCCGAGGCGGGCCGTGCTGAGCGACCCACAGGTGCGGGAGAACCAGCGGTTCTGCGGCAACTGCGACCGGCCGGTGGGCCGCGGCCGGCCCGGCCGGCCCGCGGTCGGCGAAGGGTTCTGCCCGCAGTGCCGCACGCCGTTCTCGTTCGTGCCGGACCTCACCGCCGGCGACGTCGTCGACGGCCGCTTCGAGATCCTCGGGTGCCTGGCGCACGGCGGCCAGGGCTGGATCTACCTCGCCCGGCACATCCACCTCGGCGACAGCGAGGCCGAGCGCTGGGTGTGCCTCAAGGGACTCATCACGCCCGACGACCCGGAGGCGCGTGAGGCGGCGGTCGCGGAGCGCCGGTTCCTGGTGCGGGTCGACCACCCGTCCATTGTGGACATCCTGGACCTGGTCACGCACCCGCACGTCAGCGGCGCGCTGCGCAGCTACATCGTCATGGAGTACATCGGCGGCCGCTCGCTGCGCGAACTGATCCGGGAGCGGCGCGCGTCGGCGGGCCGCACCGATCCGCTGCCACTGCCGCAGGTGATCATCTACGGGCTGGAGACGCTGCAGGCGCTGAGCTACCTGCACGACCGGGAGCTGCTGTTCTGCGACATCAAGCCGGACAACATCATCCACTCCGAGGACCGGATCAAGCTGATCGACCTCGGCGCCGTGCGGCACGTCGACGACGACGTCTCCATGCTCTACGGCACCCCCGGCTACCAGGCGCCGGAGCTCGACCAGTTCACCGGCGCCGCGTCCGTGCGGTCCGACCTGTACACCGTCGGCCGGCTGCTGGCCGAGCTCAGCGCCGACCTGCCGAAGTTCAGCTCCGACCTGGCCCACCGGCTGCCCACCCCGGCCGAGGAGCCGCTGTTCGCGCGGGAGGAGTCGTTCTACCAGTTCCTGCTGCGGGCCACCGCGCCCGACCCGGAGCTGCGCTTCGGTTCGGCGACCGAGATGAGCGAGCAGCTGTTCGGGGTGCTGCGGCAGTGCATGGCCCGGCGCGGCGAGCCGCCCAGACCGCTGCCGTCGCTGCTGTTCACCGGCGAACGGCGCGTGTTCGGCACCGAGGACGGAGCGGTCGGGCCCGACGCGGCCGGCCCCGGCCCGCGGCCCGGCCGGATCGCGGGCGCGCTGCCCCTGCCGCAGATCGAGGTGCCGGACACCGGCGCCGGCAAGCTCGACGCGATGATGGCGGCGCTGTCCGCGCCCGCGGAGGACGGCGTCACGGTGGCGCTGCAACACATCCGGGCGGCGTTCGAGCAGGGCCGGCCACCGCAGGAGGCGACGCTGACCGCGCTGCGGCAGCGCTTCCCGCAGGAGTGGCGCATCGACTGGTACCGGGGGCTGGCGGCCCTGGCCGGCGGCGACCCGGCCGAGGCGTTCGCGGCGTTCACCGCCGTCTACCGGTGGCTGCCCGGGGAGCTCGCACCGCAGCTGGCCCTCGCCGCCGCGGCCGAGTGCGCCGGCGAGCCGGACCTGGCGGCCCGCTACTACGAGCGGGTCTGGCGCACCGACCACACGTATGTGAGCGCGGCGTTCGGCTTCGGCCGGGCGCTGCGGGCCGGCGGCGACGGCCGGCGGGCCGTGGCGATCCTGGACGAGGTGCCGGACAGCTCCAGCCACCACGTCGCCGCCCAGATCGCCGCGGTGCGGGCCCTGCTGGACCCGCGCGGCGGCACGCTGGACGAGGACGCCGTCATCGAGGCGGCACGCCGGGCGCAGCGGGTCTTCGAGCGCCGGATCAGCGGCGAGGAATGGCTGATGATCGAGGTCCTGTCGGCCGCCCTCTCCTGGGTGCTGGGCCGGGCGCGGCTCGCCGCCGCGGACCGGCGCGCCGGCGGCACCGTGCTGGGGCGCCCGCTCACCGAGCACGCCCTGCGCAGCGGCCTGGAGGACGCGTACCGCCGGCTGGCGAAGGCCACCCAGGAGGCGCGCCGCCGGATCGCGCTGGTGGAACGGGCCAACCAGGTGCGGCCGACGACATGGTGGTAGCGGCCGGGCGGGCTGATGACGGGAGTGACGATGACCGACGGTCATGACGTGCTGATCGAAGTCGACCAGAACCCGTACCTGGCGGCGGGCGTCCGGCAGGTCAACGCGATCGTGACCGTCGACGTCGGCGGCGCGCCGGCCGGCAGCCGCCCGCCGACCGTGGCGCAGGTGCTGATCATCGACGGCTCGGCCTCGATGGCCTACCCGCACACGAAGCTGCCGGAGGCGAAACGCGCCCTCGCGGCCGCGATCGGCGCGCTGCGTGACGACACCGCCTTCGCCGTCGTCGTCGGCACCCACACGGCGGAGCCGGTGTATCCGGCCGGCGGCGGCATGGCGGCCGCCACGGCGCGGACCCGGCAGGAGGCGCTGCGGGCGGTCGACGCCCTCACCGCCGACGGGCACACCCGCATCGGCCGGTGGCTGACCTTCGCCGCCGAGCTGCTCGCCGCGCAACCGGCCGACATCAGGCACGTCGTGCTGCTCACCGACGGGCGTAACACCGACGAACACCAGGACGAGCTCCGCGACGCGCTGCGGGCGTGCGCCGGCGCGTTCGTCTGCGACTGCCGCGGCATCGGCCGGGACTGGAAGGGCGAGGAGCTGCTCATGATCGCCGACGCGCTCAACGGCAGCGCCGACGCGGTGACGGACCTGCACGCCCTGGCCGGCGACTTCCAGGCGATCACCGAGAAGGTCATGGGCAAGGTGCTCCCGGACCTCGCCATCCGGCTGTGGACACCGACCGGCTCGAAGGTCCGCTTCGTCAACCAGGTCCACCCGCGCATCCTGGACCTGACCGACCGGCGCACCGACGTCGAGCCACGCGTCGGCGAGTACCCGCTCGGCACCTGGGGCGCGGAACGCCGCGACTACCACGTCTGCGTCGACGTCGAACCCGGCGACGTCGGCGACGAGATGCTGGCCGGCCGGATCAGCGTCGTGCGCGGCGACCGGGTCTACGCCGAGGAGCGGATCCTCGCGATCTGGACCGCGGACGAGGAACGCTCCACCGGGGTCAGCGAACGGGTCCAGCACTACACGGCACAGACGGAGCTCGCCGACGAGATCCAGGGATTCACCGTGGCCCGCCGGGAGGGCGACGAGGCACTCGCCCTCGCCCGGCTGCGCCGCGCCGTGCAGCTCGCCGACGAGTCCGGTGACGCCGCCACCGCCAGGTCACTGGAGCGGCTCGTCGACGTCGACGACGAGCGCGGCACCGTCCGGCTGGTGCGGCGGCCCGGCGACGCCGACGCCGACCTCGCCGTCGAGGTGGTCACCGTGCGGCGCACCCAGACGGTGCGCGAGCCCGGTGCGGCTGCGAGGCGCGATGCCGGCCGCTGAACGCGCCTGCCGGGCGTGCCGCAGCCCCCTGGAGGACCGGTACTGCGAGCACTGCGGCCACGACTCGCTGGCGCCGGATCCGCCCCTGCCGGAGGCGGCGCCCGCCGCGCGGGAGCCCCGGTCCTGGCTGGTGGTGGCCGCGGCCGACCGGTCGTACTACGACACCGTCTGGGAACAGGCCGGCCCGAAGTCGCAGCCGGTGGCGTTCCCGCCCTACTACCCGGCGCGCCGCTTCCCGCTCACCGGCCCGCAGGCGCTGATCGGCCGGCGCAGCGTGCGCCGGGGCATCGACCCCGAGATCGACCTCACCGGCCCGCCCGAGGACGTCGGCGTGTCGCACACGCACGCGCTGCTCAGCGCGACGCCCGACGGCACCTGGGTGGTCGTGGACCTGGGCTCGGCCAACGGCACGTTCCTCAACGGCGACTACGACACGCCACTGCCCAAGGAGACGCCGGTCCCGCTCGGGCCCGGCGACCGGATCCACGTCGGCGCGTGGACGGTGCTGACCCTCCAGGCCGTCACCGGCGCCGACCGCCCGCGACAGGAGCCGTTCGGATCATGAGCCACCCGCAGGAGATCCGCGTGCGCGTCAGCAGGCTGGCCGCCCTCGCCGTCGCCGTGCTGCTGCCGCTGACCGGCTGCGCCGCCGGCGAGTCGCACGCGCCGGTGACGACGGCGTCCTACATCGAGCCCCGGCCCGAAGGCGCGAGCGCGCTGCCGCCCGCCTCGGCGGCCGCCGCGACGGCGAGCCCCGCGCAGACCTGCAACCCCCTCGCCAGCCTGCGACCGCCGAGCGTCCTGCCGGCGCCGGGCCGCATGCCGGCCGGCTCGACGATGCAGAAGATCATCGAGCGTGGCCGGCTCGTCGTCGGCACCGACCAGAGCATCAACCTGTTCAGCTCGCGCGACCCGGCGACCGGGCAGATCGTCGGGTTCGACGTCGACGTCGCCCGCGAGGTGGCGAGGGCGCTGTTCGGCGCCGACGGCGACGAGCACCTGCAGATCGCCGCGATCGCCCCCGACGAGCTGTTCCCGGCGATCCAGGACAAGCGGGTCGACCTGGTCGCCCACACCACGACCATCACCTGCGAGCGGCTGGCGCTGGCGGCGTTCTCCACCGACTACTACGACGCCGGGCAACGGATCCTCACCAGCCGCAACTCCAACATCATGACCGTGCGGGACCTGGACAACCGCACGGTGTGCGCGGCCAGCGGCACGACCTCGATCGCCACCATCGCGCGGGTGGCCCCCACGGCGCGGATCATCGCGGCGAAGTACTGGACCGACTGCCTCGTCATGCTCCAGCAGGACCAGGCCGAGGCGATCACCACCGACGACACCGTCCTGTACGGCCTGGCCGCGCAGGACCCGGCGCTGCACGTCGTCGGCGAGCAGTTCAGCCCCGAGCCCTACGGCCTCGTCATGGAACGCTCGGCCACGGACTTCGTCCGGTTCGTCAACGGCGTCCTGGCCCGGATGCGCGCCGACGGCACCTGGCAGCGGCTCTACACCAAGTGGCTGCCGGGCCCGGCCCCGAAACCGCCGGTCGCCCAGTACAGCGACTGAGTCATGCGGGTCGCTTCGGCGGCGTTGTGTTCCGGGCGGCCGCTGATCACAGCTGTGCGCCCGTCCGCCGGCGGGGAGCCGGCTCCCGCAGTGGCCGGCCCGCCGGTCAGCATGCTCTGCGCGACCAGGTTGCCGCCCGGCGACAGCCGCTCCCCCAGCTCACGCATCGTGTCGCGCAACGCTACGGTCACGACGGCACCCGCGACAGACCCTCCGCGGTGTGCCGGTCTCCGGCGCGCCCGGGTGCCCGGGCGCGCCGGAACGGTTCAGAAGGGCTGGACGAACCAGAAGAAGGTCGCCCGGGCGGTGCGCCCGGTCGCGTCGGTCACCGTGACGGTGACGTTCGACGTCTGGAACATGGTCGGGGTGCCGCTCACGACACCGGTGGACGGGTTGAGGGTGAGCCCGGCCGGCAGTCCGGTCGCCGTGAAGCGGTACGGGGTGGTGCCGCCCTGCGCCCGCAGGGTCAGGCCGGCCGGCCGGCCCACGACGGAGCTCTGCGTGCCCGGGTTGGTCAGGCTGAGCGGTCCGGGGGTGCCGCCGCCCTGCACCGTGAGGGTGAACGTGGTCTGCGCGGAGGTCGCGCCCCTGGTGCCGGTGACGGTGATCGGATAGGTGCCGGCGGGTGTGCTCGCGGACGTGGTGACGGTCAGCGTGGCCGTGCCGCCGGTGCTGACGCTGCCGGGGTTGAAGGAGGCGGTCGCGCCGCCGGGCAGGCCGCTCGCCGAGAGGGTGATGTCGCCGGTCGGCGGCGGGTTCCCGCCGGGCAGCTGCGCCGCGATCTCGGCGGCGTAGGTGGACACCCGGGTGTAGACGGCGTACCAGTCGCAGGCGGTCGACATCCAGGAGAACACCCCGACCACGGTGTTGCCGACCAGGTACGGGCCGCCGGAGTCGCCGACGCAGGCGCCCGCGTGGCCGTCGGCGTAGCCGGTGCACAGCATCGCCGGCGTCTTGTACTGGCCGGTGTAACGGCCCTGGCAGCCGGAGTCCGGAGCGACCGGGATGTCGGCCTTGCGCAGCACCTCGGAGTAGGTGTTGGCGCCGGTTCTGCCCCAGCCGATCGACATGCCCATCGTGCCCGGGGTGTTGTTGGCCGTGGAAGTGTTCAGCGTCGGGTAGGTCATGCCGGCCGGGACCGGCACGTCCCGGTCGAGGGTGACGACGGCGACGTCGTAGCCCTGCTGCCAGCCCGTGTACTGCGGATGCACCCACGACGACGCGATCTCCGCGGTGAACCCGGGGTCGTTGAGGTTGGTGGCGCCGTACACGTACCACTTCCGGCCCGGGTTCTCCATCAGGCAGTGCGCGGCGGTGAGGACGGTGCGCGGGCCCATCAGCGTCGACGAGCACGACTGCTGGCCGGGGAAGCTGCTGCCCTCCCGGCGCTGGGAGATCATGAACGGGTGCTGCTCGACGGTGGTGGGCTGCCCCCCGACCACTTGCGGGACAGCGCTTCCTGTTGCGGCCGCGGCGATGGTACTGGTGGCCGAGCCGCCCGCCGGTACCGTCGCCGACGCGGGACTCGCCGACAGGCTGAAGTCACCAGCCGGCGGCGGCCCCCCGGCGGCCGGGACGTAGAGCAGCTTGTTCGGCGTGCCCGACGGCAGCCCCGACATCTTGCCGGTGCTGGCGTTGTCCGTCACCCAGGCGTGGACCTGCGCCGGCGTGGCGTCCGGGTGCCCGGTGAGGTAGGTCGCGACCGCGCCCGCGACGTGCGGCGCCGCCATCGACGTGCCCGACATCGTGGTGCTGGCGGTGTCGGAGGTGTGATACGCCGACAGGACGTTGCTGCCCGGCGCGAACAGGTCCATGCAGGTGCCGTAGTTGGAGTCGCCGGCCTTCGTGTCACTGGAGGTGGCGTTGCCGACCTGCAGACCCTCCGGGATCTGGCCGCCGGGCCCGTAGTTGCACGCGTTGCCGCCGTTGTTGCCGGTGATCAGCGACCACTGGACGCCGGCGGCGATCGAGGCGCGGATGCCGTCCGCGGCGATGTCGGGGTCGTCGGTGTAGACGGACAGGTTCACCACCGCGGGCCTGACCGCGTTCTCGGTGATCCACTCGGCCGCTCTGGTGACGTCGATGTCCTGGCCCGTGCCCTGACAGCCGAGGATGCGCACCGAGACCAGGTTGGCCTTCTTCGCCACGCCGTACGTCTTGCCGGCCGCGATGCCGGACACGTGCGTGCCGTGCCCGTGACAGTCGCCGCCGTTGGTCGACGGGGACACGAAGTCCACGCCGAGCTTCGCCCGGCCCTCGAACTCGCTGTGGCTGAACCGGATGCCGGTGTCCACGACGTAGACCGTCACGCCCTGGCCCGCGGCCGCGTCGTCGTACGTGTAGGACCGGCTCAGCGGCAGGTCCCGCTGGTCGATGCGGTCCACGCCCCAGTTCGGCGGGTTCTGCTGGGTGGTGCCGATCCCGGCGGTGCCGGACTGCGTTACGGACGCCACCTCGGGCCGGGCGGCGATGCGCCGGGCCGCCTGTTCGGACAGCCCCTCGACGGCGTAGCCGGACATCGTTCTGCGGTAGACGGAGTGCAGCCGGCCACCGTACCGGGCGACCGCCGCCTCCGCGACGCCCTGGGTGTCGACGCTCTGGGTGTGCTTCAACGTGATCAGGTACGCGCCGGGAACCGGTCTGCTGGCGTTGTGCCGCACGGTCCCTTCCGGCTCGGCCCAGGCGGTGCCGGGGAACAGTGCCATGGTCAGCACCGTCACGACGGCCGCCACGATCGGGCGACGGATTCGCATGGTGTTCGTCACGTCCTTCGGGGGTGGTCGGATGGTGCCGACACCCTAAGAACGGCGTACATCGATGCATAAGGTCTTTGGCGCGGGTAAGTTACGGCGCTTACCGCGGCGCGAAACCGCAGCTCAGCGCCGCATCGGAGCTGTTACGCGTAACAGTCACGTGCGCCGCTATGTACGCCAGGACATGCCGACGACGCCGGGCCGGACGTCCTCGACCACCGTCACCGCGGTGCGGTCGTCGCCGGTCCAGAGCTCCGTCACGTCGACCGGTTCGTCGCCGAGGCGGCGCTGCCGGTAGCCGAACACCCGCGCCGGCAGCTGCCCCGCGAACACCACCTGGCAGGCCCAGAGCCGGCACGGCCGGGTGAACGTGCGGTAGTAGCAGTCGGTGGCCTCGGGACCGACCGCGAACCGCAGCTCGTACTGCAGCACGGTGTGCTCGCCGACGTTCAGCCGGTGCCCGAGGATCAGCTCGGCCACGCTGACCCGCCCCTCGGTGCGGACCCGGCCGGGCCGGCAGTGCGAGAACCCGGTCCACTGCGGCGGCGGCCCGTCGTGGTCCGCCTCGTAGAACACGACGGCCCGGGTGACCCCGTCGCGCAGGGCCCGCACCACGAGCCGCACCCGCAGCAGCCGGGTCGCCCCGCTCTCCACCACGAACAGGTCGTCGATCGCCAGGAACTCCAGCTGCCCGTCCGGCGGCGCGTCGATGTCCACCAGCAGCGCCGGCCGCCCCGGCCACAGCCGCCGGCGCGACACCGAGCCGCGCGGCCGGTGCGCCCAGCGGGGCTCGCTGTCCCGGGCCCGCAGCAGCGCCGTCAGCGACCCGGCCGGCACCGCGAGGATGTCCTCGAGCACCGGCAGCGCGGCGAGCGACCCGGCGCGCTCGGGTCGCGACCGCCCGGACCGCCAGTAGGACAAGGTGGCCCGGGACAGCCGCACTCCTCGCTCGCCGAGCAGCGCGGCGAGCCGCTCCAGGGTCAGCCCGCTCGCCTCGACCGCCACGTCCAGCGCCACGGCGAACGGGCCGGTCCGCAGCGCCTGCGAGACGTCCGGCTCGACCATCCGTCGATCGTGCCGCCGCCCCGCACGGCTGTCCACCCTGCCGTCCACCCCGCTGTCACGGGACGTAGTACATGGTCTCCACGATGTTGGAGGAGGCCTGGATGCCGGGCGGCGGGAAGGCCGTGCTGAAGCTGGAGACGAACGCGACCAGGCGCGTGCGAACGTTCGGCACCGGCGGCCGGTAGCCGGTCAGCGAGCAGACCGACCCGTTGCCGCAGAACGCGATCCGGGTGCCGGTGTCGGCGTCGAAGATCTCGATGTACCACGGGGTCGGCGTCACGCTCGACGACGCCGTCGCGGTGACCGTCTCGGTCGTCTCGGTGTACACCGGCGCCGTCAGGCTGATCCGGAACCCGCTGTTGGACCAGGTGACCCAGTTGACCAGGCTGCTGTTCTGCGGGCCGGACAGCGGGAGCGTGGCGCTGTTGTAGCCCACGTACGCCTGGTACCGGTGCGTCGTGGCGCTGGCCTGCGTGATGTTCACCGGACAGCTGACGCCGCTGCCGCAGATCGCCACCCGGGTGCCGGTGGTCAGGTCGAAGATCTGCGTCCAGAACGGCGACGGGCCGACGTCAAAGGCCGTCCACGCGGTCAGCGTCGCCGCGCTGCCGATGTTGACCGTCGTCTGGGCGACGTTCAGGCTGACGGTGGTGAAGTGCCAGTCGACCAGCACGAACGGCGGGTTCGACGCGACGATCCGGCTGCCCGCGGCGGTGCTGATGTCCGCGCTGATCCAGGACGAGGCGATCACCGAGCTGCCCACGTCGACCGAGCAGGTGGTGCCGGTGCCGCAGATCGCGATCTGCACGTTGTCGCGGTAGATCCGGATGTAGTACGGCGTCGGGCCGACGTCCTGGTTCGCCGTCGCGGTGATGTGGAAGCTCTGTGTGATCCACAGCCAGGAGACCTGGGTGCCCTCGCCGTTGTCGTGCGCGCCCGGCACGTTGAGGGTCACCTGCCAGGCGGCCAGCGCGGACCGCTGCCGGGGCACGCCCACCTTCGGCGCGGCGGGTTTCGGCGACACGGTGGGTTTCGGCGGCGCGACGGTCTGCGGCGCCACCCCGGCGCCGGGCTGGGCGCGCTTATCGTCCTGTTTCGTCGCGGTGGCTGTCGAGGTGCCCCCGCCCTCGTCGGCGGCGGCCGGCGCGGCGGGCAGCGCGACGGCAAAGGCGAGGAGGGCAGCGAAAACGGCGGTTCGCAACCGTAATGGGGAATTCATACGAGCCATTGTTCATGATCAATTCCACAAAGGGAACTGTCAATTTGATTTGTCTAAACCATGCCGATGGTTCTGCCTGAACCATGCGCATTGTTTTGCCTGAACCGATCCCAATGATCTGCCTGAACCATTCCTATTTCGATTCGAGCACCGATCGGATCGCCCAGCCGGGAGCGCGGCGCGCCCAAAGCCACAGCACGTCCCGGCCGAACGACTCCACCAGCAGCGCCAACGCGATCAGCAACGCGGTCACCATCAGCGGCAACGGCACGATGCCGGCGCTCGCGGCGACGAGCACCACACCCTGGGTCGCGGCGACGACCTTCCGCCAGTACCGCGGCGGCAGGGTCGCCTGCATCCACGGCAGCAACCACGTCGCGACGACGAACCCGTAGCGCATCAGCCCGATCGCGAGCACCCACGGGCCGAACCGGTGCGCGGCGTAGAGGCTCAGCACGAGCAGGAGCGAGGCGTCGACCTCCATGTCGAAGCGCGCGCCGAGCGCCGACACGGTGCCGGTCCGCCGGGCGACCTGACCGTCGACGCCGTCCAGCACCAGCGCGACGATCGTCAGGATGACCAGCAGCCGCACCGGGACCGGCAGGTCGAACGAGTCCGCGGTCAGCGCTGCCACGCCGCCGACGAGCACGGACCGGGCGAGCGTCACCCAATCGGCCGGGCCCAGGTGCGCCGCACCCGAGCGGTGCATGCCCCAGGTGAGCAGGCCGCACAGCGCGGCGCCGAAGGTCAGCCCGACCAGCCAGCCGGCGCCGCCGAGGCCGGCCGTCCTGTCGAGGCCGGCCAGCAGGACAACCTGGGCGAGAAACCCGATTGCCGGACCGGTTTGAACCTTATGCACCGTGCCTCCGTGTATTAACGTGCGACCTTGATCCGAGATACGTCAACCGCAGCGATTTGGTTCAAAGGGGAGTCGATGCCGACAGCGCGTGCCTTCTGGGTCCGCGAGCCGGGCGCGGGCGAGATCCGGCCCGTCACCCTGCCCGCACCCGGCCCGGACGAGGTGCTCGTGCGCACCAGGTTCTCCGGCGTCAGCCGCGGCACCGAGACGCTCGTGTTCTCCGGACGCGTGCCGGCGAGCCAGTACACCGTGATGCGCGCGCCGTTCCAGGAAGGTGACTTTCCCGGGCCGGTGAAGTATGGCTACCTCAACGTCGGGCAGCTCGACGACGGTCGGTGGGTGTTCTGCCTGTACCCGCATCAGACCGCCTACGTGGTGCCGGCCGGCGCCGTCCACGTGCTACCCGACGGCGTGCCGCCCACACGTGCCGTCCTGGCCGGAACCGTGGAGACGGCGGTGAACGCCCTGTGGGACGCCACCCCGCGGGTCGGTGACCGGGTGACGGTCGTGGGTGCCGGCATGGTCGGCTGCTGCGTCGCGCGGCTGGCCGCCGGGTTTCCCGGTGTGCACGTGCAGCTCGTCGACGTGGACCGGAAACGCGAAACCGTGGCCGGCGCGCTCGGCGTCGAGTTCGCCACGCCGGACACCGCCGACCGGCGCCGGGACCTCGTGATCCACGCCAGCGCGACGTCGGAGGGACTCCAGTGCGCGCTGGACCTCCTCGCGCCCGAGGGCACGGTGGTCGAGCTGAGCTGGTACGGCGACCGGCCGGTCAGCGTAGGGCTCGGCGGCGCGTTCCACTCCGGCCGGTTGACGATCCGCGGCAGCCAGGTCGGCACCGTCGCCCACCCGCGCCGGACCTTCGTCGAGCGGATGGCGCTTGCCCTGGAGCTGTTGCGCGACCCCGCGTTCGACGCGCTGATCGCCGGCGAGTCACGCTTCGACGACCTGCCCGACGTGTTCGCCGCGGGCGACCTTCCCGCGTTGTGCCATCTCATCACCTACAGCGGAGAATGACCATGTTCAGCGTGACCGTTCGTGACCACATGATGATCGCCCACAGCTTCCGCGGCGAGGTGTTCGGACCCGCGCAGCGCCTCCACGGTGCGACCTACGTCGTCGACGCCACCTTCAGCCGGGCGGATCTCGACGAGGACGGCCTGGTCGTGGACATCGGGCTCGCCCGGGACGAGCTGGCCGCCGTCGTCGGCGAGCTGAACTACCGCAATCTCGACGACGAGCCGGGGTTCGCCGGGCAGAACACCTCGACCGAGGTGCTCGCCCGGTTCGTCGCCGACCGCCTCGCCGACCGCATCGAGGCGGGCAACTTCGGCGACAACGCCCGCGGACTGTCCGCCGTCAAGGTCACCCTGCACGAGTCGCACATCGCCTCGGCGGCCTACGAGCGCTCCCTGTGAAGCCCGTGCATGTCGTGCTGCCCAACGACATCGACGATCCGGCGACGCCGAGCGGCGGCAACACCTACGACCGCGAGGTGTGCGACGGCCTGGTCGCCGCGGGGTGGACGGTGCTGGAGCACGCGGTGCCCGGGACGTGGCCCGAGCCGGGCGCCGCCGCACGGGCCGGCCTCGCGAGGGTCCTCGCCGCCGTGCCGGACGGCGCCCTGGTCCTGCTCGACGGTCTGATCGCCTCGGTCGTTCCGGGGGTGCTGCGCGAGCACGCGCGACGCCTCCGCCTCGTTGTGCTGGTGCACCTGCCGCTCGACAACGAGCGGGAGCGCGAGGCGCTGCTCACCGCGCGCGCGATCGTCACCACGAGCAGCTGGACCCGGCGGCGCCTCATCGAGTCCTACGCGCTGCCCGGTGACCGGGTCCACGCCGCGCCGCCCGGCGTCCATCCGGCGCCGCTCGCGCCCGGCTCCGAGGCCGGCACCGCGCTGCTGTGCGTGGCAGCCGTCACCGCCCACAAGGGCCACGACCGGCTCGCCGAGGGGCTCGCCAAGGTCGCCGACGTGCCCTGGCACTGCGTGTGCGTCGGCTCCCTCGACCGCGACCCGGCGTTCGTCGACCGGCTCCGCCGGCAGCTCGCGGCCGACGGCATCCAGGACCGGGTCGTGCTGGCCGGCCCGCGCACCGGCGCCGGGCTCACGGCCGCCTACGCCGGCGCCGACCTGCTCCTGCTCGCCTCGCACGGTGAGACCTACGGCATGGTGGTCACCGAGGCGCTCGCACGCGGGATACCGGTCCTGGCGACCGCGGTCGGCGGGGTGCCCGAAGCACTCGGGCGCGCGCCGGACGGCTCCCTACCCGGCCTCCTCGTCAGTACCGACGACAAGGCCGACGACAAGGCCGACGACAAGGCCGAAGAGAAGGCCGGCGAGAAGGCCGACGGCCTGGCCGACGGGCTGCGCCGCTGGCTCGGCGAACCCGGGCTCCGGCAGGCGCTGCGCCGGTCCGCGACCGCCCGCCGGACCACCCTCCCCGGCTGGGAAGACACCTCCGCGCGGGTTTCCCGGGTGTTGCTGGGGGTACCCGCATGAGCCGCGTCACGCCCGAATGGCTGGCGCTGCGCGAGCCGGCCGACGCCGCGGCCCGGTCGGTCGAGCTCGTCGAACGGCTCCGGGCCCGCCTCGTGGAAACCCCGGAGCTGGTGATCCACGACCTCGGCGCCGGCACCGGCTCCATGGGGCGCTGGCTGGCACCGCTGCTGCCCGGTCCGCAGCACTGGGTGCTCCACGACCGCGACGCGGACCTGCTGGAGCTGGCGGCCATCGGCCGGAGCGCGACGGCACAGGTCCGGCACAGCGACATCACCAGGCTGACGGGGGCTGATCTGGACGGCGCGCACCTGATCACCGCGTCGGCGCTCCTGGACATGTTCACCGCCGACGAGGTCGAGCGCGTGGCCGCGGCGTGCGCCGGGTTCCCGACGCTGTTCACGATCTCGGTGACCGGCCGGGTGGAGCTGGACCCGCCGGACCCCCTCGATGCGGCGATCATGGCGGCGTTCAACGCGCACCAGCGCCGCACCGCCGGCGGCCGGGCGCTGCTCGGGCCGGACGCGGTCGAGGCGACGATCGAGGCGTTCGGCCGGCACGGCATCGAGGTGCTCGTCCGGCCCAGTCCCTGGCGCCTCGGATCCGGGCACGCGGCCCTGACGGCCGAGTGGTTCCGCGGGTGGCTGGGCGCGGCATGCGAACAGGAACCGGGCCTGATCGGGCCGGCGGAGGAGTACGGTCGTCGCCGGCTCGCCGAGGCGGCGGCGGGACGGCTCGGGGTCGTGGTGCACCACGACGACCTCCTCGCCGGCGGCGAATGAACCCCTGGCCTTCCGCGTACGTATACCTCAGACGAGAAGCCCCTGCGGCGAAGGAGGTCGGGTGCCGCGGTCGATCCGGTCCTGGGTACACCCGCTCGCCGGGGTCGGTATCCTCGCCGCCCTGCTGTGGCGGCTGGGCGGCGGCCCGTTCGTCGCCGGGCTGCGCCTGATCGACGCGACGGCGCTCGGTGCGGCGCTCGGCATCGGCGTGCTGACCACGTGGGCGTGCGCCTGGCGCTGGAGCCTGGTCGCCGGCGGCCTCGGGGTGCGGCTGCCGCTGCACACCGCGGTCGCCCACTGCTACCGCGCCACCTTCCTGAACGCGACGCTGCCGGGTGGCGTGCTCGGTGACGTTCACCGCGCGATGCGGCACGGCAAGGACTCCGGCGACGTGAGCCGCGGCATCCGCGCGGTCGTGTGGGAGCGCGCCGCCGGCACGGTCATCTCGGTGCTCCTGGCGACCGTGGTGCTGCTGGCGTTCCCGTCGCCGGTCCGGCGGTACCTGCCGGCGGTGATCGCCCTGGCCGTGGTCGCGGCGCTCGTCGCCGTGCTGCTGGCCCGGTTCGTGCCCGAGCGCGGCCCGGCGCGTTGGTCGCGTGCGCTTCGGGCGCTCCGCACCGCGAAGACCGACATCCGCGACGGGCTGATCGCCCGGCGCAAGTGGGTCGGCGTCCTCCTGGCCACCGCCGTGGTCCTCGCCGGCAACCTCGCGACGTTTCTGGTGGCGGCGCGCACGGCCGGCGCGACCGCGCCGCTGTCCCAGCTGGTGCCGCTGACGTTGCTGGCCCTGCTGGCCATGGTCCTGCCGGCGAACGTGGGCGGCTTCGGGCCGCGCGAAGGCGTCGCCGCGTGGGCGTTCAGTGCCGCCGGCCTGAGCGCCACCCAGGGTGTCGCGACCGCGATGGTGTACGGGGCGCTGGTGCTCGTGTCGACCCTGCCCGGAGCCGCTGTGCTGGTGCTTGCCCGGCGCGCCCGTCACCGTCCTGAGGAGACCCGTGTTTGACTTCCTGCCCGCCGCAGTCCGCACCGAGGTGACGGTGCCGCTCCGGTTTCCCGACGGGTTCACCACCACCGCGCGCGTCTTCACGTTCCATGGTCTCGTCGACGCGCGGGAGCACCTCGCGTTCGGCCTCGGCCGGCTGACCGACGGCCGGGTGCCGCTCGTCCGCCCGCACAGCGAATGCCTGACCGGTGACGTGTTCGGCAGCCAGCGCTGCGACTGCGGCCCGCAGCTGCGCGAGGCCGTCGAGCGGATCGCCGACGCGGGTGGCTATCTGCTGTACCTGCGGCAGGAGGGGCGCGGCGTCGGCCTGTACACCAAACTCGACGCGTACGCGTTGCAGGACACCGGCCTGGACACCTTCGAGGCCAACCTGGCGTTGGGGCACCGCGAGGACGAGCGCGACTACACCGCCGCGGCGCAGATGCTCGGCGCGCTCGGCGCCGACCGCATCGCGTTGCTCAGCAACAACCCGGACAAGACCGACCAGCTCAGCAGGCTCGGGGTGACGGTGACCGAGTGCGTGCCGACGGGCGTGTACCGGTCACCGGCGAACGTCGGTTACCTGGCGGCGAAGGCGACCAGGGCGGCCCGGTTCGCCGAGTTGCCGTTCGGGGGATGACGACCGTGCTGCAAGGTACCGACGACGCCGCAGCGGAACCCGGAGCGCCGCCGCGCCAGGGCCCGCCGGTCTCGGCTCCGCGGACCGTCCGGGCCAGGACGGTGGTCGCGTGGACGGTGACGACGCTCGCCGCACTGCTCGTGCTCGCCGCGCTCGCGGCGCCGAACCAGCCGGGCCGGCCGTTCGTCCGCTTCCCGGTGGAAGCGCTGCCCGGCGTCGCCGTCCTGCTCCTGCTGCCCGCACGCGCGCGGCGGATCGGCGCCGTCGCCGCCGGCGTGGCCCTGGCGCTGCTGAGCCTCCTGAAGCTGCTCGACCTGGGTTTCTCCGCGACGTTCGCGCGGCCGTTCGACCCGATGCTCGACTGGCGGCTGTTCGGGCCGGCGGTCGAGGTGCTCTCCGACTCGATCGGCCGGCCGAGCGCGATCGGCGCGGTCATCGGTGTCGTCGTGCTCGTCCTCGGACTGCTCGTCCTCGTGCCCCTCGCCGTCCTTCGCCTCACCGGCATCGTGGTCCGGCACCGCGCCACGAGCATCCGCACCGTAGCGTGGCTCGGCTGCGCGGTGTTCGGTCTGCAGGTCGTCGCCGGCCTGCCGGTGACCGCCACCAACGCCGCCGGTCCGGTGTACGACCATCTGCGCCTGGTGCGGGAGGACCTCGGCGACCGCAGGACGTTCGCGGCCGAGGCGTCGGTCGACGCGTTCCGCGACTCGCTCGGCCCGCAGCTGCTCACCGCGTTGCGGGGCAAGGACGTCGTCTTCACGTTCATCGAGAGCTACGGGCGCGACGCGGTGGAGAACCCCGAGTACGCGCCGCAGGTCAACGCCGTGCTCGACGCGGGGACACGGCAGCTCGACGCCGCCGGGTTCGGCTCCCGCAGCGCGTTCCTCACGTCGGCGGCCACCGGCGGCGGCAGCCATCTGGCGCACTCGACGCTGCAGTCCGGGCTGTGGATCGACAGCCAGCAGCGCTACCTGCAGTTCACGTCGAGCACCCGCTTCACGCTGAGCGGCGCGTTCAAGCGCGCGGGCTGGCGCACGGTCTGCTTCGCGCCGGCCAACACCCGCGACTGGCCGGAGGGCCGGATCTACGGCTACAACAGGATCTACGACTCCCGGGACATGGGGTACCGCGGCCCGACGTACGCCCTGTCCTCGATCCCCGACCAGTACACGATCTCGGCCTTCCAGCGCCTCGAGCGGACCGCGCCGAACCGCCCGCCGGTCTTCGCCGAGATCGACCTGCTGTCCAGCCACGCGCCGTGGACGCCCGTCCCGCGGCTCGTCGACTACAGCGGCATCGGTGACGGCGCCGCGTTCACCGGCGGCGGCCAGAACGGCGTCCTGGATCGCAGCGGCGCTCAGGTCCGGGCCGACTACCGGCAGAGCATCGAATACTCGCTCGGCGTGGTCATCTCCTACCTGCAGACCTACGGCGACGACAGTCTCGTGATGGTCTTCCTCGGCGACCACCAGCCGGCGCCGGTCATCATCGGCGAGAACGCCAGCCGCGACGTGCCGATCACGATCGTCGCCCGCGACCCGGCCGTGCTGGAGCGGATCTCCGGCTGGGGCTGGCAGGACGGCCTCAGACCCGACCCGCAGGCACCGGTCTGGAAGATGGACGCGTTCCGCGACCGGTTCCTGACCGCCTTCGGGCCCGTGAGCCGGTGAGCGCCGTGGCATCGGCGAGAGACCGGCCGTACGTGCTGCTGAGCTGCGCGATGTCGATCGACGGCTACATCCACGACGGCACCGAGACGCGATTGATGCTGTCCAACGACGCCGACCTCGACCGGGTCGACGCCGAACGGGCCGGCTGCGACGCGATCCTCGTCGGCGCGCACACGGTCCGCCAGGACAACCCGCGGCTGCTCGTGCGCTCCCCGGACCGGCGCGCCGCCCGCACCGCCCGGGGCCTGCCGCCGTCACCGGCGAAGGTCACGCTCACCGCGCACGGCGACCTCGACCCGGAAGCGGCGTTCTTCACCGCCGGAGACGTCGACAAGATCGTCTACTGTGCCTCGCCGGCCGCGGAGGAGGCGTGCGCCCGGCTCGGCCGGGTCGCGACGGTCGTCGACGCCGGCAACCCGATCGACCTGCTCGACCTGCTCGCCGACCTCGCCGGGCGGGGCATCCGGCGGCTGATGGTCGAGGGCGGCGGCAGCATGCACACGCAGTTCCTCACCGCCGGGCTGGCCGACGAGGCGCAGCTGGTCGTCGCACCGTTCTTCGTCGGCAACTCCAAGGCGCCGCGCTTCGTCGGCGACGGCGACTTCCCGTGGAACGCCGGGTGCCGCGCCACGCTCGTGGGCGTCCAGCAGATCGAGGAAGTGGTGTTGCTACGGTACGCGCTGAGCGACCGCTACGGCGCTCGAGGAGGTCTCTGATGTTCAGCCGGGCCCGGGGTATCGGGCGGTCCTTGGCCATGTACCACGGCATACCGGGCCGGCACCGGAAGATGGTCCGCTTCTACAGCGGGTTTCTCGGGCCGGGCGACATCGGCTTCGACATCGGCGCCCACGTGGGCAGCCGGGTGCGCGCGTGGCGGAAGCTCGGCGCGAACGTGATCGCGATCGAGCCGCAGCCGGACTGCCTCAAGGTGCTGCGCCTGCTCTTCGGCCGGGCCGATGACGTCACGATCGTGCCGAGCGCGGTCGGCGCCCGGCCAGGGACGGCCCACCTGGCCCTGTCCAGCGCCACCCCGACCGTCTCGTCGATGTCGTCCTCGTGGATGGAAACGGTCGGCGAGGACCGCAGCTTCGCCCGCGTCCGGTGGGACCGGTCGATCGAGGTCGAGGTGGTGACGCTCGACGACCTGATCGCGAAGCACGGCGAGCCGGCGTTCTGCAAGATCGACGTCGAGGGCTTCGAGATCGAGGTCCTGTCCGGCCTGAGCACGCCGTTGCGCGCGCTGTCGTTCGAATACCTGCCGTTCGCGCACGACGCCACGGTCGCCGTCCTGGATCGGGTGGAGCAGCTCGGCCCGTACCGCTACAACTACTCGCCGATCGAGACGATGCGGTTCGCCAGCGAGCGCTGGCTGGACCGCGCCGACCTGATGCGCCTGCTGCACCGGTTCCGCCCGCTCGGCCGCTCCGGCGACGTCTACGCCCGCCTCGAAGGTGAGGCTTGACCGCCCGTCGCAGGTCCGGCCAGGACACCGTCCCGCGGTCCGGACTCCCCCAGGCCAGGAGCTCGGTCAGGGCACGGCGGCGAACTTGATCGACGTCCGGCCGCCACCGCTGTAGGCGATCGTCCGGCCGTCGGGTGAGAACGCCGGAAAGCTGGCGCCGTCCTCGGTGCTCACCGTGCGGGGATCGCCGCCGGCCAGGTCGAACACCTGCAGCCCGTCCCTCGTGCTGCTGAGGAACAGCGCCACCCGTGACCCGTCCGGCGCCAGGGCGAGGTGCGGCGCGCCCCGGAGGGTCGGCCCGACCAGGCGGATGGCGTCACCCTCCAGGACGCCGACGTTCCAGTCATACCGGCCGTACATCCCGCCGTTCAGGCCGGCGCCGCGCCGCGCGATCGTGACGAGCATGGCGACCGTGCGCCCGTCGCCGGTCGAGACCGGCGACAGGGCCTTGCCCTCCGCACCGCAGGTCAGGCCGTCCCTCGCACGCGCGCTCTCGTCATACCCCTGCAGGAGCCGCCACTCGCCGGTGAGCGCCGGCACCCGCACGTCGAGCCCGTGCAGCGCGCCGTCGCTGAACCCGGCCACGGAGGCGCAGTTGCCGCGCTGCTGGGCCACATACCCGCGGGCGCCGCCCGCCTCCAGCGCCACGTCACGGATGTCGTCGCCGGTCAGCACCGGCGTCATGGTCCTGGTCCGCACGTCCACCAGGTACAGCCGGTCCTGCGAGGTCGGGCATTCGAAGCCCACCGCCAGGCCGGCGTCGCCGACCGCGCGAACCACCGTCAGCACCGCCGGCCCGCCCTCGCAGCCGCCGGCGAGGGCCTTGCCGTCCAGGAACGCCTCAGCCCGCCCGCCCTGACTGGTGCGCCAGACCTCGCCGACGCGGTTGTCGGCCTCGCTGATGAAGTACACGTGCCCGTCCGGCGACCAGGTCAGGGTCGAGACCTTCGCCGGCTCAGCGGGCAGCGGGCCGCAGCCGGCCGGCAGCACCGCGGCCGCCGCGGCGACCGCCAGGGTCAGCGCGGCCCGAAGGCGCCGGCCGGCAGGCCGACGCCCCGAACCGCGTGACCCGGTGTTAGATCGCACCGGAGTAGTAGAAGTCGCTCTGCTTCGTGTCCACCATGAAGGCCACCGTCTCGTAGAAGACGTAACGGTTCTTCGCCGCCCAGTCCGCACCCATCGTCGCCCGCATGTCCGCGCCGAGTTGCGCGCCGACCTCGTTGTTGTGCATGTCGACCCCGGAATCGTAGGTGCCCCACTCCTGGCCGTCGGTGTCGGTGTCCCGCTCGTGCGCCTCGCCCAGCGACACCGCCTGGTCGACCGAAAACCCGAAGACGCCCGTCAACAGCGCCATCCACAGGCCATGCCGGAAAGCGTTCTTCTGACCGCCGGTCCAGGCCGTATCGGGGCGCTCAAGGAGGTACTGCTCGAACAACGCGTCGGCCAGGTGGTGGATCTCGTTCCCGGTCAGCAACGCGCCGGCGCAGTCCACCACTGCGTGCGTCGCGCACCACCACGCCTGGAACGGCCCGAACGTCGACTCGCTCGACCCATCGGACGAGCAGTCCTTCTCGCACAGCATGCGCTCGGCCGACGACATCGGCTTGGGCGAGAGCCCCGCGGCGACCCCGACGGGCTTGTCGTAGACCAGGGCGGCCTTGATCTTGCTCACGACGCCCGGTCTGGCCTTCTTGGCCGCGTTGCAGATCTTGCACACGTTGTTGTGGAGGGACTTGTTGATCTTCTTGATGTCCTTCTTCGGTGCGTTCGAGGTCGCGTTGCGCACCGTGTTGCAGATCCTGCACAGGCCGGTCGGGTCGGAGAACGTGGTCGGGTTGCTGCCGCTGTAGGCGTAACCGCCGAGTTCCTGCGGATCGTCGTGACTGGTGAGCGGGTCGCGGCTGATGAATCGGCCGGTGGTGGGTTCGTATTCGCGGGCGCCGAGGTGGGTGAGTCCGGTGGTGTCGCGGGTGCCGCCGATGAACCCCTTGGTGTTGGGCCAGGTCGGGTCGGTGCCGCGGGGGTTGCCGAACGGGTCGGTCTTGCGCCGGGTGACGGTCTGGGTGACGGCGTCGACGGCGAGTTGTCCGCTGCCGTGGTGGTCCGCGGCGATCCAGGTGAGGCCGGCCGGGGTGCGGCTGGCGACGCCGTAGTCGCGGGTGCAGGTGACGGTGCCGCTGACCTTGCGCAGTTCGTAGCCGGGCAGGTACACCGTCGCCCCGGTGGGGTCTTTCGCGACGAGGCGGGTGCCGTTGGCGTCGTAGATGTAGCTGCTGACGCCGGCGCTGTCGGTGACGGTGGCGAGGTGGCCTTCGCTGTCCCAGGTGAGAGTCTGGCCGGGCTTGCCGGCGATGTTTCGGGTGAGCATGTTGCCGGCGTTGTCGTAGGTGTAGCTGTCGGTGCCGGTGCTGCCGCCGGTGGCGTCGACCTTGGTGAGGGTGTGCCGTTTGCCGGTGGTGGGGTAGGTGTAGGTGCGGGTGGTGTCGGTGCCGCCGCCGATGGCGTGGCGGATCTCCTGGGTGCGGTTGCCGTTGCTGTAGTTGTTGGTGCCGGTGGCGTACCGGTAGCTGGTCCAGTACGGGTCGGGTCCGCCGATCACCCCGAGGGACGGGTTGGTCTGGCAGGTCGCCGCGGTGGTGGTCCACGCCTCGGTCAGTTCGCGGAGCCTGTTGTAGCCGAAGCACTGGTTGGACACGGTCGACCCGGCCGAGGTTTCGGTGATGTTCTTGACGTTGCCGGCGTCGTCGTAGCCGTAGCCTTCGGTGAGCCGCTCGGCCCACGTGTTGGGGTTCGCGGCGTTCTCGGTCTCGGTCTTGGCGCTGGTGAGCCGGCCGGTGGTCTCGTCGATGACGGTCGTCTGCCGGACCCGCTTGGAACCGGAGCCGAGGACCTGCTGATACATCGGGCCGAAGGCCTGGTAGGTCGTAGCGGCGATGTACGGTTCGAGGCCGCTCAGCGTCAGCGCGTTGCCGGTGTTGTCGTAGGTGGTGGTCACGGTTTCCGCGGACAGGCCGCCGGCCGCCGGGTAGGTCACCGTGGCGGGTGAGCCGTCGACCTTGTAGGTCATCGAAGTGGTGTACGAGCCACTCGGCAGCCACGGCATGCTCAGGCTCGACGGGATCACCGTGGTGACGCCGAGTGGCCGGTAGCCGTTGTCGTAGCCGGTGACGGTGCTGGTGAACGCGTCGGTGCCGACGTACCGGGTGGATGAGGTCAGCTGTCCCTTGACGACCGTGTCGTACGCCCACGAGACCCGTTGGAACCCGGTCGTGCCGACCCCGTCATACAGGCCGGTCTTACGGCCGAGCTCGTCGTACTTCGTGGTCGTGCTGCTGCCGGGACGTGCGTCGGTGACCGTTGTCGGCCGACCGGCGAGGTCGTAGCTGACGGTGGTGGTGGCCTTGTCCGGGTCGGTGGTGGACTCGGCCTGCCCGAGGCGGTTGTAGCTGGTCGTCCAGGTGTTGTTGGACTGGTCCGCCACCTGTGTGAGCCGGTCGAGCCGGTCGTAGGTGTACGTGGTGGCGTGGTAGCTACCGGTGGGCGCACTGCCGAGGTACTGGCGCAGTTCCGTGGTATTGCCCCGGCCGTTGACGTACGTGGTGGTCGGGGTGCCACCGTCGGGAGGGGTGACGGTGGTGAAGTTGCCGTCGTAGGCGGTGGTGGTCTGCCACTGCAGCGTGTTGACGGAGTACAGCGCGTCGACGGTCTGCCGCTCAAGGGCGTCGTAGGTGTAGCGGTGCTGGTTCTTGACCGCGGGGTCGGTGTCGGCGAAGCCGACGATCAGACCGGATGGACTCGCAGCGGTGAAGAAGGTGGTGGTCTTGGCGGTGAGCCCGCGCCCGTCGTACTGGGTGTCGGCGATGATCCACCCGTTGTTGGCCTGCGAAGCCTGCGTCTGACGCTGCCGCGGCCGCAGATTGCCGTCGTAGGTGTCGTAGCTCTTGATCGTGTTGCCGTTCGGGCCCAACCCGGTCGTGACGATCGTGTTCGCGGTCACCGGCGCGAGCGAGTAGAAGAGGTATGCGTAGTGCAGGTTCGGTGTGGTGGTGTCGGGGTCGCGGTTGTCCAGCCACACGTCGATGAGCCGGCCCAGGGCGTCGTAGCGAGCGTTGGTCTTCTTGTTGTTGGGGTCGTTGATCTGTGTCGGCAGGCCACGCGCCGGATCGATGGTGCTGGTGGTCGCATGGCCCAGCGGGTTGGTGGTCACCGTCGTGATCACCGGGGCGTCGGCGGCCGGCGTGTACTGGGTGGTGGTCTTGTGGGCGTTGTCGTTCATCGGGTCACGGGTCCACACGACGCGGCCGTAGGTGTCGTAGCCGGTGTTGGCGACGTTCTGCCACTGCGGGCCCGACGTCGCGGTGTTGCCGTTCATCGCGTCGACCCGGGTGACCAGGCCCTGACCGACCGGGCCGGTGCCGGTGGTGTTGCCGTCGTAGTAGGTGAACGTGCCGGACAGGAGGTCGCTGCCGTCGACGATCGTGCACCTGGTCTGGGTGCTCGTGCGTTGGTAGTTGACGTGGTAGCGGCCGCTGCTCGGGTCGACGCTGCGGTCGGCGTAGGTGATCTCGGTGCAGAGGTCGTCGTTCGGGTCGGCCTCGTCGCCCCAGTCGCGGATCAGGGTCGGCAGGGTGTAGCTGTCCGTGGTGGTGGTGGTCTTCGTCCACCGCCACCCCTCGACCCCCGCCGGGCTGGTGGTGTGGGTGCGGGTGCGGGTCTCGGTCTCGGCGAAGTTGTTCGCGACCAGAGTCCCCATCCCGTACGCGAGGGGACGCGTCGCGACCGCGCCGTAGCCGTAGCTGTGCAGCGTCGAGGAGTACGCCAGCCCACCGGGCCGGAACGACGTCTCCTCCCGCAGCTTCCCACGCAGCATGTAGAAGTCGGTCGTGGTGCCCTGCGAGTCATCGATGGTGGACGTGCGGGTGCCGCCGGTGTCGCTGGCCCGGTCACCGTTCAAACCGCGGTAGTACAGGTCTGAGGACACCGTCTGCGTGCCGCCGACCGGACCGGTCGTCGTGGTCACGTCGGTGTAGCCACGCCAGTCCGACCACGACCGCCGCGACAACGGCGACGTCTCGTTCGCATCATGCCCCCACAGCACCTTCGTCGAGGAGTGCGTGAGGCTGTAGCTGTAACTGGTCAGCACCGGCGGCGCCGTTGAGTCAGCCAGGTCGGTCTGCTGCACGGCGGTGACGACGTACTTGTGGAACCAGCCGAACCCGGCTGTGCCGCCCTCCGGTGACCAGTACTGCGGGAAACACCGGTAGATGTTGTTGTTCGCGCTGCCCTCGGGAATGTTCGTCGGGCTGCAGTCCGTTCCGGCGTAGTACACCGTCAACAGACCACCGGTGCCGTTCTCGATGCTGCCCAGCCGGAACCGGCGCAGCTTGAGCACACCGGCGGCGATGTTGTAGTCGACCCGGTTGTCCAACGCGCCACCACCGAACGCCATCGGCGGCTCCGCCAGCGACGTGGAGCCCTTGAACCCGGTGTGCTGCAACCCTTCCAGCCACAACGCCGCCGGACTGCTGTCACCCGGGTTGAGGAAGTCGTGGTCGAGGGTCCACTGGTCGACGTTCTGATACGTGGCGGTGGCCGGGTTGGTCAGCACCTTCGTGGTGACCGATGCCAGCGACCACTGCATGAAATACGCCGGGCTGGTCA
>NZ_BONQ01000166.1 GCF_016862795.1 Dactylosporangium siamense | reverse complement strand
ATGTCGTCGTCGCTGACCTGCGGCTCGTTGCCACCACCACGGGCGGTCGCGGCGCCGGCCGGCTGCACCTGCTCGCCGTCGCGGTCACGGCCGCGGCGGCGGTCCCGGAACCGGCTGCGGCGCCCGCGCCGGCCGGTGCCGTCGTCGTCGCCGTCGTCCTCGGCCTGGTTGAAGCTGCCGCGCTGGTTGCGGTCGCCGGCGGCGCGGTCGCCGCGGTCGCCGCCGCTGTTGCGGTCGGTGCGCTCCGCGGTCCGCTCGCCGGTGCGCTCGGCCCGGTCGTTGCGCTCGGCCCGCTCACCACGCTCGGTGCGCTCGCCGCGTTCGGCGCGCTCACCACGCTCGGCCCGCTCCGGGCGCTCGGCCCGCTCCGGACGCTCGGCGCGCTCGGCCGCGCGTTCGGTGCGCTCGGCGCGCTCAGGACGCTCGGTCCGCTCGGCGCGCTCAGGACGCTCGGCGCGCTCCACCCGCTCGGCGGTGCGCTCGGCCCGGGCGCTCCGGGTGCGGGCCGGACGCTCGGCGGCCTCGGCGGCGGGCTCTGCGGTCGGCTCGGCGGCCTGCTCCACGGCGGCGGGAGCGGCGGGGGCCTCGGCGGCCGACGCGGCCGACGCGGTCGCCCGCGGCTCCGGCGGCCCGGCGGCCCTGGTGGCCCGGCGAGGGGAACGGGCAACAGGAGCCTCAGCCGCGCCCTGCGTGGCGGACGGCCAGTCCTGCTCCGACGGCTCGGCGGTCCGCGCCTCGGCCCGGGCGGCCCGGGCGGGGGCGGCCGTGGCGGCAGGGGCAGCCGAAGTGGTGGCAGCGGCGGCGGGGCGCGACTCGCCGGCCTGACGCTCCTGGATGGCCGTCACCAGCTCACCCTTGCGCATCCGCGCGGTGCCGGAGATGCCCAACGAGGCGGCCAGGCTCTGCAGCTCAGGCAGCAGCATGCCGGACAACCCGGTGCCTGAGCGGCGCCGACGCGTCGCCCCGGCCTCGGCGCCGTCGGCCTCGACCGCGGCGCGGTCGCTCGAGACATCCGACGTGACGTCGGTGGTGTCGCTCAATGGATTCCTTCCCTCGTTAGGCCGGGATGCCCGGAGACGAGACACGGTGGCCGGGCGGCCCGGGGGCTCCCGCCTCGCTGCGATCGAGCGGAGCGGGAGGTGTTGCAGCGCTGTGCGGGTGAGCCGGGCGCCACCATCTGCGGCCTGGCCCAGCCGTGCGCGCGCGACCACATGAGACGCGGGTTGGCGGCCGGGCGTGCGCAAGGGGTGCCACGGAAATCGGAGCACGCCGCCCCGCATGAGATCGCCGCACGGAGCGGCTGCGTAGGACTAGAGAGTAATCAACTCACCTAGCCAGCGGCAACAGGGTCCCGATCGGCGTGTTCCAGCGTACCCCACACCAGGTCAACCCCGACGAGGGCACCCACCAGATCGACATCGAGCGGCAATACCCGCCAACCCGGCGACGGCGACGGCGCCCAGCCGCCCGTGGCGAGGGCCAGGACGCTCGGGCCGGCGCCGGAGATGACGGCCGCGACGCCCGCTTTCCTCAGCGTCGCGACCAGCTCGGCGCTGCCGGGCATGGACGGTGCCCGATACCCCTGGTGCAGCCGGTCCTCGGTCGCCACGAACAGGTGCGACGGATCGACGGTGATCGCATGGACGAGCAGCGCGGCCCGGCCGGCGTTGAGCGCGGCGTCCGCGTGCGGCACGGTCGCCGGGAGCGCGGCCCTGGCGACCTCGGTCAGCCCGCGCTCCTGCGGCACGAACACGTAGGGGCGGATCGAGGCGGCGGGATCCACCCGTACCGCCGCCGCACCCGAATCCTCGGTCCAGGCGATCGTCATGCCGCCCAGCAGGCACGGCGCCACGTTGTCCGGGTGCCCTTCGAGCTCTGCGGCGATCCGGAGCAGGTCATGGCCGCCGAGCCGCTCGGCACCGTCGCTCACGAGGGCGCGGGCCAGGGTCACCCCGGCCACGATCGCGGCCGAGGACGAGCCCATCCCGCGCGCCTGCGGGATGTGGTTGCGGCAGCGCAGGGCCAGCCCGGCGGGCCGCTCCCCCAGCTCGTCGAACACCCGCCGCATGGCCCGCACGACCAGGTGGCTCTCGTCGCCCGGCAGGTCGCCGGCGCCCTCGCCGATGACCTCGACGGTCACCCCGTCGCCGGCGACGCGCGCCTCGACCTCGTCGTGCAGCGACAGTGCCAGCCCGAGCGCGTCGAAGCCGGGTCCGAGGTTCGCGCTCGTCGCGGGCACGCGGACGGTGACCGGGGTGGACAGCAGAGCCATACGGATAATGAGATCACGGCTTCCGGACGGGCCCCTAAGGTGGGCCGGTGCCGCCCACATTGTCGATCCTGGCCCGCAACCGCGACTTCCGCCGCCTGTTCTCCGCCGACCTGATCGGGCTCGGCGCCGACTGGTTCGTGCAGATCCCGCTGCTCTCACTCCTGTTGCAGCTGACCGGCTCCGGGCTCTGGGGCGCGCTGATCCTCGCCGCGGACGTCGGTGTCATCGCGCTGCTGCAGCCCTACGCGGGGGTGATCGCCGACCGCTTCGACCGGCGCCGGATCCTCATCACCGCCGAGGTCGCGATGGCCGTCGCCACCCTCGCGCTGCTGGTCGTGCGGACCGCGGCGACGGCGTGGCTGGCGGTGCTCGCCGTCGCGGTGATCGCCGTGGCGAAGGCGTTCTTCGTGCCGGCCGCCTCCGCCGCCCTGCCGAACGTGGTCGACGCCGAGGACCTGCCCGCGGCCAACGCGCTGTCCGGCTCGGCGTGGGGCACGATGCTGGTCGTCGGCGCCTCGCTGGGCGGGATCGCGTCGGCGGTGTTCGGCCCGTACTGGTGCTTCGCCGTCTCCAGCGCGCTGTGCTTCCTGGCTTCGGCGCAGGTCGCCCGGGTCCGCCGTCCGCTGCAGGCCGCCCGGCCGGCGGTCCGGCCGGAGATCGGCGAGGCGGTGCGATACATCCGCAGGCACCCGAGGGTCGCCTCGCTGGTCACGGTCAAGGCCGCGGTCGGGCTGGGCAACGGCGTGCTGACCACGTTTCCGCTGCTCGCCGCCCTGTACGGGGTAGGCCCGCTCGGCGTGGGACTGCTGTTCGCGGCACGCGGGCTGGGCGCGCTGATCGGCCCGTTCGTGCTGCGCCGGGTGCTCACCCACCCGTCGTGGCTGCTGCCGGGCCTGGCGGTGTCGATGTCGGTGTACGGCCTGACGTACCTCGCCGTCAGCACCTCCCCCTGGTTTCCGCTGGTCCTGGTCGGGGTGACCGTCGCGCACCTGGCCGCCGGCGGCAACTGGATGATGTCCAACTTCGCGCTGCAGACCGAGGTCCCGGACGCGCTGCGCGGCCGGGTCTTCGCCACCGACGTCATGCTCGCCCTGCTCGCGGTCGGGGCGTCCCAGCTGATCGTCGGCGCGTTCGTCGACCGCGTCGACCCACGCCTGCTGATCGCGGTCTGCGGCGCTGTGACGCTCGTCTACGCGATCGGATGGGCGGCGGTCACTGTGTTCGGGCGCCGTGCGCTATCGTAGTGATATCACTCCGATAGCTACTTCGTTTGGGAGGCTGTCATGGAAAGACGAGCGTTTCGCGCGCCCGGGTTCCTGATCCTGCTCGTCCTGCTCGCGCTGATCGGCGGGGTGGTCGCCGTCGTGGCCGGACAGCCCGAGGACACCGCCGGCGTGCTCGTCGCGCTCACGGTCACCCTTGCCGTGCTGCTCATGACGGGCTTCACCGTCGTCAACCCGAACGAGTCCCGGGTCGTGCAGTTCTTCGGCCGCTACATCGGCACCATCCAGACCGCCGGATTCCACTGGACCGTGCCGTTCAGCTCGAAGCGCCGCGTCTCCCTGCGCGTGCGCAACTTCGAGACGGCCCGGCTGAAGGTCTCCGACGCCGACGGCAACCCGGTGGAGATCGCCGCCGTGGTCGTCTGGCGCGTCGTGGACACGTTCAAGGCGTCCTTCGGCGTCGACGACCACATCTCCTACGTCGCCGTCCAGGCCGAGGCCGCCGTGCGGCACCTGGCGACGAGCTACCCGTACGAGTCGCACGACGACGGCCGGACCAGCCTCCGCGAGGGCACCGTCGTCAGCGAGGAGCTGACGACCGAGCTCGGCGAACGCGCCGTCCTCGCCGGCGTCGAGATCCTCGAGTCGCGGATCACGCACCTCGCGTACGCCCCGGAGATCGCCCAGGCCATGCTCGCCCGCCAGCAGGCCAGCGCGATCGTCGGTGCCCGCTTCAAGATCGTCGAGGGCGCCGTCGGTATGGTGCAGAGCGCCCTGGACCGCCTGCGCGAGCTGGAGGTCGTCGAGCTCGACGAGGAGCGCAAGGCCCAGATGGTGGCGAACCTGCTCGTCGTGCTCTGCGGCGACCGCAACGTCCAGCCGGTCGTCAACACCGGCTCGCTGTACAGCTGAGGTCTGTGGCCGTGGCCGAACGCAAGAAGCTGCTCCTGCGCCTCGACCCGCAGGTCTACGACGCGGTCGCCCGGTGGGCCGCTGACGACCTGCGCAGCGTGAACGCGCAGATCGAGTTCGCGCTGCGACTCGCCCTGCGCCAGGCCGGCCGTGCCCCCCGCCCCTCTGCCGCCTCCCCCGACGCCACCGACGCCACTGACCCGGCCGACTTCCCGGACTCCGACGAGGACCCCGCCTCCAGTTGACCTTGGAGACTTTGACTCGCTCTGACCAGTCAAAGTCTCCAAGGTCATCGCGGCGGGCAGGGCGGGCGCGGGTAGCAGTTGACCTTGGACACTTTGACACCCTGGGGCCTGACAAAGTGTCCAAGGTCAACGTGGGCCAAGGTCAACGTGGGCCAGCGCTCGGCCCCGCCCAGCCCCGCGCCACAGCGACCGTCGCGTCACGGCCGCAGGTCGTGTCGCGGCCGTCCACGGCCGCGGGCTTGTTCACGACCGAAGGTCGTGGCTGCGCGACTGTTCGCGGACCTGCCAGGGCCAGGGCCAGCGAAAGCTGGGCCCCGGCCCGGTGTCTGGCGGGAGCGACGGTCCGCACCACCGCGGACCCGAGCCTGCCAAATCGGAAGCAGCAGTCCGGACCGTCACAGGCCCGGGCCGCAACATCAGGCCAGATCGAGCGCCTTCGCTGCGGCGAGCGCGTCGGCGGGGATCGTCGTCGGCGCGGGTGCCGTCGAGATCGCCCACTCGGGGTCCTTCAGCCCGTGACCGGTGACGGTGCAGACGATCGTCTGCCCATGCTCGATGAGCCCCTGGCCGCTCGCCTGCAGCAGGCCCGCGACGGAGGCCGCGCTGCCGAGCTCGACGAAGACGCCGACGGAGCGGGCGAGCAGCCGGTACGCCTGCAGGATGTCGCGGTCGGTCACCGCCTGGATGACGCCGCCGGACTCGTCGCGGGCGTCGACGGCCTTGGTCCAGGAGGCGGGGTTGCCGATGCGGATGGCGGTGGCGATCGTCGAGGGTTCGCGGACGACGGCGCCGTTGACGATGGGGGCGGCGCCGGAGGCCTGGAAGCCGAACATGCGCGGGCGGCGGGTGGCGTTGCCGGCCGTGAAGTCCTCCTGGTAGCCCATCCAGTAGGCGCTGATGTTGCCGGCGTTGCCGACCGGGAGGCAGTGGATGTGCGGGGCGTCGCCGAGCCCGGCGACGATCTCGAAGGCGGCGGTCTTCTGGCCCTCGAGACGGTCGGGGTTGACCGAGTTGACCAGGGAGACCGGGAAGTCGAGGGAGAGCTTCGACGCGAGGGCCAGGCAGTCGTCGAAGTTGCCGGAGACCTGCAGGAGGCGGGCGCCGTGGACGAGGGCCTGGGCCAGCTTGCCGAGGGCGATCTTGCCGGTGGGGACGAGGACGGCGCAGGTGATGCCGGCGCGGGCGGCGTACGCGGCGGCGGAGGCCGACGTATTGCCGGTGGAGGCGCAGATGATCGCCTTCGCGCCCTCCTCGACGGCCTTGGAGACGGCGACGGTCATGCCGCGGTCCTTGAAGGAGCCGGTCGGGTTCGCGCCCTCGACCTTGAGGTACACGTCGCAGCCCGTGCGGGCGGACAGCTCCGGCGCCGGCAGCAGGGGCGTGTTGCCCTCGTGCAGGGTCACCACCGGGGTCTGCGGTCCGACCGGTAACCGGTCCCGGAACTCTTCGATCAATCCACGCCACATGGCGCTACTCCCCTTCGACACGCAGGACGCTCGCCACGGCGCGAACGATGTCCAGGGCCCGCAGCTCGGCGACGGTGGCCGCGAGGGCGCGGTCCGCGGCGGCGTGCGTGACGATGACCAGCACGGCCTGGTTGCCGCGGCCCGACTGGTGCACGGTCGCGATGCTGACCCCGTGCTTGGCGAAGACGCCCGCGACGGCGGCGAGCACGCCGGCCTTGTCCGCGACGTCCAGCGAGATGTGATACCGGGTCAGTGCGTCGCCGATCGGGCGGATCGGCAGGTCGGCATACGCGGATTCCGATGCGGCGTGGGTACCGGCGAGCCGGTTGCGCGACACGGCGACGAGGTCGCCCAGCACCGCGCTGGCGGTGGGGGCGCCGCCCGCGCCACGGCCGTAGAACATGAGCTGACCGGCGGCCTCGGCCTCGACGAAGACGGCGTTGAACGCGTCGCCGACGCCCGCGAGGGGGTGCGTGCGCGGGATCATCGCCGGGTGCACGCGCACCGAGACCGCGTCGTCCTGCTTGGTGGCGATGCACAGCAGCTTGATCGTGCAGCCCATGGCCTTGGCGCTGGCCATGTCGGCGGCGGTGACCTCGGTGATGCCCTCGCGGTGCACGTCGGCGGCGGTGACCCGGGTGTGGAACGCCATGGACGCCAGGATCGCGGCCTTGGCGGCGGCGTCGAAGCCCTCGACGTCGGCGGTCGGGTCGGCTTCGGCGTAGCCCAGCGCGGTGGCCTCCTCGAGGGCCTCGGCGAAACCTGCGCCGGTGCTGTCCATCGAGGACAGGATGAAGTTGGTGGTGCCGTTGACGATGCCGGTGACGCGGGTGATGCGGTCGCCGTGCAGCGAGTCGCGCAGGGGGCGCAGCAGCGGGATCGCGCCCGCGACGGACGCCTCGTAGTACAGGTCGGTGCCGGCCTCGGCGGCGGCCTTGTGCAGCGTCGCGCCGTCCTCGCCGAGCAGCGCCTTGTTGGCCGTGACGACGCTCTTGCCGGCGCGCAGCGCCTCGAGCAGCCAGGTGCGGGCCGGTTCGATGCCGCCGACGACCTCGACGACCACGTCGACGTCGTCGCGTTTGACCAGGCCGAGCGCGTCGGTGGTGAACAGCGCCGGGTCGATCGGCAGGTCACGGGCCCGGCCGGCGCGGCGCACGGCGACGCCGACGAGCTCCAGCGGCGCGCCGATGCGGGCCGTCAGGTCCCGCTCGTGCTCGTGGAGCAGCCGGACGACCTCCGCGCCGACCGTCCCGCAGCCAAGCAGCGCCACCTTCACACTCATGGTCACCCCACGTCCAGTTTGAGCAGGTCGTCCTCGGTCTCCCGGCGGACGATGACCCGCGACTCCCCGTCAACCACCGCCACCACCGGCGGACGGGGGACGTGGTTGTAGTTGCTCGCCATGCTGCGGCAGTAGGCGCCCGTGCCCGGCACCGCAAGAAGATCTCCGGCGCGAACGTCGGCCGGCAGGAACTCATCCTTCACGATGATGTCCCCGGCCTCGCAATGTTTTCCCACCACGCGGGCGAGAATCGGCGGTTCGGTGGAGGCCCGGCCGGCCAGGGTCGCCGAATACGCGGCGTCGTAGAGCGCGGTGCGGATGTTGTCGCTCATGCCGCCGTCGACGGAGACGTACGTGCGGATGCCGTCGACGTCCTTGACCGTGCCGACCTCGTACAGGGTGAACATCGCCGGACCCACGATCGCCCGGCCCGGCTCGATCGACAGGTGCGGCACGCTGAGCTGCAGCGCCGCGCATTCCTGCTTGACGATCCGCATCAGGTCCGTGGCCAGGTCCCGCGGCTCCGCCGGGGTGTCCTGCGTGGTGTACGCGATGCCGAACCCGCCGCCGAGGTCCAGCTCGGGCAGCTCGATGCCGTGCTTGTCGTGGATGGCGGCCTGCAGCTGCAGGAGCCGGCGGGCGGAGACCTCGAAGCCGGACGTGTCGAAGATCTGCGAGCCGATGTGGGAGTGCAGGCCGCGCAGTTCGAGTGCCTGTTCGGTGATGATCCTGTCGACCGCGGCGGCCGCGGCGCCGCCGGAGAGGGAGAAGCCGAACTTCTGGTCCTCGTGGGCGGTGGCGATGTACTCGTGGGTGTGCGCCTCGACGCCGACGGTGACCCGGACCATGACCTTCGGCCTGGTGCCTGTCTGCTTGGCGATCGTGGTCAGGCGGTCGATCTCGTCGAAGGAGTCGACGATGATCCGGCCCACCCCGGCCTCGACGGCCCTGGTGAGCTCGGCGACCGACTTGTTGTTGCCGTGCAGGCCGATGCGCTCCGGCGGCATGCCGCCCCGCAGCGCGACGGCAAGCTCGCCGCCGGTGCACACGTCCAGGGACAGGCCCTCCTCGACGAGGATCCTGACGATGTGGGTGGCGATGAAGGCCTTGCCGGCGTAGAAGACCTCGGCGCCGCCGAAGGCCTCCTTGAACGCCCTGCAGCGGCTTCTGAAGTCTTCCTCGTCGAGGACGTACGCGGGGGTGCCGTGCTGTTCGGCGATTTTCCGGATATTCACCCCGCCGACGGCCATTTCGCCACCTGCTGTGCGCTCGACCGTTCTGGGCCAGAGCTGGGGCACGAGGGCGTTGACGTCCTGCGGGGTGCGCAGCCAGGAGGGGCCGCTGAAGCCCAGGTCCCCGTGCAGCGCTCCGGCCTCATGTGCACGCATTTGCTTACATCCGTTCCGGTGCTGAGACGCCGAGCAGGTCGAGCCCGTTGACGATGACCTGGCGCGTCGCGTCGTTGAGCCACAGCCGCGCCCGGTTGGTCTCCGTGATGGGCTCGTCGCCCTGCGGCAACACCCGGCAGTTGTCGTAGAAGCGGTGGTAGGACCCCGCGAGCTCCTCCAGATAGCGTGCCACGCGATGCGGCTCGCGCAGCTCCGCGGCCGTGGCGACCACCGCCGGGAAGTCACCGAGCGCCTTGAGCAGGTCGAGCTCCTTGTCGTGGACCAGCAGCCCCGGCTCATAGGTGTCGGTGCGGTGCAGCCCGAGCTCGGCCGCGTTGCGGGCGACGGAGGCGGTGCGTGCGCCGACGTACTGGACGTAGAAGACCGGGTTGTCGTTCTTCTGCCGCGTGATCACCTCGATGTCGAGGGTGAGCGGCGAGTCGGTCGAGGAGCGGGCGAGGGAATACCGCGCGGCGTCGACCCCGACGACCTCGATCAGCTCGTCGAGCGTGATCAGCGTGCCGGCGCGCTTGCTGAGCCGGACCGGCTCGCCACCGCGCAGCAGGCTGACCAGCTGGCCGATCAGCACCTCGATGTTCTTCTCCGGGTCGTCGCCGGCGCAGGCCGCGATCGCCTTCAACCGCCCGATGTATCCGTGGTGGTCGGCGCCGAGCATGTAGATGCAGCGGTCGAAGCCCCGCTCACGCTTGTTGATGTAGTACGCGGCGTCGGCGGCGAAATACGTCTTCTCGCCGTTGGACCGGATCAGCACCCGGTCCTTGTCGTCGCCGAACTCGGTGGTGCGCAGCCAGATCGCGCCGTCGGCCTCGAAGATGTGGCCCTGCTTGCGCAGCTCGTCGAGGGCGTGCTCGACCGCGCCGCCGTCGTGCAGGGTCTTCTCGGAGAACCAGACGTCGAAGTGGACGCCGAACCGCTCCAGGCTGTCCTGCATCTCCTTGAGCATGGCCTTGTAGCCCTCGCCCTGGAACGCGATTGCCTGCTCTTCCTGGCTTTTGCTCGTAATATCCGGATTTTCCGTGGTGATTTTTCGTGCAATGTCCTGAATATACTCGCCCGGATACCCGTCCGGCGGCGTCGGCTGGTTGTTGGCCGCGGCCTTCACCGACTCGCCGAAGCGGGCCATCTGCACGCCGGCGTCGTTGATGTAGTGCTCGCGGGTCACCTCGGCGCCGGCCGCCGACAGGATCCGGCCGAGCGCGTCGCCGACCGCCGCCCAGCGGGTGTGCCCCAGGTGGACCGGCCCCGTGGGGTTCGCCGAGACGAACTCCAGGTTGACCTTCTCCTTGGCGAGGGTGTCGCTGCGCCCATACGCCCGGCCGGCCGTCACCACGATCCGCGCCAGCTCACCGGCCGCGGCCGCCGACAACCGGATGTTGAGAAACCCGGGCCCGGCGATCTCCACGGCATCGATCCCGGGAGTTTCCTGCAAGTTTTTCGCGACCGCCGTGGCGAGCTCGCGCGGGTTCAGCCCGACCTTCTTGCCCAACTGCAGGGCGATATTCGACGCATAGTCACCATGCTCCGGGTTTCGCGGTCGCTCCACGCTGGTCGTCGCAGGAAGAACGGACGCGTCGAGGTCACGCTCAGTAAGCGCCGCCCGGGCGGCTTCGAGGACTGCTACGGCGAGTTCAGCGGGAGTCACCGACAAATGTTATCGGGGGTAGACTCCGGTACTTGGCGGCGGCCCGTTCTGCTGGTCACAATGCGGGACGGCCGCTCCGGCGGTGTTCACCGACCCCGCGTCCCGCCCGACCCCCCGACCGTTGACCAGACGAGGCCCGATGAGCGAGCACAACGCTGAGCGTTGCGAGGCGACGACATGAGCATGAGCACCCAGCACGGCGGCGGCAACCGCAAGCCGTCGACCAAGCCCGTGGCCGGCGCCAAGCCGAAGCAGGGCGGCGACGAGGAGCCCTTGGATCTCGACGAGACCACCTCCGACGAGGCCTCGGCCGCGGCCGAGGAGGAGGACGCGCCGGTCTCGCTCGGCAAGCCGAAGGCGAGCCCCCGCAAGTCCGCCCCGGCGCGCAAGACCGCCCCGGCCGGGAAGCGCCCCGCCGGCCGCCCGGCCGCGCGCAAGGTCGCCCCGGTGAAGGTGAAGCAGGGCGCCGCATGGGGCCCGATCATCCTGTTCTCGGTGGTCGGCCTGCTGGCCCTCGGCATCGTGGGCTTCGCCGTCTACCAGGTCAACGAGAACGGTCTCACCGTCCAGCAGCGCGCCGATCGCATCGACGGCATCAAGGACTTCCGCAAGATCAACAAGGCCTACACCGAAGAGCGCAGCCACGTCTGGGGTCAGCAGAAGTACGACCTGAGCATCGCGAACCCCCCGGTCTCCGGCAACCACAACCAGAACTGGCAGCGCTGCCTCGGCGACGTGTACACCGCACCGATCGCCACCGAGCACGCCCTGCACGCGATGGAGCACGGTTCGGTCTGGATCACCTACCAGCCCAACCTGCCGGCCGACCAGGTCGAAGCGCTCGCGAAGAAGGTCCGCGGCAAGGACTTCCTGATGATGAGCCCCTACGAGGGCCAGGCCAAGCCGATCTCCCTGCAGGCCTGGGGCTACCAGCTGCAGGTCGACAAGGCCAGCGACGCCCGCGTCGACGAGTTCATCAAGGCGCTCCGCCAGAACGCCAGCCTCGAGCCCGGCACCCCCTGCTCCAGCGGTGACATCATCACCGAGACCGGCACCGTGCCGCGCGACCTCGGCAAGGACGCCACCCAGCAGCAGCCGGGCACGGGCGGCTGAGCACCGACCCATGTTCGGACAACTCACGGCGCGGGCACGCCTGACCCTGGGCGTGCTCGCCGCCGTTCTCCTCCTCGCCGTGGGCGTCTCCGTCGGATACCTCATCCCGACCCTGCGCGCCCCCGGCGAGGACTCCGTCGACGCCGGCTTCGCCCGCGACATGAGCGTCCACCACGCTCAGGCGGTCGAGATGGCCATGTTCGCGTACCGCCTCGGCTCCACCGACGACATCCGCACCCTGGGCTACGACATGGCCACCAGCCAGCAGTGGCAGATCGGCCAGATGCAGACCTGGCTGACCCACTGGCACCTGTCCCCCAACACGGACAACGCCCCGATGTCCTGGATGCCCGACGGCAAGAACGCCCTCCAGCCGGACGGCCGCATGCCCGGCATGGCCTCCCAGGACGAGCTCAAGAAGCTGAAGTCCGCCACCGGCAAGGACTTCGACACCATGTGGTGCCAGCTCATGCTCCGCCACCACCTGGGCGGCATCCACATGTCAGAGACCGCCGCCGAGAAGGCCTCCACCACCGAGGTCCGCGACGGCGCCGAGAAGATGCGGGTGTCCCAGCAGTACGACATCACCGCCCTCACCGAGAAGCTCAAGGACCTCGGCGCCGAACCCCTCCCCTCCTGACTCAGGCGCCACAGCGGATCTGTTATTCTTTGCGAGGCCGCAAGGCCCCCGTAGCTCAGGGGATAGAGCACCGCCCTCCGGAGGCGGGGGCGCAGGTTCGAATCCTGCCGGGGGCACACTTCTTGAAGTGGCTCTGATCAGCAAAAACGAAGCCCTTGACCAGCATTTCTGTGGTCAAGGGCTTCGCTCGTATGTCCGGCTGTCACCGGCTTAATCTCGCCATGATCGGCGGTCCGCCCCCAATACGCCCCCAAGCGGGGGCGGCCCTGGGGAGGTCAGTAGCCCAGCGCTGCGCTGACCCGTCGACGGAGGATCTCCGTGCCTTTGTCGAGGCAGGAGGCATAGATCCGGAACAGGATCTCCACCGACTGGCCGGCCCACAGAGCGACGTCGGTGGGCGGCACGCCACCGTTGAGCCACGTCGAGACGGCCGCGTGCCGCAGGTCGTAGGGACGCTTTGCCAGAGGCGTCTCCAGGATCTCCGGAGGGAACACGTACTCGCGGGCCAAGCGCCAGGTCGTGGTGATGGTTCGCTTGGGCAGCTCGTTGCGGTTGCGCTCGCCGACGAACAGCCGGCCGCCGGCCCCGGTGCCGAACTCGTCCAGGTGCCAGTGGATGAGCGCGGTCAGCTCGGGCGGGCACGGCGCGATACGCCGCTCCCCCACCTCGCGTTGCTTGAGTTGCCGTCGGTCGCGGTTCTCGCCGCTGTCCGTCCATTCCTTGCCCGCGTGCGGTTCGGCCTCGCCGAATTCGAACTCGCCCCACCCCTCTTTCGGGAGATGAAGATTCGAGCGCTTGAGTGCAACGGCTTCCTCGGGCCGCATTCCGGCGAAGTACAGGCATCCGAAAAATGCGGCCAGGTGAGCACCGGCCGGAACTTTGTCTCGCACCGCGTTGATGAGCGTCCGTGCCTGAACCGGGTTCGGGACCGCGCGTCGATCGACCACCTGAACAGGCTTTGGCGGCTTCCATTTCAGCGCCGGAATGGGGTTCGCGTCCAAGAGCCTGAGTTCGACGGCGTACTCAACGCTCGTGTTGAGAATCTTCCGGCGACGGCTGATGACGCTGGGCGCGGCGGCCTGGCCGTCGAGACGGACCGCAAGCGAGTTCAGCAGTGGCCGGAGCACCTTCGGATCGGCGAGCGCGGACACCGGTCGGGTATTGCGGCTAACCCACTTCAGGGCGTCGGCCACGTCCTGAGGCTTCTCCTCGGCGCCGCGTTGTTGCGTGTTGAACGCCCACCGGCTGAGCGCCTTGCGGATCAACTTATCGTTGGGCTTACCCCGGGTCGTGGTGAACAGCGCGGGCGTGATCGCCGTCATCGCCTCCGCATGCGTCCGGCGGGTGGTGGCTGCGACGTGCGGCCACTTCATGTCCACGAACTTGCAGGCGAACTCGTACCAGGACATCGTGTCGTTCCTGAGCGACGACACCGGACGGCCGGATGCGATATCGAACGCCTCACCCTTGCGGGCCGCCGTCACCAGTTCGGACCGGAAGCTCTCGGCGAGCGCCGCCGTCTTGAACGGCTCCTTCCGGCGCCGGCCGTCGACCACCCAGACCACCTTGTACGTGGTCGTCTCGGTGCCCTTGTAGACGTCGATTGCCCAGATCCGTACGTCGAAGGTGGTCTTCATCAGGCGGCCACGTCCTCAAGCGATTCGAGCCAACGGTCGAGTTCTGCGCGCCGGACGCGGAGGTCACCGTTCGGGAGCTTCACGCACGGGGGCGCCTTCCGCTTGGCACGCCAGTCGTAGAAGGTCGAGCGGGACACGCCCAGCTCGGCGCAGACGTCCGGGATGGTGAGCAGTCCGCGGCCGGCGCGGGCACTGAGGTTCGTGGGCATCGGCAGTTCCCCCGTTGCGATGTCGGCCGGTTGGGTAGTGGCGCGGCGGTCGGCACGGGCCGTGACAGAACTGCCAGAACTGACAGAACGTCGGCCGGTCGTGGGTTGTGTCGGTTGTGGCAGTTCTGTCAGTGGGGTCAAGCGGCCCGCCGGTGCGCGTCGAGGGCGTGGACGGTGCCGGCCGGCCGGTGCACGTCGGGGTGGACGAGGTAGCTCGGCGAAGGTGGCCGGCCGCCTTTGGCTGACCGGGCCGGCGGGTCGAGCTGCCGGACGTAGCCATGCGCGTCCAGCACGCCGAGCGGTCCGTCGAGGTCGGCAACGTTGGCGAATTGGGCACTCTTGACGGCGCGGTACAGGTCCCGCTTGGTGAAGGCCGTCGTCCCGGTGCGCTCGATCCAGCCGAGGATCGTTTCCGCGTTGCGAGTGGTGGGGTCGGCACCCATGTCATCGAAGGCGGCCAGGGCGTGGGCGGCGTAGTACTCGCCGATGAGCGCAGCGCGGTCGAGGGTGGCGGCGTCGATCGGTTTGCCCCAGCCGTCACGGAGGTGCTCGCCGAGGTGAATCAGCCCAGCGATACGGACCACGGCGCCGGTGTACTTGCTCCCCCAGTCCACGATGTGTCCCCAAGGACCGCCGGGACGGAGCCGAGGCTCCACCGCCCGTTGGATGTCGAGCACACGAGCGTTCGCGTCCGGGGTAAGCGGCAGGACCGCCGGGTCGGTCCAGTCGGCGAGGGTGAGGACGAGCGTGGTCAGGTTCGCCGCGTACGTCGCCGCGACCGACGCCGGAACCGGGTCGACATCGACGTTGCGCCAGCCGACCGTGTTCACGGGGACCGCGAACAGGAGTCGGGCGAGGAGACCGAGGCCACGGAAGCCCGGCATCTGGGCAATGTCGCGGAGGATCTCGGGCTGCACGGCCAGGCCGAGGGTGAGCGCAGGCCGGTCTACGTGGTTGGCGTCGCGAGACAGCCGGCCGACGCGCATCATGTCGCCGGCGTGCCCCTTGAGGAACACCTCCAGGTTGGGCGTCCCGGAGTACCGGCCAGCGATGGTGGCGAAGATGCCACCTTCCGGGGAGAGCACAGCGAGCCGGCCACCTTGGGCAGCGAGCAGCGCGGCGGCGGTCTCGCTGGTGATGTCGTCGGCGACGAGCTGCGGCAGCGCCGGAACGATCACCTCTGCGGCTTCCTGCGCAGCGGCGGAGGCCTCAGCGAGCAGCGCCCCGCGATCGTCGGAACTGGCGGCGGCGTTGGCCGCGCGTTCGGCCGTCTTGCCCGCGACCTTCGCCGCCAACTCGGCCTCCACGATCGCCGGCCGAGCGAGTTCCACCAGTCGACGTTCCGCGTCCAGCAGCGGACCGATCATCGCAGCGAACACCGCCGACTTCCGGGAACCCGGCGGGAGCACGACGACCGTGTACAGGTTCGTCGGCTCACGCCACGAGCCGCGCACCTCCACCTCGGCCCGTCCGCCGGCAGCGGTCGACAGCGCGGCCAGGGCGATCGAGCCGGCGGCGTCGACCGGGGTCTGGGTGAACTCGGCGACGGCGAACGCCATGTCGGCCACCCAGCCCGGCAGTGCCTCGGCCGGGAACGCCGGCAGGTGCCGGCCGGTGCCGAGCGGGATCAGCGTTGGCCAACCCCCGCCGGTCGCGGTGTCGAGCATGCTGCGGCCGGCGGCCACCACGTCGGCCACGTCGGCGCCCGACGTGGCGAGCTGGGCCAGTTGCGCGCCCAGCTCGACCACCTGTCGGCGCCGGGCGTGGTCGGCGACGATGCCCGCGTAGTGGCTGGCGTTCGCGGCGCTGGGCGTGGCCTGCATGAGGGTGTGCAGGTAGGCGGCGCCGCCGACCTTGCCCAAGTCGCCGCTCTCGGTGAGGTACGCGGCGATCGTGATCGGGTCGACCGGTTGCCCGGCGGCGTGTCGGTCGATGAGGATCTGCCACAGCACGGCGTGCGCCGGGCGGTGGAAGTCCTCCGGGTTGAGCGTGGCGGCCAGGTCACCGACGACGTGCGGGGCAAGCAGTGCGGCGCCGAGGACGGCTTGCTCGGCCGCGTGGTCGTGCGTTTGTCGGGTCACGTTGGCGACTCCTCTCAGTCGAAGGGCTAGGCGACGCGGCGGGCCGGGCGGGCGCTGGCGTACCCGGCGCGGGACAGGACGGTGTCGAGATCGTTCGTCAGGGCCACGAGTTGTTGCCTGGCAACGGGTTCCGCGCTGGCGAGCGCGACGGTGAGGCGGACCTCGGCGTGTTCGCGGCCGTCGCTGCCCTGGACTCGGGTCAGGACGACGCGGCCGAGGCCGGGAGCGTCGAGGGTGACCGGCTGAGCGCGGTGCTCGCCGAACCCGCATCGGTGCCCGCCAGCGCACCACTCCGGGTGCTCACCGGGCCGCCGGCTCATCGGGTGCCCTGGCGGTGTTCGCTGCGCAGGTACTCGTACACGCGGCGGCCGATTCGGACGCGTCGGCCGGTGCCGTCGCAGCGAGGGCAGAGCCGGAACATGCGCCGGAAGAACGGGTTGCGGAGCTTGCCGGTGCCCTTGCACCGGCGGCAGTTGCCGAACGGAAAGGCGGCGCAGGCCAGGACGTACAACAGTGCGTAACCGGCGATGGCGAGGGTGGCTAGCAGGGCGAGGGAGTCCACGAAACGCCTCCACGGAGCAGTTTGAGGGCATGAGGGGTCGGCGCTGCTAGGTACTAGCGCGCTGATCAGGTGCTGGATTGAGTGCTAGCGGGGGTGCTAGGTCTAGCAACGCGGGCTGCTAGACCTAGCAGCGATTCAGGCGGCTTGATCCCCGCGTCGCCGGTTACGATCGGCTACCGCGTCCGCGATTGCGGACCGCTCCAAGCCGCGCCGGTTGGCGGATTTGCCGGTGTCGGGGTCGCTGCCCCACACCTGCGACGTGCTGATGCCGTACGGCTTGAGCGCCGCGCTGAGCTGCTCCCGCGTGAGGTCGCCGTAGACGTCGGGCCGCAGCCCGGCCAGCCGGGTCACGAGGGTTTCCGTCCAGACCTTCGGCTCGTCGGCGCGGATCACGGCGAGCGTGTCCTCCAAGACCGTCTCCCGCCGGACCGTTGTGGCCTCGGCCGGTTGGACGGTCAACGTGCCGGCGGCCTGCCGGGCGGCATAGGCCCGTGCAGCGAGCTTCTCCACGGTCGGGCCGTCGAGGTAGAACGTCCTCACGATCTGCGCCTCGTCGGCCGCGCCGACCAGGTACCCCACGCCCTTGTCCTTCTTGGCGAACATGGTGGCCCGGATGCCGTTGCGGTAGCTGGACGTGCCCAGGACCATGTCGTTCTCCAGTTGGCCCATTACCCGCAGGCAGTACCGCGTCCCGACGTTCGCCGAGACACCCGTGGGAAGGCTCTTGGCGTCCGGGCGTTGGGTGGCGAGCAACAGGATCACGCCCAGGGCACGGCCGAGTTTGATGATCTTCTCGGCGAGTTCGCCGGCCTCCTTGCCGAACTCCGGATGCGCGAACAACTCCTGACACTCATCGAACCCAGCCACGAGCCAGTGCAGGCCCTTGATCCGGCGGGCCAGTTCGGGGGTGACCTTGTTGTCCGGGCAGACGTCCTTCGGCAGACCCTTGATGATCGCCGCGCGTTTCTGGCACTCCGCCCGCAGTTCCCGTAGCGCGATGAGGCCAGCCTCGGCGGTGTCGTCGTCGGCGCCGGATGCGTACCGTGTGCAGACCTTGGCGAGAGTGTCCAGGCCGCCGGTGCCCTTGAACTCGAACCCCCACAGTTCGGCGATCGGGTCCAGGGCGGTGACGAGCATCGGCAGTTGGATCGCGGCGGTCTTGCCGTAGCCGGGGATCGAGCCGATCAGGACGTTGGTGTACGGCAACTCCAGGTGTACGAGCCGGCCGCGTGGGTCGGTGCCGAACGGGAACGGTTTGGACATGTCCACCGTGGCCGCCTTCAGCAGCGGCCACACCGGCTGACGGGACGCGGCCATCGGCTCGTCGCCGACCCACAGCACGATCCGGGACGGGCTGATGTCCGCGTTGCCTTCCGGCCAGACGCACCCGAGGGGACGGCCGAGACCGGACGCGAGCTTGTCCCGCCGATCCATGACCTCGCCGACGGTCACGCCGGGCGGGAGGTCGGCGTCGGCGCGCCAGCCGGGTCCGTCGCGGGTAATCGGCGCCGGGAACCCGATCGCCCTCGGGTTCTTTGCCAGGGCCTGGTTGATCCCGGCAACGCCGAGGACAGACAGCGCCCGGACCACAATGTCCGACGTGAGCGCCGCAACCCGAGGCCGGACCACCGCCGTGTCCAGCAACGGCCGATCAGCGGGCGCGCCGGCCACACCGAACACGACGACCGCGACCGTGGTCACGGCCCACGTCCACCACTGCGGCCCGGCCGCCAGCGCGGCGGCGCCGATCAGTAGCCCAACGAGGACGAACACGGCGACGATCCCGCGCCACCGCACCCGCCGATCCCGCTGCCGGGACAACTTGAGGTATGCCTCGGCGTCTTCGGTACGGACGGTGGCCTGGCGGACGGCTTCGCCTTCCAGGTCGAACAGCCAGCGGAAGAACCCGCCGATGGCCTTGACCAGCCCGACCGGCGACCGGAACGCGAGCTTCAGCGCGTACTTCGGCAGCCGCAGCGCGTGGTACGCCGCGACGTGTCCGACGTAGCCGGTGACCCATTGCAGCGTGTACAGCAGCTCGGCGCGCGACCGCAGCCACCCGGGCAGCACCGGCCGGCGCTCACCACGTCGCATCGTCGTGCCGAACCGCGGCTTGTCCTGCGCGGCGGGCGAGTCGACCAGGGTCGGGCTGTCGTCATCGAGCGGGAGCTGTACGACGTCGGCGAGTTCTTCTTCGTGTCGTTGCCAGTCGATTGGGGGTTGTTGGGGGTCTTCGCTGTGCATGATGAGGGTTCCTCCATGTGAGGGGCCGGAGCGCGGCCGAAGGTTCCTAGGCCAAGGGGCCGCGCTCCGGGCAGAGCTACAGGTGACGACTCGTCGCGTAGATCGCTGATCGCATGCCGCGCACGGGGGTCATGCGGCTTGGAGGGTCGGCGCGGGCGGTGTCGACACGCTGTCGACAGCCTGTCGACGGTGGCGCTTCACGGTCGCCTCACTCAGCCCCAGCCGAGCTGCGATCGTTGCGTCGCTTGCCTTCGGGCTCCGGGCGACCGCCGAGGCGACTCGCGCAGCAGCCGACGGCTGACGCTTCGGCGCTGGCTTCTGAACCACCTGTACAGGCTCGACGGCCGGCGGTGCGGGTGCTTCTACCTCTGGCGTCTGCTCGATCGGCGGGATCGGGTCGATCTCCACAATCGGCGTCCGCACATCGACCGGCGGCGTCTCGGCAGTGGTCCGCCGTGCGCCGGTGGCGATGAGCGCGCCGGTCGCCATGACCATCAGCCCGTCGACCGCGAACGGGCCGAGGAACACGGTCAGGTCGTCTTCGCCGTAGTGCGCCAGCAGACCGGACAGGTGCCGGTACGACACCAGCGCCGCGACCGCCGCGACCGGCAGCAGCCCGAGGAACCGCAGCGCGGCCCACCGCTTGCCGTTCGGCCACGCGACCCGTGCCAGCACCTCGACGGCGACGAACACCGCGAGCGGCCAGAACACCGCACCGGCGACCGCGCCGACCTCCGGCGTCCAGTCGGCGTCACTGCCAGCTGGCGGGACGAAGGAATGCGCGACGTTCGCCGCGACGGATACGACGCCACCCAGTGCCGCACCCGCGTACGCCCAACCACGTCCGGACTTCGTCATGCCGCCACCGCCTGCACGGTCGCGCCAGCAGCCCGCAGCTTGAGCAGCTCCCGCATGACCCGCGCCTCGGCGCGGCGCACCCGATGCCAGTCGATGACGGTCGGGCCGGGCTCAGCCGTGATCAGCAGGATCTCGGCCTGTACCAGGTCAATCTCCGCGTCGATCAGGTCCGACTCTCGCTCGATCTCGGCGAGATCCTCAGCAGTGGGCTCGACCCACTCTTCGGAGTACCTCACAACCATCTCCCTCATGTTGACTCACTTGGCTAGGCAAGTGCCGTGAGATGAAGGTAGATGCACTTGGCTAGACAGGTCAAGAGTTGAGATCGAAGTTTTCTAGTCTGGCTAGCCAGGCTGTACAGTTTGGCCATGCCAGACGACCTGGACTACCTTGGCGAACTCGACCCCGACGACTCCACCGGCGCCGCAAACCAGATCGCACGCCAACTCCGTGCAGCGATCCTGACCAAGCGCCTCTCGCCCGGCGAGAAGCTCCCCTCACAGCCGGACCTGTCCAAGCACTACGGCGTCGCCCGCGAGACCGTGAAGCGCGCCCTCGACTCGCTGCGCGGCGAGCGGCTCATCGTGTCCAGGCAGGGCAGCGGCGTGTTCGTCCGCGCGCAGACCCAACGCCCAGTCGAGCTGCGCCCGCACCTGGAAGCGGCTTTCGAGAACCAAGACGTCCGGATCGACTTCGCAGGCTTCTCAGGCGAGACCCTGCAAGGCGCGCTCGCCGAAGTCCTCGACCGCGTTCGCGCCGGCCAGCTCGCCCCGAAGACCATCGCCATCCGCGTCCTGGTCTCCGACATGGGCGTCCCCCAGGCACTGCCGGCCCGAGCTGAGACCGGCGCCGATGACCCGATCGTCCGAGAACGAGCGGAGCGCATCGCGCACCGCTCCCTCGACGGCATCGTCGACCAGGTCCACGAACTCGGCGACCTCGGCCTGGTCCAGACCGCCACCGTGCAGGTACGCCTGCACTCCGCATCGCCGCTCTTCAAGCTGTACGTCATCAACGACAGCGAAGTGTTCTTCGGCTTCTACCCAGTCACCGAACGGACCGTCGCCTACAAGGGCGAACCGATCGCCATCTATGACCTCATGGGCAAGGACGTCCCGCTCTTCAACTACGCCGTCAGCGAGGAAGACACCTCCCACGGCACCCAGTTCGTAGCAGCGTCCAAGCAGTGGTTCGACTCCATCTGGGACAGTATCGGCAGGGAGTACCAAGGATGACCAGCGACCTCCGCGTGCTCCTGGACCGCAGCCGCGCCATCCTCCTCGACTTCGACGGCCCCGTGTGCAGCATCTTCGGCGGCTACCCCGCCCCGATGATCGCCGCCGAGCTGCTGAACCTGCTTGACAGTCGTGGGGTGGAGGTCGGCAACGACATCCGTATCGAGACGGATCCGATGGAGGTGCTCCGCTGGTCCGCGACGCTCGGAAAGCCGGAACTCACTCGCGAGGTCGAAGACGCGCTGTGCCGCGCCGAGCTGCTCGCCGCAGACTCGGCCATCCCTGAGCCGTACGGCCGCGAGGTCATCGTCGCAGCTCGCGAGGCCGGCAAGCCGGTTGCGATCGTCAGCAACAACTCCGCCGGCGCGATCGAGGCGTACCTGGACGCGCACCGCCTCAGGCAGCACATCGCCTATATCGCCGGCCGCGCCCACGCCCAGCCCGACCGGATGAAGCCGAACCCGGAGCCGATCTGGCGAGCCACCACCGCGGTCGAGGTCCAGTCCGCGGAGTCCGTGCTGATCGGCGACTCACTGTTCGACATCGAGGGTGCCCAGAACGCCGGTGTGCCGGTCATCGCCTACGCCAACAAGCCACCCAAGGTGCAGCGCTTCACCGACGCTCACGCCGACATCGTGCTGACCAGCATGGGCGACATTGCCGCCGCCCTGCTGCCATCAACTCGCCAGTGGTAGACGCTCGACCTCACTCGACCGGGCATCACGAATCGCGTCGGTGACCTGAACTACCAGGTGCAGCGCTTGGTCCAGGGTGATGTCATGCGGCAAATCCGCCCCTGATCGCGTCACAAACGTGATGCCGATTAGCGACCGCTCTCCGCCCAACAGCCGCTCGACGTTCACCCCACAGCCGGCGCGATCATCAAACGGCACCGTGCACTCCGGCGCAGACTCGGCAAGCACCATTTCACTGTCGTCGAGGCGTTCCATCAGCACTCCTTCGCGCGCCCAGCCGGCGGGACCGCCGGTATCCAACCAAGAAACCGCCGGTCCAGCCCGGGCAGCTCGGCAACGCCGAGATCCTCGGTCGCCTCGGCGTACCGCACCGTCATCAGCGTCAGCGGGACCTCGGGCGCGTCCGCGAACTTCGCCACCAACTGCCGGCGCTGCGTCTGGCACGGCCACGCCCCGCCGCAGCGCCGGCAGACCCAGGTGGGCCGCTCCGGCAGATGGACCATCGTGCGCACGTCGTTGTCTCGCTCCAGCCGAGACGCCAGCAACCGACCATGCGCAGCCGTAGCAGCAGCCAACCGCAGCGCCCCGCGAACGGCATCGAGTGGCTGACCACCTGCGCCGAAGCGCACCTGCCTACGCCCGTCATCAACGACCAGGACCACGTCACCGCCCAGCCGCAACGACTCGACGGCGATCACGCTCAGATCCAGGACATATTCCGGTGCCTGCTGGGCAGACTCTGCGGTCTCGACAGCCACGATCTCTCGCACGACACCTCCACCTGCCGCGTCGCAAGGTCAGCCGGACACCGCCGACCGCCAGGCAACAGCTCAGGTGCTGGTGCAGCATGCCGATCTACAGGCCAACCGAGGCACCTGCGGTGCCCTGCCGCAACCGTACTGCTGTACGTACCTGTACGTCTAGATACGTAGCTGAAGGATCGCCAATGTCCCTGCATATCTACCTTGCTGGCATGGTCGATCCAGACGGTCCCATACCTGTCTACGTACAGATCGCCGACATCATCCAGCAACGCATCGAGGCCGGCGAGCTACAGCCCAATCGTCCCATCCCGAGTGAACTTGCACTCCAGCAGGAGTTTGGCGTGGCCCGAGGTACGGCCCGACGAGCTGTGGAACTGCTACGCGACCGTGGTCTCGTATTCACGGTCCCGCAACGGGGCACATTCGTCGTCGACGGGCCACCCAGACATCAGTAGCTCAACACCAGTACCGGCCCGTTCGCACCGACTAGCCGGGCACCGAGGAGTACCCCGTTTAGGGGGTCCCCTTGGAGGCGATGCACGGTAAAATGACGGACCTGCATCCGCCTATCCGCCGGAGTTCAAATGACATACCACTACGAAATGCTATTGGACGAGCATTTCCAAATGATGTGTCAGTCGCTGCTTATGAAGTCGTATCCTGGGCTTCAATGCATGCCAGTCGGTATGCCGGACGGCGGACGGGACGGCACAGATGGGTCGACAGCGTCCGGGCCGATAGTATTCCAGGTGAAATTCGCTCGGAATCCGTACGCGGTCGAGGATCCCGTAAAATGGGTCACAGACGCTATCGACAGAGAAGCCTCTAACATCCAGCGTTTAGCCCTCCGCGGAATGAACCGCTACATACTCATCACAAACATGCGGGGAAGCTCGCACCTGGACGTGGGGCGCATCGATCGCGTCCAGAAATACTTAGATGCTCAGGTGCCAGTGCCTTCTCAATGCTGGTGGCGTGACGATCTTGACCGCCGGCTCGATTCTAGCTTTGACGTCAAGATGAGACACCCAGCGTTGTTGGATGGCCAAGATCTTACGCGGCTCCTATTTGAAGCGGCCACGGCTCACGATCGTTCTAACATGCAGGACGCGATTAGTGCTTACCTTCTCGATCAGAGCGATCGTGACTGCAAGGTACGGTTCAAACAAATCGACCTCCCAGCGACCCATGTGTTCGATCTGTTCGTCGATGTTCCGCTCGGCCTCGCTCGACGCCAGCACAGGGAAAAGGTAACTTACACCGCCGTCACTCTACAGGCGCTGTCAAACTCCATCGTTCGCTCTTACGAGACCTACGCGGAAAAGCCAGAGTTCGTTCAAGGACAGCTCCCGCTAGAAATTTTTGCGCAGCCAATTGTTGATGAGTTCGAGAGAAACGCGAAATACTCGGTAAACACTGACGGCCTCTTCGTTGAGGGCCTCAGCAAGGAGGGCGCGCCATCATACTTTGAGGGCGTGCTGGGCGGCGGAGAACTACTGCTTGACAATGAATTCCTGCGACGGGTGCCCTGCGTACTGATTGAAGGAGCCCCAGGACAGGGAAAGTCGACCCTTACACAATATGTAGCGGAAGTTCATCGAACGAGACTCCTAGGCGCGATCCAAAACGGTAGCAGACATCTAATCTCGCAACACGCGGCCAGCGGACTCCGGCTCCCGATCCGCCTGGAGCTACGGGATATAGCCAAATGGCTCCGCGGTATACACCCCTGGGAAGGCGATGGCGAGGGCCATCACAGTTTGCCAGTGACACTGGAAGCGGCGATTGCCGGCCACTTACACAAGTACTCCGGTGGCTTTGATTTCGACGTGTCGACGGTCCACAAACTGCTGCGCGAAATTCCAACGATACTTCTGCTTGACGGCCTAGACGAAGTGGCAGACTTGCCCGATCGACAGTTGGTTGTCGAACACGTTATGGCACTGGCGACCCGTATTCCAGCGCGTTCGTTCAATCTTGCGATAATTGTTACAAGCAGGCCAACCGCCCTTCCTGGAGCGCCCAGCCTCTCTTCCGAACGATTCCCTCGCCTCGCATTGCAGCCGCTTGACGCGGATCTGGCCTTTCAATACGCGGACAATTGGTGCGACGCAAGGTCCCTCGGAGAGAAAGAATGGGGCGAAACCGTCTCGGCACTGCGAGACAATCTTGGCTCACCACACATAGCCGAACTTGGCAAGAACACAATGCAACTATCAATTCTACTGAATTTACTATATCTCACCGGCTCTAGTTTGCCAGACAAGCGTACCGAACTCTACGACGAGTACATCAAGGTCTTTCTCAATCGCGAGTCTCTCAAGAGCGAGTTTGTTCGCAAGAATCGAGACTTGCTACTCCAAGTGCATTACTATCTGGCATATTATCTACACGCTTCAGCCGAGAAAGGTGGGGCGAACGGGCGGATAGGAACCGACGATCTCAAGAGAATACTAGGTTCCTTCCTCAGGCGCGAAGGCAGGACGACCGAAATCCTGGACAAGTTGCTAGTTGAAACATTCGAGCGCATCGTTGCCATTGTATCCCGAGTCGAAGGCACATATGAGTTCGAAGTCCAGCCATTGCGTGAGTACTTTGCAGCGCGCTACCTGTACATCAACACACCATACTCCCCACCAGGCCGGCCACGTCGTGGTACACGACCTGAGCGGTTTGATGCACTCGCCATCAATCCACACTGGCTAAATGTAACGAGATTCTTTGCCGGCTGCTTCGACAAAGGTGAACTGCGCGACCTTGCTGAGCGCGTTTGCGCCCTGACAGACGATGAGTCAAAGCGGTATTCACAGTACGGAAGATCGGTCGCAGTCTTACTTCTGAAGGATTACGTATTCGCTCAATCCACGCGAGCAACCGAGGAGGTGATCGATGCCGTATACAACGGTGATGGTCTTCGCTGGTCTGGCATCTCGGAGCTTGCTAAGGAAACCGACTCGGCAACTAAAAAGCCCCAGGAGATCCTTCCCGCCGAAGCGGGGGGAAAGTATCTTGGCGACAAGGCATGGGAAGTACTCAGGAAAGAACGCCGCCCAAGTCAACGGATGTTGGAGATTGCTCACATTGCTCGCCTTCAAATCAACCGGTCCACGCTGCTGGAACGGTGGCAGGAGGAGCTTCGTAGGTTAAAGAGCCGAAGCGTGGACTGGCTATCTATCGCATTTTCGCTCGACCTAATCGGCGCCCTGACTCAATCAGATCTTGCGACAGTCATATCTCGCTGCAACAGCGAGCGCGATAGGTCACACGCACTTTGGCTAATCGCCATAGGAGGCGGCTCGACCACGAATCTCGGAGATAGCCTGCCGGCAGAAAGCTCACGAGTAATTCTTGCCGACCGGGGGCCTCGGAATACAATTGCCTCATCGGCGTTGACCTCACTCGCCGCAGCTACAGAGCCGATCAAGTGGTCAACCTGTTTGTCATACGGATTCAACATATTTAGCCCAATCGCACGCCCAAATTTCGTCGACGATGCAGATCTGATCGAATTTTCCCTTCGAATCGACAAGCTCCGAGCGTCTCCCATCTGGACGCAGCTCGATCCATGGATAGAAGCGACGACACTGCTGGATGAGAAGTTCGGTAGGACATTTCGCTCAATCGACCTAGCGGTCATTTCTGGCGGCATTCGTAATGCCAGCGAGCGCGGCGGCGGCGCCAACGACCTCCTAGACGAGTGGACCCCAATGCCCCAAAGAGTACGGGCAGCTCGCCGTCATGCCTTCGACGTGGACTGGTGGCGCGACACCGCTTCCAGAGTCGAGTCCGACGAGGACGGCGTACTGTCGATGCTCGCACTCTATGCTTGGGCCGATCAAACAACGATCGGACAGCTAGTCGAGGATATAGACACCGTCATTAGACGGCTCAGCAGTCACGCAAAAGCCTATCTGCTCAAAGCGCGACTCTACACAGGCACGTACTCTCGACGTGCAAGGACTCCACTAACCACGTTTGACTCTTCTCCTGCCGCGCTCAAAAGACTCCATACTACGACCCTCTGCCTACTACTTCCTCGTCTCAGTACCACCTTGGTAGACAACAACATCTTCCAGAGATTGCACCGCGATGTGAACCAAGTCGGCGCCCTTGGGCACATTCTCGGCATTGCCGTACAGAGGTACACCAAAGGAAAGTTGACCATAGATCAACTCATTGCGATAGCCACTGAGTGCCATAGAGGCAACGCTCCTTACATGGCGCATTGGTACGGAGTGAGGGACACCCTCAAGATCCCTCCGGACGACGCCCGCAAGATCCTTCGTAGTTCATGGAACATGCCGCGGGAGCTACTGACGGTTGCGAGCGAGTGCGCCTGGCTGCCAACCCCGGTCGAACCGATTATCGACATCGCCACGCGTGAGGGGTGGTTCGATGAGCTGGGCGAACGGCGACGCTGGTGATCATCTGTCTAGTGCGGATGCGAATCATGAGCCGGATCTTGCCGACTACCTGTTCGTCGGCTCTGCGCCATGTGGAAGATCCAAATGACGGTGCCCCTAATACACCCCTAAGCTTCGTTCTTGTGAAGACCTCTCGGCGGTGTTTCGCCTGGTCAAGGGCTATCCACCACCACCGGACCATATTTCTCTCCGGAGGCGGGGGCGCAGGTTCGAATCCTGCCGGGGGCACACTTCTTGAAGTGGCTCTCACCAGCAAAAACGAAGCCCTTGACCAGCATTTCTGCGGTCAAGGGCTTCGCTCGTATGTCCGGCTGTCACTGGCCTTTCACGGCCCTGATCGGCCAGGCACGTCCAATACGCGTCCTGAGTTTCCCGTGGCTCAGTGGCCCAGTGCTGCTGCCATCCGGCGCCGTAACTCCTGCCCTCCCCCGTCGAGGCACTTGGCGTAGCTCTTCAAGAGCACCTCGACGGAGTGGCCGGCCCACTCTGCGACCTGTATCGCCGGAATCCCCCGTTGAGCCACGTCGACACCGCCGCGTGGCGCAGGTCGTACGGCGAAGCCGCCAACGGCGACGCGATGACCTCGGGCGTGAAGGCGGCCTTGCGCACCGCGCGCCACATCCGGTTGATCCTCGGCGTCGTGGAACGAACCCATCATCCGATAGCAATGCGCCAGCAGTTCCTGACGCGGTGGGCTGGTCAGGCGGACGAACTCGTCACGGCACCTCCTGCAAGCCTTTGGCAGTCAGCAGATAGGCCGGATCCGGGTGATCCGGCGAGGTGCTGAGGCGGACGACGGCCTGACCCACCTGTTCAGGTGTCAGCACCGGCCGCCGGGCCTCGACAAAGTCCGCCAGGTCGACGCCTTGCTGCTTCGCGTACGCCCGCATACCGGCCTGTCCGAGCGCCGTCTCGGGCGTCAGCTGGGGAAGCACGGCGACGAAGCGAATGCCGAGCCCGGCTTCCTGCGACTCCTGCCCGGCGTACGCCGTGATGAAGCGGACCGTGGCCTTCGCACCGGCGTACCCACCGCTCAGCGGTGAACCACGCAGCGCGGCCCCGCTGGACATGGTGACGACCGTGCTTCCAGCCGCCAACGGGACCCGCAGCGCCGTCCGCGACCAATGAAATGCCTGCTGTGTGTCAACCTCCCAGTTACGGCTGAACGACTGCCAGGTCTGCTCACGCAGCGACCCCATCCATGGCGTCGCACCCGCGTTGAGCACCAACGTGCGCGGCCGGTGCCGCTCGAGGACTTCCGTGGCCACGGCCGCATCCGTGGCATCAGCCTCGACCGGGACGAAGCCGTCGCCGAGGAGCGACCCGACCTCTGTCAGGTCGGAGACGGACCGGGAGACGCCGACGACGGTCGCGCCGGCCGCACGCAGCGCCACCGCGACGGCTCGGCCGAATCCGCGGCCTGCGCCGGTCACGACGGCGGTGGTCCCGGCCAGGTCAATCTGTGAAGTTCGCACCCAGCAGAGACCCGGCCGGGGCCGGAAACTCATCGCGTCTCCCGCAACCTCCGCCGCCGGGCTGCCGCTCGGCGGCCCGGGCCTTCGGGGCGGAACGCCCGCCTTGACCAGCGCCAGCACGATGAAACCCGCATTGCGAGCCGGACGGTGCGCGCGGGAAAGCTCAGCGTTTTCTCAAGATTGATTCGCCACGGCGCGGGTCCGAATGGGCGATCGTTAGGCTGCAAACGGTGTGACGCAGAGCAATGTTTCTCCCTTTACCACACCGTTCAACAAGCAGATCACGGCGCTGGGAAAAGCACCTGGCCAGCGCTTTCGACCGACCACCAGGTAAGGATTCACGACATGGATGGACCTCGACGCTGGGCGCTCGCCCTCGCCGCCACCGCCGGTGCGGCAGCGAGCCTGCTGGCCCCCACCGCCGCATCCGCCGCGTACTACGGCGAGGAGACCAACTACACCGCGATCACCAGCGGCCCGACCGGCGAATATGTCTGCGTCGACCACACCGGCGTCAACGTCTGCTTCAAGCCCTACGGTGACGAGCTCTACGTCCGGGACCTCAGAGCGGACGGATACGCCGCGGTGCTCGAGTGGAACATGCCGGAGAACGGTAGACGCGGGTCGTGCGTCAACAACTTGGGCTCAGGCACCTGGGGACTCTGCAACAAAGACTTTCCCGAGTTTACCCGCATCTATTTCAACGCCGCACGATACAACCGTGGAAACCTCGTCGACCGCGGCTGGGAGCAGGTGTGGAGCACCTGATGATCCAGCCGTGGATCTCGACGACCCGACCGTCCGGCAAACACGACAGTTGAACCGATGGTGCGGAACGCCCGACGCCTTGCGCTGGCGGTCCCACCACGTTCTCCGCGTGGCGATCGCGTCGCCACGCGGAGATCTGCTTCGGGGGTCAGCCCCGCAGGGTGGCGATGGCCTTCTCGATACGCCGTTGACGCGTCTCGGCCTGCTTCGCGCTCTCGATGGCGCGCACATGCTCGCGCTTGTGGCTGAATGCAAGGTTGTCGTACGCGGCGCGGGCGACCGGGTCGTCGTCCAGCGCCTGGGCGAAGTCCGCGGGCTCGACGACGACGCGCGGCTCGGTGTCCAGCTCCAGCTCGACCTCGACCTCCTCGCCGGTCGCGACACCGGCGGCCTGCCGGTTGGAGTTGCTGAGGCCGAGCAGGTGGCGGCCTCGCATGATGGCGACCCGGCTCTTCCAGGAATGTCCGTTGATCGTGATGGTCACCGGCGGCCGCGCACCCCCACCGAGCGACTCCACCAGCTCGGCCGGGACCTCCAGTCCTCGCATGGGCTCGGGCGGCTCGACGAGGGTACGAAACTTCACGGCATGCTCCTTATTCCGCGTAGGGCTGGTCCTTGGCCTGGGCGCTGTAGCCGATGCTCCAGATGTAACCATCCGGGTCCGCGAACGTGCCGCCGTATCCGCCCCACGGCGCCGCGGCCGGGGGCTTGAGGATCGCGGCGCCGGCCTTCTCGGCCTCCGCGAGGATCTCATCGACCCGAGCCTCGCTGCGCACGACGTAGGTGAGGGCCATTCCGCTGAAGCCGCTGCCCTCCGCACTCGTGCCCATCTCGGCGGCCAGACCCTCGCGGCCGTAGAAGCCGATGAGCGGACCACCGTCCAGGGCGAAGAACGCCGAAAGGCCGTAGTCCCGCTCGATCGTCCAGCCGAGACCCTCGGTGTAGAACCGCTTGGTCCGGTCCATGTCTCCGACGCCGAGAAGGATCGAGCTCACGCTTGCTTTCATGCCTGGTCTCCTTGGTGGAAGGTGCGGGTGCAGCACCTGGTGACGCCAGTCTTCAAGGAGGCCGGACGCCGATCAACGACGCCTTCGGCATGGTGCGATGAGTGCGGCTAATCGCGGGTGAGCGTCGCCTCCCGCTGCTCGAGGATGGCTTTGACGAACGAGGTGAGCATGACCGTCTCGGCATTGGTACGCCACAGCAGGCCCCACTCCAGGGGCGGTGCATCGGGTATCGCCACGAACGACAGACCCGACCGGCTGTAGTGGTAACGGTCGCCGGCCGCCCAGTTGCTGGCGAAGAAGGCGCCCTTGCCGGATGCGACCTGCGCCCATGCCGTCTCCCACTCGGCGACCGCGGGGCCGCGTGGGATCGGCCGCCCGCTGGGCGTCTGCGGCGGAAGGTGATGGTTGACCCAGTAGTCCGGCGGTCCGGCGACGGTCACCATGCACACGTCGGCCAGGTCTTCGATGCTGATGGCCGGGCGCTGGGCGAAGGGATGCCCGGAGGCGATGACGAGCATGCGCGGCAGCGAGAAGATGACCGGCCCGACAGTCAGGTCCGGCTCGGCTGCCGGACGGATGGTGAGCTGAAGGTCGAGCTGGCCCGCGTGGAGGCCGCCGAACGGATCGCTGAGCGGCACCTCGCGGATCTGGATGTCACAGTCAGGATTCGCGACACCGAACGCCGCCGCTGCCGCCAGAACAAGGTCCCCGGACCAGGCCGCCTGCACCCCGACGCGCAGCACACCGGCTAGGCCTCGCCCGGTCGCCGAAGCTCTGGCGACGGCGTCCTGGATCTGCCGATACCCGGGCACCAGGTCCGATCGGAGCTGAATGCCGAGGTCGGTCAGCCGCACCACCCGGTTGTTGCGATCAAACAGCGGAGCGCCGAGCTTGCGCTCCTGCTGCTTGATCGACTGACTGACCCGGGACTGGGTGAGGTGCAGCCGCTCGGCGGTCCGCCCGAAATGCAGCTCCTCAGCCAGCGTCAAGAAGATCTCGATTTCGCGCAGTTCCATCGCAAAGCCACAACCTCGTCAGTAGCAGAACTCATCGCCACCATACCGATGGTTGATCAACCGCCAAGCGTCAGAGCAGGTCGAACGACTCCCACGGGCCGATCGCCGTGCGGTTGGCGATCAGTGCTGCCGCGCCGGCGTTCTCGGCGCACACGTAGCGGCCGTTGGCGACCGCCCGGAGGGAAGCGCTGCCGTCGGCGTTGCGGACCAGGTCGAACGTCTCGGCGGTGCCGATCGTGGTGCTGCTGGCAATGAGCGGGGAGCCACTGGGCGCGGTCACGTAGCGGCCGTTCGCGTGGGCCTTCAACGCGACCCGTCCACCGCCGAGATCGATGCGGTCGAACTGCTCCCACGGCCCGACCGCCGTGCGGTTGGCGATCAGCGCAGCGTTGCCGCCGTTCTCGGCCGTCACCAGTTTGCCGTTGGCGCGGGCGCGGAACGTCACCACCGTGGTGGGTGGCGGTGTGGTCGTCGAGCCGAACAGGGACAGGTTGACGGCGTTGGCGATCGCCTGCAGGCCGGCCTCGTTCGGGTGCAGGTGGTCGCCGGTGTCCAGGTTGGGCAGGAACCAGGTCGGGCGGGCCGGGTCGTGGGTGGCGTTGTCCTGGTCGATCACGCCGTCGCAGCCCGAGGACGCGCTCCGCACGAAGGCGTTGTACGCGCCCCGCGACGTCTCCGCGGCCGCCGACCAGCCGCCCGAGCCCTGGAACGGGGTGAGCGTCGAGCACAGGAACTTGACGCCCGCCGTGTGGGCCCTGGCGATGAGCGGCTTGACCGCGTCGATCAGCTGCTGGCCGGTCGGTGGGTTGGTGCGGTTGCTGCCCAGGTCGTTGATCGGGTCGTCGGAGAAGATGACCCACTTGACGCCGGCCTGGGACAGGACGTCGCGGTCGAAGCGGTTGGCGGCGGACTGGCCGGCGCCGTCGGCGAGCAGGCGGTTGCCGCTGATGCCCTGGTTGAGCACGCCGATGGTGCGGCCGGACTGGGCCAGGCGGACGGCGAGGTCGTTGGGCCAGCGGCGGTTGGCGTCCGTGCCCGAGCCGATGCCGTCGGTTATCGACGCGCCGAGCGTGGCGACCGCGCCGGTGGCCGCGGTGTTCTGCACGTCGAGGTTGGTGAGGAAGAAATAGTTGGTGCGGGTCTGCGCGCCGCTCAGGGTCGCGTTGCCGGCCGCGTTGCCGGGGACCACGTAGTTGGTCTGGCCGCCGAAGTCGTGCACGGTCGCGTTGCCGGTCGGCTGCGGGAGGTGGAAGCTCACGGCGACGTCGGCGAGCGCGTCGACCGTGAACGGCGCAGCGTCGCTGGTGGCGCTGCCGCCCACCGGGATGGTGACCGAGGCCGAGCCGCCGAAGGTGACGGCGCGGTCGCTGGCCGGGTCGATCGAGGAGCCGGACGTGCGTTTCGCGAGGTGCACGTTGGTGATCGTGACCGGCTGGGTGCCGAACACGTTGGACAGGCGCAGGCGGGCGGCGGTGCCGCCGATGCTGGTGCGCACGATCTGGCGGAGCGTCTGGTTGTTGAAGGTGGTGCCGCTGCTCTGGGGGGACGCCGCCCAGGTGCCGGTCCAGGCCACGTCGGCGGTGGCGGTGGAGGGCCCGATGAACGGGACCAGGACTGATGCGCCGGCGATCGCCAACACGGCGATGAGCTTCCTCGTCTTCATGGCTCGCATTTCTCTGCGTCGATACCGTCGGGAAGCGCGACCCGCCGTGGCCGCACTCCCCGACCGTAACGCAGGTTGCCTGACAGTTCACCGAGGCATAGAAGAATTTAAGGATCCGGAGTCCACCGGGTACGCCCGGATGACGGTCTGCGTAAATGTGGCGGTGGTGGTCCGCAGGGAGACGAAACCCCTCGCCGGAGGGTGCAGGGTGGCGGTCCAACCGGTGCGGGTCTGGCGCACGGGTGCCACGGACCAGGTCGTACCGTCGTCATAGGAGACCTCGACGGTGAGCCGGCGGATGACCGGCCGGGGCACACCCGGCTGCGTCTCAACGGCAATGGGCAGGTCGGAAGACCCGGGAACGGGCGCGTACCGGACCGCGGCGAGCGGCAGCAGCACGGGTGCCGTCCCGGCCACGTGTGACGACTGGAACGTCCACTGCGCCGTGACCCTGGTCGCGGGTCCGATGCCGTCGCCGCGCACGTCGGCGACCTCGAGCCGGTAGCTGCCCGGCGCCGCCGGCACCAGGAAGCGGCCCGAGTCCGTGGACTCTCCGATCAGGACGTCGCCGCGGTACAGCGAAACCCGGGTCGAACCCGCCAGCAGCAGCGATCCGGCGTGCCCGGCCCGGTCGCCGTACAGGGGAAGCTCGACGTCGATCTCGTCACCGGTGCGGCTGGCCCACTGCCACGTCGTCGCCGGCGTCTGGCCGAAGGCGGGGCCGAGCGGGCCGGTGTTCCACTCGTCGGTGGTGTGCTGTCCGCGCCGGTATTCGGTCGGGCCCTGATACAGCCGGCCGCCGTCGCTCGGCCACAACTCCGACGTCCATCGGGTCGCGGTCGTGCGGTACTCGACCCGGGTGCTGGGCAGCGTCGTCGGCACGACCAACGCGCTGCTGTCCATCCGTGGGGTGAAGGACGGGTACACCTGCCGTTGGGCCGAGGCGCCGGGCAGCGTGGTGCCGAAGTGCTGGTGCACGGCGGCGAAGTCGTCGGCGTGGTACGCCTTGACGAACCCGTTCGGGACCCGGCCGGGCAGGGACTCGGCGACGGTGTACAGGTACGGGCTGTCGGTGAAGTCGCCGCTGCCGTCGGGCCGCGCCCACTGCGCCGTGACACTGCCGACGAGCGCAGTCGGGGCGGCCGGCGGGCCGACCTGCCCCACCCGCACCCGGCTGAGGTCGTCGCCCATGAGCAGCGTGCCGACGCCGTAGTCGAGGTAGCTGGGGAACACCGTGTATCCGGTCTCGACGAAGCCGAGACGCGCCGAAGGCTCCGGCACGCTGAGCCGCACCGGCCGGGCGGCGCGGGCGTCCAGGACGACGGTCGTGTCACCGGTCAGGTCGACGACGGGCACGCCGAGCAGCGTCGTGCCGGCGTCGTCGTCGAGGTAGCTGCCGATGGTGTAGCGGCCCTTGGGCAACCGCAGCGTCGCCGTGCCGTCGGCACCGGTCGCCGGCCACTCCCAGATCGCGCGGTCCCAGCCGGTGACGGCGGAGTAGGCGCTCGCCGCGCCGCCACCCCGCCGGTCCAGATGGTGCAGGGTGAGCGTAACCAGGTCCCCTTCGGCGGAGCCGGATGCCGAAGCAGCGGCACCGGTACCGGAGACGGCGAACCCGCGGCGGTCCACGGCGCCGGCGGCGATCCGCGGCAGCACATCGTGCGGGATGACGAGCACGCTGTCGGCGGTGCGTTGCACGATGAACCGGATGCCGGCCCGCCCCGGTCCCGGCCGGACCGACAGGTCGCGGCCCGTGCCAGTGCCGAGGGTGACCCGGTCCCCCGTCGGCAGCGTCACGGTCCTGGCGGTGGCCGGCCGCCCGTGACCGGTCTGCGCCGGAGTCGTACCAGCGGTGCTGTCCGTCGTGACGACGACCGCGAGGCCGGCAATGAGCACGGCCAAGGCGGCGAAACGGGATGGTGGGCTCACAGGCTGCGCCTTCCGATCGGAGATGTCGAAAGGCAATGCACCGGAGGCGACGGTTCTTACCGAAAAGCAGCGGGGCCCTCGACCAACCGGTCGAGGGCCCCGTCAGTCACACAGCGGTCAGGGCAGCAGCTTCCAGGGACCCCACTGGTCGCCCGGGGGCTGGTTGCGGGTCCACCACTTGGCTTCGTACTTCTTGCCCTGGTAGAGCACCACGTCGCCGGTGACGAAGATGCGCGACGCGGTCCAGATGGCGGTGCCGTCGGGAGCGGTCGAGATCTGCTGCCACGGGCCGTACGGGTCACCCGGGGTCTGGTTCTGGGTCCACCAGCTGGCCTGCCAGACGGAACCCTGGTAGGTGACCTTGTCGCCGTTCAGGTAGACCTTCGAGGCGCTCCAGGCCGGGAAGGCCGGCGTCACCGGCGGGTTCAGGCCGACGACGACCGGGTCGTGGTCGGAGGCGGCGAACGGGTCGCTGCCGTTGAACAGCAGGGTGGCGTTGTAGTTGTAGCGGCTGTACGAGTAGGCGATCGCCTCCTGCGCGTTGATCTGCCAGACGTCGGCGCCGGTGACCAGGGCGCGGGCGGCCGCGTTGGCCAGCACGTGGTCGAGGGAGCCCTGCAGGCCGTTGAAGGAGTACGTCGACTCGGACGGGTCGTACGTGGAGCCGAGGTCGCTGTAGCCGGCGGCGTACAGGACCTGCATCGGGTCTTCCTGCGTGTAGGAGTTGAAGTCACCGACCAGGAAGATGCGGTCGGTGCCGAGGGACGCCGCCACGGACGAGGCGAAGGCGCTGGTGTCCTGGGCCTCGCGGACCCGGGTCGCGTTGAACGAGCCCTGGTTCACCGCCGGTGAGGACGTGTCCTCGGCGTCGCCGGGGTAGAGCGGCGTGCCGCTGCCCTTCGACTTCCAGTGGTTCGTGACGACCAGGAAGGCGTCGGCGTCGGTGGCGCCGATCTTCTTGAAGCCCTGGGCGAGGGGTTCACGGGCGATCGAGAACGGCTGGCCGGGGCCCGAGGATGTGGTGAGGATCGTCGAGGGTCCGACGAGCGCGACCTCGGCGGGCTTGTAGATGAAGGCGCTGCGGATCACGTCCTCGTCCGCGAGGGCGGGCAGGACGGCCGGCGAGGGCACGTACGCCCACACCGTGCTGCCGGCGGCCGCGTTGAGCGCGTCGACCAGGGTGGCGAGCGCGGCATCTCTACCACGGCCGAACTTGGCCGAGTTCTCGACCTCTTCCAGCGACACGATGCTGGCGCCGAGCCGGTTGATGCCGGTCACGATCTTCGCCTGCTGCCGCTGGAAGCTCGCGTCGTTCGCCGCGCCACGGGGGCCCGAGCCGGTGCACGTGTTGACCGCGATGCGGTTGCCGGCCCGGTCGTTGTAGAAGGTGCACGTGCCGAGGCCCTGCTGGACGTACAACTCCCCGGTCATGGGGAAGTAGTTCTCGACGTTGAACGTCGCCAGCCGGACCGTGCCGCCGACGTTGGCGGGCTGCTGGTTGCCGGTGCGGGTGTCGCTGAAGGTCGCGACCGCGGCGCCGTCGTCGGTCACTCGTTGGGTCGGCTGGAAGTTCCAGAGGGAGAAGCGGTACTCGAGGATCACCGGCTGGTGGAAGGTGACCTTCGAGCCGATGCTGACGGCGTTGGTCGAGGTGAACCACGGCAGCGGGATGCCGGTGTTCGCGGCGGCGCTGTAGTTGACGCTCGCGCCGTCGTCGAGGGTCACCGTGCGGGCCGCGGCGTCGGCGACGGCGGCCTGCGCCGCGGCGCTCCCGGGCGGGCCGGCGTCGGTGGGCTGGCGCAGCGGTGCGTCGCCGGAGGCCAGGGTGAAGGAGCCGTACCAGTTGGCGTCGTAGTTGTCCGCGACGGTGAACGTGCCCTGCGGCACGACAAGCTCACCCTCGTGGGTCTCCTTCTGCGCGTCCGTCGTCAGCGAGGACCACGGGATCGCACCGGGCACGACGGCCGGGAACGGGGTGGTGAGCTTCGTGACCGTCGGGGCGCTGAGCTCGGTGGTGCCCTGGAACTCGACCACGTTGCCCGTGACCCGCACGCTGTCACCGGTGCTGACCTGCCCCGCGGCGACGGAGCCGAAGACGAAGATCGCGTCGGAGGCACCGGGGGTGGCGTCGGTGCTGCCGCCACTGCCGCCGGTCTGCAGGAAGAAGCCGTTGAAGCCGCCCGTGGCGTACACGGCGGTCACGACGCCCTCGGTCGTCACGGTCTGGCCGACGAGGGGCGAGGTGTCGGTGTTGGTGCCCTGGATCTCGGCGACCGGCACGACCGTCGTCGTGGTGGTGACGGTGAAGGTGAACGTCGCCGAGCCGCTCGCGCCGCCCGACTCGGTCGCGGTGACCGTCACCGACGAGGTGCCGGCGGCGGTCGGCGTGCCGGAGACCACCCCGTCCGTCGCGATCGACAGACCTGCGGGGAGTCCGGCGGCGGTCCAGGTGTACGGCGCGGCGCCGCCGGACGCGGCGAGGGCCAGCGGCGCGATCGCCGTGCCGGTCGTCGCGTTCTGCGGGCCGGGGTTCGTCACCGTGACCGTGGTGGGGCCGCCGTCGGACGCGGCGTTCTGCGGCACCGGCGTCGCGGTGTGGAAGTCGGCGGCGTTGCTGTCGGTGTCGGCGCCGGCCGCGTCGCGCTGGTAGCTCAGGACGAGGGAGTTGCCGGCCGCGGCGGTGCCCTCCGGGGCGTTGCTGGTGCCCCAGCCGATCCGGTCGATCACGGAGGCGTCGGTCGGGAGCACGCCGGTCGCGCTGGCCGCGATGTACAGCGTCCCGCCGCCGGCACCGGGGTTGACGCTGCTGCCGGTGAACAGGTCGGGCGTGGGCAGCGGCGCGCCCGGGTTGGTGGTGGCGTTGTTGCCCGGCAACATGATCAGGAAGTGCCCGTGCGCGGCGACGGTGCCGGTGAGCGTGAACACCTGCGCGCCGCTCGGCACGACGGTGCTGGTGGGCGCGCGGTACTGCAGCGTGTTACCGGTCAGGTTCACGGGGCTGGACGTCGGGTTGTAGAGCTCGACGAACTTGTTGAGGAAGCTCGCACCGGACGAGCCGCCGTTGACGTACGCCTCACTGATGACCAGACCCGTGCCGGCCGGGTTGGCGGCGGCCGGGTCGGCGAATAATGGCCAGGCCAGCCCGGCTGTGGATACGGCTAAGGCAACGATGGCGCGGGGAATCAGCGCACGGGACATTGACCCGGACCTCCAGGTATCGAGACGGCGACCATATGACGCTAGGCGCTCGGGGGCCTGCTGTCGCCGGACGAGAGCTGAACGGCGGGTTTCAACGAGGGTCTACCCCTGGCTACGGAGCCGCTCGATGAACGATCGCTGCTTCACGATCGGCTTCGCCGCCGCCGGCGCGATCAATCCACGGGACCGCAGGTCCGCCCAGATCCACGGTGGACACAGGCCCCGGTAGCTGCGGAACTCCTCCAGCGGCACGCTGGTCGGTTTCAGCTCCAGCCAGCTCTCCTTGGTCAGCACCCCGCGGCAGCGCTCCAGCGGCAGCGGCAGGTAGCCGTCGAACCGGGACTTGTCCTGGCTGGTGATCCTCAGCACCGCGGCGTCCTCGCCGTCCACGCTCAGCACCAGGACGGGCCGGTCCTTGCCCTCTTCCTCTTCCTCTTCTTCCTCTTCGAACCTCACGAACGCGTTCCACACCTCGTGCGCGGCGGGGACCCGGACGGCCCGTTCCTTTGCCGCGGGGCGGTGCTTCACGCCAAGATCCGGCCGGAACCGTCGCAGCGCCCCGATGGTGAGCACGGCCGCCGCCAGCACCAGCAATGGGAGGACCAGCAGCATGATGGCGACGGTGGTGGTGGATGCGGTACGGGGGCTGCCCGCCACCGGCACGTGATTGACCGATGCCCAGGCGCCGACCAGCCCGATCGCCGCGACGATCACCGCGGCGCGGACGAACAGGTGCACGACCCCCTCGATGGCCGCCCACTGCCAGACGGCGATGCACACGACGAGGGCGCCGACCGTGACGGCGCCGCCGGTCCAGAAGTGGAAGACCCGGAAGCCGAGCGCGTACGCGACACACTTCGCGAGCGTGCACCCCGCGAGCAGGATGCCGGCGCGCAGGAAGATCTGACCGATCGTGTTCTCACCGACCGTGCGGAAGCGCCGGCCCAGCACCAGCGCGACCACCGGCGCCGCCACCAGCCCCGGCCAGATCTCCCCGGCACCACGGTGGCCGAGCAGCACGTCGGCGGGCAGCCCGATGACGGCCGCGCCACCGAACCAGACCGCGACCACGATCGGCAGCAGCACGAACCCCAGCGGCGTGAAGAACAGCGACCGGTCCTCCCAGGCGATCACGCACACAAGGGTGAAGCCGATCACCGCGGCGATGAACAGCAACGCCGCGCTCCCGTTGAGCAACCCGGCCGCGACAGTCATGCACGTCCCTCCCCGACACGGTCCGCCCCAGCGTGCCACAGCGGTACGGTCGGAACCATGACGGACCGTCCGGTGCCGCCGCGGCGCGGGCAACCCCGGCGGCGCACCGCACCGGCGGAAGATCAAGGCGACGATCGCCGCTGTGGACACCGACGGCCGCGTCACCCACACGTTCGCCACGCTCCGGGCATCGGTGGCTGGCGCCCGGCCGTCGGCGCTGGGCGACGGGCTGCTCGACGTCACCTTCGACGCCGGGATCGGCGGCGCGATGCCGGTCGGCGCGTGGGACATCTGGGAGCGCTGGCGCACCCTGGGCCGCCCGACCGAGCCGGGGCTGTGGACCGCGTACGACCGGGATCTGCGGCACCAGTGGCTGGGCGCCGCGCTCCGGCACCACCGGCACGGCGAACCGGACCGGCCCGCGGGTACCACGTATCACCTGGACGGCCGGCACGTGACCGACATCGAAGGGTTCTGGTGCGCGATCGGCGAGGCCGTCAACGGCCCCGGCGGTTACTTCGGCTGGAACGCCTCGGCGTTCGACGACTGCCTGCGCGGCAGGTGGGGCGCGGCGACCCCGTTCCGCCTGGTGTGGCACGACGCCGAGGCGGCCCGGACCCACCTCACCCTCGACGACCCGATGGGGTGGTTCGAGGAGCACCACGTGGAGGTGGTGCTGCGCTGATCGGCGGCCGTCCCCGGCACACGGCGATACAGTCGGTGCTCAGGAGCCAGGAGGTGGACGCCGGTGTCGAGCATCAATGAGTACCTGACCTCCGAGGTCGTCGTGGACTACTCCGACGGCCTGATCAACCGGCGCGAGGCGCTGCGGCGGCTGTCGATGCTCGGGGTCGGTCTCGCCGTGGCCGGGGCGATGCTCGCCGCCTGCTCGCCGGCCGGGACGCCCGAGCCGTCCGGGCCCGCCTCCACCGGGCCGTCCGGGCCCGCACCGGCCGGGCCCGCGCCGCTGCCCACGCAGGCGATCACGTTTCCCGGCCCGCAGGGGACGCTGCAGGGCGCCTTCGCCGCCGCCGCCGAGCCGCGCGGCTCGGTCCTGGTGATCCACGAGAACCGGGGGCTCACCGACCATATCCGCTCCGTCGCCGGCCGGCTCGCCGCCAGCGGTTACTCGGCACTCGCGATCGACCTGCTGTCCGAGGAGGGCGGCACCGCGAAGTTCACCGACCCCGCCGAAGCCACCGCCGCCCTCGGCGCGGTGCCACCCGCCCGGTTCATCGCCGACCTGAGAGCCGGCGTGGACGAGCTGCTGCGCCGCACCCCGGCGAAGCCCCCCGCGGCGATCGGCTTCTGCTTCGGCGGCGGCATGGTCTGGCAACTCCTCGCCGCCGGCGAACCCCGGCTGCGCGCGGCGGTCCCCTTCTACGGCCCGTTCCCCGACAACGCCGACCTGTCCGGCTCCAGGGGCGCGGCCGTCCTGGGCGTCTACGCCGAGCTCGACACCCGCGTCAACGCCACCCGCGACGCCGCCAAGGCAGCCCTGGAGAAGGCCGGCCTGCAGCACGAGATCGTCACCTACCCCGGCGCCAACCACGCCTTCTTCAACGACACCGGCCAGCGGTACGACCCCACCGCCGCGACCCAGGTGTACCAGCGCCTCCTCGACTGGCTCGGCACCAACCTCAGCTGAGTGCCCGCCACGCGACGGTAGCGGGCACTGCGGCGCTTCGGACGTGCGGACTCAGTCGAGCGGGAAGGCGACGTCGCACACCTCGTCGGACGGGGCGGCGGCGCCGAAGTCGGCGAAGTACACCTCGCGTGGTGCTGGGCTCACCGGGAGGCCCTGCGAGGACACCCATTGGCCGACGGCGTCGAAGGCGGACAGGATCTGCGGGTAGCCGACCTGGGCCTTGGTGATGCGGGTGTACGCCTCGCGGTGCGCGGGTTCGACCCGGGTCGCCGCTTCGACGGGGCCGGTCGGGTCGACGGGGAGGCAGATCTCGACGGGGCCGTCGCTGTCCTCGTTGACCTCGCCGTGGTAGATGATGAAGCAGGGGCCGACGATGCCGTCCCCGTGCCCGGCGGCGGCCTTCAGCAGGCGGCCGACGGCCTCGTCGATCCAGGCCGGCAGGTCCTGGACCTTGACGTGCCGCTGCTCGGTCAGCACGGTCTGCTCCGGCACGTCGCGGACCTTCACGTCATACATGGTGTACCCCTCCGGGTTGTCGAGCAGCCGGTGGCGCAGGTGGGTGACGATCGCACGGCGCACGGCCGTGGCGTGTTCCTGGGCGGCCCAGTAGTCGCCGATGAGGGCGGCCTGGGTCGGCGGGTCGTCCGCCGCGACGATCGTGGCGATGGTGGCCAGGGGCATGTCGATGCGGCGGAGCCGGGCGATCAGCCGCGCCTGCTCCAGCTGCTGCTCGCGATACCAGCGGTAGCCGTTGTGCTCGTCGACGGCGGCGGGCAGGAGGAGGCCCTGCCGTTCGTAGAGCCGCAACGCCTTCGGTGACAGCCACGACCGCCGCGCGAACACCCCGATGGTCACCAGGTCCTCGTCCACCCGTGCTCCTTCCGGGTCGGGCCGGTCGGCCCGACGCACTCCACGGTCGACCTTTCCCATGGGGCAAGGTCAAGCGTCGCGCGGCGACTCGAGCTGCCGTTTCAGCCGGTCGAGGGTGATCCGCATGCCCTCGCGGTTGGCCGCCGGTCGGGCGTTGGCGACCTTGCCGGTGAACACCCTGCCGAGGATCATCGCGCCGCGGACCCGCTGATCGATCCAGTACTGGCTGACCTGCGTGCCGCCGTCGGCCGGGGCGAGCCGGAACCCCCAGCGGGCCACCGGCAACCCGAACGTCGTCACGTCGAACGCGAACTCGGCGCCCGGCTCCGCCGCGACGACCCGGCAGGTGGTGAACCAGACATACGGCCCGCGCCGGTTGAACCCGACGAACCGTCCCGGCAGCCGCCCGGGTGAACGGCTCAGCACCCAGGTGGCGAAGCACTCCGGGCTCAGTCTCGCCATCCGGCGGACGTCGGCCACGGCGTCGAACACCGCGCCGGGCGGGGCGGCGACCACGATCCGCTCGACAACCTCGTCAGCCATGCCGCCCAGGTTACCGAGCGGTGACCGGCGTCACGGTCGGGCCGGCTCACGGATCGGTCGGCCGTCTCGTCCTGGGGGTGAAGCGCGCCGGGACCCGGCGCCCAGTCAGAAGGAGCCGGCCATGCACCGGATCGTCGTCCTCGGAGCCGGGTACACCGGCATGATCGCCGCCATCCGCGTGGCCCGCCGCACCCGGCGACGGGACACGCAGGTGACCCTGGTCAACCCGTCGGACCGCTTCACCGAGCGGCTGCGGATGCACCAGACCGCCACCGGGCAGACCCTGACCGACCGGCGCATCCCCGACCTGCTGCGGGGCACCGGCGTCGAGTTCGTGCGGGCCCGCGCCGAGCGGATCGACACCGTGCGCCGCGAGGTGAGCGCCGGCGGCCGCACGATCGGCTACGACACGCTCGTGTACGCGATCGGCAGCGTCGCCGACACGGTCACGGTCGAGGGGGCTCAGGCTTACGCGTACACCTTGAACACCGTCGAAACGGCGGGACGGCTGGCGAACGTCCTGGCCGGGCGGCCGGACGCGGTGGTCGCGGTCGTCGGCGGCGGGCTCACCGGGGTGGAGGCCGCGACCGAGATCGCGGAACGGCACCCGGCCGCGCGGGTGGTGCTCCTCAGCCGCGCCGCGCCCGGCCCGCTGATGTCCGCGCGCGCCCGCGCCCACCTCGACCGGGCCCTGACCCGCCTGCGCGTCGAGGTGCGGGCCGGGGTGGACGTCGTCGCGGTGCGGCCCGGCGCGGTCGAGCTGGCCGGCGGGGAGGTCGTCGCCGCCGACGCGACGCTGTGGACGACCGGGTTCACCGCGTCGCCGCTCGCCGCCGAGGCGGGGCTCACCGTCGACGAGCACGGACGGATCGTCGTCGACGCGACGCTGCGGTCGGTGTCGCACCCGGACGTCGTCGCGATCGGTGACGCCGCCGCGATCCGGCAGCCGTGGGGCACGGTCCACGGCACCTGCCAGAGTGGCATCCCCAGCGGGGCGCATGCCGCCGACAGCATCGCGCGGGTGCTGGCGGGCAAGGCGGCGAAACCGTTCCGGTTCGGGTACATCCACCAGCCGGTGTCCCTGGGCCGCAAGGACGCGGTCATCCAGTTCACGCACGCCGACGACACGCCGCGGCGGTGGTTCCTGTCCGGGCGGGCCGCGGTGATCTACAAGGAGCTGGTGACGAGCAGCCCTTTGCCGTCGTACCGGATGTCGCGGCGCTTCACCGTGCCGGCCGCCTTTCTCTCCTCACGCGGTTAGTCCTTCTCGTCTCACGCGGTTAGTCCTTCTCGTCTCACGCGGTTAGTCCTTCTCGTCTCCCGGGGTCAGTCCGTTGAGTTTCTCGGGGTTCGTCATCAGGTGGATCGAGTGGACCAGGCCGTCGATCAGATGCAGGACGACGGCCGTCGACGGGGTGCCGGCGGAGTACACCACGATCGCCGGCCCGCCGTTGACCTGCTCGAGCCGGATGCTCGGGGCGTCGGGCAGCCGCCCGGCGAACGTCAGCAGCGCCCGCGAGACAAGCTCCAGGCCCACGATCACCTTGCGCGGTGCGGGTGCCAGGCCGCCGCCGTCGCTGACCAGCTCCACGCCCGGCGCCAGCACGGCGATCAGCTCCCGCAGGTCCCCGCCGGCGCACGCGGCCAGGAACCGCTCGGTCACCTCGGTGCGGGTGGCGAGGTCGGTGTCATACCGGACGCGGTGCTCCTCGACGTGGGCGCGGGCCCGCACCGCGGTCTGCCGGACCGAGATCTCGCTCCTGCCGACGAACCCGGCGATCTCCGCGTGGGAGTAGCCGAACGCCTCGCGGAGCACGAACACGGCACGCTCCAGCGGCGACAGCGACTCGAGCACCAGCAGCATCGCGGTGGACACCGAGTCGGCGAGGGCCACCCGCTCGGCGACGTCGGGGGTGGTGAGCATGGGCTCCGGCAGCCAGGGCCCGACGTACTGCTCCCGGCGGGCCTGGGCGCTGCGCAGGCGGTCGATCGCGAGACGGGTCGTGACCCGCACCAGATACGCCTCGGGGTCCTCGACGGTCGCCGGGTCGACGGTGCTCCACCGCAGCCAGGTGTCCTGCACGACGTCCTCGACGTCGCCGACCCGGCCGAGCACCCGATACGCGACGGCGTTCAACCGGCCGCGGTGCCGGTCGAAGACCTCGGCCGCGATCATTGCTGCAGGATCGACAGGATGTTGCCGGCCGGGTCCTTGAACCAGGCGATCAGCGGCCCGCCGGCACGGTGGATGCCGTGCTCGTCGGTGGTCTCGTACTGCTCGAACACCACGCCTCTGGCGCGCAGCGCCGCGGCCGTGGCCTCGATGTCGGCGACCGGGAAGTTGAGCACGGTGAACGTGGCCGGCTGGTGGTCGGGCTTCGGGTAGACGAGCACGTCCTTGTCGCCGGCGAGGCGCAGGTGCAGCATGCCGTTCGCCTCGTCGACCTTCAGGCCGAGCGTGTCGCCATAGAACCGCTTGGCGGCCGGGATGTCGCCGGCCGAGAACCCGCTGAACGCCTTCGAATCCGTGAGCATCTCCTGTTCCTACCACTGTTCCTGGCTTTTCTTGTCTTTTCTTGTCGGGGGGTCTGGTTACTGTGGCGCGGTGATGACATGGACCGCGCCGCCGGCGTCGCCCGCGCCGCCTCCGTTCCTGCCCCCGCCTGCTTCTCTCGAGTGGCGGGACAGGGTCGCGGTGAGCCCGTGGCTGCGGTCGGTCCTGCACCCGCGCCGCGGCGGGATCGTCACGCCCGTCCGGCCGCTCGCCGGTGTCGAGGAGGCGTGGGCGGGGCTGCGCCGCGGGGTGTGGTCCGAGGACCGCGCGATCAGCGAGCGTGGCTATGCCTCACGGGTCTGGGAGCTGGTCACCTCGTCGTCGGCCGAGGAGCGGGCGGTCGGCCTGCGCCTGCTCGACCCGGTGCACCGCATCGGCACCGCCGAGGAGGACCGGCGGCTGGTCGAGACCTGCCGGGCGCGGTTCGAGTACCTGTCCGGCCCCGCGCACGAGTGGCTCGCCGACTTCATCGTCGCCGCGCACGGGCTGGTCGAGGGGTGCCGGCGCATCCTCGGCGGCCTGCACGTCGAGCTGCCCTATGTCGGCGTCGGCGTCTTCGGCCGGCTCCGGCAGCTGCTGGTCCTCGCCGACGAGCCGACCTACGCGCAGGCCCGCGACGCGTTGCTGGAGGTCCGCGACCGGCTGGCGGCCAGGCACACCGGCGGCCTGCGCGCCGACCTGTTCTGGGTCACGTCGTTCCTGCTGCCACTCGGCCCGCTCGCCGGCGACGAGGAGCGGCGCGCACACGGCGCCGCGCTGCGGTACATGGTCGAGTTCGGCCACGGCGACACCCACGCGTGCGGGCTGGCCGCCGGTGACCTCGACACCCTGGAGCGGTTCCTGGCGGCCAACAAGCGGCGGGTGCGATGGGAGTTCTTCGGCGCGTCCGGCGGCGGGATCTACCTGGCGAGCATCCTGGAGATCGCCGGCGCCGCCGCGGGCCCGGTCCTGGCCGGGATGAAGCCGGCGTACCCGTTCGAGGACCACGCCCACCACAACGGCGTGTGGTGCGGCCTGCTCGCCCACGTCGACGATGATGCCGCCCGCGATGCCCTCCGGCGCGAGCGTGAGGCCGGCCACCCGTGGGCGACGCTGGGCCCGCTCACCGATCCGGCGGCCTTCGAGCCCGGCACCGACCCCTCGACCGTGACCCCCGTGCCGGAGGGCGTCCCCCGCGACTACGTGCCGCCGGCCGCCGCGCACCCCGTCTGGCTGGGACCGACCGTGCCGGCCGCGTCGGCGCCGGACTTGGCGGTCTCGCCCGCGGCCGCCTTGGCGGTCTCGCCCGCGACGGCCTCGGCGGGCTCGCCCACGGCCGCCTTGGCGGGCTCGCCCGCAGCGGCCTTGGCGGTCGTGCCGGTGCTGCGCTGGCGCGACGAGGAGCGGGAGGCCGCTGATCGGCAGAGCACCTACGAGGACGGCGTCCAGTGGGACGGCGTGCCGATCAGCCGGTGCGACACCGCGCAGGTGACCGCGTGGCTGGAGCACCGCGAGCACTGGGCGCTGCCGACCACGCTGCCCATGCTCGCCCTCGCACCACTGTGGACGCACGAGCGGTTGATGGCGCTCGGCTTCGAGCAGCACCACTACTGGGTCCGCTTGGTGCCGCTGCTGCTGCTCCGGCACGGCACCGGTCACGTCGCCCCGCTGCTCGCCGCCTTCGCCGACCCGCGCAGCGTGGAGCCCGCCCTGCAGGCGGCGCAGCCGGTCGGCCACGTGTCGCTCACCGCGCCGGTCGTGCAGGCGTTCGCCGGCAAGAAGCTGCGCCGCCTCGCCCGCTCCTGGCTGCTGCGCCACCCCGCACACGCCGCAGCGGGCGCCGTCGCGCTGTGGTCATCGACACCGAAGGACGCCGCGGTCGCCCGGGTGCTGCGCTACCTCGACGCACAGGGCCAGCGGCCGCTGCTCCTCACCCAGGCCGGCGCTCTTGCCGATGCTGCCGGCGGCTCCCTGGTCAACGACCTGACGGCATTGCTCGACCAGGACCCCGGGGTCGCCACGAAGCTGCCCGCGTATGTCACGTCGGCGCCGCTACCGCCGCTCGTCGCGTCCACCGCCACAACCGGCGGCACGGTCGCGGACGTCAGAACGGTCGCAGCCGGCCCAGGCACGGACGTCGGAGCAATCGCGGGCGCCATCGCCAAACCAGGCACGCTCTCCGATGCCGGAACAGTCGCGGACGCCACCACCCCAGCGGCCACGGACAGAACGGGCGCGGACGTCGCAGCGCTCACGAGTGTCGGACCGGTCACGGACGCCACCACCCCAGCGGCCACGGACAGAACGGGCGCGGACGTCGCAGCACTCACGGGCATCGGACCGGTCACGGACGCCACCACCAGAACGGGCACAGACGCGGAGGTCGCAGCGGACGGGGCGGTCGTGGACGGGGCGGTCGTGGACGGGGGCGTCGGAGCAATCGCGGATGCCGGTGCTGTCGAGGGCTTGCTGGTGCGCCTCGCGGTGTGCGATGCCGACTCGGTGCACCCCGGTGTTCTCGCCGCACGTGAGGCGTGGACGCCTGAGTCGCGGGCCGCGTTCGCGCTGGAGCTCTACGAGCGCTGGCTCGCCGCCGGCGCGCCCGCCGCCGACGGCTGGTGCATGCAGGCCGTCGGGCTCATCGGCGATGACGCCGGCGCCCGACGGGTCGCCGCCGATGCCAAGCACTGGCCCGGTCAGGGCGCCAGCGCCCGCGCGCAGGCCGCCCTCGACGCGCTGCGGCACCGCGGCACCGATGCCGCCCTCATCGAGCTCAACCTGCTCGCCGAGAAGTCGAGGTTCCCGGTCTTCAAGAGCGTTGCCCGCCAGCACATCGAGGCGATCGCCGACCTGCGCGGCCTCACGCCGGACGAGCTTGCCGACCGGCTCGTGCCGACCCTCGGCCTCGACGACGACGGCGGCACGGTCGACACCGATGCCGGCACGTTCCGGATCGCCTTCGACCACCAGCTCCTGCCCGTCGTCCGCGACGCCGCCGGTCGGGTGCACGCCGACCTGCCCAAACCGGCCCGCGGCGAGGACAAGCAGCGGCACAAGCGGGCGAAGGACCGCATCGCCGCGCTGCGCAAGGAGGCCCGTGCCTCGGCGTCGCTGCACGTGTCCCGGCTGGAGCGGGCCATGTGCACCGGCCGCCGCGTCCCCGCCGACGTCTTCCTCGACCGCTTCGCCACCCACCCGTGGATGAGCCACCTCGCCCGCCGCCTGGTCTGGGGCGCCTTCGACGGCACCACCCTCGTGTCCACGGTCCGCGTCGCCGAGGACGGCACCCTCGCCACCGTCACCGACGAGCCCGCCACCCTGCCACCCGGCGCGACCCTCGGCGTCCTGCACCCGCTCGAGTTCCCTACCGGCACCACCGCCACCGCCACCGGCGAGCCCGCAAACCTGCTACCCGGCGCGACTCCCGGCATCCTGCACCCGCTCGAGTCCCCCACCAGCATCCTCACCACGAACACACTGGTGACCGGCACCGTCACCGCCGGCACGATCGACGCGGGCACCCTCCACACGGGCACCCTCGCCGCCGGCACGATCGACGCGGGCACCCTCGACATGGGCACCCTTGCCGCCTGGGCTGAGGTCTTCGCCGACTACGAGCTGCTCCAGCCCTTCGAGCAGCTCGGCCGGCCGTTCTATGAGCTTGCTGCTGTTGAACGCACCGCCGCGGCCATTGATCGGTTCGAGGGTCACAAGACGACGTATGCCGTGCTGCGCGGGCTGGAGCGGCGAGGCTGGATCCGGTGGTACGACGCCGCCGTGCAGATGGCGAAGCCGCTCGGTGGTGGCGTGCATGCGGTGTTGGAGACCGATCCTGGCTGGCATGCCTCGGACACTGTCGACTCGGCGCTGCCGCAGACGGTCGGCTCGGTGGTCCTGGCGGGTGCCGGTAACCGCACGTTTGCTGACCTGCCGCGGGTTGCCTTCTCCGAGCTGATCCATGACCTGCGGATCGTGACCTGAGCCCAAACCGCTGATGGTGTGATCTTGAGCCGTTGCGCTGGCGGGGATCTGCGGTGCTGCGGCGTTGACTTGCGCCCCGCCGCACTGGTTGCCCTGCGTCGCGGTTCGCGTGGGGTTTCGTCCAGGCCTTCAGGTATTCGCCCACACGGCGGCGGACTTGATGGCTCCGCCCGGACGCGTCAGCGTCCGGGCGACAGGGTGGCGTGGGCACGACCCGTGCCGTGGTCGCGGTGACGCCAAGCCAGGTCCACGCTCGCACGGTCCAGGTCTGTCGAGGTCATCATTCGGTGCTACGACACCGCTTTTGGCAAAAACGAAAACCATCGATCACTGGACTGGTCGGTACCAGGGCTCCGAAAACAGAAGCCTTGAACTACCTGGTGGATTACCCCCGTTGGAACACCAGCGATCCACCAGGTACCGAGAAAGCACCGGGTTGTTCGACGAGACGGTGTGGCACCACCGAATGACGACCTCGACGTACCTTGATCTGTCGAGTGCGGGCCTGGCTTGGCATCACCGCAACCACGGCACGGACCGGGACCACGCCACCCTGTCGCACGGACGCGTCAGCGGCCGGCGGAGCCATCAAGTCCGCCGGCGTGTGGGCGGATATTTGCAGGACATGACGCCACCACCTGCGGTCACTCGGTACGCAGCACCTCCGCGATGGTGAGCCGAGCGGCCGCGCGAGCCGGGACCAGTGCGCCGAGGACCGCGATCACGGCGCCGGTGACGGCCAGGAGCAACAGCATCCCCGGCTGCCACACGTCGAGCAGCGCGCGAGGGACGTCGACCTTCGCCGCGCTGGTGGCCAGCGGCACGACGAACCGGTGGGCCAGCACACCCACGGGGACGCCGACCAGCCCGCCGAGCAGGCCCAGGCCGGCCATCGACGTCACCGTCATCACGACCACCTGTCGCGGCGTCATACCGATCGACTTGAGCATGCCGAGGTCGCGGCGGCGCTCGCGGACGTTGAGCAGCACGGTGTTGAGGACGCTCAGCGCGGCCACCACGCCGAGCATCAGCGACAGTGTGGTCGACAGGCTGATCATCGAGACGGTGAACGTGTTGACGCCCGCGTTGTCCCAGGCGTTGAGGCCGGGGTCGGCCGCGCGGACCGACGCGAGATACGCGGGGATGCCGGTGCCGGGGGTGACGGCGATCTGGAACATCACGTCGTGGTTGGCGATCGGCTCCTGCGGGTCCAGCCGTTGCAGGGTCTCCCAGGCGGTGAGCAGGCCGGGGTCGCCGATCGAGGCGCTCATCGTCTCGCCGACGACGGTCACCTCGGTGCGGTGGCCGTCGAGTTCGAGCGTGAGCCGGTCGCCGATGTGGATGCCCCGCTCGTGCAGCAGCGCCGACGGCACGACGACCTCGCCGGCGCCGCGCAGCCAGCGGCCCTCGACGAGCGCTTCCTTGAACCCGACCTCGTCGCGGTCGCCGCGCAGGAAGACCACCCGGATGGCTCGGGCCTGCCCGACGACGGCGACCTCCTTGTCGAGCACGGCGGTGACGTGCCGGGTGCCGGGCAGGGACCGCAGCAGCCGCTCGATGTCCTCGTCGGAGCGGGTTGTCGTGCCCTGCTGGAACTCCGGGTTCAGCGCCCGGACCGCGATCGGCGCGGTCTCGTTGCGGTCGGCGATGCTGGAGTACCGCGCGACGGTGGTGGCGAGACCGCCGGAGAACGTCACCGTCGTCACGCCGAGCACGACCGCGGCCACGGTCAGGGCGGTGCGGGCCGGCCGGGCGAAGGGCAGCCCGAGCCCGAGGCTCACCGACCGGGGCAGCCGGGCCCCGCTCAGCCACCGCTGCGCCCGCAGGCCCCGGCCGCTGCGGGGGGCGCTACCGGCGCTGATCGCCTCGGCGGCCGGGAGCCGGCGGGCCCGCAGCGCCGGCAGCAGCGCGGCGAGCAGCACCACGACCAGGATGCCGGCGGCCGCCGTGACCTGCACCCCGAGGCCGTTGCCGACGTCACCGTGGAAGCCGAGGCCCTGGAAGGCGTTGGACAGCAGTGGGCGGGCCGCGTATTCGCCGGCGACGCTGCCGAGCACCGCACCGACGACCGCCGGGACGGAGACCATCGTCAGGTAGACCGCGACGACCTGGACCGGGGTGAAGCCGAGGGCCTTGAGGACGCCGATGTGCCGGTAGCCGGAGACGACGGCCCCGCTGACGACGTTGGCGACGACCAGGACGGCGACGAGCAGTCCGAGGATCCCGAAGACGATGAGGAACGGCACGTAGGCGCCCGGGCCGGCCGCCACCGCCTCCTTGATCACCAGGTAGGAGCTGGTGGCGAGCAGCCCGCTGGAGGGCAGTGCGGCGGTGAACGCGTCGACGGTGGGTGCGGCGGGTTCGCCGCGCAGGCGGTACAGCACCTCGACCGCGGTCGGGTGCAGCTGCGCCATCTGCGCGGGGGCGACCCATGCGTCGGCGGTGCGGCTGACGCTGTATCCGAAACCGACCACCGTGAGCGCGGTGCCGTCACGCAGGTGCATGACGGTGCCGACCTGCGACGGCGGGTGGTAGCCGGCCGCGGGCGGCAGGTCCGCGATCACGACCTCGCCCGGTGCGGTCGCCCAGCGGCCGTCCCACACCTCGACCCGGTCGACCGGCCCGGCGGGGTCGGCGCGCCCGACGACGGTCAGCGAGTCGGGCAGGTAGATCATGCCCGTGTCCGTCGGCGCGGGCAGCACCACCTGCTCGAACGGCCCGGCGACCGCCACGGCGCCGGGCGGCGCGGTGGTGGGCCCGGCGGCGCCCGGCTCGTAGACGGCGACCACGTGGGCGCCGGCCTGGTCGTTGAAGACCTGCTCGAACGGCGCCGTCGACGCGACCAGCAGCCGCAGCGCGACCACGAGCGTGGCCGCCGAGAACAGCACGACAATGCCGATGACGACGGTCTGCAGCTTGCGCCGCCGCACCGCGGCCCGGGCGGCCCGCCACACCGCGCTCATGCCGACACCTCCGCTACGCCCCGGCGCCGGCCCGCGCCTGCGCTGAGCCCCTGGATCGCGGCCCCTCCGCTACGCTCCGAACCGCTCATGCCGACACCCCCGCTACGCTCCGGCGCCGGCCCGCGCCTGCACTGAGCCCCTGGATCGCGGCCCCTCCGCCACGCTCCGAACCGCTCATGCCGACACCCCCGCTGCAGCATGCCGACACCGGAACGCAGTGACGGGAACGGTGTGAACCAAACTCCGGGCCGCTCACAGCGTGCGCTCCAGGCTGCGCTCGCCGACGATGCGGCCGTCGGCGACGGAGACGACCCGGTTGGCGCAGCGCTCCGCGAGGCGCTCGTCGTGGGTGACCAGCAGCAGTGTCTGGCCGATCTGGTTGAGGTCGAGCAGCAGGTCCATCACCTGCTCGCCGGCGTGACTGTCCAGCGCGCCGGTCGGCTCGTCGGCGAGCAGCAGCGCCGGGCGGTTCATCAGCGCGCGGGCGACCGCGACCCGCTGCCGCTCGCCGCCGCTGAGCACCGCCGGGTAGGCGTTGCGCCGGTCGGCGATGCCGAGCTCGTCGAGCAGCTCCAGGGCACGCCGCCGGGCCTGGCCCGCGGAGACGCCGGTGAGCTGGGCGGCGAGCGCCACGTTTTCCAGGGCGGGCAGGTCGTCCAGGAGGTTGAAGAACTGGAAGATCATGCCGATCCGCTTGCGGCGGAAGAGGGCCAGCCCGGTCTCGGTGAGCCGGCTGAGGTCCTCGTCGTGCACGACGACGTCGCCGGCGCTCGGCCGGTCCAGGCCGGCGATCATGTTGAGCAGCGTCGACTTGCCGCAGCCCGACGGGCCCATGACGGCGACGGCCTCGCCCGCCCGGATCTGCAGCGACACGCCGTCCAGCGCCATGGTGTCGCCGTATTCCTTGCGCACCCCGTCGAGCCGCACCACCACACGTCCCTCGTCCACGCTCATCCCAGGGACTCCACGCTCATACCAAGAAGCTCCACGCTCATACCAAGAAGCTCCACGCTCATACCAAGAAACTCCGCGCTCATACCCAAGAACGTAGGGCCGGTCACGGCGTCGGCGCGTCGTTCCCCAGATCCACTCACGGCGGGCAAACGTCATCCCGTGGGAGTACGCGACGCGGGAAGCCGTCTGCGAAGGTTGGCAGATGTGGACCTCCGCAGTGCTCGGCGTCGCGCTCGCGGCCGCGTGCGTCGTGGCCGCCGGGCTGGCGCTGGCGCTGCGGCGCGGCCGGCGCCGGCACACGCAGGCGCTCGGCGAGCGCGGCTGGCTGCTGGAGCGGGAGCGGGAGCTGGCCGCGCGGGCCGCGGTCGACGCGGAGCGGGCCAGGATCGCCCGGGAGCTGCACGACATCGTCAGCCACACGGTCAGCGTGATGGTCGTGCAGGCGTCCGCGGCCCGGGAGGTGCTGACCACGATGCCCGGCGAGGCGTCGACCGCGCTGCGTGCCGTGGAGGACGCGGGCCGGGGCGCGCTGACGGAGCTGCGGCACCTGCTGGGCCTGCTCGCCCCGGGCACCGCCGGCGGGGACGATCCGGAGGACGGCGGCGACGCCCTGGAGCCGCAGCCCAGCCTGCACCGGCTGTCGGCGCTGGTGGACCGGGTCGCGTTCGCCGGGCTGCCGGTCGAGGTCCGGATCTCCGGCGAGCCGCGGCCGTTGCCCGCCGGGGTGGACCTGACCGCGTACCGGATCGTGCAGGAGGCCCTGACCAACGCCCTGAAGCACGGCGACGGCGGCAAGGCCGAGGTGACGGTCCGCTACGCCGAGCGATCCCTGCGCGTCGAGGTCCTCAACTCCGGGCCGAGCACGCTGAAGGCCGACCCGCCCAGCCGGCCGAAGGGGACCGCCGGGCGCGGGCTCGCCGGCCTGCGGGCCAGGGTCGCGGTCTACGGCGGCGACCTCGACGCCAGGCGAAGGCTCGGCGGCGGCTACCGCGTCCGCGCCCGCATCCCCCTGGACCCGCCATGAGCCCTGGGGGCCCGCCATGAACGAAGTACGGCCCACGGTCCTCATCGTGGACGACCAGGAGCTGATCCGGACCGGGTTCCGGCTCATCCTGACCGCCCGCGGCATCGACGTGATCGGGGAGGCCGCGGACGGTGCGCAGGCGGTCGAGGCCGCCCAGCGGCTGCGCCCCGACGTGGTCCTGATGGACATCCGGATGCCGGTCATGGACGGCCTGGAGGCGACCCGGCGGATCCTGGAGCTGCTGCCCGACTGCAGGGTGCTGATGCTGACCACGTTCGACCTGGACCGGTACGTGTACGCCGCGCTCCGCCTCGGGGCGAGCGGGTTCCTGCTCAAGGACGTGACCGCCGACCACCTCGCCGGCGCGGTCCGCCTCGTCGGCACCGGCGACGCGCTGCTCGCCCCGTCCATCACCCGCCGCCTGGTGGAGCGTTTCGCGGCGCAGGACGAGCCGGCGAAGGCGCCCCAGCCGACCGGCGAGGCCCTCGCCCCGCTGACGCCCCGCGAGCGGGAGGTGCTCGCCCTGATGGGCCGCGGCCGGTCCAACGCCGAGCTCGCCGCCGACCTGTTCCTCAGCGAGGCCACCGTGAAGACCCACGTGGCCCGCATCTTCGCCAAGCTCGCGTTGCGGGACCGGGCGCAGGCGGTGGTGGTGGCGTATGAGACCGGCCTGGTCACACCCGGGGACAAGTAGTCCCCGGATGAGCTGAGCCTTCATCCACCCGGCCGCCGGCGCGACGCTGGACGGCATGACCCTCGATCTCACCGTCCCGGACCTGACCGGCAGGCTCGCGATCGTCACCGGCGCCAGCGACGGCCTCGGCCGGGCAATCGCCGGGCGGCTCGCCGCCGCCGGTGCCGAGCTCCTCCTGCCGGTGCGGGACCTCGCCAAGGCCGAACGGACCCTCGCGCACGTGCCCGCCAAGACGCTGCGACGGGCCGACCTCGCGTCGCTGGACGATGTGCGAGCGTTCGCCGAGCGCGTCGACCGGCCCGTCCACCTGCTGGTGAACAACGCGGGTGTCATGGCGCCGCCGGCGAGGCAGACCTCCCGCGACGGGCTGGAGCTGCAGTTCGCCACGAACCATCTGAGCCACTTCGCGCTCGTGCACCACCTGCTGCCGAGACTGCGGGAAGGCCGGGCGAGGGTCACGTCGGTGGTCAGCTTCGGCGCGCGCGACGGCCGGATCGCCTGGGGCGACCTGCAGAGCGAGCGCGGCTACCGGCCGATGCGCGCCTACAACCAGTCGAAGCTCGCGCAGCTGCTGTTCGCGCTGGAGCTCGACCGGCGCAGCACCGGCGAGGGCTGGGGCATCACGAGCAACGCCGCCCACCCCGGCCTCGCCTCGACCAACCTGCAGGCGGCGACGCCGCTGGACCGCTGGTTCAAGCGCCTGTCGCGGGCCGGGATCCTGGTGCAGACCGCCGACCGGGGCGCCCGGCCGGCCCTGTACGCGGCGACCAGCCCGCACGCGCGGGGCGGCGGCCTCTACGGTCCGGGCGGTCTCGCGCACCTCGCGGGCGCGCCGGTGGAGCAGCGGCTGTACCGCAGCGCCCGGGACCCGCGGGACGCCGAACAGGTGTGGGCCGTCAGCGAGAAGCTCCTAGGCTGAGCGGCATGGACCGGGCACAGTTGGCGGCCTTCCTGCGCACCCGGCGGGAGGCTCTGCAGCCGGAGGACGTCGGGCTGCCCCGCGGCCCGCGCCGCCGCACCGGCGGCCTGCGGCGGGAGGAGATCGCCGCGCTGTGCGGCATGTCGGCTGACTACTACGGCCGCATCGAGCAGCAGCGCGGCCCGAACCCGTCGGAGCAGATGCTCGCCGCCCTGGCCCGCGGCCTGCGGCTGACCGTGGAGGAGCGGGACCACCTGTTCCGGCTCGGCGGTCACCTGGCGCCGCACCGCTTCGCCCGCGCCGACCACGTCAACCCGGGCATGATGCGGATCCTGGACCGGCTCGACGACACCCCGGCACAGGTGATGAACTCGCTCGGCGAGACCCTCGTGCAGACCCGCCTCGCGGTCGCGCTGTTCGGCGACGAGACGGCGTTCGAGGGCCCGGCCCGCAGCGTCGTGCACCGCTGGTTCACCGATCCTACGTCCAGGAAGGTGTATCCGGAGGAGGACCACCCCACGCACGCGCGGGTGTTCACGGCGCTGCTGCGGGAGGCGTACACCCGCGAAGGCCGAAACGGCAGGGCCGCGACCCTCGTCGGATCGCTGCTGACGGCCAGCCCCGAGTTCGCCACGGCCTGGGCGGCGCACGACGTCGGGGCGCGCCACACGGAGCTGAAACGGATAGCGCATCCGGAGCTCGGCGTCCTGGAGCTGTACTGCCAGACGCTGCTCGACCCGGACCAGTCGCAGGCACTGCTGGTGTTCACCGCGGTCCCAGGCACCGACAGTGCGGAGAAGCTGGCCCTGCTGCGGGTCATCGCCGCATAACACAGCGACGACGACCCGCAGCAAAGCGATCAGCCCACGGCGACCAGGCGGAACGACTGTGCCACGCCGCCGGTGCAGGCCCACTGCTGCAACAGCCCGCCGTCGGCCGTGGAGACGTCCCGGACGTCCAGGCACTTGGCGCTGTTGCGGGCGGTGAACCGGAACGCGCCACCGCTCAGCGAGGCCGGCAGCCACTGCTGGTTGGTGCCGCCGCCGTAGCCCCACAGGTGGACCTGGGCGCCGTCACCGGTCGCGCCGGCGCCGCCGTTGACGTCCCAGACGAGGTTCGGCGCGAACCGGTTGACGACCTGGTAGTAGCCGTTGCTGGTGGGCCGGAACTGCCACTGCTGGTTGGTCGCGGCCGCGGCGCCGCACGTCCACTGCTGCAACGCGGTGCCGTTGGCGGTGCCCCAGCCGGCGTCGTCGAGGCACTTGCCGCTGTTGGTGTTGATCACCTGGTACCACTTGCTGGGGTCGATCGAGGTCGCCGGCGGCTGCGACGTGACGGGCGGCTGCGACGTCGGGGTGACCGGGCCGCCGGGCCAGGTGAAGGTCGCCATGGAGCCGCCCGGCAGGTTGTAGCCGAACGACGAGCCGCCGAAGGACACCTGGAAGTTCTGGGCGCCGCCGGAGTTCACCGCGACGAGGACGATCGAGCCGTCGGGGTTGCGGAAGGCCACGTTCTCGATGCCGCCCTGCCCGTAGCCGGTCGACTCGATGCGGACCGCGCCGGGCTTGACGAACTTCGCGAGGTGCCCGAGGACGTAGTACTCGGCGTTGTACGTGATGCTGCCGCCGTTGACGGTGACCACGCCCATGCAGTTGGTGCAGCTGCCGATGACGGGGCCGTGCGACGGGTTGAGCGCCAGGTTCCAGGTCGTGACGGTCTTCGCCCAGTTGCGGGTGGCGCCGATGGCGAGGTTGCGGCCCTGCCACAGCAGCGAGTCGGCGAAGGTGTTGCCCGACTCGACGCCGGAGCACTCGGTGAAGAAGATGTCCTTGTTCGGGTACGCGTTGCGCACCGTGCTCTGCCCGCTCGGGTCGCCGCCGTAGCAGTGCCACGCGGTGCCGGCCGTGTTGTTGCCGGTGGCGGCGAGGACCTGCTGCGGGAATGATGTGTTGTCCCAGTTGTGGTCCCAGGCGAGGATCTTCGTGCCGAGCCCGGCCGCGGACAGCTTCGGCGCGAGGTTGTTGATGATCGCCGCCTGCTGCGACGGCGACATCAGCATGCCGGGGTAGCCGGGCGGGGAGAACTGCGGCTCGTTCTGGACGCTGAGGTACTGCACCGGCACGCCGGCCGCCTGGTACGCCTGGACGGACTTGACCAGGTAGTTGGCGAACGTGGCCTCGTAGCTGGTGCTCAGCGAGCCGCCGACCAGGTTGTTGTTGGTCTTCATCCAGGCCGGGGCGCTCCACGGCACGACCATCGTGGACAGCGACGGGTTCAGCGACCGGGCCTGGGTCAGCAGCGGCAGGATGTACGCCTGGTCGTGCGCGACCGAGAACCGGGTCAGGTTCGGGTCGGCGGCGCCGTCGTCGTAGGTGTAGAAGTTCAGCGAGAAGTCCGACGCGCCCAGCGGCTGGCGCAGGAAGCTCAGGCCGATCCCGCTGGACGGGTTGAACAGCGCGTTCATGACGGTGTTGCGGGCCGAGGAGTTGTAGATCAGGTTCGCGGACGAGTCGGTGAACGACGCGCCGAAGCCGACCATCGACTGGTAGGTCGTGTTCGGGTTGACGGTGATCGTCGAGCCGCTGCCGGCGGTGCCGAACGCGACGTCGGCCTTCCTGGTCAGCTGGTTCGCGCGGTCCGGTGTGGTCAGCCAGACGCTGGCGTTGGTGGCGGCGAGGGCGGGCGACGCCTGGGTGACCACGTACGCGGTGCCGGCGGCGAGCAGCGCGCCGGCGGCGCACGTCGCCAGGAGGCGTTTCCTGGAGCCGGGGTGTGTCATGCGGGGTCCCTTCTGGGGGTTGGGAAAGACAGGCGGGGCGGGCGGGCCCCGCCTGTCCCCGGGGTTATGCGTAGAGGCGCAGGTCGGCGAGGCTCCACCAGCTGCCGCTCGTGCCCGTGTTCGTCACCCGCAGGTAGCGGGCGCGGGCCTTGACGTCGACGTTGGTGAGCTGGCCGGTGCCCTGCCCCGACGCGACCACGCGCCAGGAGGTGCCGTCGTCGCTGACGGCGAGCTCCCAGGAGCGCGCGTAGTCGCCGATGCTGCCGCCGCTGTCGATCGCGACGCGGCGGAAGCGCTGCGAACCGCCGAGGTCGACCTGCAGGTACTGGCCGGGCTCCTGGGCCTGGCCGGCGGACCAGCGGGTCGAGGCGTCCTCGTCCACGGCGAGCTTCGCGTCGGCGGACGCGGGCAGCGACGTGGCGGTGGCACCCCGCAGCGGCAGCAGCCGCAGCCCGTCGTCGAGCACCCGGTTGCGGGGCCAGGTGAACGTGGCGAGGGAGCCGCCGGGCAGCGTGTAGTCGAACGTGCGGCCGCCGGCGGCGACGGTGAACGTCCGGGGGTCGTCGTTCTCGTTGTGCACGACCAGCGCCGTCGAGCCGTCGGGGTTGCGGAACGCGACGTCCATGATCTGGCCGTTCCAGCCCGTGGTGCCGAACGAGGTGCTGGCGATCCGGACCGCGCCGGGCTTCACGAACCGCGACAGGTGCCCGATCGTGTAGTACTCGGCGTTGGTGGTGAAGGTGCCGTCCGGCTGCACCGTGATCAGCCCGGTGCAGGTGTCGCAGCCGCCGAGGTGCGGACCGCCGGTCGAGTCGAGGGCGATGTTCCAGTTGACCGCCGACTTCGCCCAGTTGCGGGTCGTGCCGATCGCGATGGTGCGGGCGTGCCACTTCAGGGTGTCGCGGAAGAACTGCGCCGGCGGGTCGGCGGCGCCGTGCGAGCCGGAGCACTCGGTGAACCAGATGCCCTTGGCCGGGAACGCGTCGTGCAGGGCGGTCTGCGCGGACGGGTCGCCGTAGTAGCAGTGGTACGCGGTCCCGGCGAGCCACTTGCCGGCCGGGCTCCGCAGGAGCTGGTACGGGTAGTCGGTCTCCGGGTCCTGCCCCGGCGGGACGTTGACCACGTCGTTGGGGTGGGTCTGCCAGTTGTGGTCGTACCCGATGATCTTCGTGCGGGGGCTGAAGATCCGCAGCAGCGGGCCGAGGATCTCGATGACCTTCGCCTCCTGGGCGACCCGCATGGCGGTGGTCGGGTAGCCGTTGGCACCGCCGTTCTGCGGCTCGTTCTGCACCGTGACGTAGTCGACCGGCACACCCGCGGCGGCGTAGGCGAGGACGAAGCGGGTCAGGTAGGCGGCGTAGGCGGCGTAGATCTTCGGGTCGTCGATGAGCGAGCCGGCGACCAGCGAGTCGTTGGTCTTCATCCACGCCGGCGGGCTCCACGGCGTCGCCATGATCTTCAGCTGCGGGTTGAGCTGCTTCGCCCGGCGCAGCAGCGGCAGGATCTGCTGCTGGTCACGGGCGATGCTGAACTTCGACAGCGTCCAGTCCTTCTGCCCCGGCGGCACGTCGTCGAGTGAGTAGTGGCTGCTCGCGGCGGTGAAGTCGGACGAGCCGATCGGCTGGCGCAGGAAGCTCACGCCGTCACCCGTGGCCGGGTCGAACAGGGCGCGCATGGCCTTCTCCCGCTCGGCGGGACTCAGCCGGTAGAGCACGGCGGCGGAGGAGTCGGTGATCGACGCCCCGAAGCCGTCCATGGTCTGGTACTCGCGGCTCGGGTCCACCGTGACCGTGGGGTTCGGGTTCCCGCTGACCGGCCGGCCGAACGCGACCGGGGCCCGCTCGTGCATGAGCTCGGCGCCGTCGACGGTCGTCACCCACACCCGCGCGGACACGGACTCGGCCGCCTGCGCCTCGGTGAACCCTGTGAGTCCCACGGCAACGGCGGCACCGATCGCCACCAGCCGTAACACCTGTCGTGTCATCGCTGTCTCTCCCGGAGATCCGGATGTAACAAATGAAACATGAATGTAACGAAGCGGAGGACAGCACAGCATCGGCCCCCACCGATTGTCAAGACCACCTCAGGTGGTTGACCTATACCGGTGAGGGCCGTGGGACTGGCAGGACGACTACCAGATGAAACGGGCGATGAAACAGAAAGGAGCGTGGTCAGCCGCGGCGCAACAGGCGGCCGACGGCGGCCATCATCTCGGTCGCCATCTCCTCGCCCTTGCCGTCCTCGGCGCCGTGCTGCATGCAGTGCCGGGTGTGGCCGTCGAGCAGGCCGAGGGCGACCTTGTCGAGGGCCGCCTGGATCGCGCTGATCTGGGTCAGCACGTCGATGCAGTAGCGGTCCTCGTCGACCATCTTCTCCACGCCGCGGACCTGGCCCTCGATGCGGCGCAGCCGGCTCTGGAGCTGATCCTTCGTCGCGGTGTATCCGCGGGGCGTGGCGGTGGTCATGCCAGCCATCCTAGCGCACACCCCCCGGGGGTATGCTAGGTTCGCCGGAGTACCCATGGGGGGTATCCGTATCCAGCGTTGTTGAAGGAGCCGACATGGCCAGCACGACCTACGCCGTCAAGGGGATGACCTGCGGGCACTGCGTGCAGGCGGTGACCGCCGAGGTCGGCAAGGTGGCCGGGGTGACCGCGGTCCAGGTCGACCTGGAGTCCGGCGCGGTGACCGTGACCAGCGACGGTCCCGCCGACGAGCCGGCCGTCCGGGCCGCCGTCGACGAGGCCGGCTACGAAGTCGTCGGCAGCCGAGCATGAACGCCCGGGTGCGGCTCGGGGTGTTCGCGGCCGTCCTCGCCGTGGTGTTCGGGGCGGCCTTCGGGGTGGGGCGGCTGGTCGGGCCCGACGCCGTCGCCGAGAGCCCCCCGGCCGGCGGCAGCCACGCCGGGGAGGGCGGCCATGGCGGCGAACCGTCCGGCGAGGGCCACTCCGGGAGCGGTCACGGCGTGGATCCGTCCGGCACGGGCTCCTATGCGATCAGGCTCGATCCGTACACCTCCGGCAGCCTGAGCTTCAAGGTCATCGGACCGGACGGTCGGGTCGTCACGGCATTCGACCCGGTGCACGAGAAGCCGCTGCATCTCATCGTGGTGCGGCGGGACCTCTCCGGGTTCCAGCACGTGCATCCCGACCTGGCCGCGGACGGGACGTGGCGGGTGCCGCTCGCGCTCACCGACGGCGGGCCGTGGCGGGCCTACGCGGACTTCACCGCGACCGGCGGGCCGGCCACCGTCCTCGCGACGGATCTCGACGTTCCCGGCGCGCAGCACCCGGCGCCACTGCCGGCACCGGTCACGACGGCCGTCGTCGACGGCTACACGGTGCGGCTCGACCTGCACGACGGGGTGACCTTCGGCGTCTCGCTCGACGGGCGGCCGGTGACCGACCTGCAGCCGTATCTCGGCGCGGCCGGGCACCTGGTGGCGATCGCCCAGCAGGACCTCGCCTACCTGCACGTCCACCCGACGGCGCCGGCGACCCGCGGGCCCGACGTGGGGTTCGCGGTCGAGGGCGCGGCGTCCGGCACCCACCGGCTCTACTTCCAGTTCCGGCACCGCGACGTCGTGCACACGGCGGAGTTCACCGTGACCGGGATCGGGGGCGGGCATGCCCACAACTGAGCTCACGATCGGCGGGATGACCTGCGCGGCGTGCGCGGCCCGGATCGAGAAGAAGCTGAACCGGCTCGACGGTGTCTCGGCGAGTGTCAACTACGCCACGGAGAAGGCGCGGGTGGTGTTCCCGCCGTCGCTGGTCGTCGCGGATCTGATCGCCACGGTGGAGCAGACCGGGTATTCGGTGGTCCCGGCCGCAGCATCCGAAACTTCGGATGCCGCGGATCCGCTCGACGCCGCCCGGCAGCGGCTGCTCGTCAGCGCCGCGCTCGCCGTGCCGGTGATCCTCCTGGCGATGGTGCCGGCGTGGCAGTTCGAGTCGTGGCAGTGGGCGTCGCTCACCCTCGCCGCGCCGGTCGTGGTGTGGGGCGCCTGGCCGTTCCACGTCGCGGCGCTGCGCAACCTGCGCCACGGCGAGGCCAGCATGGACACGCTGGTCTCGGTCGGCACCCTCGCCGCGTTCCTCTGGTCGCTCTACGCGCTGTTCATCGGCGACGCCGGCATGCCCGGGATGCGCCACCCGTTCGAGTTCACCGTCTCCCGCGGAGCCGGCGCCGACGCCATCTACCTGGAGGTGGCCGCCGGGGTGACGGTGTTCATCCTCGCCGGCCGCTACTTCGAGGCGCGGGCCAAACGCCGGGCCGGGGGCGCCCTGCGCGCGCTGCTGTCCCTGGGTGCCAAGGATGCCGCGGTGCTGGCGGCGGACGGCGCCGAACACCGCGTCCCGGTCGAGCAGCTGGCGCCCGGCGACCGGGTCGTCGTCCGGCCGGGCGAGAAGGTCGCCGCCGACGGGGTCGTGCTCGACGGCACGTCCGCGGTCGACGTCAGCATGCTCACCGGCGAGCCCGTGCCGGTCGACGTCGGGCCCGGCGACGCGGTCGTCGGCGGCTGCCTCAACACCGCCGGGCGGCTCGTCGTCCAGGTCAGCCGCACCGGCGCCGACACCCAGCTGGCCCAGATGGCGCGGCTGGTCGAGGAGGCGCAGAGCGGCAAGGCCGACGTGCAGCGCCTCGCCGACCGGATCGCCGCCGTCTTCGTGCCGATCGTGATCACCCTGGCCGTTGCCACGCTCGGATTCTGGCTCGGCACCGGTGGCACGGCGGCGGCCGCGTTCACCGCCGCGGTCGCGGTGCTGATCATCGCCTGCCCCTGCGCGCTCGGGCTGGCGACCCCGACGGCGCTGCTCGTCGGCACCGGCCGCGGCGCCCAGCTCGGCATCCTGATCCGCGGCCCGGAGGTCCTCGAGTCGACCCGGCGCGTCGACACCGTGCTGCTCGACAAGACCGGCACCGTGACCACCGGCCGGATGTCCGTCCTCGACGTGCGCGGCCACGCGGACACGCTGCGCCTCGCCGCCGCCGTCGAGCACGCCTCCGAGCACCCGATCGCCCGGGCGATCGCGGCCGCGGTGCCGGACCGGCCCGCCGTGGCATCGTTCACCAGCCACGCCGGGCACGGCGTCAGCGGCATCGTCGAGGACCGCACGATCTGGGTCGGCCGGCCGTCGTTCCTGGCCGCGCAGGGGCTGACGCCGCTGGACCTTCCTCCCTCTTCAGCGACTGTCGTGGGAGTCGGTTGGGACGGAGCCGTCCAGGGGTTCATCCTGGTCGGCGACACGATCAAGCCGTCGTCTTCTGATGCGGTACGCCGGATGCGTGACCTCGGGCTGCGCCCCGTGCTGCTCACCGGTGACGCCTCGCCCGTCGCCCTCGCGGTCGCCGCTGAGGTCGGCATCGAGGCCGGCGACGTGATCGCGGAGGTGCTACCGGCCGGGAAGCTCGACGTCGTGCGGCGCCTCCAGGGCGAGGGCCGGGTCGTGGCGATGGTCGGCGACGGGGTCAACGACGCCGCCGCGCTCGCCCAGGCGGATCTGGGCCTGTCGATGGGCACCGGCACCGACGCGGCCATCGAGGCGAGCGACCTCACGCTGGTCCGCGGCGAGCTGACCGCGGTGCCCGACGCGATCCGGCTGTCCAGACGCACCCTCGGCACGATCAAGGGCAACCTGTTCTGGGCGTTCGCCTACAACCTGGCCGCGGTGCCGCTGGCGGCGGCGGGGCTGCTCAACCCGATGATCGCCGGTGGGGCGATGGCGTTGAGCTCGGCGTTCGTGGTCGCGAACAGTTTGCGCCTGCGGCGCTTCACGGCGCTTCACTGACGGGGTCCCGGCCTTCGGCCTGGGCTTGGTGTTGGCCTTCGCCTAGGCCTTGATCGTTGCTTTCGCCGGTGCTGACCGCGTCTTCGCCGTCTTCGCCGTCCTCGCCGTCCTCGCCGTCTTTGCTGATCGCGGCGAGGAAGCGTTCGGCGGCGGCGGCGTTCTCGTAGCGCCAGGTCAGCAGGATGCGGCCGAAGCCGGTCTCGGCGTCGCGCTGCCGCTCGATCGCGGCCCGCACCCTCGTCACCGTCTCCCGCTGGGCGGCGACGAGGGGGCCGGCCGGCAGGTCCCGGCGCAGCCGGAGGGCGAGCTTGACCAGCAGCTCCGAGCGCATGTCCCGGACGTGCCCGACGGGCCGCTCCAGCCACTCCCCCACCGCCTGCGCGCCGGCCGGGGTGCTGGTCAGGATCGACCGCCGCGGCCCACGGTGGCCGGCCTCGGAGCTCTGCACGCGGACCAGGTCGAGGGCGCCGAGGCGGTCGAGCGACCGGTACACGATCGGCCGCGGCACGTGCCAGGCCCGCCCGACCGCACCGTCCTCGGCGGTCAGCGCGGCGATCGCGAACCCGTGCGTCGGCCCCTCGTCGACCACGGTGAGGACGATCCATTCGGCCAGCGACAGCACGCCCTTGAGCGTACGTGCCCGGCTGGGTAGTCTCACTGTGACTACTCGGCGGAGGGAGCCCGGCCCATGCGCATCCACGCGCCGATCGGCCAGATGCTCACCGACGGCGAACGGGTCCGCTGCCACCTGTGCGGGCGGTGGTTCCTCTCCGTGGCCAGCCACCTCCGGGTGCACGGCTGGAGCAAGGCCGACTACATCGCCGAGTTCGGCCTGGAGCTGGGCAACCCGCTCAGCGGCCCGGCGACCCGGGAACGCCGCGCCGCGGCCCTGCTCGCCCGCCGGGTCGAACCCGCGATCCGGCACGCGCAGCAGCTGGCCCTCGCCCGGTCCCGCAGCGGCGCCCTCGCCCTGGCCGCGGCGCAGGCCGCCCGGGGCCGCCCACACCCGGCCGAGCGCCGCGCGAAGACTCTCGCCACGCTCGCCGGCATCGATCCGCAGGCCCGCGCGGAGGGCACCCGGCGGCGGGCGCGGCAGCACCGCGAGCGGCTCACCCGCGAGGTCGCGACCCGGTTCGGGTTCACCACCTTCGAGGAGTACCTCGCCGACCGCCTCGGCGCCGGCATGAGCATGGCCGCGATCAGCCGCGAGGCCGGCCTGCACAAGGACTGGGTCTCCCGGCACGCGCCCCCGGCCGTCCCCGTGGTGCGGGGTGGTGCCGACCGGCTCTCACCCGCCGCCCGGCGGCTCGGGTTCGCGGACACCGCGGCGTACCTGACGGCCGCCCACGTCGAGCAGCACCGCAGCGTCGCTTCGATCGCCGCCGAGGCGGGCGTGACCAGGTCGACGGTCCTGGCCGCGCTGCGCCGGCACGGCATCGACGCCGTCCCGCACGCGACGAAGCGGCACCTCGCGGACACCCGCGGGCGGGCGGTGGCCGAGTCCCTGGGGTTCCCGTCGCTGCGGGCCTACATCACCGACCGCCGGGATGCCGGGCTGCCGTGGACCGCCCTCGCCGCGGAGACCGGCCTCCCCGCGACAACATTGCGCCGACATCTTGCCGTAACAGATTCTACATATTGACTGTTGTCGATATTACCTGAGTCTTGAGACGGTTTACTCAACGGGGTTGACGAAAGCCATTCACGTCAACCAGCATCGCAGGCGATCACTTCCCCGATCACTGAAAGGACGAGGTCCTTGACTGAGACCCCGCTCTGGTTGCAAGGCCGCACAGCCGTCGTCGAGGCCGCCGACCCGCAGGAATTCCGGGACGGCACCCCCGACTACCACCTGTCGCACACAGTGATGCCCGAGCAGCGGACCCACCATTTCGCCCCGGACTCCCTCGAGGCCATCGTCGAGCGGATCGTGCAGGTCTTCGAGATGGAGGTCTCGCACAAGAAGGACCCCGCGACCTGGGTCTCGATGGTCACCGAGCACTTCCGGACCAACGTCAACGGCGGCCCGTGGGCAACCGCGCAGGACATCGCCGACATCGGCAGCTACAACATCCTGATCGGTGACAGCGCGTTCTACAAAACCGGCCAGGAATCGTTCGAGTCGTCCCACCACATTTTCCACCAGGCATTTCCGACGGGCTTCTACTGGGAGGTCCTGGAGGTCCTGAGCCCCCCGCCGGTCGTCACGTTCAAGTGGCGCCACTGGGGTGCGTTCACCGGCGAATACCACGGTTTCCAGCCCAACGGCGAGACCATCGAAATGTTCGGTATCAGCGTCGCGAAGGTGAACGACGACCTGAAGCTGCTCGAGGTCGAGCACTACTACGACCCCAACAACTTCCTCGGCAAGCTGACCGGCGGCTGCCCGGTCGCGCACTGACACTCCCCCGTGCCCCGCGGCGGCCGGACGCGTCGAGGCGTGCCCGGCCCCCGCGCGCGGGGATAGCATTGAGAGTGAGCCAACTCTTCGAGCATTACATCCACGCCGGCGCGATGACCCGCAACGCGGACGCCCTGGCCGACCTGTTCACCGACGACGGCATCTACGAGGCCCCGCTCGTCCCGCCCGGCGGCGCCTTCCCCCACCGGCTTGAGGGCCGCGACGCGATCCGCGCCGGCATGGCCGCCTGGTATGCCCTCCCCGTCAAGGACCCCGGCACCGTCGACTTCGGACGGTCGCGCCACGTCCTGCACACCACCACCGATCCGGACGTCTTCATCGCCGAGATCGACGCCGCGTTCACGGACGCGGACACCATGTCGCTGGTCCAGATCTTCCGCGTCCGCGACGGCAGGATCGCCCACCTCCGCGACTACTTCACCCTGTAGCCCCGCAGCCACCGGCCGCGGAGGGGTCAGCGCAGCAGGGCGGCGAACTCCTCGCGGCCGAAGGCGGTGCCGGCGATGCCCCAACCGCCCTCGGCGGCCTCGGTGAGCAGGACCCAGGTGCGGGCGGGCTGGGACGGGTCGGCGCTGACCTCGGCGACGATGCGGGTCGCGTCGGCGACCAGGGCGCGCTGGCCCTCGCGGGTCAGCGCGCCGGGCGGGGTCAGCACCTGGACGCGGACCGTGCGGGCCTCGTCGGTGGCGGCGGTGTGCACCGACGGGGCGGGCATGCGGTGGAGGTACGCCCCGGTGTTGTCCAGGTGGGCGGGGCCCGGCTCGGCGACCCCCTCGGCCCGCAGCAGCGCGGCGGTCAGCTGGGCGGCGAGGGTGCGATCACTGCCGGCAGGGAAGAGGTCGGCGGGGGCGTAGACGTCGATCATGGGCATGGCGAGGCTCCGTCCTGGACTATGCTGGTCGTCATAGAACGTAGATTATGCCGACCGTCATAGTCAAGGGAGTGCGTGATGGCGGGTGACGTCCGTGGGCGGATGGTGGAGGGCGCGGCACTGCTGCTGGCGAAGCAGGGGTTGCAGGCGACCTCGTTCTCGGAGGTGCTGAAGGCGACCGGGGCACCCCGGGGGTCGATCTACCACCACTTCCCGGAGGGCAAGGACCAGCTGGTCGGGTCGGCCCTGGAACTGGTGGCGGGGCGGATGCTCGACGGGCTGGCCCAGCTGGAGGGGCGCGGGGTCGTCGAGGTCACCGAGCACGTCCTGCACCTGTGGCGGACCGTGCTGGAGCGGTCGCGGTTCAGCGCTGGGTGCGCGGTGCTGGCGGTGACGGTCGCGGCGGAGCCCGGGGAACTGCTCACGCACGCCGCGGAGATCTTCCGGGCCTGGCGGTCCCGGCTGGCCGGGCTGTTCGCCGCCGGCGGGCTGGCCGCGGAGCCGGCGGCCCGGTTCGCGGCGACGGTGATCGCGTCGACGGAGGGCGCGGTCGTGATGAGCCGGGCCGAGCAGAGCATGGAGCCGTTCGACCTGGTCGCGGCCGACCTGCTGGACCAGGCCCACCGACTGTCCACATAGGTCCGACAACCCGAAAACCAGCGAGGGGGAGCCCCGAAGGACTCCCCCTCACCGCAGTGGAGACGCCGGAACTACTCGGCGGTGAACGTCACCCGGCGACGGCGGCGCAGGGTGGCGACCAGGGCCACCCCACCGACGACCAGCGCGGCACCGGTGCCGACCAGCGGCATCGTGCTGCTGGAGCCGGTGACGGGCAGGTTCGGCGTGGGCGACGCCGACGGGCTCACCGACTTCGACGGGGACGGCGACGTCGACGCCGACTTCGACGGAGACGGCGAGGGAGACGCGGACGGCGACTGCGACGTCGAGGGCTTCGGGCACGGGCCGTCCAGCTGGATCCAGCCACTGGCACCCGTGGCGCGGAAGTTGTCCGACCACCGAGCCTTGTAGTTCAGCTTCACCGCGGTCGCGGGCCGCTCGACCACGGAGGTGAACGAGATCTTGGTGAGCGGGGTGCCGTCGGGGCGGGCCGCGATCTTGGTCGGGGTCGGCAGCGGGGTCTTCGACAGGCTCTTCGTCGCGTCCTTGTTCGTCTCCAACGTGATGTCACCGAGCGTGACCTCGCCGTTGTAGTCGTTGGTCAACGTCCAGGTGATCTCGTACTTGCCGTCGACGGACACGCACACCGCGGAGCCGGTCACACCCGTTGTGTGAGCACTGGCGGGCGAAGCGAACATAGTCGATAGCCCGACGGCCACGGTCGCGGCAGCGGCACCAACCGCAACCCTCCTGAACAGCATGTTTCCCACAACGACTCCCGCCTCACGAAACTTGACGTCCGACAACATACGGCCGGGCGGGGGGAACGCGACACCCGTTGCGGGGCGGGGATTTTGGGACTCATCCCGATTTGTTCGATTCATCCCGGAAAATGTTGAAGATCGATTTCCACCGTGGTGACGGTAGGCGATCGGGTCAGTGGAAATGTGCTACCACGCTTACGCTGGCGAGGCATGAGACGGGGATCCGCACTGCTCGCGGTCGCGCTGCTCGCGGCCTGCACGTCCGAGCCGAAGCCAGTGCCGCCGGTCGCCTCGCCGGTGACCGCACAGGCCGGCGATCACACCCTGACCGTCACCGTGGGTGACAAGGAGCGCACGTTCCTCCTGCACGTGCCGGCCTCGTACGATCCGGGACGGGCCGCACCGGCGGTCGTCGCGCTGCACCATCGGCCCGGCAGCGGCACCGCGATGCGCGAGCTGACGGGGCTCGACGCCAAGGCCGACGCGGAGGGGTTCCTGGTGGCGTACCCGGAAGGCGTCGGCGGGCAGTTCAACGCGTTCGGCTGCTGCGGCGCCCAGGACGACGTCGGGTTCGTGAAGGCCGTCGCCGGCCGGCTCGTCGAGAGCTGGCACGCCGACCCCCAACGGATCTTCCTCGCCGGGGTCTCCAACGGCGGCGACCTGAGCTTCCGGACCGCGGTCGAGGCCCCCGGCGTGTTCGCCGCGATCGGCGTGGTCAGCGGTGGTTTCGCCGGCGGGCGGACCGAGGCGGCGGACTACCGGCCGAGCTCCCCGGTGTCGGTGGTGACCCTCATCGGCGCCGACGACCCGCAGGCCACGACCTTCCGCACCGGCGTGGACACCTGGCGGGGCCGGCTCGCCTGCTCCAAACCAGCCGAAGCCAGATCCGAAGCACCACCAACGACACCAGCGGGCGTACACCTGACCACCACCCGCTGCCTGGACGGCAGCGACGTGGACGCCTACGTCATCGACGGCGGCGCCCACGCGTGGTTCGGCGCGCCGGCCGGCGAGCTCAAGGACACCGCCGCGAAGATCAAGGCCACCGACGTGCTCTGGTCGTTCTTCGCGGCACACCCGCGTCGGCGCTAACCTTCGCTGATCGACCACCCGCGCGAGGACGAGGACGTCGCCGTGAAGACCATGCTCGACTTCCTGTCAGGGCTGGCGGCATCGCGGCTGGCCGAGCTCGCCGCCGCCCACCGACCCGACGGGCCGGCACCGCACGGTCCGAAGGCACTTGCCGAGCTGCTGCTGGACCCCGGCACGGTGACCGGGACGATCGCCGCGCTGAGCCTGCCGGAGCTGCAGGTCGCCGAGGCCCTGTCGCTGCGCGCGGCCGGGACCCGGCGGACCGACCTGGCGCACCTGCTCGGCGTGGCCGCCGGTGACGCCGACCTGGGCATGGTGCTCGGCCGGCTCGAGTGGCACGCGCTGGCCTGGCCCGACGGCGAGTGGATCCGCACGGCGCCGATCCACGAGGTGATCGTCGGCGGCTACGGGTTCGGCCCGTCGGCCCGCCTCGAGCTCGCCCAGCTGAGCCTCGACCGGCTGCAGCGCATCGCGTACAACCTGGACGCGCCGGTCGGGCGGGACCGCGCGGCGCTGCTCGACGGGGCCTGCGCCGCGCTCGCCGACGCGGCGACGGTCCGGGCGAAGTTCGCCGCCGCGCCCGAGGCCACCAAGGACCTGCTCCTCGCGCTCGCCGAGGGCGACCCGTTCTACTTCGACCCGCGGCAGATGGGCGCCCTGCGCACCAACCGGCCGACGGCACTGCGCTGGGCCGTGGACCACGGCATGGTCATGTGGAACCCGGCCGGCATGGCCGCCGTGCTCCCCAGCGAGGTGGGGGTGGTGCTCCGGCAGGACCAGGAGGACGGGTTCCGCGCCGACTTCGACCCGGCGCCGCCGCTGCAGGTGCCGGTCGAGGTCAGCGTCGAGATGGTGCAGCGGGACGGCGCCGCCGCGATCCGCGCCGCGCTCGCCCACGTCACCGCGCTGCTGGAGGCCTGCGGCCGGGCGCCGGTGCCGATGCTGAAGGACGGCGGGGTCGGCACCCGCGAGCTGCGCCGGCTCGGCAAGGCCATCGGCGGCGACGACCTCGAGATGCGGCTGTGGCTCACCCTCGCGGCCGTCAGCGGCCTGATCGGCATCACGGACAACCGGATTGCGCCGTCGGCGTACTACGACGACTGGCTGAAGCTCGACCCGCCCGCGCAGTACGGCGAGCTGCTCACCGCCTGGCTGATGATGGACGCCGCGCCGCTGGACACCGGCGCCCCCGCGTTGCTTCGGACCGAGCGCGACGAGGCCGTGAGCGTGCTGCGGCGCAGCCTGGTGTCGCTGCTCAACGGCCTGCCCGACGGCTATGCGCTGCCGTCGCTGGACGGGATCAACGAGCTGCAGATGTACCTGCGGCCGCTGCTCACCGGCGCCGACCCCGAGGAGGCCTACCCGACGACCTGCCTGCTGTGGCGGGAGCTGGAGCTGATGGGTCTCGGGGCCCTGCACGCGCCGACGAGCCTGTGCCGGGCCCTCGCCGCGGAGGCCGGGCTGGACGGCACGCCCCACCGCCCCGCGCTGCTCGCCGAGCTGGAGCGGCTGATCCCGGCCGCGCAGCGCACGGTGCTGCTGCAGAGCGACCTGACCGCCGTCGCGACCGGCGCCCCGGCGGCGGCGCTCGCCGAGCTCCTGGACCTGACCGCCGACCGGGAGTCCCGCGGCGGCGGTCACACGTGGCGCTTCTCCGAGTCCTCGGTGCGCCGGGCGTTCGACACCGGCGCCACCGCCGACGCGCTCCTCGCGGCGCTGCGCGAGGCGGCCACCGGCGGTCGCGTCCCGCAGCCGCTGCAGTACCTGGTCACCGACCTGGCCCGGCGGCACGGCGCGGTGCGGGTCCGCCCGGTCGGCTGCGTGCTGCGCAGCGAGGACACGACGCTGCTCGCCGAGCTGACGAGGGTGAAGAGCCTGGCCAAGCTCGGCCTCACCGAGCTCGCCCCGACCGTCTACGCCAGCGCCCTGCCCCCCGAGCAGACCCTGGCCGCGTTGCGGGCGGCCGGCTACGCCCCGGCCGGCGAGCACCCCGACGGCACGATCGCCTTCGATCAGGTCAGGAAGCACCGGGTGCCGACACATCAGGACAGCTCCTGACCGCATCTCGCCGTAGCGTCCCGGGTGTGATCCTCACCAGGCGCCAGCTGAACCGCACCTACCTGCAGCGCCAGCTGCTGACCACCACCGACGCCGAGCCCGACCCGCGCCCGGTCGAGGAGGTCGTCGCGCACCTCGTCGCCGTGCAGGCCCAGGAGGTCGACGCACCCTACGTGGGCCTCTGGACCAGGACCCGCCAGCCCCGGCACGAAAACCTCACCGAGGCGCTCACCGACGGGCGGGTCGTTCGCGGCGGGCTGCTGCGCCGCACCCAGCACCTCACCGCCGGCGCCGACTACCGCTGGCTGAAGCCCCTGCTACGGCAGCGGCTGGGCACCGGCGGGATGTCCCCGTTCGCCGCCGAGTTCGCCGGGCTCGACCCGGCCGACATCGGCGCGGCCGGCCGGGACATCCTGCGCGGGCAGACCATGACCCGCCCGAAGCTGGCCAAGCAGCTCGCCGAGCGGTTCCCGGGCCGCAAGGGCATCGCCCTGGCCTGGGTCGTGCAGCTCCAGGAGAACCTGATCCACCCGCCGCCGTCCGGGGTGTGGCGCCGCCGCGGGCACGTGACCTGCGCGCTCGCCGAGGACTGGCTGGGCGGGCCGCTGGAGGAGCGCCCGGAGGTGTGGACGCTGCTGTCGCGGTACCTCGCCTCGTGCGGCCCGGCGAGCGTCGCGGACCTGCAGAACTGGTCGGGGATGAAACGGCTCCGGGACGACGTCGAGCGGGAGCGGCACCGGCTGCGGGTCTACCGCGACGAGCGCGGGCAGGAGCTGTTCGACCTGCCGGACCTGCCGGTCGGCACCGGCGAGGAGGAGGTGCCGGTGCGCTTCCTGCCGGAGTTCGACAACCTGGTGCTCAGCCACGAGGACCGGACCCGGATCATCAGCGACGAGGACCGGGCGCGGGTGTGCCCGGGCTACTCGATGGTGCACCCGACGTTCCTGGTGGACGGGTTCGTCGCGGGGCTGTGGTCGGTGACCGCCACGGAGCTGACCGTGACACCCTTCCGCCGGCTGTCCGACGCCGACGCGGCGGCGGTGCTGGACGAGGCCGGCCGACTGCGAGCGTTCCTTCAGGTCGACGTGGCCGTCCGGCTGGACCGGCCCTGAAGCGACAGGCCCCGCAGGGCGAGACGAGCGGCGCCGAGGGCCGGGTCGTGGGCCGTGCCGATCTCCCCGCCGCGTGCGCGGAGCGCCTGGAGCACCCCGGCCCGTACCGGCGTGTCGCCGGACAGCAACCCTCCACCCAGTACCACCGCCGCATCGGGAGCGTCGAGAGCGTCGAGGGTCGCGATCAACCGCTCGACACCCGCGCCGACGATCGTGGTCGCGGCCGGATCCCCGGCGGCGGCGAACTCGCAGACGACCGGGGCGAGCGCCGCGAACGAGCCGAGCGGCAGCCGCTGGGCCCAGTGGACCAGGTCGTCGGCGGAGGCGGCACCGGCGTGCAGCGCCACCCGGACGGCAAGACCTGACGAGGACCAGTGCCGGGCGGTGTGCCGGACCGCTTGGAGGCCGAGCCACAGCCCGGAGCCCTCGTCGCCGAGGAGCCAGCCGAGGCCGTCCACCACGCGCTCGATCCGCGGTCCGTCGATGAACGCCGCGACCGCGCCGGTGCCCGCGATGAGCACCCGCCCCGACGTGGCGGTGGTGCCCGCGGCGAACGCGGTCACCACGTCGGCGACGACCTCGACCGGGCAGGTCAGGCCGATGTCCGTCCACTGGTCGGTGAACGCGGTGGCGACGCCGGGGTCCGCGAGGATGCTGACCCCGGCGACTCCCACCACGCCCGCGACGACCCCGCCCGGGTCGTGCGGGCCGAGTGCCTCGCGGACCGCCTTGCCGATCGCCACCGCGGCCGCCGACCCGACAGCGGACGGGTTGCCGGGACCGGCCGTCCCGCGCCCCAGGACCGTCCCGTCCGGCGCGACGACGACCGCTTTGGAGGCCGTCCCGCCGGCATCGACCCCAAGGATGAGCACCATGGCACGATCGAACCATGGAAAATGGTTGTTGACTAGAAGTTGAAGTGGTCGTAATTTTCATCGCCAAGACGCAACGATGAAAAGGATGACCGGAGTGACGGGTGAGAGCGGCGGGCTGCTAGGGCGGCTGCGCATCGAGGGGCCGACCATGCCGGAGGCCCTCGCGAAGATCGCGGAGATGATCCTCAGCGATCCTGAGACGGCGGCGCACGCGAGCATCGTCGACCTCGCCGAGCGGTCCGGCACGTCCACGGCGACCGTGACCCGGTTCAGCCGGACGCTCGGCTTCAAAGGCTACGCCAACCTGCGGGTCGCCATCGCGACCGAGACCGGGCGCGCCGAACAGGCCCGCTGGGAGACCGACATCAGCGGCGACATCGCGCCCGACGACCCCCTGGACGGGGTGCTCGACGTGATCACCGCCGCCGACACCCGGGCGATCCAGGCGACCGCGTCGGGGCTCGACGTCGCGGCGGTCGAACGGGTCGCGGCCGCGATCGCGACCGCCGGCCGCGTCGAGATCTTCGGGCTGGGCAGCAGCGGCACCGCCGGCCGGGAGATGGCGTTCCGGCTCGAGCGCATCCGCGTCCCCGTCTGGTACCGCTCGGACACCCACACCGCACTGACCAACGCGGCGCTGCTCGGCCCCGGCGACGTCGCGATCGGCCTGTCGCACTCCGGCCGGACCCGAGAGGCGATCGAGACCCTCGCCGAGGCCGCCGACCACGGCGCGCTGACGGTGGCGGTGACCTCCTTCGGGCGCTCGCCGCTCGCCGAGGTCGCCGACGTGGTGTTCACGACGTCGGTCCACGAGACCACCTTCCGCGTCGCGGCCCTCTCCGCACTGCACTCGCAACTGCTGGTCCTGGACCTCATCTACGTGGCGGTCGCGCAGCGCACCTATGAGCGGACCGCCGAGGCCCTCGAGCTCACGGTGCGCGCCGTCGACGCGCACCGGGTGCCCGACACGACCAACAACCGCAAGCGACCACGGAGGGAAAAGCCGCTGTGACCAGCATCGGAAGTGGAACCTACGTCGAGGTGATCCGCGCCGCGATCGACCACGTGAGCAGCACCCAGGTCGAGCAGGTGGCGCGGGCCGCCGACCTGATGACCGCCACGCTGCAGGCCGGCGGGGTGATCCAGGCGTTCGGCTGCGGGCACTCCGAGGCCCTCGCGATGGAGATCGCCGGCCGGGCCGGCGGCCTGGTGCCGACCAACCGGATCGCCCTGCGCGACATCGTCCTCTACGGCGGCGACGCCGCCGGCGTCCTCGGCGACCCGCAGCTGGAGCGCACGCCGAGCGTCGCGCACCGGCTCTACGATCTCGCCCCCGTCAAGCCCGACGACACGTTCGTCATCGCCTCCAACTCCGGCGTGAACGGCGCCGTGGTGGAGATGGCGCAGCTCGTCAAGCAGCGCGGGCACGCCCTCATCGCGATCACGTCGCTGGAGCACTCGGCGCGCGTCGACTCGCGGCACGAGAGCGGCATGAAGCTCAGCGACTTCGCCGACGTGGTCCTCGACAACGGGGCCCCCTACGGCGACGCGTCGCTGCCCCTGCCGGGAGGTGGCGCCGTCGGCGCCGTCTCCTCGATCACCGCGGCCCTGCTGGCCCAGCAGATCGTCACCGAAGTGGTGGCGCGCCTGTTGGCACTCGGCGTCACGCCGCCGATCTACCTGTCCGACAACGTTCCAGGCGGGCGGGAGCACAACGCAGCACTCGAAGCGCGGTACGCCGGGCGCATCCGGCGTACCGCTTAGGAGAGAAGGCCCAGTCATGAACCCATCACCCTTCGCCCAACCGTACCCGACCAGACGCACCGTCCTGCGCGCGGCGGTGGCGGCAGGCGCGACGCTGCCGCTGCTCAGCGCCTGTGTGACCGGCGGCAAGGACGACAAGCCGGCGAGCGCGGCCGGCGCGAAGAGCGCCACGAACCCGCTGGGCGTCAAGGAGGACGCGGCCCTGGAGGTCGTCATCTTCAAGGGCGGCTACGGCGACGACTACGCGAAGAAGGCCGAAGGCCTCTACACGCAGAAGTATCCGAAGGCGACGATCGACCACAAGGGCATCCAGAAGGTCGGCGAGGCGCTGCAGCCGCGGTTCGTCGCCAACACCCCGCCGGACGTCGTGGACAACACCGGCGCCGGGCGGCTCGACCTGGCCGCCCTGGTCGGCGCGAAGCAGCTGTCGAGTCTCAGCGAGCTGCTGGACGCACCGTCGTTCGACGACCCGGCGGTCAAGTTCAAGGACACGCTGCTGCCCGGCGTGGTCGAGGACGGCACGTTCGACGGCGCCCCGCTGGTGCTCAACTTCACCTACACCGCGTGGGGCATCTGGTACTCCAAGCCGCTGTTCGCGAGCAAGGGCTGGACGTACCCGAAGACGTGGGACGAGATGATCGCCCTCTGCGCCACCATCAAGGCCGCGGGCATCGCGCCCTGGACGTACCAGGGCAAGTACCCGGAGTACATGAACGACCCGCTGCTGAGCATGGCGGCGAAGACCGGCGGCGCGGACCTCATCAAGGCCGTGGACAACCTGCAGCCCAACGCGTGGAAGGCCGACGGGCTCAAGGCCGCCGCCGAGGCGTTCGCGGAGCTGGCCGCGAAGGGCTACATCATGACCGGCTCGGAGGCGCTGTCGCACACCGAGGCGCAGGCCGCGTGGTGCCAGGGCAAGGCCGCGTTCATCCCCTCCGGTTCCTGGCTGGAGGCCGAGCAGAAGGACGTCGCGCCGAAGGGCTTCGACATGGTGATGGGCGCCGTGCCGGCCCGCACCGGCTCCGACAAGTTCGGCGCCGCCGCGATCCAGGCCGCGAGCAGCGAGTCGTTCATCGTGCCCTCGAAGGCGAAGAACATCGCCGGTGGCCTGGAGTACCTGCGGATCCTGTTCTCCAAGCAGTCGGCGCGCAGCTTCGCCGAGTCCGCCGGGACGCTGCCCGCGATCGCCGGCGCGACCGACGGGCTGACGCTCAGCAGCGGCCTCGGCTCGACCCGCGACGCGGTCAACGCCGCCGGCAAGGAAGCCTTCACCTACCGCTTCCGCACCTGGTACGCGCCCCTCGCCAAGGCCGTGGACGACGCCACCGGCGAGCTGATCAACAAGCGCGCGACGCCCGCGGAGTGGGCCGACCGGATCCAGAAGGCCGCTGACGCGCTCGCGAAGGACAGCTCCGTCAAGAAGTACACCCGCTGATGAAACACGGTCGGCTCCGGTTCCTCATCGGTGCGCTGCTGCCCGCGCTGGTGCTGCACGTCGTCTTCGTGCTGTCACCGTACGGGCAGGCGTTCTACCTGTCGCTCACCGACTGGACCGGCGTGGCCGGCGAGGCGCACTTCGTCGGGGCGGGCAACTACGCCCGCCTCGGCGGCGACTCCCTGTTCCTCGACGCCGTGCGCAACAACGCGGTGATGCTGATCTGCGTGCCGCTGGTGACCATCGCGCTGGGCCTGTTCCTGGCCAGCATGCTGCACCTCGGCGGGCGCAGCGGCCGGTCGTCCATCCGCGGGGCGGGCGCCTACCAGATCGTGTACTTCTTCCCTCAGCTGCTGTCGCTGGTGATCGTCGCGGTGCTGTGGCAGTTCGTCTACAACCCGACCAACGGCCTGCTCAACGGGGCGTTGCGGGCGGTCGGCCTGGACGGCCTCGCCCGCAGCTGGCTGGCCGAGCCGAAGCTGGCCCTGCCGGCGATCATGGCGGTGCTGGTCTGGTCGTCGGTCGGCTTCTACATGGTGCTGTTCAGCGCGGCGATCGACGGGATCCCGAAGGAGCTCTTCGAGGCGGCACTGCTCGACGGCGCCGGCAGCTGGGCCACGTTCCGCAGGGTGACCCTGCCGCTGGTCCGCGACACGGTGCAGGTCTCCTTCGTCTACCTGGGCATCACGGCGCTCGACGGGTTCGCCGTCGTGCAGATCATGACCGTCGGACCCGGCGGACCCGACGGCGCGACCGAGGTCATCGGGCTCTCGCTCTACCGGGCCGCCTTCTTCTACGGCAAGTTCGGCTACGCCTCCGCGATGGGGGTGACGCTGTTCTTCGCCACCCTGACCTTCGCGGTGCTGGCGCTGCGTTCGGGTCGCAAAGAGCGGCTGGAGCTGTCATGAAAAGGGTCCCCATCCACCTGGCGATGCTGGCCTGGGGAGTCGTCACCGCGCTGCCGCTGCTGTGGGCGATCGTCAGCTCCTTCAAGACCGACAACGACATCCTCAACGACCCGTGGTCGCTGCCCACGGAGCCGCGGTGGGGCAACTGGAGCCGCGCCTGGAGCCAGGCGAACATCGGCCGGTACTTTTTCAACAGCCTCATCGTGGTCGGCGGCGGCCTGCTGCTGACGATGCTGCTCGGCTCGATGGTCGCCTACGCCCTGGCCCGGTACGAGTTCCGCGGCAACCGGCTCATCTACTACGTGTTCGTCGCGGCCATGTTCTTCCCGGTGTTCCTGGCCCTCGTGCCGCTGTTCTTCGTCGTGGAGCAGCTCGGCCTGCTCGGCACCTACCAGGGGCTGATCCTGGTCTACGCGGCCTACGCGGTGCCCTTCACCGTCTTCTTCCTGCACGCGTTCTTCAAGACGCTCCCCTCGGAGGTGGCGGAGGCGGCGTTCCTGGACGGCTGCTCGCACGGCACGGTGTTCTTCCGCGTCATGCTGCCCATGGCCCGTCCCGGTCTCGTCGCCGTCGGCATCTTCAACTTCCTCGGGCTCTGGAACCAGTACCTGCTCCCCCTGGTTCTCAACCCCGACCCCGATCGGTATGTCCTGGCGCAGGGTTTGGCCGCCCTGTCGGTCAGTCAGGGGTATCGCAGCGACTGGAGCGGTCTGTTCGCCGGTCTCACCATCGCCATGCTGCCGGTGCTGATCGCCTACGTCGTGTTCCAACGGCACATCCGAGCCGGTATGACCGCCGGCGCGGTCAAGTAAGGTCCATCAACTCCTTTCCCCTCAAGGAGGACTGTGCCCATGTCCATCGGTAAACGTCGATCTTTGGCGGCTGCGGCCGGAGCCGCGCTGCTCGTCGGGGTCGGCGTCGTCGCCGTGACCGCGGCCACCGTCGGCACCGCCAGCGCCGCGGCGAACAACTGCGGGTACCTGTTCGACGACTTCAACTACAGCTCGTCCTCCGATCCCAATCTGACCGGCCACGGGTGGGTGCCGCGTACCTACGCCGGCGGTCCCGGCGTCCCGGGCGCGACATGGTCGGCCAACAGCATCACCTTCCCGACCAACGGCGGTCAGAAGGTGCTGCAGCTGCAGGCGTCGACGGACGGCACCGGCGGCGGCACCAACCAGGCCGAGCTGTACTCGGCGCAGAAGCGGTACTTCGAAGGCACCTACGCAAGCCGGGTCCGCTTCACCGACACGCCCGTCAGCGGCAACGACGGCGACCACATCAACGAGACGTTCTTCACCATCAGCCCGCTCAACGGTGACCTTGACCCCACCTACAGCGAGCTGGACATCTCGGAGTACCTGCCGAACGGCGGCTGGGGCGAGACCGGGCCGATCAACTACCAGACGACCTGGTACACGTACCGCGGCGACCCGTGGTTCGCCGACAACGTGCACTCGGAGCAGCGCTCCAGCCTCGACGGCTGGCACGACCTGGTCGCCACCGTGGCGAACGGGCACGTCATCTACTACATCGACGGCGTGCAGGTCGGCGACCACTCCGGCAAGTTCTACCCGCGCCAGACGATGACGATCAACTGGAACCTCTGGTTCATCGACACCGCGACGCACACCGGCGGCCTGTCGACCTACATCCAGCAGGTCGACTGGGTCCTGTTCGCCAAGAACCAGGCCCTGACCCCGGCGCAGGTGACCGCGCAGGCGGGCGCCTACCGCTCGGCGGGCAACAGCTTCACCGACACGGTCGACTCGGCGGGCCCCTGCGTGACGCCGAGCGGCTCTCCGACGCCGTCGAAGTCGCCCTCGGCGTCGCCGTCGCCGTCCACGTCCACCCCGCCGGCCACCAGCTGCACGGCCGCGCCGGAGTGGTCGATCAGCGCGGTGTACACCACGGGCCAGACGGTGAAGCACGAGAAGAGCAAGTACGGCGACCCCAACGGCCCCGCCTCGGGCCAGGGCAAGCACCTGTGGCGCGCCAAGTGGTGGACGCAGGGCTCCGAACCCGGCTGGACCGCCAACTGGGAGGACCTCGGCCACTGCTGAGGCCGTTTCCTGAGTAGGTAATGCGACAGGGCCGGCACCGAACTGTGGTGCCGGCCTTCTCGTGTTCCCGAGCATGGCCCGTTTCCTGTTCGCGTCCATGCCTTCCGCCGGACACACGAACCCGCTCAAGCCCATCGCCCGCGCGCTCGTCCAGGCGGGGCACGCCGTCGACTGGTACGCCGGACTGCGCCTGCGGGACGGGGTCCTCGCGACCGGCGCCGCGTTCGTGCCGATGCACCCGGAGCTCGACCAGCACGGTGACTCGTTCAACGACGACCACCCCGGCCGCGCCGGCAGGACCGGCCTGGCCGGCATCAGGTGGGACCTCAAGCACCTGTTCCTCGACCCGGTCCCGCGGCAGGTCGCCGAGCTGCACGCGCTCGTCGCCGGGCAGCGGTACGACGCGCTCGTCGCCGACATGGGGTTCGTCGGCGCCGCCGCCTTCCACGAGCTGACCGGCGCGCCCTGGGTCTCGGTCGGGATCAGCCCGCTGCCGATCCCGAGCCGCGACACCGCGCCCTTCGGCACCGCCCTGCCGCCGTCCGCCACGTTCGCCGGCCGGCTGCGCAACCGGGCCCTCTACGCGCTGATGGACCACGTCCTGCTCCGCGACGTGGGCAAGCACTGGGCGGCGATCCGCGCCCGGCTCGAACTGCCGCCGACGGTCGCGTCGCCGCTGTCCAACATCTCGCCGATGCTGCACCTGCAGAACGGGGTCGCCGCCTTCGAGTACCCGCGCTCCGACCTGCCGCCGCAGGTGCGGTTCGTGGGCTCGTTGGACGCCGGACCGGCCGCGGACTTCACGCCGCCGCCGTGGTGGTCCGACGTCACCTCCGGCGGCCGCCCGGTCGTGCACGTCACGCAGGGCACGGTCGCCAACGCCGACCTGTCCGCCCTGGTCACCCGCACGATCCGGGTCCTCGCGGGCGCCGACGTGCTGGTCGTGGCGACCACCGGCGGTGCCGACCCGGCCGTGCTCGGGCCGCTGCCGGCCAACGCGCGGGCCGCCGCCTTCATCCCGCACGGGGCGCTGCTGCCGCACACGAGCGCGATGGTCACCAACGGCGGTTACGGCGGCGTGCAGACCGCGCTCGCGCACGGCGTGCCGCTCGTCGTCGCCGGCGTCACCGAGGACAAGCCGGAGGTCGCGGCCCGGGTCGCGTGGACCGGCGCGGGCCTGCGCCTGCGCTCGGCCGCGCCGGCTGACGAGGACCTCCGCGCGGCGATCGACCGGGTGCTGACCGAGCCGTCGTTCACCGCCGGGGCGGCCCGGCTCCGCGACGCCTACGCCGCCATCGACACCCCGGCCACCCTCCTCGCCCTGGTGGGCGCGGTGGCCGGCAGCGCGGCCGGCCGCACCTGACGCTCCCCGGGTTCGAGGTCGTGCCGGCAGCGCGTCACCCGCCGAGCGCCCACTGGCCGACGCCGTCGTGGTAGGCCGGCTCCTGCGGGCTCGTCACGCCGCCCAGCAAGGCCACCAGCGTCCCTTCGAGGTCGTCGAACGCGTCCTCGTCGACGCGCATGAAGACGGCCATCTCGCCGGCGCCGAAGCAGGGGTTCACAGCGCGGCGGCCCGGTCCAGCAGCATGGTCCGCTCGCGCTCGTTGCGGGTCATCGCCGCGGCCCGCTCGAACTCCGCGCGGGCCTCGTCGTGGCGGCCGAGCTTCAGCAGGAAGTCGGCGCGGACCGTCGGCAGCAGGTGGTAGTTGCGCAGCGACGCGTCGGTGCGCAGCGGGTCGAGCACGGCCAGGCCGGCGGCGGGCCCGTCGGCCATCGCGACGGCGACCGCCCGGTTGAGCTCGACGATCGGGGACGGCGGCAGCTCGGCGTAGAGCGCGGCGATGCGGTGCCAGTCGGTGTCCGCGGCGGTCGCCGCGCGGGCGTGGCAGGCGGCGATCGCGGCCTGCAGCGTGTAGGTGCCGCCGCCGAGCCCGGAGCTGCTGGAAGGGCGTGACAGCTCCTCGGCCTTGTCCAGGGCGGCCAGCCCGCGGCGGATGAGCAGCCGGTCCCACCGGCCGCGGTCCTGTTCCAGCAGGACGATCGGCTCGCCGGCCGGGCCGGTGCGCGCCGCCGAGCGGGACGCCTGGATCTCCATGAGCGCGACGAGGCCGTGCACCTCCGCCTCGGCCGGCATGAGGCCGGCGAGGATCCGGCCGAGGCGCATCGCCTCCTCGCAGAGGGCGGGCCGCATCCAGTCGTCGCCCGCGGTGGCCGAGTATCCCTCGTTGAAGATCAGGTAGATGACCTCGAGCACGGAGGCGAGGCGCTCGGCGCGGGCCACGGCGTCGGGAAGCTCGAACGGCACCTTCGCGTCGGCCAGGGTCTTCTTCGCGCGGCTGATGCGCTGGCCGACGGTCGCGCCCGGCACCAGGAACGCGCGGGCGATCTCGTCGGTGGACAGCCCGCCGAGCACCCGCAGGGTCAGCGCCACCCGGGACTCGGAGGTGAGCACCGGGTGGCAGGCCGTGAAGATGAGCCGGAGCAGGTCGTCCTCGATGGTGTCCTCGCCGACGGCGTCGAACTCCCCGTCGACGGTGTCCGGCTGCAGCAGGTCGGGCATCCGCGCCTCGAACCGCTCCCGGCGCCTGATCTGGTCGATCGCGCGTCGCTTCGCGGTCGTCATCAGCCAGGCGCCGGGGTTGCGCGGCACGCCCTCGGCCGGCCACTGCTCGAGCGCGGCCAGGAGGGCGTCCTGGGCCAGCTCCTCGGCGAGGCCGACGTCACCGACCAGGCGCGCGACCCCGGCGATGACCCTGGCCGCCTCGATCCGCCAGACCGCCTCGATCGCGCTGTGGGTGTCCGTAGTCACGCAGCCAAGGTAACCCTCAGCCGTGCTCGCCGACCCTGCGGACCTCGACCTCGACCTCGTCGAACAGCGCGGCGAAGCGCTGGCCCCACTCGACGGCCTCGGCGTGGTCGCGGACCTGCACGATCGCGAACCCGCCGATGACCTCCTTGGCCTCGGCGAACGGCCCGTCGACGACGGTCTGCTGGCCGTTCTTCACGGTGATCGTGGCCGCGCCCGCGGAGCTCGGCAGCAGCCCCTCGGCGGCGAGCAGCACGCCCGCCTTGTTGACCTCGGTCATGAACTCGCCCATCCGGCCCAGGAACTCCGGGGTCGGCGACCACTGGGTCGGGTCGGCGTCGTTGAGCTTGTGCATCAGCATGTACCGCATCGCGAATCTCCCGTTTGTAGGTGCTGTCACCAACGCGTCGAACGGTGCCGGCCGGCTTCGACATGATGCTGGAAATAGCTCAGCTCGTCCGCCGCGTCCCCGATCTCGCGGCGCAGGACCGGGTCGAGCCCCTCCCGCGCCAGCAGTTCCCCGGCGAGTCGCAGCGATCGGCCGGAGTACCGGGGGAAAGCCTGCCGCACCAGCAGCATCGCGAACAACTGGTAGCGGCCGGCCACCATGGCGGGCGCGTCGGCGAAGAACCGCTCGACGTAAGGGTCGGTGAGGGCCTCCTGGCCGGGCTGCCAGAAGCCGGCGGCGGCCGCGAGGGCGGTCCTGGGCCGCTCGTCGCGCACGATCCGCTCCCAGGCGTCGGCCTTGGCCGCGGCGTCGGGGCGGGCGGCGCGGCACGTGGCGGCGTGCAGGGCACCGCCGGTGCTCGGGTCGCGGCGCTCCTCGGCGGCGATGTCGGCCTCACCGGCGCCGCCGAGCGCGACCAGCCGGCCCAGCACCTGCCACCGCAACTCCTGCGTCACGACCAGCCCGGGCGGGCCGGCCGTGACGTGGGTCAGCACGTCGTCGGCATGGTCGTGCCCGCCGTGCCCAGTGTGCCCAGGGTGCCCTGGGTGGCCGGCGTGCCCGGTTTCGGCGGCCGGGGCGTCGGTGAGCACGTTGACCGGGTCGTCCGCGAGCCAGTCCGCGAGCACCGCGACCTGGGCCGGCCCCGCGACGGTGATCAGCGCCGTGGCGAGGGCGAACTGCCGCCCGCTGCGCGGTTTCGCCGCCGACAGCCCGGCGCCGCAGATGGCGGCGAGCGGGCCGAAGGGCACCAGCCCGCGCCCGGCCAGGCTGTCCCGGGCGAACGCGAGGACCTCGACCAGCACGCTGGTCTCCGCCTCACCCGCCAGGGCGGCCTCCAGCAGCGCCAGGAACTCCTCCGGCGGCAGCTCGCCGTCGTGGGTCGCGTCCATCGCCGCCGTCCACAGCTGCGCCCTGGCGAGCGGGTCGGTGACCGCGGGCAGGACCGACGGCAGCGCGGCGCGGCTCGCGGCGTCGAGGCGCACCTTGGCGTAGGTGTCGTCGCCGTCGTTGAGCAGCAGGACCGCCCCGGCGGGCGGGTCCCCCGGCAGGTCGGCCGCGGCCCCGTCGAGGGTGACGGCGCCGCGGTGGACCACGGTGCCGGCCCGGTCGTACGCCGCGACCCGGAACCGGTGCGGGCGCAACGGCTCCCCGTGCTGCTCGACCCGCCCGGCGACGGGGCGCAGCGTGTTGACGCCGGTGGTCCGCAGCCACAGGTCCGCCCAACCGGTGAGATCCGTGCCGGACACCTCACCGAGCACGGCGAGGAAGTCGGCGAGGGCGGCGTTGCCGAAGCGGAACCGCTCGAAGTAGACGCGCAGCCCGGCGAGGAACACGTCGTCACCGAGCAGCACCGAGAGCTGCCGCAGCGCCGCGGCGCCCTTGGCGTAGGAGATGCCGTCGAAGTTCAGGAACGCCGCGGTGGTGTCGGCGACGTCGTCCGGCGCGACCGGATGGGTCGAGGGCCGCTGGTCGGCGAGCATGCCCCAGCGCTTGCGCCACACGACGAATCCGGCGGCGGCGGCCGGGTAGCGGCCGGTCTCGGCGGCCACCCGCCAGCCCATCAGCTCGGCGAACGCCTCGTTGAGCCAGATGTCGTCCCACCACCGCAGGGTGACCAGGTCGCCGAACCACATGTGCGCCATCTCGTGCGCCATGATCACGAAGCGGCGCTGCAGCTCGTAGTCCGGGGCGGCGGTCCGGAACAGCAGCTCCTCGCGGTAGTTCACCATGCCCGGGTTCTCCACCGCGCCGCCGGCGAAGTCGGGGACGAACGCCTGGTCGTACTTGCCGAAGGGGTACCGGATGCCGAACAGCTCGTGGTAGCGGTCGAAGCTTGCGGCCGTGGCGGCGAACAGCGCATCGGCGTCGCCGTCGAGCTGCGGCGCGAGGGACCGGCGGCACAGCAGGCCGAGCGGGATGCCGTCGTGTTCCGCGGTCCGGACGTGCCAGGGCCCGGCGAGCACGGTGAACAGGTACGGGGCGAGGGGCGGGGTCGGCTCGAAGGCCCAGTGCCCGTCGTGGGCCTCCCGCAGCGGCGCGTTGCCCCGCACCGTCCACTGTGGAGGAGCGGTGACGGTCAGGGTGATGGGCGCCTTCAGGTCGGGCTGATCGAAGCAGGCGAAGATGCGCTGCGCCTCGTCGAGGGGCGCCTGCCCGTAGAGATACGTCGCGCCGTCGGCGGGGTCGACGCTGCGGTGCAGCCCCTCACCCGCGGTGGAGTACGCCGCGGTGAACGTCACCTCGAGCCGGTTGGCGGCGAGCAGCCCGGCCAGCGGCAGGCGGTTGCCGTCGAGGGCGTCCGGGGCCAGCTGCCGCCCGTTGAGTGTGATGCGCTCGAGCCGGGCGTCCTTCACCTCGACGAATGTGGTGGCGCCGGGGTCGGTGCAGCGGAACTCGACGACGGTGCGGGACGTGAACGTCGACGGGTCGGTGACATCGAGGGCGACCTCGTAACGGTCCACCCGGAGCAGTCTGGCGCGGGCCTCGGCTTCGAAGCGGGTCAGGCTGGGCATGCCACCGAACCTACCCGGGCACCCCGGCCGGGTGCGGCGAGACGGGCGCGGCGGCCGTGACCCGGCCGGCGAGCAGCGCGCCCGCGACGGCCGGGAGCAGCGCGATCAGGAAGGCGGCCAGGTAGGCGACCGGCCCGGCGGTGACCAGCGCCGCGAACACCGACCCGCCGACCGCGAGGACCACGGTGGTCAGCAGCGAGTCGGCGACCGACAGCGCCGAGCTGTTGACGCCCTGCTCCCCCGGCGGGGACAGCTGCAGGACGAGCGCGGCGACCGTCGGGGACGCCAGGCCCATGCCGAACCCGGCGACGCACCAGCCGGCCACCACGACCGCGACGGGGACGGCGGGGGCGACGAGCGCGACCGCGGACAGCACCCCGAGGGCGATGCCGGACAGTCCGACCCGCAGCCGGGTGGCCGGGGTGAACCGCTGCCCCTGCCGGGCCTGGATCCAGGACCCGGTGGACCACAGCAGCGCCCCGGCGGTGAGGGTGAGCCCGGCGAGGGACGGGGTGAGGCCGCGCTCACGGGTGAGCAGCAGCGGGATGAACACGTCCGCCTGCATGAACGCGGCGCCCGCGAACCCGCGCACCAGGATGACGCTGGGCAGCCCGCGGCCGCCGGTGAACGTCCCCGCGGGCAGCAGCCGCGGCCCGCAGACCGCGACGACCACCAGCCCGGCGCCGATGGCCGCCAGGTGTCCGCTCTGCCCGCCCCAGTGCAGCAGAAGGACCCCACCGGCGACGCCGAACGCCCACGGCACGCGGCTGTTCGTCGGCGTTTCGGCGACACCGTCGATCGGACGCAGGTGGGGCTGGATCACCGCGGCGACCGGCAGGGTCGCGATGGCGATGAGCAGGAAGACCCAGCGCCAGCCGAGGTGCTCCACGATGAGCCCGGCGACGGCGGGACCGACGACGGCCGGCAGCACCCAGGCGGCGGAGAACGCGGAGAAGACCTTCGGGTGGGCGGCGGCGGGGTATGCGCGACCGACGACGACGTAGAGCGCGACCGTGATGAGCCCACCGCCGAAGCCCTGCACGAGCCGGCCGGCGATGAGCGTCCAGATGTCCGGGGCGAGGCCGGCGAGGAGCAGGCCGAGACTGAACAGCACGACCCCGACGAGGGTCGGGACGGCCGGGCCGCGGCGGTCGCACCAGGTGCCGGCGGCGACGGTCGCGACGATCCCGGTGGCGAACGGACCGCCGAACGCGAAGCCGTAGAGGGCGAGGCCGTCGAGGGCCTGCGCGACGGTCGGCATGGCCGCCGTCACGGCCACCGCCTCGAAGGCGACGAACGTGACGAGCGTGACCATGCCGACCGTGAGCGCGTTGCGTTTCTGCACGTGGATACCGTGCTACTTCAACAGCACTTCAGGTCAACCCAGCGGCGCCTCGACCACCCACGTGGTGTCCGCGACGTAGTTGGCCGGGTTGTCCGAGGGCCGGGCGCCGCCGTTGGAGGCGATCCAGAGCTCGGTGGCGTAATGCCGCAGGTACAGGTCCGGGAAGTTGTAGGACTGGAACCGCACCCCCGCCTTGGCGCAGAAGGTGGCGTCGGCGGCGAAGACCGCGGAGCCGTCGCTCGCCGCGAGCTTGATCCGGTAGTCGTTGTGGCGCAGGTACCGGCCGGGGAAGTTGCGCGACTCGAAGGAGTAGCAGGTGTTGTCGGCGAGTCCGGGCACGATGTCGAACGTGGCGTCCTGCCGGTCCAGGGTGGTGCTGATCTGGCTCAGGACGCCGAGGCTGGACTGGTGCCGCACGTACCGGTCGGTGAAGCCGGGCGTGGTGGCCCGCACCGAGTGGAAGCCCGCGGCGATCGTCACGTCGCTGCGGAACCAGGGGGTGCCGATCCGCCAGGTGGTGTCGGCGGCCCAGTTCGTGGCGCTGTCGTAGGCGTTCGTCCCGCCGTTGGCGGCGATCCAGACCTCCGAGTTGTAGTGCCGCAGGTAGCGGGTCGGGAAGTTGTACGACCGCAGCGAGATCCCCTCACCCGAGTTGCCGTCCGCCGCGCAGAAGGTGGCGTCCGCGGCGAACAGCGACGAGCCGTCGTTGGCCGCGAGCTTGACCCGGTAGGCCTGGTGCCGCAGGAACTGGCCGGGGAAGTTGCGCGACTCGAGGGAGTAGCAGGCCGCGCTGGCCAGGCCGGGCCGCAGCACGAAGGACGCGTCCAGCTTGTCGCTCGCGGAGCTGGCCGTGCCGATGACCGACGTGACCCCGAGGTTGCTCTGGTGGCGCAGGCTGCGGTCGGTGTACCCGGGAGTGGTGACCCGCAGCGAGACGCCCTGGTTGACCGGCAGGACCGGGGTGGCCCCGCCCGTGGTCGACAGCTGGATGACGGTGACGGAGTTGGCCGGGAAGTTGTGCGTGAAGCTCGCGCCGGCGCCGCGGGTCGTTGTCGTCGGCACGATCGCGGTCGGGCTGGTGATGGAGTTGCGGCCGTTCGGGTCGCCGGTGAGGGTCGTGACCGTCGCCGTGCCGCCGACGCTCGCCGCGCCGGTCACGTTCACCTGCGTGTCCACTGTGGATGCGGACCGGTTGACGACGGTGACGTACACGGCGCCGCCGGTGGTGCGGGTGGCGACCTGGGTGAGGCCCGTGCCGCCGCTGAGCGTGGTCGGGACCACGTGGTCGCCGACTCCTGTGCCGAACATCTTCTGCACGTAGTAGGACGGCGAGCCGAACGAGCTGACCGCGTTGAAGCCGATCAGGTTCGACGACCACTGCCAGTTGTCCACCGAGGTGAGCGCCGGCGCGTAGGCGCCGCCGATGACGAGGTCGGCGTTGCGCACCATGCCGGTCATGAACGCGGCCTCGGCGAGCGCGCCGGACAGCGTGCCGGTCGGGTTGCTCGAGGTGCCGTTGGTGACGCCGTACTCGCCGACGAGGACCTTCGGGCCGTTGCGGTCGGCGCCGTCGTAGCGGGTGGCGAGCGCGGCGAAGGCGTCGGGGTCGTTGTTGTAGTAGTGGTCGTCGATGACGTCCATCGGCCGGCTGGTGACCGCCCGGGTCGCGATGATCTGCAGCTGCGGGTAGCGGGCCTTGATGGCGTCGTAGAGCATCGGGTACCGGTAGGCGTTGTAGCTGTCCGTGCCGTCGAACCAGTCCTCGTTGCCGATCTCGACGTAGCGCAGCGGGAACGGCGCCGGGTGCCCGTCCGCGGCCCGCCGGGCACCCCACGTGGTGCCGGTGCCGCCGGTGACGTACTCGATCTCGTCGAGCGCCTCGTCGACGTACTGCTGCATCTCGTTCTGCGGGGTGACACTGCCGTTGAGCGTGTATCCGGCGAACACCCCGAGCATCGGCTCGGCGCCCGCCTGCTCGGCCATCTGCAGGTAGTTGAGCAGGCCGAACTGGTCGGTGGACCAGTAGCCCCAGGCGTCGTTCTGGTGACCGGGCCGCTGCTCGACCGGCCCGATGGTGTTCTTCCAGGCGAACCGGTTGGCGATGACGGCGCCCTCCAGGTAGTTGCCGCCCGGCACCCGGAAGAAGCCGGGATTGGTGTCGGTCATCAGCTGTTGCAGGTCCCGGCGCAGGTTGCCGGTCGGCTGGAAGGTGGGGCCGATCGCCTGCACGACGTTGAGCCAGACCTGCTGCCCGGCGCCGACGCCGTTGGCGGCGACGACGAACCGGTTGGCGCTCGACACGGGCGCGCCGGCGCCGGTGGTGAGCGTGGTGGTGAACTTCTGCCAGCCGGTGCCGAGGCCCGACACGCTCGACGTGGCGTGCACGGTGCCGCCGGTGCTCTCGATCGTGACCGTGAGCGGGCCGGTGAAGCCGGCGGTGGCCCGCGCCCAGAACGCGACCTGGTAGGTCGTCGACGGCCGGACCCCGATGCCGTAGAAGCCGCTGTTCGCGGCGCCGACCCGCTGACCGGCGCCGTTGGTGCCGACCGTGAGCCGCAGGGCGCGCTGGTTGGCGGCGTTGAGCGGGCCGGCGGTGTCCGCGGCGATGCCGCCGCTGCCCCCGCCGCCGGTGATCAGCGACCAGGAGGAGGGCGGATTGGCGTTGCCCTCCTTCATGGTGCTGTTGCGCACCACGTTGGCGTTCAGGCCACCCTCCATCGAGTGGTTGATGTCCTCGATGATGTGGCCGAACTGGTACGGCCCGACGGCGGTGGTGGTGTGTCCCGCGTCGACGGTGAGGGTGGCGGTAGCGGCGTGCGCCGGCGTGACGGACACCACCGCAGCCATCATTGTTAGCGCTAACACAACGGGCATGCGGAACTTGACCATACAAAGTCTCCTAGGAGCTGGCGGGCTCTTTTGCCAAGCCTCACCTTTAGCCCGGCATCCAGTCAAGTCCCTGGATGTTAGCGGTCACGTCCCGGGACGCATTTCATCGCCTGTTGACATGCACTCCCGACCGGGGTCAACATGTGTTGGCCAACAGTTGTTGACCTACGCTCGTTGACCTATCGAGGGAGATGCCATGAAGACCGTCGTCGTCGGTGCCGGGCCGACCGGACTGCTGCTCGCCGGCGACCTCGCCGCCGCGGGTGTCGAGGTGACCGTCCTGGAGCGCCGCACCACCGACTCCAACCTGACCAGGGCGTTCGGCGTGCACGCCCGCACCCTCGAACACCTCGACGCCCGCGGGCTCGCCGACGACCTGGTCGCGACCGGGACGCCGGTGGCCCGCCTGCGGCTGTTCAACCGCATCAAGGTGGACCTCGGGACGCTGCCGACCCGGTTCCCGTTCCTGCTGATCACCCCGCAGTACCACGTGGAGCGGCTCCTGGAGCGGCGCGCACTGGACCTGGGCGCCCGCATCGTGCGCGGCGCGACCGTCACCGGCGTCGAGCCGCACGCCGTGCTGGCCGGCACCTCCCATGAGGCGGACTTCATCGTGGGCGCCGACGGCGTGCACAGCGCGGTCCGCGAGGCGCTCGGCATGCCGTTCCCGGGCAAGGCCGTGCTGCGCTCGATCATGCTCGCCGACGTGCGGCTCACCGACGCGCCGTCCGACGTGCTCGCGGTGAACTCGGTCGGCGACGCGTTCGCGTTCGTCGCGCCGTTCGGCGACGGCTGGTTCCGGGTCTTCGCCTGGGACCGGCTCGCCCAGCAGCCGGACAGCGCGCCACTGTCCCTCGACGAGGTCCGCGAGGTGACCCGGCGGGCGCTCGGCACCGACTTCGGCATGAAGGAGGCGCGGTTCCTGTCGCGGTTCCACAGCGACGAGCGGCAGGTCCCGCGGTATCGCTCGGGCAACGTCTTCCTGGCCGGCGACGCCGCGCACGTGCACTCGCCGGCGGGCGGGCAGGGCATGAACACCGGCCTGCAGGACGCGGCGAACCTGGCCTGGAAGCTGGCCGCCGTCGCGCAGGGCTGGGCACCCTCTGGGCTGCTCGACTCGTACCAGACCGAACGCCACCCGGTCGGCGAACTGGTGCTGCGCAGCAGCGGCGGCCTGATCCGCCTGGCGATGCTGCACTCACGCTTCTCGCGGGCCGGTCGCGACCTGCTCGGCGGGGCGCTGCTGCACGTGCCGACGATCATGCGCAAGGCCGCCGGCACCGTGTCCGGCATCGGCATCGACTACCCCGGCGCGCCCCGGCAGCCGGATGCCCTGCTTTCGACGGGTTCGCGGGTGTACGAGCTGCTGCGGGCGGGGCGGCACGTGCTCCTTTCGCCCTCTCCTGTTTCTGGTTACGAGGACCGCTTGGTCCATGGGGTGAACGACCGTTTTGTCCTCGTCCGGCCGGATGGACACACCGCCTGGACGGGCACAGAGCGGGACCTTCCGGTCGCGCTGCGGCGCCATCTCGGCCCGCCCAGGTGATCCGCGACACCACGCTCTTGACATGGGAGCGGTGATCCATGTGTCATGCCGATCACAAAGCGGTTCTCGGCGGGTTGCCGCCGCCGTCCGGCCGTCATCACGGTCCGGATTGCGGCGCACACGGGGACGACGGATTCGCTTGCGAGACGTGCCGGGCCCCGCGCCGCCACGGGGGGCCCGGCACCTCGCTTCATCCGTGTCTGATGTTCGGCTTGTCGCCCGCCTTCTCCACCACCACGAACTGGCCCATCATGCCCTCGTCCTCGTGCCGCAGGACGTGGCAGTGGAACATGTACGCGGTCGTCGGGTCGGCGTAGTCGGCGAACCTGGCGATGATCTCGTAGCGCTTCCTCGGCTCCAGGAACAGCGTGTCCTTCCAGCTCCGGAACTCCGGCTTCCTTCCGTCCACGGATAGCACCTGGAACTGCACGTCGTGGATGTGGAAGCTGTGCGGCGTGCCGTGCCCGTTGGCGACGCTCCACACCTCGACGGTGTCCTTGACGACGACGGCGTCGACGCGGTCCATGTCCATCCGGTCGTCGTTGATCTCCCGCCCCTGGAACGTGAACGTCCGCCGCTGTGCTGCTTGGCTCGGGTCGAGCTTCTCGATGCTTGTCAGCGTCGGTGGCAACGTTTTCTGGGTGATTTGTCCGCCTGCTCGCAATTGGAGGACGTCGAACGCGTCCCGACCGCCCTGGAACCGGCCCAGGCCGGTGGGCGCGGTGCGCAGCTCGACCCGCTCACCGGGCCGCAGCGCCACGACGACCTCGGCCCGCTCCCCGACCGACAGCCGGACGCTGCTGGTGGCGTACGGCGCTTCCAGGAGGCCGCCGTCGGTGCCGACCAGCTGCATCGGCCGGCCGTCGGACATGGTGAAGTCGTAGACCCGCGCGGTGCTCGCATTGAGCAGCCGGAGCCGGACCAGGCTCGTGCGCACGTCCAGGAACGGCCCGGGCGTGCCGTTGACGAGGATCTCGTCGCCCAGGATGCCGACGTCGCTGAGGAACCGGTCGCTCATGCTCAGCTGCCCGCCGTCGAAGTTCTTGTCCTGCACGATGACCGGGATGTCGTCGACGCCGTACTCGTGTGGCAGGTCTTCTTCGTTTTCTTCGTTTTCGTCGATCAGAAACATTCCGGCGAGGCCCCGGTACACCTGACGTTCGGTGAGGTCGCTCGGGTGGGGGTGATACCAGAGCGTCGCCGCCGGCTGGTCCACCGTCCAGGCGGCCTGGTAGTCGCCGCCGACCGGGATCGGGTGGTGCGGCCCGCCGTCGACCTTCGCCGGCAGGTGCATGCCGTGCCAGTGCACGGTCGTCGGCTCGTTGAGCCGGTTGTGGACGTTGACCTTGACCTTCTGGCTTTTTTGGGCTCTGAGCGTCGGGCCGAGGTAGGCGCCGTTGTAGCCCCAGGTCCGGGTGCTCGCGCCGTGGCCGAGGTCGCTGTCGCCGGGCCCGGCGGTGAGGTCGAAGACCCGGGTGCCGTCCGCGTCGACCGTCGACTCGGCCAGCGGCGGGATCTTGAGCGGCCGGTCGAACGCCACCTTGCCGACGGTGTCGACGCCCCCACTGGTCAGAAGCCAGGTGACCGCCGCGACGCCGCCCCCGCAGAGCAGGAGCAGCACCCCGAGCCCACCGAGAAGCCACCTACGCACCGTCGTCCCCCTCCATAAGTAGCTCTGCTACATGTAGCTTGCCTGCTGTCGAGGGTTCTGACATTGGGGGTTGTCCCTGAGGTTTTCCCGGATCTGGTCCCGGCACTGCGAGGCGATACTGGGCGGGTGGTTATCGACACCTACGTGACCTCGCTCGGCGCCGCCCTGCGCGGTCCCCGCGCCGCGAAACGCGAGCTGCTGACCGAGGTGCGCGACAGCCTGCACGACGCCGCCGCGCACTACGAGTCCACCGGCCTGCCCGCCGCCGCCGCGGCGTCGCTGGCCGTGGACGAGTTCGGCTCCGTCCACGAGCTCGCCCCCGACTACCAGCGCGAGCTCGCCGTCTCCCAGGCCCGCCGCACCGCCCTCTTCGTCGCCGCCGCGGTCGCCGTCCAGCAGGCGATCTCCGAGTTCGCCTGGCGCTCCGCCGCCACCGGCTGGACCTGGCACCCCGGCAGCGGCTACCTCTTCCTGGCCCGCACCGTCGACTACGCCGGCTACACGGTGGTCGTGGTCGGCCTGCTCACCGCCCTGGCCTGCGGCGTCGGCAGCCGCTACGTCAACGCCGGCCGCACCTTCGTCCGCACCACGGGCATCGCCGCGATCGCCATCTGCGCCTTCTTCGTCCTCGGCGGCGCTGCCCTCTCCCTGCTCAGCCCCGCCTGGCACACCACCGCCACGAACACCTCCCCCTTGGCCCTGACCACCTCCGCCATCACGGCCGCCACCCCACTGTGGATGGTCCTGTCCGGCCTCCGCTGCCTACGCGCCGCCTCCCCCCGCCCAACCCTCTCCTGACCCCCACACCACCCACCCGCACTGCCTCTCACCGCCCCGCACCGCCCCGCACCGCACCGCCCCGCACCGCCCCGCCCGCGTTCTGCCCCGCGCTGCCCCGCACCGCACCGCACCGCCCACCCGCGTTCCGCCCGCCCGCGCTGCCCACCCCGCGCTGCGCGCTCGTGTCCGCCGCGGTGGTGGCGGTGGCCGGCCTGCACGCTTCGGCCGCGCCACCGTGGCGTCCTGTGGTCCACGTATGCGGTCGTGATGCCCCCTCCCGGCTGGACCGAAGTCGTCCCGTGCCCGTCGGGACCGCCGGTCCGCGACATCGATCTGTGCAGGGTCTTGTCCAGCGCGCGATGCCGCAACGAAGGGAATCCGGCAACGACCCCACGTGCCCGGCGCACGATCCGGCGCTGCCGAGGCCCGGATCAGCCTCTTCACCCACGTGTTCCTGGCCGGAAGTGGGCCTTCCTGGCAATCAAGGTCGCGGGC
>NZ_BONQ01000165.1 GCF_016862795.1 Dactylosporangium siamense | reverse complement strand
TCGCGGGCTGGCTGTCCGCACAGCCCGTGCACGACTTCGACCGCCCGACCGCGGCAGGCGACGGACGTCCCGAACGCTCACCATGCCGGCACCGGCGGAAAGACCCTGGGCCGAGACATCGCGCAGGTGCTCACCGAAAGCGTGAAAAGGGACGGGGCGTGCGGACACCCCCGCGCTTCAAGCTCGCACCAAAACACGGCGGCGGACGCAGCGGCTCGTTCGTGATCCAAGGCGCCACCGGCCGTTCGCACACCACAACAGCGGACACGACCCGTGTTGACCTGACCGCCCGAAGAAGCTCACCGTGCGGAGAGCCGACCGCGCATAGAGCAGGGCGCAGGCCCGAGCGGCCGAAGAACTCGACGGGCGGCCAGCTGACCGCGCAGGCCCGACCGGTCGGAGAACGCACACCGCGCAGAGCCGACCGCGCAGAGCCGACCGCGCAGAGCCGACCGGTCGGAGGACTCGTCACGTGGCATGACTCGGCGTCGTTGCGGGGACCCGGGCGCGCACAGGACCGGCGCGGCGAGGCACCGGACGGGGAGCCGATCGTGCTGGGTCTCAACGCACGAAAGACCCGCCGCACGGGAGGACCCGCCGCGCGGAGGGCTCGCCGCACGAAGGACCCCGCACGGAGGACTCGCCGCGCGAGCGGTGGATGGGCGTAGGTTGCCGGTGTGGTCCGGCAGCGTCCTTTATGGACTGTGGCACGCTGGCATGTCGGTCTGGGACCCGGGCCGGATCGGTGGCGGGATGCGGCGAGGCGCATACCTGGGTGGTGGTTCGGGCCGGGGACGAGGGGGTCCGGAGTGTGGTGGGCGCCGCGCACTGCCGGGTGTGGTGGGTGGCCGTCGTGCGGGGCGACGCCGGCACCGTGTCGCGGGGTCTCTGGTGTGGTGTGGCTTCCGGGTCTGTGGGCCGCTGCGGCGGCCGTGCTCGGCGGTAGTGGAATGGCGTTGTTCCTCGACCGTCGGCGGCGGCTCCATGCCAACGGGCACCGATGCGGGTGTCAGGTCTGCCGTGGTCGGCGTGGGCGCACGCGCCGACTGCTCTGACACGGGAACAGGCGTCAGGCGCGCGGGCGCTGGCACGGGAACAGGACCGGGCGCTGACCCCGCGGTCACCGGCGTAGGCGCAGGCAGAGGCGCTGCTCCCGCAGGAGCAGGCACAGATGCGGGCGCCGCCCCCGCAGACACAGGCACAGGCGCAAGCACAGGCACGGACGCAAGCACAGACGCGGACGCAGACCCCGCAGACACAAGCACAGGCGCGGGCACAGACGCGGGCGCTGACCCCGCAGGCACAGGCGAGGTTCCAGGCACGGGCGCAGGCGCGGGCACAGACGCGGGCACAGACGCGGGCACAGACGCGGGCACAGACGCGGGCACAGACGCGGGCACAGACGCGGGCACAGACGCGGACGCTGACCCAGCAGACACAGGCGCGGGCGCGGTTCCAGGCACGGGCGCAGACACGGGCACGGGCACGGGCGCCGACTCCGCGGGTGCCGAACCCAACCGCACGGGACGAGGCGTGAACGTCGGCTGCACAGGTGCCGGCACGGTCCCCGCCGCCAGGCGAGGCACAGACGCCGGCCCCACCGGCGCAGGCACCGCGACCGGCGCCAATGGAGGCCCCGGCCTCAGGTGCACGGGTGTTGCGGCGGACCCCAACACCGGAGCGCGGCGTGTGCGATCCGGCCGGGCAGACAGCACCGTGGCCGCCTGCGGAGGTGAGGGCCGGCCCACCTCCGCCAGGGCGCGCTCCGATCGGATCCGGGCCAGCTTCCTCGCGTGCCGGGCGGCCAGGCCGTGCCGGCGGGCCTCGGCGAACTCCGCACGGGCCCGCAGTCTCTCCTCGCGGCGGCGGCAGAACGCGGCCGCAGCCGCCGCGAGGCGGGCGTTTCCGTCCAGCGGTTCAGGAGCTGGGGACGCACCGGAATCTGGTGCGTCCAAAGAGAAGTAGGGTCGTGGCACTGGCCGCCTCCCCCCGGTAGGCGCTGCCCTCATTCTCGAGCGTGCGCACCGCCGCGTCCAGCGCCGTGACTCCTTGTAAACGCCCGGTGACCCCGGTTAGGGCGTCCGGTCCAGGAAGCCCAGGACCTGGTTGATCCGGCCGTCGGGGGCGATGGTCACCACGTCGAACCCGGCGACCGGGGCGGGCTGGCCGGGCAGGCCTGCCTCCCAGGTGAAGCGGGCCTGGTCGTGGTGGCCGTCGACGGGGCCGAGGCGGCTGATCACGAAGCCGGGGAACTGGGACTGCACGCCGGCGATCAGCCAGTCGATCTCTCCCGGGCCGCGAGCCGTCGACATGGGGTCGACGAACGTCACGTCGGGGGTGAACAGGGCGTCGATCGCGGCTCGGCGGGTGGCCGGGTCCGTCGCGTTCCATGCCTCGATGTACTGGTCTACCAGCTTCTCGTATTCGCTCATGGCGACGACCTTGTCAGCGTGAACGTGGCCTGGTCGATTCCCTGGGAGGTAATGGACAGCGCTCCTACGATCGGATCATGACGCAACCAGTCGGGGTGCTGCTGCGCGAGTGGCGGGAGCGGCGGCGGCTCAGTCAGTTGGAGTTGTCGATCCAGGCGGAGATCTCCACGCGGCATCTGAGTTTTGTGGAGACGGGGCGGTCCAGGCCGACGAGTGCGATGATCCTGCGCCTCACGGAGCATCTGGACGTGCCGCTGCGGGAGCGCAACACGATGCTGCTTGCCGGGGGATTTGCGCCCGCGTACCCGGAAGGCCGGCTTGACGGTCCGCAGTTGCGGGCGGTGCGCCACTCGCTCCGGCAGGTGCTGACCGGGCACGAGCCGTTTCCGGCGGTGGTGGTGGACCGGTGGTGGACGATGCTCGACGCCAACGCGCCCGTCGGGCTGCTCACCGCCGGTGTGACAAAGGAGCTGCTGGAGCCGCCGGTCAACGTGCTGCGCCTGTCGCTGCATCCGGACGGGCTCGCGCCGCGGATCGCCAACCTGGAGCAGTGGCGGGCGCACCTGCTGGGGCGTCTCGAGCGGCAGGCCCGCGCGACCGGCGATCCGAAGCTGGGCGAGCTGCTCGGGGAGCTGGCGGCGTACCCGGGCGGCACCGGCCCAGCACCCGCCGCGCATGACGTGGTGGTGCCGCTGCGGATCCGCCACGAGGGCACTGAGCTGCGGTTCTTCAGCATCACCGCGGTGTTCGGCTCGCCGCTGGACGTGACCGTCGCGGAGCTGGCCATCGAGTCGTTCTTCCCCGCCGACGCGGCGACGGCGGACGCACTCCGAACCTGATAAAAACGAAGGAAAGCCCCAAAACCGGTAGCCGTACCGTGGCACGTTTCTGGGATTCGGGTGGGCACGGCCTTCCGTAACGTCATATGCATCGCAAGGCCACACCACACACCACCCACCAGAGGGAGCACATCATGAGCGACTACGACGGCGGCGACACCGGCTACGACGGCGGCGCGGACTACGGTCACGTCGAGGCCGGCCAGGAGCACGAGTCCCTGGACCAGCTGCACCAGGTCAACGCCAGCGAGGCCGACTACAACAACCAGTTCAACGTCTACGAGCAGGACCACGCCTCGGCCGAGTCCACCAGCTTCGACCAGGGCCACCACGTCGAGTACAGCAACCCGAACGGCGCGCACTACGAGGAGTCGGACTACACCTCGTACGACCACAACGAGGCCGAGACCGACCACGTCTTCGCGGCCGAGGGCAGCGAGTCCTCGCACACCGCCGAGTACTCGGAGCTCGACGCCCTCCAGGCCCGCCTGGACAGCGCGTTCGCCTCGGCGACCGAGATCCACACCGACGGCGGCCCCGCGATCGCGGCCAGCTGAACGGCAGGCTGAACGGCCAGCTGAACGGCAGGCTGAACGGCAGGCTGAAAAGCCAGAACACAAAGCTCCTGACGGTGTGGTTGACCACGCCGGCCCGCGGTATCAGCCCCGCGGGCCGGCGACCCACCAGAGCACGCACTCGGTTGTTCGACTTCGTTCGGGTGTCCGGGACTGTCCGGACATTCCCGGCCGCCCGAACGAAGTCGGCCATCCGGGTGCGTTTTGGCATTCATGAAGTAAGAAACGCGACCGGTCCTTGATCAGGCTGGCGATCGGCCACACAATGCCGCCCATGGCGCGAATCGGAATCCGCGACGCCCTAGCGATCTGGCAGCACCGCCGTCAGCAGCGCCGGCGCAGGCAGGACCAACACCATCCGCACAACCAGCAGCAGCAGCAACAGCAGCAGCAGCGCCGGCGCAACCGGGACAGCGACGGCTGCGACTGCGACCCGTGCGACTGCAACCCGTTCATGCTCGGCTCGCTGCTCGGCCTGATGGCGATCGCCGCACCGCGGCGGGCCCCGCGCCGCGACACGACGCGCCCCGGACGGGCCGGTGTGGTGGCGATCCGTGGCTATCAGCGGTGGTTGTCGCCGCACCTGCCGACGCACTGCCGGCAGATCCCCTCGTGCAGCAACTACGGATTGCAGGCGGTGCAGCGGTACGGCCTGGTCGAGGGCTCACGCCTCACGGCCGCCCGGATCAAGCGCTGCAATCCCTCGACCCCGCACGGCACCAAGGACCCTGTGCCGTAAGCAGACGAACGGCCCGGCCGGGACAACCGGCCGGGCCGAGAGGCGTCAGACACGCACGGGCGAAGCGGTGACCGGGGACGCCGGCGCTGTCCGTACCGCCGCCGCCAATGCCAACAACAGCACGTATTGCACAAGCTCCCCGCCCTGCGAGGCCGCCGTCGGCTCGTCGCTGCCGCCGTTGAGGAATCCGAGCAGCAGATACATGACGGCGAACGCGAGCAGCACCCACCGACGCCACCCGGGCAGCCCCCGCCGCACCGCGACCAGGATGCCGCTGACCAGCAGGCTGACCGTGCCGAGGATGCCGCCGATCGGGAAGAACAGAGTCATCGGGCCTTCGCTCTCGTCGCCGTGGATGAGCATGCCGATGCCGCCGAGGGTCAGCGACAGCCAGGCGACCCAGTTGAGCGCGAGGAAGGTCCGGGCGACGCGGCCGTCGCCGGCCGGGCGCAGGGCGGCGAGCCCGAAGAGGAGCACCGCCGTGCCGAAGAGCGCGACGGTCGCCACGACCTGGCCGGCGTACCACTGGCCGCCGCCGACCGGCGGGTCGACGAAGGCCTCGAAGGCCCAGTTGACGAGCCACAGCAGCCCGGTGACGAGGCCGACCGTGCCGGTGATGCGGATGCGTTCCATGTGAGGACTCCAATGCGAGGGGTTGGAACCCGAACGGTCCGGCACGACGGCACCCGCCGTCATGAGTGCGCGCTCTCATCCCGCAGATAGGGGCACGCTCCTATGGCCCCCGGGAGCGCGCGGGCCGCATGATGTCGGCATGTCCGAACGACCCCGCGGCCCGGCCGTGCTCGCCGGCGCCGTGGTGGCCTGGGTCGCCGCCGTCTGGGGCATGTGGTTCGCGGGCGGGCTGACGTTCGCCGACTCGAGCGACGCCTACCTGCTCAACAACTCGGTGATGGCGCTGGCGTTCACCGCGTTCGGCGCCCTGGTGCTCACGTATCACCCGGGGCACCGCATCGGCCGGCTGTTCGTCGCGTACGGGCTCTGCTACGCCGCCAGCCTCGCCGCCCTCGGCCTGCTCTCCGGTTGGCTGACCCTGACGCCGGGCTGGCAGAAGGCGATCGACGTCTTCGGCATCATGATCTGGACGCCGGCGCCGATGATCTGCCTGCCGCTGATCCTGCAGATGTTCCCGGACGGGACCCCGTTGTCGCCCCGGTGGCGCGCGCTGGTGCCGGTGACCGTGGCGCTCGGCCTGCTGTTCCCGGTCCTGATGGTGCTCGCGCCGGACGCCCTGGCCAACGAGCCGATCGCGGACCGCCGCCCGCTCGCCGGCCCGGCGGTGACCGAGCTGGCCGGGACGCTGCTGCCGGTCGACGTCCTGGCGATCGGCGCCGGCGCGCTGCTGAGCGTCGTGGTGCTCGGGCTGCGGGTGTGGCGCTCCCGCGGGAAGCAGCGGCTGCAGCTGCTGTGGCTGCTGTGGGCGATCGGCGTGTTCCTGGTGCTCAACCTGCAGCGGGTGGTGACCGCCGACGGGCCGATCATCTTCGTGCTGTCGCTGGCCCTGATCCCGGCGGCCGCGACCGTCGCGATCGTGCGGCACGGCCTCTACGACATCCGGGTCATCGTCAACCGGTCCCTGGTCTACGGGCTGCTGACCGCCGGGGTCGCCGGGGCGTATCTCGGCATCGTCGCCGCGCTCGGGGCGGTCGCCGACGAGCACGACCTGGCCGGCCCGATCGTCGCCACGGGGGCCGTCGCGCTGGCGTTCGCGCCGGCCCGCAGCCGGGTCCAGACGGCCGTCGACCGGGTGATGTACGGCGGGCGCGCCGACCCTGCGGCGGCCGCGGCCCGGGTCGGCAGCCGCCTCACCGGTGGCCTCGACGGTGTGCTGCGCGCCGTCTGCGAGTCGCTGCGGCTGCCGTACGCGGCGGTCAGCGCCGACGGGCAGCTCGTCGCCACGTACGGGGAGCTGCCCGAGATGCGCCACAGCGTGCCGCTCGACCTGGGGGACGGCCCGCCCGCCGACCTGCTCGTGGGGTTGCGCGCCGGGGAACGCCGGCTGGCCGCCGCCGACCGCCGGGCCCTGGAGCTGCTCGCGGCGCCGATCGGGCTGGCCGTGCGGGAGGTGCGGCTGTCCGGGGAACTGCGCGAGTCGAGGACCCGGATCGTCGCCGCCCGCGAGGAGGAACGCCGGCGGCTGCGCCGCGACCTGCACGACGGGCTCGGCACGGCGCTGACGGCGGTGACCCTCAAAGCCGACGCCGCGCACAACGCGCTGCGGGCCGACCCGGACCGGGCCGGGGAGCTGCTGCTGGGCGTGCGCCGGGACGTCACCGGCGCGATCGCCGACATCCGCCGCCTCGTCTACGACCTGCGCCCGCCGGATCTCGACGAGCTGGGCCTGCTCGCGGCGCTGCGGCAGCGGGCCGAGCAGTCGTGGGTCAGGGAGGTCACGGTCACCGTCGACGCGCCGGACACGCTGCCCGCGCTGCCCGCCGCGGTGGAGGTGGCCGCGTACCGGATCGCCACCGAGGCCGTGACCAACACCATGCGGCACGGCGGGGCGGCCACCGGCCGGATCCGGCTGCGGGTCGACGGCGGGTCGCTGCACGTGGAGGTCAGCGACGACGGCACGGGCGACGGCGAGCCGTGGCGGCACGGCGTCGGCCTGCGCTCCATGCACGAACGCGCGGCGGAGCTCGGCGGCACGCTCACCGCGGGCCCGACCGACGCCGGCGGCCGGGTGCACGCGACGCTCCCCTTGGAGAATTCATGATCAGGATCCTGATCGTCGACGACCATCCCTTGATGCGGGAGGGCATGCGCGCGCTCGTCGCGTCCTATGTGGACATCGAGGTGGCCGGGGAGGCCGCCGATGGCGAGGAGGCCCGGCGGGAGGTGCTGCGGGCCGCGCCGGACGTGGTCGTCATGGACCTGCACATGCCGGGCACCAACGGCGTCGACGCGACCCGGGCGATCCTGGCCGCCGCCCCGCAGACCAGGGTGCTGGTGCTGACCATGTTCGAGGACGACGACTCGGTGTTCGCGGCGATGCGGGCCGGCGCGTCCGGATACCTCGTCAAGGGCGCGCAACAGCAGGAGATCATCCTCGCGATCCGGTCCGTGGCGGCCGGCCAGGCGATCTTCGGGCCGACGGTGGCCCGGCGGATCATCGCGTTCTTCTCCTCGACGCCGGCCGCGCTCGAGAAAGTGCCCTTCCCGGAGCTGACCGGCCGCGAACGCGAGGTCCTCGACCTCATCGCGGCCGGCCGCCCCAATCACGGCATCGCCCGTGATCTGGTGATCAGCGCCAAGACCGTCAGCAACCACATCTCCGCCATCTTCGCGAAGCTGCAGGTCGCCGACCGCGCCGAGGCGATCATCCGGGCCCGGGAAGCCGGCCTGGGCAAGACGCGCTAGGCGTGGCTTCGGTGATAGGCCCGCACCAGATCCTCCACCTGCGCCCGCAACGCCAGGAACTCCGGCGTCCGCTTGACCGCCAGGTCCCGCGAGTCCGGCAGGTCGACCGCCACGTCCGCGGCCACCCGCCCCGGGTCGCTGGACAGCACGATCACCCGCCGGCTCAGGAACACCGCCTCCTCGACGTCGTGGGTGACCATGAGCACCGTCGTGCCCGTGTCCTGCCACACCCCGCGCAGGAAGACCTGCATGTCCTCCTTGGTCTGCACGTCGAGTGCGCCGAACGGCTCGTCGAGGAGCAGCACCTCGGGTTCGCACGCCAGGGCGCGGGCGATCGCGACCCGCTGCCGCTGCCCGCCGGACAGCTGTTTCGGCAGGGCGTGCCGGAACTGCGTGAGGCCGGTCTCCGCCAGGTACCAGTCGACCCGCGCCTTCCGCTCGGCCCGGGGCAGCCCGAGCAGCTCCAGGCCGAAGGCGATGTTGCGTTCCACCGTGCGCCACGGGTACACGGCGCCGGACTGGCACACGAGCCCCCGCTCGGGACCGGGCCCGACGACCGAGGCGCCGTCGAGCGTCACCGAACCGGACGTCGGCGCCACCAGCCCGGCGACGATGGACAGCAGCGTCGACTTGCCGGACCCACTGGCGCCGACCACGCAGACGAACTCGCCGCGGTCCACCGACAACGACACGTCCTCCAGCGCCGTCTTCGTGAAGAAGGTCCGCCCGACACCGGACAGGGTCAGCATCACACCCACCGTCCGATCCGGTTGCGGGCCAGCCGGAGCAGGACGTCGGTGAGGACGCCCGCGACCGCGATGACGACGAGGATCGCGAAGATCTTGTCGGTCTGCGTGAACCGCTGGGCCAGCAGGATCCGCTTGCCCAGCCCGGTGTCGCTGTTGACCAGCTCCGCGACCACGACCAGGTTCCACGCGGCGGCGAAGTTGACCCGGACGGCGTCGAGCATCCCGGGCAGCGAGTGCGGCAGGATGATCTTCCACAGCACTTCGCGTCGCCTGGCGCCCAAGGTGTACGCGACGTCGACGAAGTCCCGTGGCACCAGCCGCACCACGTCCGCCGTCATCAGCATGTTGAAGAAGACCGTGCCGATGAAGATCAGCGCGATCTTCGGCGACTCGTCGATGCCGAGCCAGATCAGCAGCAGCGGGGTGAACGCCGCGGCGGGCAGGTAGCGCAGCAGCCCGCTCAGCGGCTCCAGCAGCGCGTTCGCGGCGGCGAAGCTGCCCATGGCGACGCCGAGCGGCACCGACACCACGACGGCCAGGCCGAAGCCGTAGACGATCCGCTGCACCGTGGCCCAGGTGTCGGTCCACAGCTGTCCGCTCGCGGCCATGTCGGCGCCCGCCTGCCAGACCCGGGCCAGGCTGGGCAGGTAGCGGGCCGGCACGGCCTCGGTGGCGCCGAGGACCAGCCAGACCGCGACCGGCAGCAGCACCGACAGCGCGACCAGCACGAGCCGGGTGCGGCCCGGCAGCGGCGCCCGGATCGCGAACACCGGCCGCGGCGGGCGCACCGGCCGCCGCCGGGGCAGCGGTCCCCAGGACCTGGAGGTCCTGGGGACGGTCATCGTCACCGCACTGCCTTCACGAACTTCGGCTCGAACAACCCGTCGAGCGGCGGTTTGGCGTCCACCAGCTTGGTGCTCACCAGGAACTCGGCGATCTTGTTCGCCTGGAAGTCCAGGTGCTTGGCGTCCGAGCCGGGCGTGAACGCCTCGATGTTCTGTTCCTTGGTGAAGATCGTGGTGCCGGCGTCGTAGGACTTGTAGTCGTCGTCGGAGACGCCGCCCTTCTTCGCCATGATGCTCACCGCCTCCGCCGGGTTGGCCTTGATCCAGGCGGTGGTGTCGAACCAGGTCTGCACCACCTTCTGCACCTCGTCGGGGTGGTCCTGGACGAACTTCGACTGGAACGACAGGGCGTCGGGGATCGCCCCCGGGAAGTCCTTCGACGTGCTGATCGCGGTGCTGCCGGCCCGGCCCAGCGCCGTGGTGGTGAACGGCGCGAACACGCCGACCGCGTCGACCTGCCCGGCGACGAACGCGGCCGCGGCGGCGTCGGTGAGCAGCGGCGTGAACGTGACGTCCTTCTCCGTGAGGCCGGCCTTCTCCAGCGCGAGCAGCAGCAGGTAGTGATCGACGGTGCCCTGCTCGGCGGCGACCTTCTTGCCTTTGAGTTCGGCCACGGTGCGGATGCCAGGCCCGGCGATGATCTGGTCGTTGCCGGTGGAGTTGTCGTTGAGCAGCACGATGGTCTGCTTCGACCCGCCGGAGACGGACGACAGCGTGTCGTTGAGCGTCTGGCTGTTGCAGGTGAGGTTGCCGGTGGCGAGGGCGTTGAGGCTGTCGGTGTAGCTGTCGAAGTACTTCAGCTCGACGGTCACGCCGTTCTTGGCGAACAGCCCCTTCTCCTGCGCGACCTGCCACGGGAACCAGCCCGGCCAGGCGCTGAACCCAAGCGTGATCTTGGCGCCGGATCCGGATGCCCCGTCGTCGGATGAGGAGCCGCAAGCGGCCAGAAAGGCGGTCCCCGCGACCGCGGAGAGGAAGGAACGGCGCTTCATGAGGTCCTCCTGGGAAGGTGGCCGGCGCGCACCAGGCAGCCGAGGGTGTCGCAGATGACGCGGGTCGCGATGAGCGCGGTGATCTCGGCGTTGTCGTACGGTGGCGAGCACTCGACGACCTCGATGCCGGCGAGGGGCCGCTCGGCGATGAGCTGGATGAACTTGAGCACCTCGCGGGGCAGGAAGCCGCCCGGCTCGGGCCAGCCGGTGCCGGGCACGAACGCCGCGTCGAGGCAGTCGACGTCGAAGGACAGCCAGACGGCGTCGGCGCCGTCCCACGCCACTTCGAGGGCCTTGGCCGCGGCGGCCTCGATGCCCATCTCGACGCAGTCGGTGACGGTCATGATGGTGGTGCCGCGCTCCCGGCCGACCTTGACGCCCGGGCGGGGCGCCTGCCAGCCGCCGATGCCGATCTGGACGAGGTTCTTCGCGGGCACGTTGGGGATGTCCGTGGCGTGGAACCACGGAGTGGTGTGCATCCGCTCGTCGAGGTCGGTCTCCTGGGTGTCGACGTGCCGGTCGAAGTGGATGATGCCGAGGTTGCCGGTCATGTGTTCGGCGACGCCGCGGACCGTGGGATAGCCGATCGAGTGGTCGCCGCCGAGCACGACCGGGAACGCGCCGGACTGGTAGACGTGCGAGACGGCCTTGGAGATCTGGTCGAACGTCTTCTCGATGTTGGCCGGGATGGTGAAGATGTCGCCGAGGTCCGCGATGGTGATCGACTCGCGGAGGTCGACGCCGAGCTCGAAGCTGTAGGGCCCGTAGAGCGCGGAGATCTTCCGGATGCCCTGCGGTCCGAAGCGGGTCCCGGACCGATACGTGGTGCCGCCGTCGAACGGGGCGCCGAGCACGGCGACGTCGTATTCGCCGCAGCGGCGCACGTCCTCCAGGTAGGGCGCCTTCAGGAACGTGTTGATCCCGGCGAAGTGCGGCAGCTCGCCGCGGGAGAACGTCGGGATCCGCTTGTCGACGATGGAGTCCGCGCCCGGCAGCCCGTACTCCAGGCCGCGGGCGATCTCCTCTTCCCACTTGGTGGTGGGCAGCTCGGCCTCGCGCTCGACCGCGTAGCGCGCCTCGGGACCGTAGTTGTCGTGCAGCTCGTGCCGATGCGGATGACCGTGGTTGAAGCCCATGGACAGACCCTTCGGGGTGCGTCCGGCGCACAGCCGGACTGCGACGGCTGTCTCCCGGGCTTTTGTCCCGCCGTGGAACGCCCGGCGTTGCCGCGGGGCGCCTGCACCTCTCGGACCAGCCGCCGGTTCTCCCGGCGCGGAACCCTAGGCGCGCCTCACCAGTGGTGAGTCGATGGCAGTAGACCCCTGCGGGGTTACTGCCGCTTTGCCCGTCCGTTGCGGTGGTGTAACCAGCGCATCGGTGATCCGGCGGGTCTCGATCAGGTCACGGCCGAGCACGGTGGCGACGGTCCCTCCGGCGGCCAGGGCCATGACCGCGCTCGTCGGTGTGCTGCTCGTCGTGGCGGTTTCGCCGGTACGGAACACCGTCGCGTGCACCCTTGCCCCACCGAAGCCGGCCGGGCCGTCCCACCCCCGCGCGTGCGGGCCCACCGCGACGTCGCTGCGGTACAACGCGCGGCCGTCACGCCGCAGGACGGTGGTCAGCCGGACGTCACCGGGGTCCTCACCGTGCCGCCCACAGACCAGCTCCTCCCGCCAGACCAGCTCGGCGTCCCGGTCCAGGTCCACTGTGGACACGGTGGTGTGCCGGCAGCGGGCGGCGGCGATGAGCGGCTCCGGCAGCCACAGCAGCCGGCCGCCTTCGGCGACGCTGACGCTGACCGACAGCCGGCTCGCGTCGCCGAACCGGTTCGGCAGGGCGATGCTCGCCGCCACCGTGCGGATGGTCAGCTCCGCGCCGGGGCCGACCTCGATCTCCATGGTCAGGTCGTCGCCGCCGAGCGGGGCCGCCGCGCCGCCGACGAAATGGACCTCGCTCGGCCCCGTCCGTCGCGGCAGCAGCGGCGCCTCACCCTTGAGCACCCGCAACGCGGTGCCGCTTGTCGTGTGCTCCGCGACGACGCGCGCGGTGGCCTTCACATCAGGCCCCGGATCCATTCCTGGACGGGTTTGGCCGACGGGTCCTCGACCAGCGACAGGAACACCGTCGGCAGCGCGCCCCGGCGGGCGGTCGCGTCGCGGTCCATCACGGCCAGGTCCGCACCGACCAGCGGCGCGAGGTCGGTCTTGTTGATGACCAGCAGGTCCGCGGCGGTGACGCCGGGGCCGCCCTTGCGGGGCACCTTGTCACCGCCGGCCACGTCGACCACGAAGATCTGCTTGTCGATCAGGCCCTTGCTGAACGTCGCGGTCAGGTTGTCGCCGCCGCTCTCCACGAGGATGACGTCGAGCGGGCCGAGGCTGTCCTCCAGCTCCTCGATGGCGTCGAGGTTGGCGGAGATGTCGTCGCGGATCGCGGTGTGCGGGCAGCACCCGGTCTCCACGGCGCGGATCCGCTCGGCCGGCAGGACCCCGTTGCGCAGCAGGAAGTCGGCGTCCTCGGTGGTGTAGATGTCGTTGGTGACGACGGCGAGGCGCAGGTCGTCCGCCATGGCCCGGCACAGCGCGGCGACCAGCGCCGTCTTGCCGGAGCCGACCGGGCCGCCGATGCCGATGCGCACGGCGCGCTGCCCGGTTCCGCTCTCCGCCAGCGGCGCGTGCGGGTCGACATCGGGGTGCGGGTGCGTATGTGGTGTCTCGTCCGGCCCGTGTTCGTGGCCGTGATCGTCAGGATGCAAAGAGTCGTACCTCCCATGCGGCGTGGTCCTCGGCGGACACGTCCAGCAGCGGCGACGATGCCGCTGGCAGGTCGGCCGCGGGGCCACGGGCGGCTTCGGTCGCTGCTTGAGCGACCCGGTCGATGTCGTCGCCGAGGGCGGCGATGAGCCCGTGCACCTGGTACGGGTCCAGTCCCAGCAGGCGCACCGCGGCGCTCGCCGGGCCGGAGACGGCGTGGTAGGCGCTGATCGCCGCGCTCTCCCCCGGCGTGCAGCCGGCCGCCTCCGCGACCACGCCCAGCGCGACAGGCTGGTGCAGGCCCTTCCTCACGGCGCCTGCTTTCGTCACGTGGGGGCCGGGCCACACCACGGCGGCGGCCCGCCACAGCGACCGGCCCTGCCTTCGTGACGCGAGCCGCAGCGCCGGCGAGGGGGTCCGTGCGTCGAGTTCCTCGTCGATCCCGTCCATGCTGCCCGGATCGGCGCACGCCGCAGCGGCGAAGGCCGCCCCGACCAGGCCCGAGGTGTACAACCGCCCAATGAGAAAACGGCGCAGGCTGTCGAGGTCACTGACCCTCTTCCGGACCACGGCCGCCTCCAGCCCACCGGAGTGCGCGTGACCCCCGGACGGGAAGCGGCCGTCGGCCAGGATCAGGAGCTGTGCCTTCATCAGAACAGGAAGTACCGTTGGGCCATCGGCAGCTCGGTGACCGGGTCGGGCTCGACCACCTCGCCGTCGATGCGGACGGTGAACGTGTCGGGCTCCACCTCGATCCGCGGCAGCGCGTCGTTGCCCGGCAGGTCGGCCTTGCCGACACCGCGGGTGTCGGCGACCGCGGCGAGGCGCCGGTGCAGGCCGAGCCGGTCCGCGAGACCGTCGTCCAGCGCCGCCTGCGCGACGAACGCGAGGCTGGTCGCCGGTGCCGTCCTGCCGTAGGCGCCGAACATCGGCCGGGACAGGATCGGCTGCGGGGTGGGGATCGAGGCGTTGGCGTCGCCCATGGCACCCCAGGCGATCACGCCGCCCTTGATGACGGCGTGCGGCCGCACCCCGAAGAACGCCGGATCCCACAGCACCAGGTCGGCGAGCTTGCCCACCGCGACCGAGCCGACCTCGGCCGCGATGCCGCTGGCGATCGCCGGGCAGATGGTGTACTTCGCGACGTAGCGCTTGGCGCGCTCGTTGTCGGCGGGACCGTCACCGGGCAGGGACCCGCGGCGCCGCTTCATGACGTGCGCGGTCTGCCACGTCCGCAGGACGACCTCGCCGACCCGGCCCATCGCCTGGGAGTCCGAGCCGATGATCGAGATCGCGCCCAGGTCGTGCAGCAGGTCCTCGGCGGCCATCGTGGAGGGCCTGATCCGGCTCTCGGCGAACGCCAGGTCCTCCGGCACGCTCGGGTTGAGGTGGTGGCAGACGATGAGCATGTCGAGATGCTCACTCAGGGTGTTCTGGGTGTACGGCCTGGTCGGGTTCGTCGATGACGGCAGCACATTGGGGTGGGACGCGACGGTGATGATGTCGGGTGCGTGCCCGCCGCCGGCCCCCTCCGTGTGATACGCGTGGATCGACCTTCCGGCGATCGCGCGCAGGGTCTCCTCGACGAACCCCGCCTCGTTGAGCGTGTCCGTGTGGATGTTGACCTGCACCCCGGAGGCGTCCGCGACCCGCAGGCAGGCATCGATCGCCGCGGGTGTGGTGCCCCAGTCCTCGTGCAGCTTGAAGCCGCCGGCGCCACCGCGCAGCTGCTCCCACATCGCTTCGGTGGACACCGTGTTGCCCTTGCCCAGCAGCAGCACGTTGATCGGCCACGGGTCGAGGGCCTCGAGCATCCTGGCCAGGTGCCACGAGCCGGGGGTGACCGTGGTCGCCTTGCTGCCCTCCGCCGGCCCGGTGCCGCCGCCGACGATCGTGGTGATGCCGCTGGCGAGGGCCTCCTCCAGGATCAGCGGGGCGATCAGGTGCACGTGGCAGTCGATCGCGCCGGCCGTCAGGATCCTGCCGTTGCCGGCGATGATCTCCGTTGACGGTCCGATGACGAGGGCGGGGTCGACGCCGTCCATGATGTCGGGGTTGCCGGCCCGGCCGATGCCGACGATCCGGCCGTCGCGGATACCGATGTCGGCCTTGACGATGCCCCAGTGGTCGAGGATGACCGCGCCGGTGATCACGGTGTCCGGGGTGCCCTCGGCCCGGGTGGCCCGGGACTGGCCCATCGACTCGCGGATCACCTTGCCGCCGCCGAAGACCGCCTCGTCACCGCCGGCGCAGTCGTCGCGCTCGACCTGGATGAGCAGGTCCGTGTCGGCGAGCCGGATCCGGTCGCCGGTGGTTGGGCCGTAGAGGTTGGCGTAGCGCCTGCGGTCGATGTCCATCACGGTGTGCTTTCGTTGATGCGCAGGCCCGGCACGATCCGGTTTCCCGCGAGGGGTACCAACACGACCTCCCGGGACACGCCCGGCTCGAAGCGCACCGAGGTGCCCGCCGGGACGCCGAGCCGGTGACCGGCGGCGGCCTCGCGGTCGAAGTCCAGCGCGTCATTGGCCTCGGCGAAGTGGTAGTGCGACCCGACCTGCACCGGCCGGTCGCCCGTGTTGACGACGGCCAGCACCAGCTCGGTCCGGCCGGCGTTGATGACCACCGGGCCCTCGCCCGGGAAGATCTCGCCGGGGATCATGGGATCGGGTGGTGGACGGTCACCAGCTTGGTGCCGTCCGGGAACGTGGCCTCCACCTGCACCTCCGCCAGCATCTCCGGCACCCCCTCCAGCACGTCGTCACGGCCGAGCACGTGCCGCCCGGCCTCCATCAGGTCGACCACGGTCCGGCCGTCGCGAGCGCCCTCCAGCAGGAACGCCGTGATGATGGCGATCGACTCCGGGTAGTTCAGCTTCAGGCCGCGGTCCTTGCGGCGTTGTGCCACGTCGGCGGCGACGTGGATCAGCAGGCGCTCCTGCTCATGGCGGGTCAGGAACAACGATGACCTCCTGGGTTTGGCGCACGCGATGCTGCCAGGCAGATGTTTCCCCAGCATTACACGCTATTCCCTTTACCTTCCTTTCATTTCTTGAAAGGTATTCGCTATTCGGTTTCCAGCACCCTTCTTTGGTGGCAACCGTGCCGTGTTAGGCTCCTGACCTGGACTGCCCCGCGGGTCTACCTAGAGAGTTGCGCATGAGCAATCACCGGTCCGTCGTCATCAACGGAGACCTCGGCAGCGGCAAGAGCACCGTTTCCGTGGAGCTCTCCAGCCGGCTCGCACTGCGTCGCATCAGCGTCGGTGACATGTACCGGCAGATGGCCGAGGAACGCGGCATGACCGCGCTGCAACTCAACCTCCACGCGGAGCTCGACGACGCGATCGACAGCGCGGTCGACGAGCTGCAGAGCAACATCGCCAAGTCCGGCGAGCAGCTCATCGTCGACAGCCGCCTGGCGTGGTTCTTCTTCCACGACGCGTTCAAGGTCCACCTCATCACCGAGCCCACCGAGGCCGCCCGCCGCGTCCTGGCCCGCCCGCACAGCGAGGTGGAGCGCTACGCGACGCTCGAGGAGGCCAAGGAGCGGCTGCACGGCCGCAGCGAGAGCGAGCGGGTGCGCTTCCTGACCCGTTACGGCGCCGACAAGCTCCGCCTGCGCAACTACGACCTGGTCTGCGACAGCACCCGCGCCCGGCCCGACGACATCGTCGCGATGATCGTGGACGCGTTCGAGGGCCGCCTCGGTGGCGACATCCTCCGCGAGCGCCCGCCGCTGCTGCTGCTCGACCCGATGCGGATCTACCCGACCCGCCTGGCCGATCCCGCCGAGGACTCGTTCGTCGCCTCCGCCGGCGACGCCGGCCCGCAGTCCATGGAACCGTTGACGATCGGGCACTCCGGCCCCGACTACTACGTCATCGACGGGCACCGCCGGCTCAGTGCCGCCGTGCAGAACGAGTTCCGGCTCGTGCCCGCCAGCCTCCTGGCCGAGGGTTCGGAGCCGGTCACCGGGCGGTTGAGTGCCAACGACTACTTCCGCGCGCACGTCACCGACGAGGTGGTCGAGGCGTGGCAGCGGGCTCACAAGATCGAGCTTCCGGTACCCGCCCTGGTTGAGTAGGCCTACTCAGGCCTTTGTTCTCGGGGGCGCCGAGACTGCTCGCATGACAACACCAATGCCCTCGAAGACCACCACCGCATTCTTCCTGCAGTCCGCGGTCTCGTTCGGCGTCTCGGTGGTCGGCCTCGGTGTCGGCATCGCCTACCTGCCGGTCAATCACTGGATGCGGGCGTTTCTCGCCATCGGGCTGCTCTACACCGTCACGTCGGCGTTCACGCTCGCCAAGTGCGTCCGGGACCACCAGGAGTCCACAGCCGTCGTCTCACGGGTCGATCAGGCGCGCCTGGACAAGTTACTGACTGATCACGATCCGTACCGCGCGTGATGTTTTCTCCGCTTTTGTACGCTTTCTGTCAGCGCCTGGGGCCCACCCCGGGCGCTGTCGCATGGATGATCGGCTACGTCACACCGGCCATGACTAGGCCAGACGGCTATCTAGCTGTATGGTTCAGCGCAACGCGGCGACCTTGAAGACCGCCAGATCGACCTCGCGCACGTTCGAGTGATCTAGACCACTCGTGGCGCCAGCCGATATGCCCGTTCCGAGGCTATCGTGCCCATTTCCGGTCGTGCTATTTCTTAGCCCAGACTTAAGAATACTAAAGGTGCCCACGACGGCACGCCGCAGGGTTTCACTCCCTCGGCGAACCGTGGCATGCTTCGACCCGGAAAACAGTTACGCAAGGTTGCGAGTGGCATACCGTGCGCCGATCTTGACGGCATTGCCGAAAGTGAATCGCGCCCGGTTTCTCGCAAAGACATATGCAGTCGATAGTAAGGAGCGGAATCGCCAACCGAGCATTCACGCCGAAAAGCTCCGACAGGCCTGAGGCCGCGTCGACTGACGGATGTCGACTGATCCGGGAGGATTCCCAGCGCATGAACAGCTCTTCCACGACCACCACCACGCCCCGCAGCGCGTTACGCCGCACGAGCGTCGGCATCATCGCCGCGGCGCTGTTCGCCGGCGGCGCACTGAGCGCCTGCAAGGACCTGCCGGCGACGGGCTCGGCCGGCCGCCCGACGGTCGGCCCCACGACGGCCCAGCCGTCCACCTCGACCAGCGTCGCGCCGGTCAGCTCCACCTCGCCCTCGGCGTCGGCGTCCGCGTCCCCCACGAAGACGGCCACGTCGACCACCAAGCCACCCGCGCCCGGCAACGGCGGAGGCGTGCCGCCGACCTACACGGTCGCCGGCTTCCCGG
>NZ_BONQ01000164.1 GCF_016862795.1 Dactylosporangium siamense | reverse complement strand
CCCCCGCCGCCGCAGCTCCGCTGCGGCAGCTTTTCAGTGCGCCATGGCCTTCGGGGCGTCGGGGTCGACGTCGAGTGGGCCGGTGCGGAACAGGACGGCGGACACGGTGGCGCAGAGCAGGAAGAAGCCGGCCGACCACCAGAAGACCGTGTGGTAGCTCTCGATGGCGGCCTGCGCGGCCAGCTGCGGCGTCGGGGTGCGGCCGGCCAGGAAGCCGGTCGCGGAGCTGGCGGCGAACGAGCTGAGCAGCGCGGTGCCGATCGAGCCGCCGATCTGCTGCGTCGTGTTGATCATTGCGGAGGCGACGCCGGCGTCGGTGTGGGCGACGCCTGAGGTGGCGGCGTTCTGGGTGGGGGCGAAGATCAGGCCCATGCCGAGGCCGATGACGAGCAGGCCGGGCAGGACGCCGGTGGCGTACGTGGAGTCCAGGTCGAGCCGGGTCATGAGCACCATGCCGCCGGCGGCGATGAGGGCGCCGAGCGGCACGAGCGGGCGGGGGCCGACGCGGGGCGTCAGGACGGAGCCGGCGGTCGTCGCGGACAGCATGATGGCGGCGAGCATCGGCAGGAACGCGCACCCGGTCTGGATCGGGGTGAAGCCCAGGACGCCGGTCATGTAGTACGTGAGGAACAGGAAGATGCCGAACATGCCGGCGCCGGCGATGCCGACCGCGGCGTAGGAGCCGCCCCGGTTGCGGTCCAGCACGACCCGCATCGGCAGCAGCGGGTGGGCCACGCGGCGCTCGATGGCCACGAACGCGAGCAGCACCAGCACGCCGACCGCGATCGGGGCGAGCGTCATCGGGTCGCTCCAGCCGTCGGACTCGGCGTTGCCCAGGCCGTACACCAGTGCGACGAGACCCACGACGGCGGTGACGGCGCCGGGCACGTCGATGCGGCCTCCGGGCCGGGCGGGCTCGTCGCGCAGCTTGAGCAGGCCACCGGCCACCGCGACGGCGGCGATGACGAGGTTGACGTAGAGGCACCAGCGCCAGGAGGCGTACTCGGTGAGCACCCCGCCCAGCAGCAGGCCCACCGCGCCGCCGGCGCCGGAGATCGCGCCGTAGATGCCGAACGCCTTGCCGCGCTCCTTCGGGTCCGGGAACGTGATCGACAGCAGTGACAGTGCGGCCGGGGCGAGCGCGGCGCCGAAGGCACCCTGCAGGGCGCGGGCCACGATGAGCATCGTCAGGCCCTGCGCGGCCCCGCCGAGCGCCGAGGCGAGGGCGAACCCGACCAGGCCGACGAGGAACATCCGCTTGCGGCCGAACAGGTCCGACAGCCGCCCGCCGAGCAGCAGCAGGCTGCCGAAGGCCAGGGCGTAGCCGGTGACGACCCACTGCCGGCCGCCGTCGGAGAACCCGAGGTCCCGCTGCGCGGTGGGCAGCGCGATGTTCACGATCGTCGCGTCCAGGACCACCATGAGCTGGGCCATCGCCAGGACGACGAGGGCCCACCAGCGACCCGGCCGCGCATCCGGCGGCGGCACCGGCGCCGCGGGTCGCGTGCCGCCCCGCCGGGCGGTTGGGACGGGTGGGGCGGTCGTCGTGCTCATGGGTGGTCCCCCGGGGGTCGGCAAGGCAACGGTGTGCCCTCCGCATCGGGACGGTGCCGCCGGAGTTGAGCGCCCGCCGCTGTGCTGTTCCCGAGGTCACACCGCGCCGCCGTCGGCTCCACGCAGCCTTCTGCGTCGACGTTTCGGCCGGTGTACGGCCAAAGCCCGGCGCCGGACGGGTCAGGCGGCGGCGGACGGGTCAGGCCGCCGCCGCGGCGGCGCGACCGGCGCGGTAGCCGAAGATGACCGCCGGGGCGATGGTCGAGCCCGGGCCGGGATACGTGCGGCCCATGACCGACGCGGTGGTGTTGCCGGCGGCGTAGAGGCCGGGGATGGGCGCGCCGTCGAGGTCGAGCACGCGGGCGTCGGCGTCGGTGAGCAGGCCGCCCTTCGTGCCGAGGTCGCCGGGCACCAACTGGACCGCGGTGAACGGCCCCTTCTCGAGCGGGCCGAGGTTGGGGTTCGGTTTCACGCCCGGGTCGCCGTAGTAGTTGTCATACGCGGTGCGGCCCCGGCCGAAGTCCGCGTCGACGCCGGCGCGGGCGAAGCCGTTGAACCGCTCGACCGTGGCGCGCAGGCGGGCGGGTTGCATGCCGAGGCCGGTGGCGAGCTCCTCGATGGTGGCGGCGGAGCGCACGACGCCCTTGGCCCGCAGCTGCTTGGTGCCCTGCAGGAACGCGTTGAACAGGTAGCGGCGGCGGTGCCGCACGTCCAGGATCAGCCAGCTCGGGATGGCCGGCACGGTCTTGTCCCGCGCCAGCATGGCGTGGCCGAAGTCGATGTAGCTGGCCGACTCGTTGGTGTACCGGTCGCCGGCGGAGTCCACGACGATGCTGAACGGCATCGACCGCTCCGACAGCACGAACTGGGCGTGCCCGTCGGGCAGCGGCACCGACGCGCCCCACCAGGCGTCGTCCATGAGGGCCAGCTGCGCCCCGGCCGCCTCGGCGATGGCGATGGGCCCGCCGAGGTCGCCGTCGGCGGCGGAGCTGTAGCCGGGGATGCCGTGGTATTTCTGGCGCCACTCGGCGTTCTGGGCGAAGCCGCCCGCGCCGAGCACGACCCCGCCGAGCGCGCGGATGTGCTGCGGTGTGCCGCCGGCGCCGGTGACGGTGGCGCCGAGGACCGCGCCGGCGTCGTCCAGGACCAGGTCGGTCAGCGGGGTGTCGAGCAGCACCTCGACGCCCTGCTCGATCAGGATGCTCATCAGGCTCGCGGTGAGCCCGCCGCCGATGCCGAAGAGGCGCTTGCCGAGCACCAGGCCGCCGATGGTACGGAACACGAACCGGGCGCCCCGCACGAAACCGGACGGGGTCGACCATGCCCGGGACAGCAGCCACACGTCGTCGGTCTTCAGCGGCGCGGGGATGCTGTCCCGGCCGCGGAACGTCGCGAACCACGGGCCGAGCTTGCGGGTGTTGAACGGTTCGGCCTCGATGCTGCGGCCGGTCATGCCGCCGGGCCGGTCCGGGTAGTAGTCCGGGTATTCCTTCGCCGCGGCCCACCGCACGCCGAGGCGCTGGAGGAACGTGAACACCTCGGGGACGCTCTCCACGAAGGCGCGCCGCCGCTCGGGGGAGCTGGCCGGGCCGGCGTCGCCGATCGCCGCCTCCAGGTAGGTGAGGGTCTTGTCGACGGAGTCCACCTGCCCGAAACCGGCCATCAGCGGGTTGGTCGGCATCCACAGCCCGCCGCCGCTGAGCGCCGTGGTGCCGCCCCACTTTCCGGTGCTCTCCACGACCAGGACCCGCCGGCCGGCGTCGGCGGCGGCGATCGCCGCGGTCATGCCGGCCGCCCCGGTGCCGACCACCAGCACGTCAACCTCACGGTCCCACTGCACGGCCATGCCGCCTCCAATCAACCGGACGACCCCGTCCGGTTGGTAAGCTACACCCGTGATGCGGACACGTCGAGAGAACCGGGGGCGCAATGCCGCCGCCGCCAACCGGGTCGCGCTGATCGGCGCCGCCCGCGAGCAGTTCGCCAGCGAGGGCTTCGACGCGTCCCTCAGCGCGATCGCCCGGCAGGCCGGCGTCGGCCAGGGCAGCCTGTATCGCCACTTCCCGGACCGGGTGAGCCTGGCCCTCGCGGTCTTCGACGACAACGTCACCGCCCTGGAGGCCCTCGCCGCAACCCCGGCCAGCACGCTCGACGACCTGCTCGCCCTGATCACGGAGCAGACCGCCGCGTCGGTCGCGTTCATCGACATGCTGCACGCCTCCGACGAGGACCCCCGGCTCCGCGACGTGGTCGGCCGGGTCCGGGACCTGCTCGACGGCAAGCTGCGGGCCGCCCGGCACGACGGCCGGATCCGTCCCACGGTCACCGCCGACGACCTGCTGCTGGCCGTCCGCATGGTCGCCGGGCTCCTCGCCAAGTCGGTGCCCGGGGAGCGCGCCGAGCTCGCCGACCGCGCCTGGGCCATGCTCCGTCCGGCGATCACCGGATAGCGGACCAGGCCGCCGCGACGGATCGGGCCGCCGCGGCGGGATCGGGCCGCCGCCGCGGGCGAATGAGCTGGACGGACCCTTACGGTCGCGGTGCGGACAGGGCAGACTGCAGCAGTCCGGGCCCGGCTCCGGCGACGTCGAGCCGCCATCAGGTGGGTTGGGATGGAAACCACATGAGGCGCACCGCATCGCAGGTCGGCCTGCGCGAGGATCAGTGGACCACCGCGAAGCACGAGGTCCGGGACGCGATCCTCGGCGCCGCGTATGACCGGCGCATGACCTCCTACGGTGAGGTCGCCGCCCAGGTCCGGGTGATCCGGGTCGACCCGACCTCGCCGCTCATGAACGAGCTGCTCGGCGGGGTCTTCGAGGATGAGTACGACGCCGGCGGCCCGGCGCTGACCGCGATCGTGACCTCCCAGTACAGCGACCGGGAGCCCGCGCAGAGCTTCTACAACGAGGCCCGCACGCTCGGCTACCGCTTCACCGAGCCGCACGTGTTCTGGACCGAGCAGGTCCAGCGGGTGTTCAGCGAGCACGGCCGGCGGCGCTGAGCCATCCGGTGCACCGGGACCGCCCGCGAACGGCAGGCGGCCCCGATGCGACGGTCAGGCGCCGCCGGTGAGGGCGTAGTCGTGCCCGGCGACGATGCTGGAGGCGGTGACGGTCCGGGTGGCACTGGCGGGTGCCGGACCGGCGAGGACGGCGGCGGTCGTGAGGACCGCCGGCATGATCGTTGTCATCGGCGGGACCACAGCTGGACGGCGGTGCCGTCGCAGTCGGCGATGCGCAGGATCGTGCCCGGGGTGGTGCCGCCGTAGGTCGACTTCACGCAGCGGCCGGAGGCCGCCCCGACGAGCGAGCCGTTGGCGCGCAGCGTCCACCGCTGGTTGGACTGCCCGTTGCAGGTCCAGATGACGACGTCGGAGCCGTGGGCGGTGGCGGCGCCGGCGACGTCCAGGCACATGGTGCCGAACACGCGCAGCTCACCGGCCACACCGGCGACCCAGCGCTGGCTCGGGCCGCCGTCGCAGGTGGCGATGACGGCGTGGGCGCCGGCGGTGGCGGTCCTCCCGGCGACGTCCAGGCACAGCCCCGACGCGCGGTGCTCCAGGCCGGTGCCCGGGCCGATGGACGTGGGCACCGTGCGCAGCGCCGCGTGCCAGGTGGCGCCCATCTTCGCGGAGCCGGCGGCCGTGGGGTGCACTCCGTCGGCGGTGAGGTCGGCGGTGGTGAGCGCGGCGTGCATTTCCACGAAGTGCACGTGCTTGCCGGCCGCGGCCCGCTGCTGCACGAGTCCGGGGATGGCGGCGTTGTAGGTCTGTGTCCTCGCCTCGCGATCGGCGAAGGCCACCGGGGCGACGCTGGCCACGAAGATCTCCGCCGCCGGTGCCAGCTGGATGATCGTGTCCACCAACTGGAAGAGGCGGGCGGGTGCGTTGGGAAGGTCCCAGTTCTGCCCGATGTCGTTGGTGCCGAGGTGCAGCAGCACCGTCTGCGGGTTGGTGGCCTGCACCCAGCCGGCGATGCCGGCCTGGATCTGGTCGATGCGGTAGCCGGGGTGCCCCTCGTGGTCGTGGTCGCCCAGCTCGGCCGGCCCGTTCGCCCTGGAGCCGACGAAGTCGACGGTGTAGCCGCCGGCCGTCAGCCGGCGCCACAGCTCGGTGCGGTAGGCGCCGGGGTTCGCGGTGCCGCCGTCGGTGATCGAGTCGCCCAGCGGCAGCACCCGGATCCCGCCGTTGCTCTCCGCTGCCTGGGCCGCCGGCGCCGCCGTCACGGCGGTGGCGGCGAGCCCGAGCACCAGTGCGGCGATCAGTCTCGACATGCTTACTCCCTTCGATGCACAGAGGATTGCACACTCTGCATCGAATTTGCAGTATCGAGCGATGGAAGGCTAGGAATGGGAAGTCGCGGTGCGACGGGCGGCGGCCAGCACGATGCCGCCGTAGCCGTGGGAAGCCTCCTGCGGCACCTGCCTGACCTCGATCGACGGCGACCCGAAGCCCGGTCGCAGCACCGCGCGCAGGTCGTGCTCGTCGACGCCGGCGCTCGGGAACGACCGGCCGGCCACCGTGTACCCGCGGCACCGGCGCAGCGCCGAGGTCACGAACAGCCCACCCGGCTCGACCAGCCCGGTGATGTGCCGCATGAACAGCGCCCACGTCGCCCGGTCCGCGGTCGCCGAGTCGGCGCAGTAGGCGCTGACCACGGTCGGGTAGGACCGGGCCACCGGCCGCGGGTGCCGGGCGTCGACCTCGACCAGGTCCGTGACCTTCTTGCGGGTGAGGTCCTCCCGGGCGGCCACCTCCTCGTCGGTCGGCTCGGCGACGCCCTCGCACCGCAGCGTGTGCCGCACGAACGGGCGCCAGTCGTGGGCGCCGGGGTCGCGGTCCAGCCACCGCCGGATCTCGGCGAGGTTCGCCGGCAGGTAGTCGCCGAGGTGGATCTCCGAGGCGACCTCGGCGGCCGCGAACACGTGGTGCAGCGTCGGCCCGACCCCGAAGAACAGCACCGGCCGGTCGCGCTCGGCCGCGCGCAACGCGTCGACGAAGAACGCGATGGTGGCGACCTCGTCCGGCTCGACCGTGCGGTAGTAGCCGTCCAGGTACGCGGCCGGCTCCCAGTCGGTGTCGAACGAGGCGTACCGGCGCCGCCGCAGGAACGCCGTGGTGAGGCGGGCCAGGCCGTACTCGTAGCCGGCCGCGCCGAGGTTCGCCCCGGCCAGGAACACCAGGGCACCGGTCGCGGTCACCGAGTCGGTGAGCACCGCCGCGCCGAACGCACCCGCGTAGTACGGCACCTCCTTGGCGACCTCGGTCACCGTGTAGCCGGCCGCCGCCGCCAGCCGCACCGCGCGGGGGCTCGTGGTGTGCCGCCGGGTCAGGTCGTGCGCCGCCTTCGACAGCACGTTGGTGCTGGTGCCGGTCGAGGTGAGCAGCTCCTGGTTGGCCCGCAGGTTCGCCCGCAGCCCCCACGCCCACACCGCGTAGCTGGCCGCGAGCAGCGCCAGGGCCCACCGGTGGTTCCCGTCGCCGCCGAGCAGGCCGGAGGCGACGAGCGCCACCCCGGCCGCCGTCGCGGTCGCGTCGAGGGCGTAGGCGGACACCGCCGTCGCGGCCACGCTGACCGCCCACGCCCGCAGGCCGCCGGTCATCGCCCGGAGAGCATTCGGCGAAGCACCTTGCCGGTCGGCGACCGGGGGATGCTCGAGGCGAACGTGACCGCCGCGAGACGCTTGAACGGCGCGACCCGCTCGGCCACGTACCCCAGCAGCTCCTCGGCACTCACCGGCGCCCGCAGCACCACGTGCGCCACGGCGACCTCGCCGGCGTCCGGGTCCGGCCGCGGCACCACGGCCGCGTCGGCGACCGCCGGGTGCAGGCACAGCAGCGCCTCCAGCTCGGCCGGCGGGACCTGATGTCCACGGAACTTGATGAGCTCCTTGAGCCGGTCGACGACGTACAGGTGGCCGTCCTCGTCGAAATGGCACAGGTCGCCGGTGTGCAACCACCCGTCGGCGTCGACCGTCGCGGCGGTCTCCTCGGGGCGGCCGCGGTAGCCGCGCATCAGCTGCGGGCCGCGCACCCACAGCTCGCCGGTGCGCCCGGCGCCCAGGTCGGCGCCGCTGCCCGGGTCGACGACGCGGGCCTCGGTGTTGGGCAGCAACCGCCCGACCGACCCGCGGCGCGTGGCTTTCGGGTCGCCGACGGCGATCAGTGCCCCGGTCTCCGTCATGCCCAGCCCCTGACTGACACCGCAGCCGAGCCGCTCGGCGCAGCGCTGCTCCGTCGCCGCGTCCAGCGGTGCCGCACCGACCCCGACGTTGCGCAGCGACGACAGGTCGAACCGGTCGACGAGCGGGTGCCCGGCCAGGGCCCGGACCACCGGCGGCACCACGATGGTGAGCGTCACCCGGTGGTCCTGGATTGTGCGCAGGAACGCGTCGAGCTCGAAGCGGGGCAGGGTGACGACGGTGCCCCCGGTGGCGAGGCCGGCCGTCATGATCAGGTTGAGCCCGATGACGTGGCAGAACGGCGCCACCGCCAGGATCACCTCGTCCTCGGCGTAGTCGAGCACCGCGAGGGCCTGCCGCACGTTGGTGACCAGGGCGGTGTGGGTGAGCTCCACCCCCTTCGGCAGGCCGGTGGTGCCGCTGGAGAACGGCAGCGCGGCGACGTCCCGGTCCGGGTCGACGGCGACCGCCGCCGCCGGGTGGTCGTGCTCCACCAGCGCGTCGAACGACCCACCGAAGACCAGCACCTCCGCCACCCCGGCCAGCCGCGCCGCCTCGGTGGCCACCTCCAGCAGCGGCGGCGCGGTGACCAGCAGCCGCGCCCCGGCCTCGGCGAGCAGACCGGCCAGCTCCCCGGCGGTCAGCGTCGGGTCGGCCCCGGTGACGGTGCCGCCGGCGGCCATCGCCCCGTACACCGCCAGGGCGTAGTCGGGCTGGTTCGGGCTGTGCACGGCCAGGACGTCTCCCGTCGTGAAACCGCGGGCGGCCAGGCCGGCGGCGACCCGTTCGACCCCGCGCGCTAGCGCCCGGTAGGTGAGGGTGCGCCCCGTGGCGGCGTCGAGCAGCGCTGCCTTGTCGCCGAGGCGGGCCGCGTTTCGCAGCACGAGGTGGTGTACGGCCAAGCCTCCGACCTCCACGTCGGGAAGCGCTGCGTGCACGGGGTGGACGGTGGTCATGACGGGGCTCCTTCGCGTCGGTTCCTGGGTGACCGGACGGTAGGCCGGGCAGCGTGTGTGAACCGTTTCCCGATCGTGTGCGTGCCCCGATAAGGTGCTCGATGACGACGGCGGTGGCGATGACGGATCAGCGGCTCACGGTCCATGTGCTCGGCCGCGCCGACCTGGCGCTCGGCGGACGGCCGCTGGTGGACCTCGCCTCGGTCAAGGCGGCGGCGCTGCTGATCTACCTGGCGGTCACCGGCACCGGGCACAGCCGTTCGGCGCTGGCCGGGCTGCTCTGGAGCGACCTGCCGGAGGCGGCGGCCCGGGCCAACCTGCGGCTCGTGCTGACGAAGCTGCGCCGGGTGGTGCCGGCGCACCTCGACGTGACCCGGCGGGTGGTCGCGCTCACCGCGGGCGCGCCGGTCTGGGTCGACGCCGTCGAGGTCGCCTCCGCCGCCTCTGCCGCCGCTGCCTCCTTTGCCTCCGTTGCGCCTGCCGTGGCTGCCTCCTTTGCGCCTGCCGCGCCTGCCTCCGTTGCCTCCTTTGCGCCTGCCGCGCCTGCCTCCGTTGCCTCCTTTGCGCCCGCCGCGGCTGCCTCCGTTGAGCCCGCCGCGTCGGCTTCCTTTGCGCCCGCCGCGTCGGCTTCCTTTGCGCCCGCCGCGTCGGCTTTCTCTGCGTCCGCCGCCGTGGTGGATCCGGCCGCCGTCGAGCTGTGCCGGGGCGAGTTCCTGCACGGCTTCGACGTGCCCGGGGCACCCGTGTTCGACGACTGGGTGGCCACCCGCCGGGCCGCGGCCCGGGCCGACATGCTGGCGCTGCTGGAACGCGCCGTGGGGCAGGCCCGCGACCGGCGCGACCCGGCGGCCGGGGTCGACGCCGCGCGGCGCATGCTCGAAGTGGAGGGCCTGCACGAGGAGGCGCACCGGGCCCTGATGTGGTTCCTCGCCGCCGGGGGACAGCGCAGCGCCGCGCTCGCCCAGTACGAGACCTGCCGCTACCTGCTCGACCAGGAGCTCGGGCTCGCGCCGTCGGCGGCGACGACCGCCCTGCGCGACGAGATCGCCGGTGCGCCGACGTTTTCGGTGCCGCCGCCCGTGCCGGTGCCCGGGCCACCCCCGCCGGTGCCGGTGCCGCCCCGGCCGCTCACCGCCCTGGTCGGCCGGGCGGGCGAACTGGCCCGGCTGCACGACCTCCTCGACGACCCCGCGTGCCGGCTGGTGACCCTCGTCGGTCCCGGCGGCATCGGCAAGACCCGCCTCGCCGTCGAGGTCGCCGGGGCACGGCGGGCGGTGTTCGTGTCGTTCGCCGGCACCGGCACCGGCCGGCGCGACACCGTGGCCGACACCGCCGCCGACGGTGACACCGCCGACCTGGTCGTCGCCGACCTCGCCCGGGCGTTCGGGGTGGTGCTCACGGTGCCCCGTGACCCGCTGGAGCTGCTCGTCGAGCACGTCGGCGGCCGCGAGCTGCTGCTCGTGCTGGACAACCTGGAGCACCTGCCCGGCGCGGCCGGCCCGCTCGCCGAGCTGCTGCGCCGGGCTCCGGGCGTCCAGCTGCTGGTGACCTCCCGGCGCCCCCTCGGCCTCGGCGTGGAATGGCTCGTCGAGGTGCCCGGCCTGCCGTCCCCGCCGGCCGGCACCGCCGCCGCCGAGGCCGCCGGGTACGCGGCGGTGCAGCTGTTCCAGGAACGGGCCCGGCTGCTGCGCCCGGGCGTCGAGGCCGACGTCGAGGGTGCCGCGCGGATCTGCCGGCTGGTCGGGGGTCTGCCCCTCGCGATCGAGCTGGCCGCCCGCTGGGTGCGCTCGGCCGCGCCGGCCGCCATCGCCGACCGGCTCACCCGCGGTCTCGAGCTGCTCGAGACCACCGCGCCGGACGTGGAGCCCCGGCACCGCAGCATCCGCTCCGTGCTCGACGCCTCCGTGCGGCTGCTCACCGCCGAGGAGCGCCGCGCCCTGCGCCGGCTGTCCGTGCACCACGGTTTCGACCTGACCGCCGCCGAGGCGGTGGCGGCCGCCGGCCTGCCGCTGCTCGCCGGCCTCGTCGACCAGTCACTGGTGACCGCCGGCCCGGACGGCAGGTACGCCATGCACGAGCTGCTGCGCCAGTACGCCGCCGGACGGCTCGCCGAGGACCCCGCGGAGGAGACGGACACCCGGCGCCGCCACGCGGCCCACTACGACGCGCTGCTCACCGCCGATCCGGCGCTTCAGGACGCCGCTCAGGACGGTTTTCAGGACGCCGCGAACCTGCGTGCCGCCACCGAGTGGTTCATCGTCGAGGCCGACCCCGAGGTGCTCGACGGCCACCTGCAACGGCTCTGGACCCTGTGCCGGCGCAACGGCTGGTTCCGTGAAGCACAGGCCGTCCTCGGCGCCGCGCTGCGCCGGTCCGGGGTGCCGGGCCTGCTGCGCGGCCGCTGGCACCGGCTGCTCGGCGAGGCGCACCAGCAGCTCGGCGAGGCCGCCGCCGCCCGCGACCAGCTGGAGCAGGCCCTGGCCGCGCTCGGTGGTGCCGTGCCCACCGCCGGCCGGCCCGGGATGCTCGCCGGTCAGCTCGCCCGCCGGGCGCTGCGCGGGTTGCGGCCCGGCGCCCGGGTCGCCCGCAGCCCGCACCGGCGCGACCTGTTCCACGAACGCGCCGCCACCTACTTCTCGATCAACGAGGTGTACTGGGTGCTCGACGAGCACCGGCTGATGCTGCCCGCGGCGGTGCAGGCCCTCAACGACGTCGAACTTGCCGGCGACCCCGACCTGATCGCCCGGTCCCGCGCCGGCCTCGGCATGATCACCGGCAGCCTCGGGCTGCACCGCCTCGCCCGCCGGCACCTCGCCGTGGCCACCGCCGAACGCACGGACGACCCGCTCACCGCCTGCTGGGTCGCGATCGTCGGCGGGCTGCACTGGATCGGGGTCGCCGACTGGGCCGCGGTCGACGCCGCCGCCGCGAGGGTCGGCCCGCAGCCTCGTGCCACCCCGCAGCGGCCGGTCGCGCCGCAGCACCGGTGGGAGGACGAGGCACGGCTGATCGCCGGCGTCGCCCAGCACCTCACCGGCCGGATCGAGGAAGCGGTCGCGTCGGCCTCCCGATGCCTGACGTCCGGCCGGGACCGCCGCGACCCGGTCGTGCACCTGTGGAGCCTGCTGCTGCTCATCGAGGCAACCCACCCCGGCGCCCCGCCCGTCGACACGAAGGCCCAGCTCGACGCGCGGGCCCAGCTCGACGTGCGGGACCGGCTCGACGTGCGGGACCGGCGTGATGCGGGGGCCCAGCGTGATGCGGGGGCCCGGCTCGATGCAGGGGCCCGGCTAGACGTGCGGGCCCAGCTCGACGCGTGGATCGAGGAGGCGGCGCCGCTGCTGCCGGCCGCGTCGAGCATCGATGCCGCCCGCTTCCACACCGCCGCTGCCCGGCTGCACCTCGCCGCCGGCCGGTGGACCGAGGCGTGGCAGGCGGTCCGCACCGCCGACCGGCTCATCGGCGCTCGGCCCGCCCTGGCCCAGTACGGCCTCGAGGCGCACGCCGGCGTCGCCGAGGTCTGCCAGGCGTTGCTCGACCCGGCCGGCGCGGTGGGGCGTCGCGTCGAGGCGGACGAGGTGCCTGCGGACGAGGTGCGTGCGGTCGAGGCCGCGGCCGTGCGCCGGTTGCGCCGCTACGCACGGACGTATCCGATGGCCCGGCCCCGCGCGCGGATCGTGCTCGGCCGGCATCTCGCGCTGCGCGGTCGGGTGCGCGCCGCCCAGCGGGTCTGGGCCGCTGCCGCCCGGGACGCCGAACGGCTCCGGATGCCGCCCGAGGCCGCTCGTGCCGCCCACCTGCGTTCGTGACGCTGCCCGCGCTGCCCGGCTGCGTTCGTGACGCTGCCCGCGCTGCCCGGCTGCGTTCGTGATGTCGCCCGAGGCCGCCCGAGGCCGCCCGGCTGCGTTCGTGATGCCGGCCGAGGCCGCCCGCGTGGCCTGGCTGCGCTCGTGACCCGGCCTATGGTGGACGGATGCCGGACATCGTGCAGACCCCGGAAGTGCTGCGACTGCTGGACGAGCTGACGAGGATGCCGGGGCGGGCCGACCCGTACCCCCGCTATGCCCGCCTCCGGGAGATCTCCCCGATCGTGCGGGCCGAGGACGGTGCCCTGGTCGTGACCGGCTACGGCGACTGCGCGACCGTCGTGCGTGACCCGCGCCTGCAGCACCCGCCGGCGGACCTGCTGGCCTTCGTCGGGTTCCCGGACTGGCGTGACCATCCGGCGCTGCACCAGCTCTTCACCAGCATGCTCACCCTCAACCCGCCGGACCACACCCGGCTGCGGCGGCTGGTGAGCTCCGCGTTCACGCCCCGGCGGGTGGAGGCGCTGCGGCCCGCGATCGAACGGATGGTGCAGGACCTCCTGGACGGCCTGGACGGCGACGCCGACTTCGTCGCCGCGTTCGCGTTCCCGCTGCCGGTCAACGTCATCGGCGAGCTGCTCGGTGTGCCGGCGGAGCAGCGCGGCGGCTTCCAGTCCCTGGTGCGCGACTGGACCCAGGTGCTCGAGGTGATCACCCCGGACGTGCTGGCCAGGGCGGACCCGGCCGCCACCGCCATCCGCGAGCACCTCGCCGGGCTCGTCGAGGAGCGCCGCCGCCACCCGGGTGACGACCTGCTCAGCGCGCTGGTCCAGGCGCAGGCGGCGGACGACCGGCTCACCGACGAGGAGATCCTCAGCAACGCCGCGCTGCTGTTCGCCGCCGGCTTCGAGACGACCACCAACCTGCTCGCCAACGGCGTCGTCGCGCTGCTCGGGGACCCCGCGCAGTACGAGCTGCTCGGCCGCCGGCCGGAGCTCGCCCAGCCGGCGGTCGAGGAGCTGCTGCGCTTCGACAGCCCGGTGCAGCTCAGCAGCCGTGTGGTGACCGCGCCGATCGAGCTCGGCGGGGTCGGTGTCGCCGAGGGTGAGCGGGTGGTGGCGTACCTCGGCGCGGGCAACCACGACCCGGCGCGCTTCGCCGATCCGTCCCGGCTGCGGCTCGACCGCTCCGACAACGCGCCGCTGTCCTTCGGTGGCGGCATCCACTACTGCCTGGGCGCACCCCTCGCCCGGCTGGAGGCGCAGATCGCGCTGCCCGCCCTCGCCCGCCGCTTCCCGTCCCTCACGCTCGCGGGGGAGGGGCAGCGGCGTGACAGTCTGAGCCTGAAGGGGTTCACGAGCCTGCCGGTGCGCACCGGCTGACGGGCTCAGAGCCGGTCGACGGCCGCGGTGAGCGCAGCGGCGTCGAAGGCGCCCATCGGCAGGGCGGTGGCGAGCCGGTAGCGGACCTCGCCCGCGGCGTCCACGAGCAGGGTGCCGCTGTGCTGCAGCAGCATGGTCCTGGTCAGGCCGACCGCGTGGTGCGCCTCGGCGCCGGTGGACGACACCACGCGCACGTCGCCGGCGGCGCGGCGGACCCGGGCCGCCTCGGCGGCGCCACCCGGCACGACGACGACCGGGGCGACGTCGCGGTCGGTGAGCCGCAACGCGGCCAGGGCGCGCGCGTGCCGCACGCAGATCGCGCAGCTCGCCGCCCGCATGAAGAACAGTGCGACGCCCCGCGCGCCGCCGCGCAGGTCCTCCGTCGTCACCACGGCGCCGGTGGCGTCCGTGAACACGATCCGTCCGGTCTCGACTGGCATGGCTCCTCCTCTGGGTAACTGAGTTACCAAAATTAGATACGTATCTGAGTTACCGAGTCAAGTCCGGTACGGTTTTCGGCATGAGTCAGGTCGACCGGGCCGAGCACGATCTGGGCATGCTGCTGGCGGCCTGCTGCGAGCGCATCGTGCGCAACCTGCTCGGCGAGCTCGCCTCCGCCGGCTACGGGCACCTCACCCCGTCGCAGTCGCTCACCGTGCTGTTCATCGCCGACGGCTTCGACACCGTCACCCAGCTCGCCGAGCGGCTCGGCATGACCACCCAGGCGATCAGCAAGATCTGCGCGACCCTGCACACCGAGGGCCTGCTCGGCCGCCAGGCCAGCGCCGGCGACGCACGGGTCCGCCATCTCGAGCTCACCGCCGAGGGCCGCCGCGCCGTCGAGGCGATGCGCACCGCCGGCGTCGCCGCCGAGCGGACCTGGATCGACCTCGTCGGCGAGGACACCGTCGAGGTGGTGCGCGGCGCCTTGGCCGCGTTCGCGTTCGCCCCACAGACCGCCCCGGCGAGCCCGGTCCACATCCGCTTCGCCTGACGGGGAAGCCGACGAGCCCCGAAGCCTGACGGGGAAGCCGACGAGCCCCGAAGTCTGACGGGGAAGCCGACGAGCCCGAAGGCAGTGTTCGACCAGGGCCGAACAGTGCGCGACCTAGCCTCGGCGCATGACTGACGACATCCCCGCCACCGACGACCGCGACCCCGCCCTCGTCATCGAGAGCGCCGTCGCCCACGCCCTGCGGCTGGCGCGGACCTGGCCGGCGTGGGACGGCCGGCCGATCGCCGCCGGGGACCGGGTCTACACCCCGCACAAGGCGATCCGCCGCCTCGGCGACCACCTCGTGGACCACCTCGCCGAGCTCGAGGCGCGCCTCGCCGGGCAGACCCCGCCGCCCGACCACTGGCACGCCTCCGCCGTCACCACCCCCGCCGACCTCGCCGCGTTCACCGCCGCCGACCTCGACGAGGCGGGCAGCCGGCTGACCCGGCTGGCCCGGATCTGGTCGCTGCGCCTGCACTCCCTGGACGCCGAACGGCTCGACCGGGTCGAGGGTGACGCGTGGACGCTGCGGCAGGTGGCGTTCCACCTCGGCAGCACCTTCTACGCCGACGCCGTCGGCGACCTCACGCCACGGCACCAACCCAGGGTGTAGGCGGCCTCCGCCGCCGGGATGACCTGACCCCCGCCGCCGGGCGATAGCCTCACGCCATGGACGACTGCGCCGAGCGGACCATGGACGACGGCGCCGAGCGGATCGGGTGGGGCCGGGCGGTCCGGCTGCCGGCCGCGCTCACCGCCGCGCAGCTCGCCGCGTGGCCGCTCGGCCCGCTCGCGTTCGGCGTGCCGGTCGGCGTCGGCCAGGCCTGGCAGCTCACCGCGATCACCCTCGTGGCCGGCGTGGCGCTGAGCGTGCGCGCGGCCGCGCCGGTCGCGGCGTGGGCGGTGATCCTGGCCGCGGTGAGCTGCGTCGAGCCGCTCGGGTTGCAGGATCAGGCGCTGGTGGTGCCGTTCGCCGACCTCATCGCCCTGTACGCCGTCGCCGCCCACCGCACGCTCCGGGTGAGCGTGGTGTGCGCGGCCGTGGCCACGCTCTGGTCGACGCTGGTGGCCGACGTCCTCACCGAGGCCGACCCGGTCGCCGGGTCGGTCGCGCTGACCGCCGGCGCCGACGCCGCGCTGTCCGCCGTCGTGTACGCCGCCGTGGTCGTCTTCGGCCGCTCCCTGCGCCGCCGGACCGCGCGGCAGGAAGCGGTCCGCGCCCACGTGGCCCGCGCCGCCGAGCACGAACGCGCCGCGGCGGCCCACGAGCGCGAGCGGCTCAGCCAGGAGCTGCACGACGTGTCCGCGCACCACCTGACCGCGGTCGTGGTGCAGCTCGCCGCCGCCCAGCGCCTCCGCGACCCGGCGATGACCGCCCAGGCACTCGACGTGGCGCGGACCTCGGGCCGGTCGGCGGCGAGTTCCCTGCACCGGCTCGCCGCCCTCGCCGGCCGCGACGAGCCGCCGCCCCCCGCCGGCCTCCCCGACCTGGTCGCCGGCTTCACCCGCCTGGGCCTGCGGATCGACCTGCGCGAGGAGCGGCCCGCCGAGCACCGCCGTGACGGCGACGCCGCGAGCGGGCCGCTGCATCCCGAGGTCGCCGAGGCCGTCCACCTGATCGTGCAGGAGGCGCTGACGAACGTCCTGCGGTACGCCCCCGGCGCGGCCGTCACGGTCACCGTCAGCCGGGCCGGCGACACGGTGACCGTCGCCGTCGAGGACACCGGCGGCGGGGCGGCCGGCTTCGACCTCGGGTCCGGCGCGGGGATCCCCGGCATGCGGGCCCGCGCCGCCCGCCTCCGCGGCACGCTCAGCGCTGGACCCCGCCCGGGCGGCGGCTGGGCCGTGCACGCCGCCCTGCCGGCGGCACCCGGCCCGGCCCCGGCCGCACCGCGCGCAGCGGAAGCACCGGACGCGACGGACGCGACGGACGCGACGGACGCGAAGGAAGCCAGGGAAGGCAGGGAAGCCAGGGAAGCCAGGGAAGCACCCGCCGTCACCGCGAACGGCGGGCGGGTCATCGACGGCCTGCTGATCGTGCTCGTCGCCGGGCTGCCACTGTTCCTCGGGGCCGCCGGTCGCGCGGAAGAGGGCCACGGCCCGCTCTTCGCCGATACCGCCGACGCGGCCATGACGGCGCTGTTCCTCGTTGTCTACTGTGGACCGTTGTGGTGGCGCCGCCGGGCGCCGGTGACGGTGCTCGCGGCGATGCTGGCCGTCGGGGTGGCCGCGGCGGTGCTGGGCCGGGTCGAGGCGGCCGCGACGGGGTTCGGGATCGTCGCGTCGGTCGCGCTCGCCGGGGTCGTGGTGCCCGTGTACGCGGCCGGCCGGTACGACCCGCGCCATCCCGGGCTCACCTGGCTGACCGCGATCGGTGCGGGCGCCGGCACCGCCGCGGCGCTCATCATCCGGTTCCTGCCCCCGGGCGAGCTGGCCGGTGCCGGCAACCCGGTGCAGCTGGTGCCGGCCGGGGTGGCGGTCCTCGCCGCCGGGTCCGCCGCCGGGCTCGGCCTCCTGGCGCTGCCGTGGTGGCTGGCCGGTCTCCTCGTCGCGTGGCAGCGCGCCCGGGCCGACCGGCGGGACCGGGTCGCCCTGCGCGACGTCGCCGAGCGGGCCGTCCGCGCCGCCCGCGACGAGCGGGCCCGCATCGCCGAGGGCCTGCGCGGGCGGGTGCTCTCGCACACCTCGGAGTTGCTCGCGGCGGTCGCTGGTCGTACACCTGGCGAAAACGACATCACAGCGGCGCTCGGGCACGCGAGGGCCGCGCTGGCCGCTATGCGGGAACTGCTCACCGTGCTCCGGGCCGGCACGCCAGCACCCCGCGCCGCACAGCCGACCCTGGCGGGCCTGGCCGACCTGTGCGACGGGGGCGTGGCCCTGGAGGTGCACGGCGCGGGGCCGGTGCCGCTGGAGGTCGAGTTGTGCGCGTTCCGGGTCGTGGAGGCGGTCCTGCCGATCGGTGCGGCCATGGTGCGGATCGAGCACGCCCCCGACGCCCTCCGGCTCTGTGTGCAGCGGCTCGCCGCGCCGGTCCCGCGGCCGGTCCTGGCCGCCCTGCGCGAACGCGTCGACGCGGTGGGAGGATCGCTCACGACGACGCGGCCCGTCGGCGGTGGCTGGCAGCTGGACGCGTCCCTGCCGATGACGGAGGCCGTGCCGGCGTGATCACCGTGATGGTCGTCGACGACCAGCCGATGGTCCGGGCCGGCATCGCCGCCGTCGTGGACGCCGAGCCGGACCTGTCCGTGGTCGCGGTCGCCGCCGACGGCGCCGAGGCGGTCACGGCCGCGCGGCGGCTGCGCCCCGACGTGGTGCTCATGGACATCCGCATGCCCGGCATGGACGGGCTCGCCGCTACCGAGCGGCTGACCACCGGCCCGGATCCGTTGCGGGTGCTGGTGCTGACCACGTTCGGCCTCGACGAGTACGTGTACGCGGCACTGCGGGCCGGCGCGTCCGGGTTCCTGCTCAAGGACGCCGACCCGCAGCGGGTCGTCGACGCGGTGCGGGTCGTCGCGGCCGGCGACTCGCTCATCGACCCGGCGCTGACCCGCCAGCTCATCGACGCGTACGTCGGGACGCCGGCGCTCGACCCCGCGGTCGCGGCCGGCGTCGCCAGGCTGACCGCCCGCGAGGTCGAGATCCTGCGGCGGGTCGCCCGGGGGCTGACCAACGCGGAGATCGGCGCCGAGCTCGGCGTCCGGCCGGCGACGGTCAAGGCCCACATGAACGCGATCCTTGCCAAGCTGGACCTGCGCGACCGGGTCCAGGCGACGATTTTCGCCTACGACGCCGGTCTGGCCCGCCCCGGTCTACAACCTGGGGTGGGGCCCGGAATCCGACCGCGGCCCGACGACCCCGGGGCCGGCCGGCCATAGCTTCGGATGTATGCGAACGAGATGGCAGCACCTCCGCTCCGTCGCCGCGCCGGCGGCCCTGATCGGTGCCGCGACGGCGGTGACCCTGCTGGTGCTCGCGGCGCTGCTGTGGTGGCAGCACCACGACCGGCCGTGGCCGGTGCTGGCGTGGGCGGCGGTGAAGGGCGTCCTGTGGAGCAAGACCGTCTTCAAGGTCGCCCTCGCCGCGGGGCTCGGGCTCGTGATCGGGGTGCGCGGGCTGGCTCGCCGCCTGTCATCCGGCCGTGGCGGGCAGGGTCAGGCAGACGGTGGTGCCCTCGCCGGGGGCGCTGGTGACGGTGATGTCGCCGTGATGCGCGTCGATGATGGCCTTGACGATGGTGAGGCCGAGGCCGGCGCCCTGGGCGGCGAGGTGGTCGGCGGTGCTGCTGCGGTGGAACCGGTCGAAGACGTGCGGCAGGTCCTCGGCCGGGACGCCGACGCCGGTGTCGACGATCGAGAGCGTCGGGTGCGGCGTCGCGGTCGTGGTGACGGTGACGTGCCCGCCCGCCGGGGTGAACTTGATCGCGTTGAACAGCAGGTGGTTGAGCGCCTGGGCGAGGCGTTCGGGGTCGCCGGTGGTGGGCACCGGGCCGTCGGTGCGGGTGGTGAGGGTGAGCCGCTTGTGCTCGGCGATCGGGCGGGACGTCAGCGTCGCCTGGAACGCTAGCTCGTTGAGGTCGACCTCGACGACGTCGAGCCGCAGGCCGGTCTCGTGCAGGCGGGCGACGAGGAGCAGGTCGTCGATGAGGCGCAGGAGCCGGTCGGCGTTGCGTTGCATGACGGCGAGGAAGCGGCGGACCGTCTCCGGGTCGTTGGCGGCCTCGTCCTCGTCCAGCAGCACCTCGATGTAGCCGCGCACCGACGCCAACGGTGTGCGCAGCTCGTGGCTGACGCTGGCCAGGAACGAGTCCTTGAGCCGGTCGAGCTCGCGCAGCCGGTCGGCGGTGTGCCCGACGGTGCGGGCGTAGCGGCGCAGCTCGAGGTGGGCGGCCGCGTGCCGGGCCAGTGACCGCAGCGCCCGGCGCTGCTGCAGGGTCAGGTGCCGCGGTTTGCGGTCCATGACGCACACGGTGCCGGCCGCGTGCCCGTCCTGCAGCAGCATCGGTGCGCCGGCGTAGAACCGGACGCCGTGCTCGGCGATCGCCGGGTTGGTGGCGTAGCGCGGGTCGGCGGCGGCGTCGTCGATCTCGAGCAGCTGCCGGTCCCGCACCACGTGGGTGCAGAACGAGTCGTCGCGGGCGCTCTGCTCGGGGTCCCAGCCGACGCGGGCCTTGAACCACTGCCGGTCCGCGTCGACCATCGACACCATCGCGATCGGCGCGTCGCAGATGTCCGCGGCGAGCGCGGCGATGTCGTCGAAGTCGGTCTCCGCCCGGGTGTCGAGGATCCCGGTCTCCCGCAGGGCGGCGAGGCGTTGCGGCTCGTCGTCCGCGGTCAGCGGATGCATCACGGCTCCTCGCGGTCGACCTCTTGTCGATCTTCGCATCAACAAGAGGCCTGGGCTGCCGCTTTGCCGTTGACTAGCCTCCTAGGACGCTGTACGCGAGGTGAACAGGGCCACGCCGTGCCGGTCGAGCCAGGTCGGCAGGTCCATGAGGTCCGGGTGCAGCTCGCGCAGCGCGGGGATGTCGGCCTGCCAGCCGCCGAACGAGCCGCCGCGGCGCACGTTGTCGAGGTTGATGCCCTGCGCGGCGAGGATCTCCGGGGCGACCGGCGCGGTGCTGAGGTCCAGTCCGGTGGCGTGGCTGATCGCGGCCACGAGCTCCTCGCGGGTCACCTCGTCGCCGGCGAGCTCCAGGGCGAGGCCGAGGTAGGTGTCCGGGTCGGCGAACGCGAGGGCGGCGAAGGCCCCGATGTCGTCCACCGCGATCAGCTGGACCCGGGCGCCGGGGCCGATCATCCGCAGGAGGGCGGTCGGGCTGGTCACGCCGTACTTCTCCGAGGCGTGGTTCTCCATGAACATGACCGGTCGCAGGAAGGTGGCCGGCAGGCCGAGGGCGCGGATGTGCTGCTCGATCTCCCACTTGGTGGTCCAGTGGCTGATACCGGTGCCGCGTTCGACGCCGCCGACCGAGGTGTAGACGAGGTGCCGGACGCCGGCGGCGTGCGCGGCGTCGGCGACGTTCACGCCGTAGCGGACCTCGTCGGTGTCGAAGTGCGGCGCGTCGTACGCCGGTTGCACGCTGAACACGCCGTACGCGCCGGCGAAGGCGGCGTCGAGGGAGGCGCGGTCGCCCATGTCGCCGGTGACGAGCTCGGCGCCGGTCAGGTTCGCCGCTCGGATCGGGTCGCGGACGAGGGCGCGCACGTGCCAGCGTCCGTCGGCCAGGAGGTGCCGGAGCGTGGCGCCGCCCTGCAGGCCGGTGGCGCCGGTGACGACGATGATGCGGTCGGGCATGGGTCTTCTCCCTTGTATGCTGACTTCCGGAGCGCTGCTCCGAAAATACGGAGCACTGCTCCGTATTGTCAACCGAAGGAGGGCGCATGACCGTTCGGGTCGACGCGCGCCGCAACCGTGACCTGCTCCTGGCGGCCGCGCGGGAGGCGTTCGAGACGCACGGCACCGATGCCTCGCTGCGGGACATCGCCCGGCAGGCGGGCGTCGGGATCGGCACGCTGTATCGGCACTTCCCGACCCGGGAGGCACTGCTGGAGGCGTTGCTGGCGAGCCGGTTCGACGCGCTGCGGGACCGGGCGGAGGAGCTGTCCGCGACCGCGGCGCCGGGGGAGGCACTGCTGGGCTGGCTCGGGGAGCTGGCCGCCGGGTCGGTGACGGTGCGCGGGCTGCCGGAGTCGGTGATGGCGGCGCTGCGGGACGAGGAGTCCGAGCTGCACGCGTCGTGCGCCGGCATGCGGGCCGCGGGTGGGCAGCTGTTGCAGCGGGCGCAGGAGGCGGGAGAGGTGCGGGCCGACGTGACCGCGGCGCAGGTGCTGGCGCTCGCCGCCGGGCTCGCGTGGGCCGGGGAGCAGTCGGCGGATCCGGCGGGGACCGTGCGGCAGCTGCTGCTGATCGCGGGTCGGGGGTTGGTCAGTTGACCTTGGAGACTTTGTCTGCCCCTGACCAGACAAAGTCTCCAAGGTCAAGAACGGGCTAGCTGTACGCCTCGAACTCGTAGATCCGGGCGGCGGTGTTGGTGTTCTGGGTCGGGGTGATGATGTTCATGCGGATGTAGCGGGCGTTGACGTTGGTCGTCGTGGTGGTCACGTTGGCGGTGTTGGCGCGGACCTGGGCGGCGGTCGTCCAGGTGCTGCCGTCGGTGGAGGTCTGCAGGTCGTAGTCGCGGGTGTTCCAGGCCGCGTCCTCGCCGCCGGCGCCGGCGTGCCGGACCACCAGCGATCCGATGTGGACGGTGCTGCCGAGGTCGACCTGCAGGAACTTGTTCGTGCCGAGCGAGCACCACTTGTCGGAGTTGCCGCCGGTGACGGTGCCGTTGACCGCCTTCTCCGGGCCTTCGGTAGCGCCGCACGAGGAGTCGGCGGTGGCGGGGCGGCCGAGGGCGAGGTTGCCGCTCGGGGTGCCGCCGCCGTACACCTCGAACTCGTAGATGCGAGCGGCCGCGTTGCCGTCGTTGGCGGGGGTACCGATGTCGACCTTCACGTAGCGTGCCGTGCGGGCCGTGATCGAGTGCTGGGTCCGGCTGGAGCGGTTGCCGGAGACGGAGACGACCTGGGTCCAGGTGGTGCCGTCGGTGGAGGTGGAGATCGTGAACGCGCCGGTGTTCCAGCCGGTCGACTCGCCGCCGAGGCCCGCGTGCTTGAGCACGAACGTGCTGACGGTCTGGTTGGAGCCGAGGTCGACCTGCAGGAAGCGCGGTGCGGTGCTGGAGCAGAACTTGCTGTTGTTGGCGAGGCTGCCGTCGACGGCCTTCGCCGCGGTCTCGGTGGTGCCGCAGGCGGTGGAGCCGGTCGCGGTCTTGTTCAGGGCCAGGTTGGCCCCCAACGACGCCGGGGTCGGCGGTTGGGTGGCGCCGTCGGTGAAGGACGGCGGGACGTTGCCGGCGCCGGTGCCCCAGCTCGATTCGGCGCCGCCCATCGTGTACTGCAGGGTGCCGCCGGCGGCGAGGTCGGGGTAGCGCAGGTAGTTGTTCGACACGGCGGAGCCGTTGAGGGTGAGGCTCTGCACGTAGGCGTTGGACGAGCTGCCGCCGTTGATCTGGATGTTGCCGGCGGAGCGCTGGATGAGCACCGACGGGAACGTGGGACCGTGGATGGCGAGGGTGTCCGCGCCGGGGGTGACGGGGTACATGCCCATCGCGGACCACACGTACCAGGCGGAGGTGGCGCCGAGGTCGTCGTTGCCGGGCAGGCCGCCGGCACCGGTGGTGAACGACTCGGTCATGACGCGGCGGACGGCACTGGCGGTCTTGGCCGGGCGCTGCGCGAAGTTGTACGCCCACGGCACGTTGTGCTCGGGTTCGTTGCCGATGTAGAAGTACGGCCGGGACAGCCCGCCGTTGAGCTCGGTGAAGTGGTGGTCGAGGCGCTGCACCGCGGTCTGCGGGCCGCCCATGAGGTTGATGACGCCGCCGAGGTTGTAGGGGACCATCCAGGTGTACTGGGAGGCGTTGCCCTCGGTGTAGGGGCTCTCCTGCGCGGGGTTGAGCGGCCACGGCCAGGAGCCGTCGCTGTTGCGGGGGTGGATGTAGCCGGACTCGGTGTTGAAGGTGTTGCGCCAGTACTGGGCGCGGGTCATCGCCGAGTTGTAGGTGGCGGTGTCGCCGACCGACTGGGCGAACTTGGCGATGGCGAAGTCCGAGGCCGAGTACTCCATCGAGTCCGAGGGTGCGCCGGGGATGTAGGTCTTGGACGCGTACTCCGACTGGCGGCCGCGGATGGGGGAGCCCTGCATGTTGCCGCCGGCGATGGCGTTCTTCATGAGCTGCAGCGCGGCGGCGGTGTCGAAGGCGCGGGCGCCGAACGCGTAGGCGCTGGACACGATGATCGGGCCGGGGTCGCCGGTCATGACGAAGTCCTCGTTGATCTGCTGGGACCACTTGGGCAGCAGGCCGCCCTGCTGGCCGTCCAGGACCATGGACTTCATGATGTCGCTGGCGACGTCGGGGGCGATGAACGCGACGAGCGCGGCCCACGAGCGGTAGATGTCCCAGCCGGAGTAGTTCTGGTAGACGGGGTGCGTGGCGGAGTGCACGGCGTTGTCGAAGCCGCGGTACTGGCCGTTGACGTCGCTGGCGACGTTGGGGTTCTGCATCACGTGGTAGAGCGCGGTGTAGAACTTCTGCTGCTCCGTGGCGCTGCCGCCGGTGGCCTGGACCCGGTTGAGGGCGGTGTTCCAGGCGGCGTTGGCGTTGCCGCGGATCGTGTCGAAGGCGCCGGTCTCGGCGTTGAGGTTCGCGGTGGCGTTGGCGACGCTCACGAACGACAGGGCGACGGTGGCGTTGACGGTGCGGTTGCTGCTCGTGTCCCAGGTGATCACGGCGCCCGTGTTGACGCCGCTGGTGCTGGTCGAGCCGTTGCTGATCGTGCCGCCGTTCCAGGTGCCGACGCTGGACGGGGCCCGGTCGAAGCGGATCGAGTAGTAGATCTGGTAGGTCTTGCTGGAGCCGCAGAACCCGCCGGCGGTGACGCTGCCGGTGACGTTGCTGCCGGAGATGTTCACCGTGCCGCTGCGGTTGCCGGTGGCGGACCGGCTGGTGTTGACGAGCAGCCGGGCGGTGGTGGTGTTGGGGTAGGTGAGCCGCAGCGCGCCGGTGCGGGTGGTGGCGGACAGTTCGGCGTCGACGCCGTACTTGTCGAGCCGGTTCTTGTAGTAGCCGGCGGACGCGGCCTCGTTGGTCTTCGTGTATGCCGAGGCGTAGCTGGTCCACGCGGTGCCCGGGGACGAGCCGAGCGCGCCGGTGATCGGCAGCAGGCCGAGGTCCTCGTTGTTGGAGCAGCCGGCCCCGTTGAAGTGGGTGAGGCTGAACTCCTCGATGGTGCGGTCCCGGTCGCGGTAGCCGGACGGCGACGCGGTCGGGGTGTCGGGGCTGAACTGGGTCATGCCGAAGGGCACGGTGGCGCCGGGGAACGTGCTGCCACCGGCGCCGCCGCCGACAGGGTTGGGGGAGTTGCTGTCGTCGGTGCCGATCAGCGGGTTGACGTATTGGGTCAGGTTGAGGTCGGCGGCCTGTGCTGGTGGGGCCTGCGCGAGCGCGACGAAGGCGCTGCCCAGCAGGGCCGCACCGGCGCCGGCGAGCAGTCGGACCGTGCGTGATCGGGACATGGGTGGTCTCCCGTTCGTGGCGGTGAGGACGGGAGAGCGCTCTCGATGCATTCATAGTCGCTGATCAACGTTCCGTCAAGATTTGGCAGAACTGCGCTGGTCGTTGAGTTGCTGTCGATCGTGGTCAGAAATGTGCGATCTGGACCAGCGCTCCGCTGCGTCCAGCGCGACCGTCAGATCAACTTGACGTCAGGTTGACCTGACGGAAGACTTGGACGCGTGGTCACACCGGACGAGGTAGAGCGGCGGTTCACGTTGTTGACCGCGGCGGCGCGGTTCGACGAGCTGCGCCGCCGGGACGCGCTGGCGCCGCCCGGCTCGGACGACCCGGACCCGCAGGCGGTGCCGTTGACCCGGGACGAGGCGCTGGAGCTGCTCGCGCTGACCGAGGTGCTGATCCGCAAGGCGGGCTATGGGCGGCAGCTCACGGTGCGCACGGCCCGCGCCACCGGTGCCTCGTGGTCGCAGGTCGGCGCCGCGATGGGCACCAGCAAGCAGTCCGCGTGGGAGACCCACCTTCGGTGGCTGGAAGAACAGGAGGACCCCGATGCGTGACGACACGACCGTGCGTCCGTTCCGGCTGGAGGTGCCTGAGGCGGATCTGGCGGATCTGCGGGACCGGCTGGCGCGGACCCGCTGGGCACAGCAACTGCCCGGCACCGGCTGGAGCCGCGGCGTGCCGGTGGAGTACCTGAAGGAGCTGGTCGACTACTGGCGCACCGGGTACGACTGGCGGGCGCACGAGGCCCGGCTCAACCGGATCCCGCAGTTCACCACCGCCATCGACGCGGTCAACGTGCACTTTCTTCACGCGCGTTCGCCCGAACCGGACGCGTTGCCGCTGATCATCACCCACGGGTGGCCGGGCTCGGTGGTGGAGTTCCTCGACCTCATCGGCCCGCTCACCGATCCGCGCCGGCACGGCGGTGACCCGGCCGACGCCTTCCACGTCGTCGCGCCGTCCATCCCCGGCTTCGGGCTGTCCGGACCCGTCCGCGAGTCAGGGTGGGACGTGCCGCGCATCGCCCGGGCCTGGGCCGAACTGATGCGGCGGCTGGGCTATCACCGATACGGCGGGCAGGGCGGCGACTGGGGGCACGCCATCACCCGGGAGTTGGGGATCATCGACGGTGACCGGGTGGTCGGGGTGCACCTCAACACCGTGCTGACCCTGCCGTCGGGTGATCCCGGCGAGGCGGCGACGCTGGGCGATGAGGATCGGGTCCGGCTGGAGCAGTTCTCCCGGATGGAGCCGGAGCTGTCCGGCTACGCGAGGATCCAGGGCACCCGGCCGCAGACCCTGGCGTATGGGCTGACCGACTCCCCGGTCGGCCAGCTCGCCTGGATCGTCGAGAAGTTCAAGGAGTGGACCGACTCGAAGCAGTTGCCCGACGACGCCGTCGATCGCGACCAGCTGCTGACCAACGTGATGCTGTACTGGCTCACCGGCACCGCCGGTTCATCGGCCAACCTCTACTACGAGACCTTCCACCCCGCCGCACCCCCGACCAGCCGTCGGTCAAGCACGCCGACCGGGGTCGCTGTCTTCCCCCATGACGCTGCGCTTCCCGTGCGTCGGCTGGCCGAACGAGACAACCACATCGTCCACTGGCGCGAGTTCGACCGCGGCGGCCATTTCGCTGCCATGGAACAGCCCGCCCTGCTCGTCGACGACATCCGCGCCTTCTTCCGCTCGCTCAGGCGACGTCCATGACCCTGGTCGCGGCGCTGGCGAGGCCTTCGGGGTTGAGGACCTCGACCCGGTCGGCGAGGAACACCTCGACCCGGCCGGACTTGTCGCGGACCTCGACCAGTGGCACACCCCGGTCGATGCCCATGGCGAAGCGTTCCGTCGTGGTGGGCATGCGGCAGGTGAGCTTGCTGCCGCGACCCATCACCACCGTGGAGCGGGCCGGGCGTTCCCGCACCGTCGACGGCGCGCCGCGGCGGGACGTGATGAGGCCTTCCTCGCGCAGGATCGCCACGGCGCGGCGGATCGTGGTGAGGCTGACCGTGTAGCGCTCGCGGAGTTCGCGTTCGCTCGGCAAAGGCTCGCCGGCCGGGTAGGTGCCGCGGGTGACCTCTGCACGCAGGAGGTCCGCGATCTGGTGGTAGACGGCCGGCACGTGTCGCTGCACATTCACGGCCTCCACTCTACAACTCTGTGGCCATACGGCAACACCCTGTAAAGGGCGGCGGTGGCGCACTAGACTCCGGCGCCGTGACCGCCTCCGCTGCCCCGATCGACATCGCCGTCTCCCTCATGCGTGAGGGCAGGTTCGGCGACGCCGAGGCCGTCATGCAGCGCGAGGTGCGCGCCGCCACCGTCCGGCACGGCCACGGCAGCGCGGCCTGGGCGTCGGCGCAGTGCGACCTCGGCAACATCCTGCTCAACTGCGACCAGCTCGACCGGGCCATCGAGTGTTACCGCCAGGCGACGTCGGTGCCCGCGCACGACCGCAAGGAGCACCTGACCTACCGGCTCAACCTGGGCCTGGCGTTGCGGATGGCCGGCCGGCTGGAGGAGGCCGAGGCGGAGCTGCGGCGCGGCGCCGAGGAGCGCCGGGTGTTCTACGGCCGGGAGCACGCCGGATACGCGTTCGGCCTGGAGCCGCTCGCCGACGTGCTGCTGCAGCGCGGCAACGTGAGCGAGGCGCGGACGGTGATCGAGGAGGCGGTGCGCAACCTCTGGCAGAACGGGCACGACCACGTCGCGGCGGCGCTCGCCGTGCGGGCCGAGGTCGTGCACGCCGCGGGCGCCGGCGAGCCGCTGTTCCACGGCGTGGAGCAGCTGCCGGGCGACGCCGTGGCGCGGCTGGCGGACGCGGTGCTGCTCCGGCGGGACCTGGCCGACCCGGCCGCGCACCGGGCCGTCGTCGCCACGCTCGCCGCCGTCCTGCAGACCCGGCTCGGGCCCGACCACCCCGCCACCCTCAACGTGCTGGCCAACCTCGCCAACGCCGGCCGCGATCTCGGCGACCAGTCCGGCCGCGTCGAGGCGATCCGTCAGGTCCTGGCCTCCCACGACCGGCAGGGACGGGCCGAGGACGCGCTGAGTGCCGAGCTCGGGCTGGCGCTGGCGTACGGCGACACCGGCGAGGAGAAGGCGGCGCTGCGCACCTACGAGGCGGCGTACGGCCGGGCACAGCGCATCGGCCGGCCCGAGCTGATCAGTCAGGTGCTGCGCAACTGGGGCCTGGCGCTGAACGAGGCGGGGCAGCCGGCCGCGGCCGAGCGGTGCCTCGCCGACGCGGTGACACAGGCGCAGCGCGGCGCGGACTTCGAGATCCTCGGCCGGGCCGGCGTCGCCCTTGGCATCTTCCTGCAGCACCAGTCGCGGCTGCCGGAGGCGGCCAAGGCACTGCAGGACGCGCTGGCGGCACTGGCACCGGTGCACCCGGACGCGATCGCCGGGCGCGGCCACCTCGGCGCGGTGCAGGAGGGCCGCACCTGCGGCTGCGGGGACACCCCGCGGGTGGTCGCGGAGGCGTTCCGCGAGTTCGTCGTGCGCAGGCTGCCGCAGGACCTGCTGGAGCGCTTCGACGTGACGATCGCCGACGGAGACTTCAAGATCGACGTGCACCTGCGCCGCGAACCGACCCAGGACGAGCTCGAACGGCTGCACGGGGTGGTCCAGTCCGCGCTCGCGGAGTTCCGGCACCGGCTCAAAGGTCAGTGAAGTCGTCGAATGACAGCTCGGTCGGGTGCATGGTCGCGCCGGCGAAGTGCGACAGGCTCTGCAGGACGTCCTGCCGGCTGTGCGGGAAGTGACGGATGTCGGCGACCCGGAAACCGTTCAGCGCCAGGGAGAACGGCAGCTCCTGCGGTTTGGCCGACTCCGGGTAGTCGCGTTTGAAGGCGATCGCGAGGATGTTGCCGGCGACGAAGACCCGGTCCAGGTCGTGCCAGCGGATGAACCGGTCGTGTGCGGGCCGGCGGATCGCCATGCCGTCGCGGCTGAACTTCAGCGTCAGCGGCCGGCGCAGGGCCGCGTAGGTCCGGAAGCAGTCGGCGACCCGCACGCCCAGCAGGCGGCCGAAGACCCAGAACGTGAGGCAGGCCAGGGCGAAGGTCGCGAACCCGAGGCGCCCGATGCCGCCGGTGAGGAGCCCGACCGCGACCCCGGCCGCGGCCGGCGACCGCCAGCTGTCGGGTGCGGCGGCGGCCGGCGCGGCCCGGCGCGCCCGCAGGTCGCCCAGCGCCGAGTTCCCCGCGAGGGCGGCGACGGCTCCCGCGAGCGGCAGCGCCGCGACGATCCACGTGGAGATCCCGGTCCCGGTCAGCGCCGGCTCGATCCAGAAGGCCCAGACGACGGCGACCACGCACATGACCCAGACCGTGATCGCGAACGACCGTTTGATCCGCACGTCACGCGTGGGTACGCCGGCGTGGTGGCCCCGCACGAGATCCGGGACCGTCAGCAGCAGCGCGAGCGCCGGCACGCTCGCGGCGAAGCAGAGCAGGACCGCCTGCAGCGGGATCCAGCGCGGCACGGGGACGTCGTGCCACGAGACCTGCCACCACAGGACGGTGGCGGCGAAGGTGGCGGCGAGCGCGCCGAGCGGTGCCGGCAGGCGGCGCCAGTGCGGTGCGAGGAGCTGCCGGAACAGCGGGTGCCAGACGGTCCGCGGCTTGGACAGCGTGTCGATGACCGGCTGGTACGTCGCGGGCGGCAGGTGCGCAGCGGCCTCCGAAACGGTTCCGGCGGCGGTCCCGGCGGCCGGTGCGGGTTTCCCCGCGGCGGGGCGCAGGATCAGGTCGGCGGCGCGGTCGGTGTTGCGTTGCTGCGGCAGCGGCAGTCCCTTGCTGCGCAGGGCTCGCTTGAGGTGGCGGAACAGCTCCGCGAGGGTCAGGTCGGCGTCGTCGGGTGGGCCGTGCTGCAGCAGGCTCAGCAGCTCGCCGGTGAACGCGGTGAAGGGCTCCCCGGCGGGGGCGCTGGCGGTGTGGTTGCGTGACGTGGCGGTGAGGGTGAACGCGCCGTCGATCTCGGTGCTGTCGGCCACGGTGGTCTCCGCCTCGGCCGTCGACATCGTGTTGATCGCCCGTCCGGCGTAGCAGCAGTCGAGGATCAGGATCTTCGTGCGGGCGGGGCTGCGGTGCATCTCGGTGCGGATCCGGGCGAACGGGATCGCGGTGAGGTCGAGCTGGTCCGGCCGGCTGTCGGTGCCGGGCAGCGCCAGGTACAGCTCGCCGTCGTCGTCGACCAGGCCGTGCCCGGCGTAGTACACGAGCAGGACGTCCTCGGCGGCGGCGCAGTGCTTGCGCAGCGCGAGCCCGGCGGTGCTCGGGTCCGGCTGGTCCAGCAGCTGCCGGCACCGCGACGGGTCGACCAGGTCGACGGGCGGCGCGGTCAGGACGTTGAACAGCTGGGTGACGTTGTTGCGGACCGCGGGCAGGTCCGGCAACGGGAACGGCGGCTGCTGGGTGTGGTTGGTGGTGCCGATGAGGATCGCCACCGACCGGTCCGGATCCGCGCGCGTCACGAGCTTCCCCCGATCCAGTGAAGGCTCTCTATTATGCAGGCTGCCGTGCAACCGAACGGGCCGCCGGCGCGCACCTAGTGGGCGAGGAGGTGCGATGCCGAGCGGAGAGACCGAAGAGCAGCGCCAGTTCCGCGAGTACTTCACGGCGCGCCGGGACGCGGTGCGCCGGACCGCGTACCTGCTGTGCGGCGACTGGCACTGGGCCGACGACCTGGCCCAGACGGCGTTCATGCGCCTCGCGGTGAGCTGGCGGAAGGTCCGGGACCGGGAGGCCCTGGACGGGTACGTGCGGACCTGCCTGGTGCGGGCATACCTCGCCGACGTGCGCCGGGTGTGGCGGCGGCGGGAACGCAGCGTCGCGGAGCCACCCGACGTGTTCGGCCACCCGGGCGCGTCCGAGGGGGCGCCGCGGCGGATGGCGTTCGCGGCCGCGTTGCGCCGGCTGCCACCGCGGCAGCGCGCGGCGCTGGTGTGCCGGTACTACCAGGACCTGGACGTCGCGGCGACCGCGGCGGCGCTGGGGTGTTCGCAGGGGACGGTGAAGAGCCAGACCGCGCGTGGGCTGGCGAAGCTGCGGGAGCTGCTCGAGGCCGACGGCGAGCTGACGATGATGGAGGGGCTGCGATGAACCAGATGCGGGAACAGTTGGACGAGATCGCCGCCGCCGCGCCACCCAGCCGGCTGTCCGCCGACGCGGTGTACGCCGCGGCGTTCCGGCGGCGGCACCGGCGCGTGGCGGCGTGGGTGGGCGGCGGGGTCGTGGCCGGCGCGCTCGCCGTCAGCCTCGCCGCGGGTGCGCTCGGACTGCCACCGGCGACGCCGATGCAGGCCCCACGCGGCGACGGCCGGATCTTCGCGGTCGCGGCCGCGGACGCCGAGCACCTGTACGCCGAGGTCGGCAACTGCGGCGGCGGCTGCACGCTCGACCTGGTCGGCTCCGACGACGGCGGGCGCAGCTGGACGGTGCGGACGCGCAACCTCACCGGTGACCTGTCCGCGCCCGCCCCCGGATCGCTGCTGCGGATGGTGGAGACGGGCACCGAAGGCCCGTTGCCGCTGCACGTGCCGTGGGTCAGCCGGGACGGCGGCCGCAGCTGGGCCGAGGTCCGCGCGGGCGGGGGCGCGGTGGCGGAGGTCGCCGCCGGCGGCTGGCTGCAGTGCGCCTCCCCGCGGGGCATCAACGATCCCTGCACCCTGATCGCGGTCGACCCGGTCAACGCCCGCTCGGCGCCGCTGGCCGGGCCGCCCGACCTGTTCCTCGACGAGCCGGTCGACGTGCCCGTCGCGGGTGGGTTCTGGGTCACCGGTCGGGACCGTGGCGGGCAACGGCCGGCGGTGGCCGTCAGCCGCGACCGCGGCCGCACCTGGTCGACACACGTGTTCACCGCCACCGAGACCGGCGACGCGGACCTGGACATGCTCAGGTTCATGGGGGCGGCCAGCACCGACGGCGTCAACGGCTACACGATCATGACGGCGGCGGACCCGAAGGGCGCCGCGACGGCCGGGGTCCAGGCGCTGGTCTTCCGCACCGGCGACGCCGGGAATACCTGGCAGCGGGTGCACCCCACCCAGACGCTGCCGCGGCGGTACTACATCGGCGGGGACTCCTACGTCGCCGCCGACGGCAGTCACGTCGTGCTGGGCACCGACGACCCGCCGGACCGCTGGTACACCAGCAGCGACGGGGGCAACAGCTACCATCCGGCGAGCCAACCCGGCCTGGGCGCGGAGCTGCTGCAACAGAGCAACGTGCGGGTCGTCGTCGCCGCGGCGGGAGCGTATCTGGCGTTCGACGCGGGCGCGCTGTACCGGTCGGCCGACGGCCTGCGCTGGACCCGCACCGTGATCCGGCTGGACTGAGCGGCACCGATGCGGCACCGGTGCGGCACGGGCCCACCGGGGTCCGTGCCGCATCATGGTGCCATGCGGGTCGAGGACGTCACCCCGGAGTCGCCGCGGCCGGTGCGCCGCTCGGTGCTCGTGCAACGCTGGCACGACCTGGCGTTCCTGCACTGGGCGGTGCCGCCGCAGGCCGTCGCGCCGTTCCTGCCGGCCGGCACCGTCCCCGACACCCTCGACGGGGTCACCTACGTGGGCCTGATCGGGTTCCGGATGGTGCGCCTCGGCCTGTTCAACGGCCCGGGCCTGCCGTACCTCGGCACGTTCTGCGAGACCAACGTGCGGCTGTACAGCGTCGACCCCGCCGGCCGCCGCGCCGTGGTGTTCCTGTCGCTGGAGGCCGAACGGCTGGTGCCGGTGCTCACCGCGCACGCGTCGCTGCGGCTGCCGTACAAGTGGGCGCGGATGCGGCTGGAGAAGGACGGCGACGTGGTGCGGTACACCAGCCGCCGTCGCTGGCCGGGTCCCCGCCCGGCGGTGAACGCCATGGCCGTGCGGGTCGGCCCGCCGATCGCCGAGCCGACCCCGATCGAGCACTTCGTCACCGCCCGCTGGGGGCTGCACACCCGCGCGTGGGGCCGCACCCTGCACCTGCCGAACGAGCACCCGCGGTGGCCGCTGCACCGCGCCGAGCTGCTCGACCTCGACGACACCCTGGTCACTGCGGCGGGCCTGCCGGCCCCGGCCGGGCCACCGGCAAGCGTGCTGTTCTCACCCGGCGTCCCGGTCCGCTTCGGCCCCCCGTCCACGCTGCGCTGAGTGCCGTCCTACAGGGTGACGATGACGCCGATGCTCTCCTGGGGGCGGCGCAGCAGCCGGTTGATCAGGTACCCGATGCGGGCCGACACGTATCGGCGGGCGATCGCCGCGCGGATCCGGGCGATGCCCTCGGGGTCCTCGACGAGGCGGGCGGTCCCCTCGAACGACGGTGCCCCGGCCGGCACCCGCCCGCGGATGTCGCTCGGGGCGAGCAGCACCCGGCCGCTGTTGCGCAGGCGTTTCACCTTCCCGGAGCCGGGCTCGGTGACGATCACGACCTGCCCGTCGTCGATCGCGAGCCACACGGCGGTCGCGACGGGCCGGCCGTCCTTGCGAAACGTGGTGAAACTGGCCTGCTTGCGCCGGCCGAGGATCTCGAGGCTGCTGTCGCTCATCGCTCCACGGTAGGCCGCAGCCACGGCTCCAGGTGCAGCAGGTCCAGGCCGATGGCGCGGAACTTCTCGTACAGCGCGGGGGTGAGCACCACGAACTCGACGGTGAACAGGTCGTCGCCGCTCATGGTGTAGACGCCGTTGGCGGGGTCGTTCATCAGCGGGGTGATGCCGGCGCTCACCTGGTCGCGCAACTGCTGCTGGCGGGCGATGCTGGGCTTGCCGGGCGCGGCGATCACGCACAGGTTGCCGTCGAACAGCTTGCGCAGCTGCCGGTCCTCCGCGGCGGCGTCGCCGGAGACCACCTCGACCACCAGCACCTGCGGCGGCTGCGGGCCGTCGGTGGCGCCGGTCGGGAAACCCTCGGGCCAGCCGACCCGCATCGGGCGGAACCGGTCCGGGTGCTGGTCGTAGATGTACCGGTGCAGGGTGTTGCGGTCGGGGTCACCGCCGTCGCGTTTCCAGCCGCCTTGTGGTGCCGGGCACGGCACCCCTTCGTCCGCCAGCATCGGCTCGGCCCGGTTGGCCGGGGCGCTCTGCTTGGTCACCCGCAGCGTGCCGGCGTTCCACACACCGGTGAGCTTCGCCCGTCCGACGGTGACGCCGTTGACGACGCTCGCCTCGGTCAGCTTCGCCGGGTCGACGCCGGTGACGTCCACGCCGACCGCGCAGGTCGGCTTCTCGCCGGGCGGGCGGCCGATCGCCGGGACCGGGGCTGGCGCGCAGAACCGGGCCGGTTTGCCGGGGGTGACGAGGACCTGGCCGCTCGCCTCGACCGTGTCACCGTCGTCGACGACCAGCGCCGCCTGGTCCACCGCGCCGGTCGCGACCGGTGGTGGCGCCTCTTCGGGGGTGTCCGCCGGGCGGTTCACCACCAGCACCACCGCCACCAACGCTGCCAACGTGCCGATCCCCGCCGCGGCCACCACCGGCCAGCGCCTGCGTCCATCGTCCGTCATGATTGGTCAGACGCCGGTGGCGGCGGGCCGGTTCCCGGTGTGTCGCAGCAGTTCGGTGGTGAACGTGTCCCACAGCTGCGGCGGCAGGTCGTGCCCGGCGCCGGGCAGCACCACCAGCCGGGCCCCGGGGATCGCGTCGCGGACCGCCTGCCCGTGCGGCAGTGGCAGGAGCGGATCCAGATCCCCGTGCACGACCAGCGCCGGCACCTTCAGGTCCGCGAAGTCCCCGTTGACCGGCGGGTCGAACCGCATCGCGTAGTGGTTCGCCGCGGTGGTGATGTCCCGGGCCCGGTCCGCGTCGCGTTGCGCCAGGTCCCGGGTGGCGGCCTCGTCGAAATACGGGGAACCGCCGGCGTAGGCACGCACCGCCGCGACGGTGTCGGCGACCGCGTCACCGGTCGGCTCCAGATGCTCCACTGTGGACGGTGGCAGCCCGTCGCCGCCGGTCGAGGTGCTCACGAAGGTGAGTGTCGCCACCCGCGCCGGGTGATCGACGCCGAGGATGAGGCCGAGCCCGCCGGACATCGACCGGCACACGACGTGGGCCTGCTGGATGTCGAGCGCGTCGAGGATGCCGACCGCGTCGCGGGCCAGGTCGCCGTTGGAGTAGCCGGGCCTGCCGGGCGGGTAGGCGGTGGAGCGGCCGGTGTCGCGCTGGTCGTAGCGGATCACGAACCGGCCGCCGGCCGCGATCTGGCGGCAGAGGCCGGCGTCCCACCAGAGCATCGACGCGGCGGCGCCGTCGATGAGCAGGACCGCCGGGCCGGCCGGGTCACCGAACGTCTCGACACACAGCTCGACCCCGTTGACGTGCAGCATCGTCTCGGTCATGTGATCCAACCTAGGCCGTGCGGCGCCGGTGTGCTGCCCGGCGGGGCCTCCGGCCGCCTCAGTCCCTGATGGTGAACCAGGCCACGGCGAGGTCGGGGTCGACGTACAGGTCGACGTTGTGTTTCTGGACGCGTTGCGGGAACTGCCCGTCGTGCCGCCACTTCACGCCGGCGGGGACGAACGCCTGCAGCGCGTCCCGGACGGGTGGCAGGCCGGGCGGGGCGGCCGGCCAGGCGGCGAAGGCGGGGGTGTCGGTGTCCCGCAGCCGCAGGACGCCCTCATACACCCAGTCGGTCGGGCCGGGCGCCGGCGAGCACGGGTTGCCGAGCGCCTCGGCCTGCCAGTGGATGTCGACGTAGTCCCCGACGCCGGGGATGTCCTCGGAGGTCCAGTCGCGACCGGTGCGCACCGCGGCCTCGTCCAGTTGCAACTGGCGCAGGCAGTCCTGCTCGTCGCCGTCGAGAGCGGCCGTCACCCGGTTCACGGCGATGAGCACGCCGGCCACGCAGACCGCGGCGATCGTCAATGCAATGCCCCACTTCCGCACGGGCGCCATCGTAGCGGCGTCGCGACGTTGCGTGGTGCCTTGTGTGTGCCGTGTCTTCGCGGCCGGCGGGGTTCCCGCCGGGTGTCAGGTCTTCGCGGGGGCCGGCGGTTTTCCCGCCACGTCCCGGGTCTTCGTGGGGGTCGGGGGTTTTCCCGCCACGTCCCGGGTCTTCGTGGGGGTCGGGGGTTTTCCCGCCGCGCGGCGGCGGCTGAGCGTGACGACGGCGGCCGCGACGAGCAGGCAGGCGGCGGCGCCGAGGGCGAGCCGCAGTGGCTCGTGCACCAGCCACTGCGGGATGTGGCGGACCGGGACCGCGACGGCGCCCACGAACGCGCCGAGCAGGCCGAAGTAGGAGCCGGTCATGAAGCGCCGGTGCAGCTGGGCCCGGTGGGTGACGGCGGCCCACAGACCGATCGACAGCGTCACGAACGTGAAGATCGACAGGCCGTGGATCCAGCTGAAGTGGCCGGGCCGCAGCTCCTTGATGAAGAAGGAGCTGATGATCGTCCAGTACATGGCGACGACCCAGACCTGGCCGACGAGCCGGTGCGGGCGGTCGCCCTTGGGGTTGCGGCGCAGGTTCCAGGCGCCCAGGAGCAGGGCGACGGTGGCGCCGCCCGCGTGCAGGGGGATCAGCACGCCAATAACACTGTTATTGCTCATAACATTGTTATAGTCGGCGCCATGGCGCACGTCAATGAGGCCCGGCTGGTCGACGAGGCGGCCCGGCTGCTGGTCGAGCACGGGCCGGCCGGGCTGTCGCTGCGCAAGGTCGCCGCCGCCGCGGGGGTCTCGACGATGCCGGTCTACACGCTCTTCGGCGACAAGGAGGGCCTGCTCGCGGCCATGCACCGGGAGGGGTTCCGCCGCCTCGGCGCCGCCCTCGCCGCCGTGCCGGCGACCGCGGAGCCCCTCGCCGACCTGATCGAGCTGGGCCTGGCGTACCGGCGGGCGGCCCTGTCCAGCCCGCATCTCTACGGGCTGATGTTCGGCCGGACCGTCCCGCAGTTCCAGCCGTCGGGCGCGGACCGGGAGGCGGCGGACGCCACGTATCAGCCGCTCGTCGACGCGGTCGCGCGCTGCCAGGCCGCCGGCGTGTTCGGCGGCGGCGACCCGCGACGCGTCGCGCTGCACCTGTGGGCGGTCTCGCACGGGATGGTGAACCTGGAGCTCAACGGGCAGCTGCCGGAGCTCGGGTCGGCCGAGGACCTGTACCTCGAGGCGCTGGGCTACGCCGGTCTGCCGTTCCTGGCAGTCGGATAGCGCAGCGGTCGGGTGGCGCAGCGGTCGGGTGGCGCAGCGGTCGGGTGGCGCAGCGGTCGGGTGGCGCAACGGTCGGGTGGCGCAACAGTCGGGTGGGGCAACGGCCGCGTCGCGGCACCGGGGGTCCGGCACCGCGACACGGTCCTCAGCCGGCCAGGTCGGCCGTCACCCGGGTGGGTGGTGGCGCGGCCGGCTGGGGGATCGGCCGGCCCGGCCACCACAGCCGCGGTCCGACGTCGATCGCCAGGGCCGGCACCAGCAGCGTCCGCACGACGAACGTGTCCAGCAGCACCCCGACCGCGACGATCACGCCCATCTGGATCGCCGCGACGAACGGCAGGACCACCAGCACGCCGAACGTCCCCGCCAGGACCAGACCGGCGCTGGTGATCACGCCGCCGGTGGTGGTGAGCGCGGTGAGCATCCCGTCGCGGTTGCCGCGGGTCGCCACCTCCTCCCGCGCCCGGGTCATCAGGAAGATCGTGTAGTCGACGCCGAGGGTGACCAGGAACAGCCAGGCGTACAGCGGCATCCCCTGCACGATGTGCGGATGCCCGATCGCGGTGAAGATCAGGCCGGACAGGCCCATCGCCGCGACGTAGGAGACCGCCACGCTGGCGGCCAGCAGCAGCGGTGCCACCAGGGCCCGCAGCAGCAGGACCAGCACGACGAACACCACCAGCAGGATGAGCGGCATGACGACCAGGTTGTCGCGCTCCGAGGCCCGGCCGACGTCGACGAGGGTCGCGGTCTGGCCGCCCACGAGAGCGTCCGCGCCGGGGACCGCGTGCACCGCCGCCCGCAGCCGGTCGATGGTCGCCTCCGCCGCGTCGGAGTCCGGCGGGTCGGTGAGCGTCGCGGCGATGCGCACCCAGCGGCCGTCCGCGGAGCGGCCCGTCGCGGTCGCGTCCGCCACCCCGTCGACGCCCTTCGCCGCCGCCACCACGCCGTCCACGCCGTCCGCCGCCGCGACGATGACCGCCGGGGACGAGGCGCCGCCGGAGTAGTGCCGCTCGATGAGCTGCTGGCCGACGACGGAGCCGACCTCGTCGGTGTACATCTGCGCCGTGCTCTGCCCCAGCCGCAGCCCGGACACGCCCAGCCCGAGCAGGACGAGCACGACCGCGGTGGCGGTCCACAGCATCCGCGGGCGGCGGCCGACGAGGTCCGCGACCCGGTGCCAGCCGGTGCGGCGGGCCACCACGGCGGCGCCGAAGCGGGGCACGAACGGCCAGAACACCCAGCGGCCCAGCAGCACCAGCAGCGCCGGCAGCAGCGTCGTCATCACCGCGAGGGACACGATGATGCCGCTCGCGGCGATCGGGCCGAAGCCGCGCATGTCGTTCATCTGCGCGGCCAGCAGGCACAGCACCCCGATCGTCACCGTCGCCGCCGAGGCCAGGATCGCTGGGAACGACCTGCGCACCGCGACCGCCATCGCCGCCGTGCGGTCCTCGTGGCGGTGCAGCTCCTCCCGGTAGCGGGCGATGAGCAGCAGCGCGTAGTCGGTGCCGGCGCCGAAGACCAGCACCGTCATCATCGTCGTGATGTCCGGGGTCACCGTCACGTCCAGGTGCCGGCCCATGAGGTAGACGATGGCGGTGGTGAACTGGCTGGCCGCGACCGCCGACAGCAGCGGGATGATCCACAGCACCGGGCTGCGGTACGTCAGCAGCAACAGCACCGCCACGATCCCGGCCGCCGCCAGGAACAGCGTGGTGTCGACGCCCTCACCGATCTCGTCCATGTCGGCCAGCGCGCCGGCCTCGCCGGTGACCGCGGTGCGCAGCCCGGCCGGCGAGTCCGCGAGCACCGCCTTGACCTGCGGCACGGACTCCTTGCCGGGGACCGGGAACGACAGCAGCAGCGCCTGCCCGTCCCGGCTCGCCGTCATCGGCCCGACCACGTGCCCGGCCGCCTCGAACGCGGCCCGGTCGGCCTCCACCGCGGCCCGGTCGGCGTCGGTGATCCCGCCGTCGCGGACGTAGACGACCACCGCCTCCGGCGCGTCCGTGCCGGGGAACGCCTCGCGCTCCCGCAGCAGCTCCCGGGTCACCTCGGCGCTCTTGGGCAGGACCAGCGCCGGGTCGGTCGAGGTGACCTCGTCGAGCTTCCCGGCCAGGGGGAGCAGCAGGAACCCGGCGACGAGCCACAGCCCGAGGACCGCGACCGCGCGCCTCATTCGACGGTCCGCAGGATGGTCTCGATCGACGCGGTGCGGGTGCGCAGGTCCGCCACGTCGGTGGCGATGCGCTGCTGGGCGTCCATCGAGCTCTCCGCCAGCTTCTCGTAGCGGCTGACCAGCTGGCGCAGGTCCTCCTGCTGGATGCCGGTGACCTTGAGTTTGCGGTACTCCAGCCAGCTGGCGACGCTGAAGCCGAACAGGAACAGCACGGCCAGCAGCAGCCCGAGGAAGGCCACGCTCTCCGGCCAGGTGATCACTTCTTCCGCGCTCAGATACATCAGGACCGCTCCTTGCGGGTGGGACCCTGGTCGGGGTCCGTGAGGGATTCGGCCGCCGCGGCGAGGGTCGCGGCGGTCAGGTGCAGGTCGAAGTCCGCGACTTCGTAGTACTTCATCGCCTTGCCGTCCTCGGAGAGCTCCAGGCTGCCGACGATCAGGCCGGCGGCCTCGAGCCGTTGGAGGTGCATGTGCAGCAGGGGACGGCTGACGCCGATCTCCCGGGCGAGTCGGCTCACGTAGTCACGGCCGCCGGCAAGCTTCGCGACGATGCGCAGTCGCAGCGGGTTGGAGAGGGCCGCCAGCATCTCGACCAGGTCGTCGCCGGTGGGCGGACTCGCTGTCATGATGCTCCTTCACGTGTAAGAATTTTCTTACACGTGAAACGCTAGCACCAGAGGTGCCAGCCGAGGAGTCAGGGCTTTCCCTGAGATCGCCTCAGGGCGGTGTGTTCTCTGGGGCTGCCGCTCGGCGTCGCGCTCGGCGGCCTGGCCCGTCAGACCTTGACGGTCTGCTCGGTCAGGACGAGGGCCATGGCGCTCTCCGCGGCGCCGATCGCCGGGCCGGTGGAGCCGAGCGCGGCCGGCAGCACCGGCGGCAGGTCGTCGCGCCGCCACGCCATCGCGCCGCGGCGGACCCCCGCGTGCAGGGCCGGGGCGGCCACGGACAGCAGGTCGGCGCCCAGGCCGCCGAGGGTGACCACGGCCGGGTCGACGGCGTTGAGCAGGGCCCCGATCCCGCGCCCGAGGGCCGTCGCGGTGGCCCGGCAGGCGGCGACCGCGTCCGGGTCCCCGGACCGGGCGGCGGCGATGGTCCGCTCCGCATACGCCCTGGGATCCGCCGGGGCGCGCCGGCCCGCGTGCCGGGCCATCGCCCGGCCGTCGACCTCCAGATCCCAGCAGCCCCACGCCCCGCACGGGCAGTGCCGGGCGGGATCGCCGAACGGCAGGTGGCCGAACTCGCCGCCGGCGCCGGACGCGCCGAGGACGGGCCGGCCGTCGACGATGAGCACCCCGCCGACGCCGACCTCGACCGTCAGGTGCAGCGCCACGCTCGCGTCGCGGGCCGCCCCGCGCAGCGCCTCGGCGACCCCGGCCAGTGACGCGTCGTTGCCGACGGCGAGCGGCAGGTCGGTCAGGGCGCGCAGGTCCACCCCGCGCCAGCGCAGGTTCGTCGCCTCGACCAGGGTGTGGCCGTGCACGGTGCCGGGGATCGCCACTGCGACCGCGCGAAGGCGGGGGCCGTGCAGGGCGGCGAGCGCGTCGCGCACCGACGGCAGCACCGTCTCGGCGGGCAACCCCAGGTGCCGGTGGGCGGCCGCTGGGGCGAGCGTGCCACCGATCGCCGCGGTCGTCACCGTCCAGGTCGCGTGGCTGATGTCGACCACGGCGACGAGCGGGCCCTCGGGGTGGGGGACCAGCGCCGTCGTCGGCCGGCCGCGGCCACCGGTCTGCGGGGCCGGCGCCTCCGCGAGCAGCCGCGCCTGCCGCAGCCGGCTCATGATGTCGGCCGCCGAGCCGCTGCTGAGCCCCAGCCGCGCCGCCGCCTCGGCCCGGGTGATCCCGGGGAACCGGTGCGCGCACCGCAACATCGCCAGCGCCCCCTGCGCCCGCTGCGTCTCCGCGCGATGGTCCATGTGCGTATAATATCCTCGCTGGACGAGTTTAAAGGAGGCGGCCATGTCGGTGCTCGGCGTGCTGGCCGGAATCCTCACGACGGGATGCTGGCTCCCCCAACTCGTCCGGTCGTGGCGGACCAGGTCCGTCGGCGACATCTCGTGGGTGTATCTGCTGGCCCTGGCCGCCGGCGTCCTGCTCTGGGTGGTGTATGGCGCCAGTCAGGGCGACCTGCCGATCGTGCTCACCAACGCGGCGACCGGCGCGGCCCTGATCACCCTCGCGGTCATGAAGGCCCGCTACCGGCGACCTGAGGAGAGTCCGGCATGATCCCCGTGAAGGCCGTGCTGCTCGACATGGACGGCACCCTCGTCGACTCCGACGCCGCCGTCGAGCGCGCCTGGCACCGCTGGGCCGCCGAGCACGGCGTCTCGGTCGACGCCACCCTCTTCCACGGCAACCCGGCCGCCACGACGATCCGCGTGGTCCGCCCGGACCTGTCCGACGCCGCCGTCGCCGTGGCCGCACAACGCAACCTCGAGTTGCAGTACGACGACCTGTCCGACGTCGTCGCCACCCCCGGCGCGGCGCGGCTGCTGCGGACGCTGGACGAGCTGGGACTGCCGTGGGCGGTGGTGACCAGCGCCGACCGCCGCCTCGCCACGGTCCGCCTCGCCGCCGCCGGCCTGCCAACCGGCCACCTCGTCACGGTCGAGGACACCCCGCGGGGCAAACCCGACCCGGCGCCCTACCTGGCCGGGGCGGCCCTGCTCGGCGTCGACCCGAAGGACTGCCTCGTGGTGGAGGACGCCCAGCCCGGCATCGACGCCGGCCACGCGGCCGGGATGCGGGTCGCGGCACTGCGGGGCCTGCCCGGCGACGTGCCGATCCGCGACCTGGACGACCTCGCCGACCAGCTCGCCCACTGACCGGGTTGGGCTCGACCAGATACGGCAGCACCTGGAGCATCACCGCGGCGGCCCGCTCCGCGGCCGTCTGTAGCCCTTCGGAGCGGCTCCAGATCAAGGGCCTGCAGCTCCTCCTGCTCGTCCTCGGTCAGCGACCGGCCGCATCCACGCGTCGAGCCGCTCCCGGGTGACACCCCGGCGAGCCGCTGGGCGACCGCGTCGGCGTTGCCCGGCAGCGGCGAGACGAGCGCGGTGATGCGCTCCGCCGGCACGCCCCGCGCCAGCAGCCACTCGACGAACCGGCACGCGTCGGACGCCGGGCCGTCCAGCCCCCAGCGGCTGCCGATCGCGTACTCCTCCACGCCCACGACGACCGCGCTGGTCCGTGCCGGCAACGTCACGGCAGGACCTCGTCCAGCACCGCGTAGAACGGGTCCGCGGTGAAGTAGGCGCTGTGCGAGCGGGGGAACGGCGCGCGGTTGTCCACCACCCGGTCCTCGACCCGGCCGGGGAACACGCCTTCCCCCGTGAACGACAGCAGGTCCCGCCGGTCGTAGACGTTGACCCACCGCGGCACGGAGCCCGGCAGTCCGGTGTTGTACGGCAGCGTCGGCAGCGCGTTGAGCTCGTACAGGTACGGCGCCTGCGAGCCGACCGTCACCAGCAGCTCCACCTGCGGCAGCGACTGGCTGATGAGCAGCTCCAGACCGGCGATCCCGCCGAGACTGTGCGCGACCAGGACCACGGGACCGGACTCGACGGCCGCCACCTGCTCGGCGATGAAGTCGCGGATGCCGCCGCCCCGGGCGAGGTACAGCATCACGTCACCGGCGGCCGGCGCCGACGCCTCGGTGATCGCGACCCGCCGCCGCTCCACGGGCCGGGTCACGCCGAGCTTCAACGCCAGGTTGGCGCCGAACCGGCCGAGCGCCCCGCCGACGCCCCGGTCGGAGCCGCCGAGCCCGGCGACGATCGCCGTCACCAGCGCGTCCCGCCGCCGGCCGTCGACGGGCGCGGTGCCGCCGAGCTCCTCGTCCGCGCACAGCAGCGACTCCGCGACGACGGCCCGGGCGAGCGCCCCGCGCAGCTCACCGCCGAGCGCGTCGGCGTGCCGCAGCGCCTCGCCGGCCTCGTCGGAGCGCACGACGGACTGGATCGCGTCGAGCAGCACATCGTCGAGGTGCGCCGCCGCGGCCGCTTCGGCGACGGCCGGGTTCGCCGGCAGCCGCAGCGCCGCGGCGGCGAAGACCTGACCCGCCGGCAGCGCGTGGGGCGGCAGCTCCTCGTCGTCGTCGGCGCTCTGGCTGTCGGTGGCCGCCAGCCGCAGCTCGAACAGCGGGTCCCGCTCCAGCACGCCCCACAGCGCGACCTCGACGTCCTCGTCCTCAGCGCCGCCGGGCCCGTCCGGCCCGCGACTGGACGTGCCGGCCGGGATGGTCACCCCACCCGCGTGCAGCCGCGACCCGTGCAGCTCACCCCAGTAGCACTCGGCGACGACGGCGTCCGGCCGGATCCGGGCGATCCGCTCGGCGAACCGGCGGAACGTCACCCCGTAGGCGGGCTCCCGCACACCGGTGCCGTGCACGAACAACAGCGTCGTCAACTCGTTCCCCACCTCGCGTCGCGACCGGTCCCGACCATCCTCCAACGCCACCCCCGGCCCCGTCATCCCTCGCGAGTCTCCGGGCGTCACCCGATCGGGCACCGCCGATGCGTACGGCTTCCCGGCCGACGGTGCCTACGGCGTCTCGCCCGCCGGGGTTCCGGGGCTCGGCTCCGGGTCGCCCTGCTCCAGCTCCAGCTGCCGGTTGCCGCTGATCCGCCTGCGCACCGACGAGCCGAGCCGGTCGGTCTGCTCCTTGAGCCGCACCCCGTAGTGGCTCGCGGTCTCCCGGACCTCCTGCCGCATCGACGTGGCCGAGTCGTGGCGGCGCAGCGGGAAGATCCCGGCGATCAGCATGGCGTAGTCCGGTCCGAGCGCCCACCGGTTGAGTTCACCGGCCCGCACCGCCGTCATCGGATGCGTCAGATCGTGCGCCACCAGGTACCTGGCGACGTGGTCCCGGACGTCAGTGATCTGGCTGTACTCGTCGGCCTGGCGGAGGAACTCCTCGAGGTCCATCTCGCCGGCGTACCTGCCGCCGGCGAGCTTCATCAGCGCGCGCAGGCAGATCGCGGGGTCCTGGGACACGAGCAGCCCGGCGCGGTCGCTGGACAGCTCGGCCTTGCGGGACCATTCCAGCAGCGCGGCGTGGATCGCCTGCATGGCGAGCCCGCTGAGCGGCACACCCGCCGCCATGGTGCCGATCGTGATCAGGTACCGGGCGATCGTCTTGTACAGGACGTGTCCGCTCATCACGTGGCCCAGCTCGTGGCCGATGATGAACCGCAGCTCGTCCGGCTCCATCACGTCGAGGAGCCCGGTGTCGAGCACGATGAACGGTTCGCCCACGCCGACGGCGGCCGCGTTGACCTCCGGACGCTGCCGGATGTACAACTCCGGCACGCTGTCGAGGTCGAGCACATCGGCGGCGTCCCGCAGCATCGCATGGACCCGCGAGAACTGCCGTTCACTGGTGCACACAGCGGAGCCGAGCTGCTCCATGCGCAGCATCCGGTCGGACAGCACGCTGCGGACCTTCTTGACGGCGACGTCCGCGCCGGGCACCTTCCGCATCGCGACGAGCGCGGCACGGTCGGCCGGGTGCTCGTACGCCCGCGACGAGATGCCGGCGAACCGGGAACGCCGGGGCCAGTCAGCCGGAAGATCACTGACCGCTACCTGCTTGCCACCCATGGCTCAGACCGTAGCCGCGCCGGTCCGATCCGAGATCCACCGAACACCCGGCCCTTTCCGCCAAACGCGCGCCGCCGCCGTTGCCCGGCGACGCAGGCACACCGCCGGGCAACGGGACCCAACCGGATCGGTTCCTGCGGTTCTTCCGGTTCCTGCGGTTCCGAAGTGGACAGTCAGCCGCTCAGGGGTTGGCGTACTACGTGTAGCCGACCCGAGCCGACCCGAGCCGACCCGACCCGAGCCGACCCGAGCCGACCCGCGCCGACCCGTGCCGTGCCGACCCGTGCCGTGCCGACCCGTGCCGTGCCGACCCGTGCCGTGCCG
>NZ_BONQ01000163.1 GCF_016862795.1 Dactylosporangium siamense | reverse complement strand
GCCCGTGCCGTGCCGACGCGTGCTGCTCTGCCCGTGCGGACCCGGCCCCGGTTGCGGACCCGGCGTCAGCCCAATTCGTGGACCGGGCCGGAGCGTAGCTGCCGCATCGTCGGCACGGCGCTCGCCACGATCGCGAGCAGCAGGCACAGCGTCACCACCCCGCTCACGACCTCCCACGGCACGACCAGGTCGACCGGCGCGCCGACCTGCTCGCTGAGCCCCGCCCGGATGCTCAGCAGCGCCCCGAGGGCGACGCCGCCACCGAGCACAGCTCCGATCAGCACGACGAGCGCCGACTCGGCGGTCACGAGCCGCAGCACCTGCCTGCGGGTCGCCCCGGCCAGCCGCACCGCTCGCAGGTCCACGGCCCGGCCCACGGCAGCCATGAGCAGCGTGTTGGCGACCGCGATCGCCCCGTATCCGGCGGACACCGCGATCAGCAGCACCGTGAACAGCCAGACCAGCCGGTCCTCCGCCGCGTCCTGCTCCGCCGCCCACGTGCCGACGTCGACGACCCGGGCACCCGATCCGGCCGGCGCCTCGACGCGGTCGCGGACGAACACCGCCGACGTCAGCGCCGACGGGTCATGGGCCCGGACGGTGGCACGCGGCAGGACCATGTCCCCGGGCACCGACCCGTCGGCGATCACAGCGACGACCCGCAGCGGCACCGTCGTCCCGTCGGCGAACGTCACCACGTACACCGCGGGATATCCCGCCGACCCCCCGCCGCCGGACCCCTCCACCGCTGCTGTCCCCTCAGGCGCCGTCGCGGCCGGCGCCGTCGGCGCTGTCGTTGCCGCGGCAGCCTCCTTGGGCGCTGCCGTCGACGCGGCCGCGGCCGTGGCCTCGGAGCGGGTCAGCACGACGGTGCCCTCGCCACGCAGGTCGGTGACGGCGCCGCTCAGCACCTGCAGGCGCCGGTTCACCGCGACCAACGCGGCCGGCTCCACGCCGATCGCGACCCGCGCCCGCGGTTTGCCCCCGGACGTCGCGGGCGTGAACACCGTCGTCGGCAGGATCGCCGCACCGCCCGGCACAGCCGCGGCCGCCGCGTCGGACAGGCCCGGTGCCCGGTCCGGGGCGACGACCCAGCCGGCGTCGACCCGCGCGGACCGGCCCGCCGCGTAGGCCCCGGTCGACGTGCGGACCATGCCCGACACCAGCACCGCGAACGCGACCGTCAACAGCACCGGCGCGGCCGTCGAGGCGGTGCGCCGCGCGGCGGTCAGCGCGCTGCCCCGCACCAGCATGCCGATCGCGCCGCCCCGCGACGGCAACGGCGAGCGCAGCAGGGCCAGCGGGCGGACGACCGCGGGCGCGAGGACCGTGACACCGGTGACGAGGGCCATGGCGCTGTACATCGCGAACGTCGCCGAGTCCTGCGCGCTGCCCGACGTCGCCGTTCCCACGGCGAGCGCGGTGCCGGCCGCGACCAGCAGCAGGCCGGTGATCCAGCGGGCCCGCCCCATCGGCCGCTGCTCGACCGCGGCCTCCCGCAACGCCTCGACGGGACGCACCCGGGCCGCGCGGCGCGCCGCCGACCACGCCCCGAGCAGCGCGACGAACGGACCGGCGGTGAGCGCCACGAGGATCGGCCACAGCACGAACCGCACCGTGAACGTCGCCGGCTCGAACCCGGCATCGACGAGCGCCCAGCCCAGCGGCGTCGCGCAGGCCGCACCCACCAGCAGCCCGACGACCGCGCCGGCGGCGCCGACCGTCAGGGCCTCGCCCTGCACCAGCCGTCGGATCTGGCGCGGGGTGGCGCCGACCGCGCGCAGCAGCCCGAACTCGCGTCGCCGCTGAGCGACCGCGAAGGCGTACGTCGACGCGACCACGAACACGGTGACGAACCCCGCGAGGGCCGCGACGGCGGTCAGCACCTGCATGCCGATCCAGCGGGTGCGGGCGTCGTCGCGCGGCTCCAGCGCCGCCCGGTCGGCGCCGGTCAGGATCCGGCCGGCGGTGCCGGTGACCGCCTGGGCCGCGGCGGCGACGGCGGCCCGGTCCGCGCCCGGATGCAGCACCAGACCGATCATCTCGACACCCGGGGCGAGGGCCGCGGCGACGTCGTCCGACACGTGGAAGCCGGGCGCGTCGACGGTCCCGCTCACCGTGTACGGCGTAGGCCCCGCAGCGGTCAGCAACGTGACCGGGTCGCCGGGCGACAGCCCGAGCCGACGGTCGACGACGACCTCACCGGCGCGGGCCGGTGCGGCACCCGAGGTCAGGCGCAGCCCGCCGAGCCGGGCGCTGGACCAGCCGTGCCCCTCGCGGGCGTCCTGCCGGTCCCCGTCTGCGGTGTACGGACGGCCGCCGACGACCGCCTGCGCGTAGAACCTGCGGTCCGGCACCGCGGCCGCCACCCCGGGCAGCGCGGAGAGCCGCCCGGCAAGGGCCGTCGCCGCGTCCGACGACCACGGCACCGGCGCGGTGAACGGATCGGCCGGCGACGTCGCCGCCGGGCTGCGGACGATGACGGCGGCGTCCACCAGCCGGTCGGGCACGAGCGGCCGTCCCGACGCGAACAGCAACGTGGCCGCGGTGACCAGCGCGATCCCGACCGCGACGGCGACGAACGCACCCGTGAACCGCCGCACCGTCCGCACGAGCGAACCGCCGGCGCGGGCCCGGCCGGGATCGCGGCGCCACGCGCCAGGCACGACGGCTCCACGACCCCGGCCTGGACCGCGGCGCCGCGCGCTCAGCACGACGGCCCCACGACGCCGGCCTCGACCGCGGCGGTCCGCGCGGCGACGGTCTCGGCGGTGATCGCACCGTCGAGCTCGTCGACGATGCGGCCGTCGGCGAGGATCACCACCCGGTCCGCCCAGGCCGCGGCGACCGGGTCGTGCGTCACCATCACCACCGTCTGCGCGTGCTCGTCGACGAGGGCCCGCAGCAGCCCCAGCACCTGCCGGGACGTGGAGCTGTCCAGGGCGCCGGTCGGCTCGTCGGCGAACACGACAGCCGGCCGGCTGATCAGTGCCCGGGCGAGCGCGACCCGCTGCTGCTCGCCGCCGGACAGCTCGCTCGGCCGGTGGTCGGCCCGGTCGCCGAGACCGACCGCGGTGAGCGCCGCCGCCACGTCGTCGTCCGCCGGCCGCCGCCCCGCCAGTCGCTGCGGCAGCGCCACGTTCTGCGCGGCGGTGAGCGTGGAGACCAGGTTGAACGCCTGGAACACGAAGCCGATCCGGTCGCGTCGCAGCCGGGTCAGCGCGTCCTCGTCCAGGTCGTCGAGGCGGGTGCCGTCGACCGTTACCGTGCCCGCGGCGGGTCGGTCCAGACCCGCCGCGCAGTGCAGCAGCGTCGACTTGCCGGACCCGGACGGCCCCATCACCGCCGTGAACGTCCCCCGGTCGAACCCGACCGTCACCCCCGCGAGGGCTGTCACTTGGCGTGTGCCGGCGCCGTACACGGCCCGCACGTCGTCGAGAAGCACCGTCGGTGTCGTCATGACCCCAGACACTGCTCCTGGTCGCGGGCCGGGCGCGTCAGACCCAGGTCGCTCGCTTGGGTCCTCCTTGAGGTGTACGTCCAGCGCCCCGAACCCATTTCGTCGTTCTCAAGGATGACCCGACGTGGCCGACCCAAGTAGGACGCGGTGCCACCGGACCTGCGACTACCGTCGACCGCGTGACCGAACTGCTGCTGACCCGACGGCTCCGACCGGTGGACCTCTACGCGGTCGACGCCGTCCTCGCCCTCGTGGCCGGTGCGGCGCTGTGCGCCTACGCGGCGCTGGAGTCACCACTGGACGGCAGCGTCGTCGAGCCGGTGTGGGTGTCGGTGCTGACCGGTGCGGTCATCGGGCTGCCGGTCGCGGTGCGGCGCCGCTTCCCCGTTGGGGTCGCGGTCACGGTCAGCCTCGCCGCCACGGCCGCGCTGGCCACCGGCGTGATCCCCAACTATGCGGCCGCCGGGCCGTCGGTGTCGCTCGCGCTTGCCTTCTACAGTCTGGCGGTCGCGACCCCGCTGCGATGGTCGCTGCCCACCGCGGTCGGCTGCCTGGCCGCGGTCGTGTCCGCACTCGCCGTGACCGGCGGGGATCTGTGGTCCGCGACCGGCGCCGTGGCGTACGGGATGCTCATGACCGTGCCCGGCTGGCTGATCGGCTGGACGGTCCGTGAGCGGCGGGCCCTCGCCGCGCGGCAGAGCGAGCAGTCGACCCGGCAGGCGGTCGCCGAGGAGCGGTTACGGATCGCCCGGGAGCTGCACGACATCGTCGCCCACACGATGAGCCTCATAGTGGTGAAGGCCGCCGTCGGCAACCACGTCGCCGAGGCGAGCCCGCAGGAGGCCCGCGACGCGCTGCGGGTGATCGAGGCGACCGGGCGCGGCGCGCTGCTGGAGATGCGGCGGGCGCTGGGCATGCTGCGCGACGACACGCCGTACGCACCGGCGCCGGGCCTCGCCGACCTGGAAGCGCTCGCCGGTCAGTCGTCCTACGGGGAGGTGGACGTGCACCTGGAGGTGGGCGGACCGGTGCCGCGGGAGGCGGTGCCGGAGTCGGTGGGTCTGGCGGTGTACCGCATCGTCCAGGAATCGTTGACCAACGTGGTGAAACACGCCGCGCCCGCCACGTGCCGCGTGACGGTCACGATCGGACCCGCCGACGTGCGGGTCGCCGTCACCGACGACGGCCGCCGGTCCGCCCGCGCGCCAGGCACCGGCCACGGACTGATCGGGATGCGGGAGCGGGTCGCGTCGCACGGCGGCGACTTCACGGCCGGCCCCCGCGACGGTGGTGGGTTCGCCGTGTCGGCCCGGCTGCCGCACGCGCCGGTCGAGGTCGCCGCATGACCGGCCTCCAGCCCGGCACCGGCCGCGCACCGGACCGAGGCGGACCTGCGGTGCGGG